>CAYGDY010000006.1:0-109456 GCA_964348795.1 uncultured Pseudobdellovibrionaceae bacterium | reverse complement strand
CGCCTGCATAAACAACCCAGAAAGTGTGAGGGCAGAGACGGCCAGTGTGGATTTCAGACCACTCATTTTCTCCATAGACATGGCGGAACCTCCTGTTTTTCTATTATGATACGATACGTACCATAAAATGAATCGTTTCGCAAGTCTTTCGTGTGTTCATTTGTGATATTCTTATAATAAAGAGTCGTCTGGGGACTCGGTTTTGTAATAAGACACAAAAACACACCTCTTATGACATTTTTTGGTATATATTATGCTTAATAGAATAATTTATGGCGTATTTTTGTTTTTTAATAGAGCCCCCGCGCCTTCCTCCCGCTTCCTGTCCTCCCCGCGCTTTTGTCATCCTGAGGGCAAAGCCCGAAGGATCCTCTCTGGCGGGAAAGGGATTCTTCACTGCGTTCAGAATGACAAAAACGGGGCGCAGGAAGGACAGGATTTTAAAACTCTCCGCGTCTTCGGAACTCCGCGTTGAAAAAGACCAGATCCCCGCCTGCGCGGGGATGACAAAAAAAGGGGCGGGGATGATGGGTAAGGGCGGCGGCGCCGGACACTGACCCCAAACGATTTTCAAAACACGGACAAAAGAAAAAATGGTGGTTTTCTGTTGCGAGGCAACCACCAAGCCCCACCTGAGAAACGTTAATTTCCCAGGGATTGATTTGTAGCGTCGCTACCACCCGAATTAGGCGGCTTTACGACCTTCACCAGCGGCAACAGAGTTGTCGTTGGCGGCTACGAACGCAAAGTTATCGTTTGCATTTATGATTTTGACCCGATAACGGCGGTATCATGCCGGACGCCGTATATTGCCTTTGTCACGCGTGTCGATCCTGTTTCGACCCCGCCGGAATCCGCCGTTTTTGACAAACCACGGATGCTGGTGGAGTCGCCGGGTACTGCCCCCGGGTCCACGACGTCTATTCTACAACCACGTCTAGCGTCATAACCAGCCCGAAGGCTGATAGCTTCACTATATCCTACATTCCTGTTTTTTACAAAGAATTCTTGAGACCGCCTCTTGGAAGTGCCCCTTTTCCACTTTATACTACGGCCCCATGAAACACTATCTTGATCTCATGCGGCATGTTCTGGCGCACGGCACCCCCAAGGAAGACCGGACGGGGACGGGGACGCGCTCTGTCTTTGGGTATCAAATGCGCTTTGATCTGGCTCAAGGGTTTCCCCTTGTGACCACCAAAAAATGCCATATGCGCTCTATCATTCACGAACTCCTGTGGTTTTTAAAGGGCGATACGAATATCCGGTATCTGCAGGACCATGGCGTGAAAATCTGGGATGAATGGGCGGATGAAGCTGGTAATCTGGGGCCCGTCTACGGCCACCAATGGCGGTCATGGACCGGCGCGAACGGGCAGACTATCGACCAGATCACGGGGCTATTAGCGCGAATCAAAGCCAACCCCGATGACCGCAGGCTGATTGTCAGCGCGTGGAATGTGGCCGATATCCCGCACATGGCTTTGCCGCCCTGTCATTGCTTTTTCCAGTTTTATGTGGCGGACGGGGCACTCTCCTGCCAGCTTTACCAGCGAAGCGCGGATATTTTTCTGGGTGTGCCGTTCAACATCGCCTCTTACGCCTTGCTGACGATGATGGTGGCGCAAGTCACGGGTCTGCAATACGGGGAATTTATCCATACGTTCGGCGATGCGCATTTGTATAACAACCATATGGAGCAAACCCGCGAACAGCTCTCCCGCACACCATATGCTTTGCCCACTATGCGCCTTAATCCCGCCGTGACGGACCTGTTTGATTTCAAGTACGAGGACTTCACGCTGGAGGGCTATACCGCCCACCCGCACATCAAAGCGCCGGTAGCGGTCTGAGGATATCTTCCAAACCCTTGAAAACATCTTCCACACTCAAATCCTCTAACATCTCCGACTGCAACACCTGTACACAGGGCCCTTCCGGCGCATGGCGGGCCGGATTGCTGTGGCCGGAAAACAAGGTCAGACTAGGGCATCCCGTTGCAGAAATCAGGTGCATCGGCCCCGTATCATTCCCGACGGCCCCCACAGCCCCCCGCGCAAGGGTTGCAATATGCGCAAACACGGTCCGGCCTGTGAGATCCCGCGCAGAAGGACACAGGGTTACAATCTCATGGGCCAGATCTTGTTCCGCCTGCGCGCCCAGCACAACAGGCTGAAATCCTTTTGTAGAAAGACGGTGCGCCAAAACCCCATACTGTGCGGCAGGCCAGCGTTTTTGCAAATGCGCGGGAGAGCTCCCGGGCACCAGCAAGACAAAAGGGGGCTGAAGGCCCAAAGTGGAACAATCCGCCTGCATCCACTCCAGCGTATCACGCGTAATGCCCGTGATACCAGCCAGCTCCAAAGTCTGCACATGGCCGTCAAAAGCCCGACCTTTAATGCGCTCGGGAGAGCTATTCCGGTGTGAAGCCCCCCGCACAACCCCCACCCATTCGGGCGCACCGCCCCATGACACTATTTTGAAATACCAGCGCGTCCGGTCGTTATTCTGCAAATCATATACCCTGTGAAACGCCCCACGCCGAAGCTGTTTTGCCAAATCACACCAGCCACGCGCGTCCAGAACGCGCGGTTTTTGATCAATCCAGACCGCATCGAAATAACCGCAATCCTGCCCAAACACGGCAAACGGCTTGGTTGTCAAAAGGGTGATACGGGCCGCCGGATGGTGCCGCCGGATAGCCGCCATGGGGCCCAGCGCCTGAATAAAATCACCCAGAGCCCCCAGTTTGATCACCAGAATATTTTCAGGGTTTTTCACACCACACCCACAGATCGCAATGGCCGCGCGGGCAGGGGAGAAGGCTGGAAAACCTGCCCCTGCAAGAGTTCGGCATACACGGCCAGCGTGGCCTCGGCCATCTGCTCCTTCGTGAAGTCCGCCGCCACATGCGCCATGGCGCGGGTTGCCAGTTTGACGCGCTCAAGAGGTGTTAATTGCAAAACATCCTGTATAGCCCTCGCCAACGCCGCCGGATCAGAAGGAGGAACCAGCCAGCCTGTTTCCCCTGCAATAATCGTTTCCTGCGCCCCGCCATGATCCGATGCAATAACCGGTCGTCCCATCGCTTGCGCTTCCACAGGCACACGGCCAAACCCTTCCGGATCGGTCGAAGGGCATACAACGACTGTTGCCATCATATACGCCGCCGGCATGTCCCTGCAATGATCCACAATCCGCACACGGCCCGCAAGGCCTTTGTCCCGAATTGTTTTTTCCAGCTCGCTCCGGTATTCTTTCCGGCCCTGATCC
Source organism: uncultured Pseudobdellovibrionaceae bacterium (assembly GCA_964348795.1). Taxonomy (GTDB): domain Bacteria; phylum Pseudomonadota; class Alphaproteobacteria; order Micavibrionales; family Micavibrionaceae; genus JADLAT01. The sequence continues at coordinate 106,183 of CAYGDY010000006.1, read as the reverse complement.
GACCCGATCATGACACAGAATAAATCTTTCCGGTCCATTTGCGCCATCGCCTCGATCAAAACATGATGCCCTTTCCAGCGCGTCAAACGCCCGGGCAACATGACAATATTGGCCCCATCGGGAATGCGCCAGCCTCTTGCCAGATCAATCATACGCTCGGGCGTCACGGCTGTGGGGTGAAAGCGCTCTAAGGGGATACCACGGGGAATAAGGCGGATTTTCGCGGGCTCCAGCCCATAATTTTCCTGCAAATACCGCGCAACAAAACGGGAAATCGCAATGACAATCTCTCCCCTGACGATGGCACTGTTATAAAACCGCTTGGATTCGTTGTGAATGTTGTATGGCGCATGACACGTTGTCATGAAGTGCGCTTTTGTTTTTTGACACGCATAATAGGCACTCCAGGCAGGCGCTCTGCTTCTGGCATGGACAATATGCACGCCATGCCGGTCGATCAACTTGCGGAGTGCATAAATATTTTTCCAGATCACAAACAGGTTTTTTGAATGGACCGGCAAAGAAATATGCGTGGCACCGATACGGGTCAGCTCTTTCACCCGCGCCCCGCCATGGGAAACAATCAAAGCCTTCGCCCCATTTGCCACCAAATGGGCGGCAATATCAATACAGCCCTGTTCGGCCCCGCCAGCGCCCAGTTCCGGAATAATCTGCATGACAACAGGTTGCGCCTGAAACATCTTCATACCATTTCGTAATGTTGTGTATAGTGATTACAATAAAACATCTCCCTCCGCACCCTCATCCCGCACTTTCAGCTTGGCTGTCGCCAAGCGGCGGGGGTAACGCTAGACTTAAGGACGATATCCTCCTTGTTAAAGTCATTATATCTGTTTTAGCATTTTTAAAAAACGCATCATACGAAACTTTTCTGCTGTTTGAAATCGAAAATTCCGAGGATATGTCCTCTTGTTCCTTTGATAAAATTCCTAAATTTTCTTTGGTTTTTGCTCTGGTTTCAGGCATGATGGGTCCCTAACCTTTTAAGAACAAAAGCCGTCATCCTTCCATGAGTCACCCCTATCCGCTTATTGATCAGGTCAAACACTACAACCCGACGCTGGATTCAAAAATTATCGAAGATGGCATCAAGTACGCCAAAGCGATGCACGAAGGACAGGTGCGCGCATCCGGCGAACCTTATTACACCCATCCGGTGGAAGTCGCCATGATTTTGGCGGATATGAAAATGGATGTGGCCAGTATCCTGACAGCCATTCTCCACGACACGATCGAAGATACCGATGCCACCTACGAGGACCTGAAAAAAAAATTCGGACAGGAAGTCGCGGATCTGGTCGATGGTGTGAGCAAACTGACACGGATTGAAAGCAAAACGGTTGAAGGCAAGCAGGGGGAAAATTTCCGCAAACTTTTGCTGGCCATGTCCGAGGATATCCGTGTCCTGATCGTCAAGCTGGCGGACCGCCTTCACAATATGCGCACAATAGGGGGCATACAAAAACCTGAAAAACGCCGCCGGATTGCGCTGGAAACACTGGAAATTTATGTCCCGCTGGCTGAACGGATCGGCGTGCATGCCATGAAAACGGAACTTGAGGATCTGGCTTTTGCGGAACTCAACCCCGAAGCCAGAATGAGCATTCTCAACCGTCTGGCTTTTTTGAGAAAAGAGGGCACGGATCTCGTCAAAAATATTATTGAAGAACTGCAAAAGCTTCTGGAATCTTCGGATATACATCCCGAAATCACAGGGCGCGAGAAAACCGGCTATTCCATCTGGAAAAAAATGCAACGCAAAAATGTCGCGTTCGAGCAACTCTCCGATATCATGGCGTTCCGGATCGTGGTCAAGGATATTCCAGAATGCTACGTGGTTCTAGGCCTGATGCACAGCCGCTATCCTTCGGTGCCAGGCCGGTTCAAGGATTATATCTCGACCCCCAAGCCCAATGGATACCAATCCATCCACACCACCATCATGGGGCCGATGCGCCAGAGAATCGAAATTCAGATCCGCACACAGGATATGCACTATCAGGCCGATATGGGCATTGCCGCCCACTGGGCCTACAAGGACGGCAACAAGCCCTCGACCAAGGATGTGAAAAAATATCGCTGGCTTCGGGAGCTTCTGGAAATTCTGGAACAGGAACAACAGCCCGAGGATTTCTGGGAAAACACCAAGATGGAGTTGTTTCAGGATCAGGTCTACGCCTTTACACCCAAAGGTGATTTGATCGAGCTCCCGTCAGGCGCCACCTCCGTTGATTTTGCCTATGCCATCCATTCCGATATCGGCGACAAATGTGTCGGGGCAAAAATCAACGGAAAAATTGCGCCCCTCAACACAAAGCTGGCCAACGGGGATCAGGTCGAGGTCATCACCTCCAAAACCCAAAATCCCTCCCCCACATGGGAACGTTTTGTGGTCACAGGCAAGGCCCGCTCCCATATCCGGAAATTTATCCGCAACCAGCAACGGGATGAATACGCCCAGCTCGGCAAGGCGATGCTCCAGAAAATTTTCCGGCAAGAGGGCTATGAATTCACGGAAAAAGCAGTCACAGGCATTCTCAAACAACTCAAGGCTGAAACCAACGAGGATGTGTATGCCCGTATCGGCTCTGGATTGCTGGTCGCGCGCGAAGCCTTCAAAACTATTTTTCCGGCCCATAAAACAGAGATGGTCAAACGGCCCTCCACGGAGATGGATCAGGCCGCGATTTTCAAACCCAGCCATGACAAGGACACGCCCGTTCCCATCAAAGGTCTTATCCCGGGCATGGCCATGCATTTTGCGCGGTGCTGTCACCCGCTCCCGGGCGACCGGATCGTAGGGATTGTAACAACAGGCAAGGGCGTCACGATCCATACGATTGATTGCGAAACACTGGAAACTTTTGCCGATACGCCCGAGCGCTGGTTGGATGTCTCGTGGGGCGATGGACCCGATGCGCCCGAAGCCCATATTGGCCGGATCGATATTACCTTCCAGAACGAGCCTGGCGCACTGGGGACCCTTTCAACGGTTGTGGGGGCCAATGGCGGTAATATCACCAATCTGAAAATCACAAACCGTTCACTGGATTTCTGGGAAATCTTCCTCGATATTTACGTCCACGATACGAAGCATCTCAACAACATTATCGCCGCGCTCCGCGCCACGCCATGCGTGACCAGTGTGGAAAGAACGAAGGGGCGTTAGGGTGTGGTATGTGCGACCGTACCTTGCTGACAGGTTTTTTAAGTTGCCATAAGGTAAACCTTATGATACAGTCCCCCCGTGAAGCCTCGAACCATGGCCAAAGGAGTTGTTATGCGCAGTGTATTCATAATAGTCTTCGTACTGTGTCTGAGCCCTGTGGCCCATGCGGCAGACGATTTCGGGGCCCGTTTTGGTGACAGCGCCCCGCCAGCCCTTGCAGAAGACTCAACACAAAACCTTGAAAATATTACCCCTGCGGCAGGAGACCCCCGAGACAAACCCAAGGCCATGCCCTTTGGCCCACCGGAATATCTGGAATATGATCCCGCTGTGCAAGGCCCTTTGACGCAAGAGAAATCAAAAGAGCCTGTATCCCCGCTTGATCAGTAACAGTTTTATCTTTTATATAGCGGGATGATGTCTCAACCCCCTTTGCCCTGTACTCTGGCAGGCCGTTTGTTCCCAGCCTTTGTGGTTTTGAGCCTGTGTAGCATCCCCCTGATTTCTGCGATTGCCCCGCGCTTTTTGGCCTTTGCCCCCGGCGTGATCGGACTGGGGGGCCTTGTGCTGTACCGGCTTTCCCGCGCCCAATGGCCTGCGTTTTCAAAATCCCTCACCCTCTGGTATTGCGGGATCGTGGGCCTGTGTGCCCTAAGTACCCTGTGGGCTGTGGGCGGATCCGAAACACTCATACGAGCCCTGCGAATCGGCTTCGTATTGTTTTCAGGGTTGATGGTTCTGGGGCTTTTGACAAGCGAGACTCTACGGACACCTGTTCAAAGGCTTTTCATCCAGCTCTTTCCTTTCGCTTGTATGCTCGGGATGAGTATCACGCTCCTTGACTTATATGCAAACGGGCCGGTGTATGATCTTTTTCATGAGTCAGATCCTGAACCCCTCAATCTTTCCCGCCTGAACCGTAGTATCGTCAGCCATGTTTTTATGGTGTTTCCTGCCTTGTGGTGTGTGCGCCAGACATTCTGGTCGCCGGTGAAACAAGGCGGAATTCTTGGTCTGCTCGCACTTTTTACCATAGCGCTGTTGTATAAAACGGAAAGCCAGTCAGCCCAGCTCTCTTTTATAATCGGGGCGGCATTTTTTGTGCTGTTCCCCGTGCGCTTCACACCCGCATGGACGGCTTTGAAAAGCCTGATAATCACCGGAATGCTTGGCGCCCCGTGGATTGCCCAATATATGTTTGCCGTACTGGCCAGTGGAGCCAAACACAGCACATGGCTGTCCCGTGGCTATGCCTCGGACCGCATGGAAATTTGGGATTTCATCGCCCGCAAAGCGCTTGAAAATCCCTTCTATGGTTTTGGGCTCGAAGCGACGCGGGATATCCCACATTTTGAAACGCAAATGCTCTATAACCCCCTTGATCACGTCCTGCATCCCCATAATTTCGTGCTTCAGATCTGGATAGAATTCGGTGTGTTGGGGATTGTAACAGGGGCAGGATTTTTTGTGTTTATCCTCCAGACTCTCCAAAAACAAAAGCCCCCTTTTCAGCGCCTGTCTCTGGGCCTGTTCATGGCGGCATTTGGGTCCGCCGCTATCAGTTACGGCCTGTGGCAAGGCTGGTGGCTGGGTCTTTTTATCCTGCTGGCCCTGTATATCCGGATTTTAGAGCCCTCTGAAAAACCTTCCGCCCCACTCCCCTCTTGACTTATACACCCGATGCCCCCATATCCTATTGCCATGTTTGACAGCGCACATGATTACGCCAATGCCCAGAAATGGCGGGGCACCACCATTTTATCCGTTCGGAAAAACGGGAAGGTCGTTGTGGCCGGAGACGGGCAAGTGTCTATGGGGCACACGATCCTAAAGTCCAATGCCCGCAAGGTCCGGCGTCTGGGCAAAAACAATGAGATTATCGCAGGCTTTGCGGGCGCCACGGCAGATGCCTTTACCTTGTTTGAACGGCTGGAAGCCAAACTCGAAGCCCATCCAGGCCAGCTCACCCGCGCCTGCGTGGAACTGGCCAAGGACTGGCGCACCGATAAATATTTGCGCCGCCTCGAAGCCCTCATGGCCGTGTGTAACGCCGAAACCTCTCTTATCCTCACAGGCACGGGCGATGTCGTGGAGCCACAGGACGGCATTATCGGAATCGGTTCAGGCGGCAATTATGCGCTCGCCGCCGCCCGCGCCCTGATCGACCTTGATCTCACCGCCCATCACATTGCAGAACGGGCCATGCAGGTTGCGGCCGATATTTGCGTCTACACCAATAACAACATCCTTATCGAAGAACTCTAGCCGCCCCTGACCCCAACCCTTTGAAACATCATGTCATTGAAACCAGAACATACAGAAATTCTTGATATTCCCTCCTTGACCCCGAAAGAAATCGTGTCTCAGCTTGACCGGTTTATTATCGGACAGGACGAAGCCAAAAAGGCCGTAGCCATTGCCCTGCGCAACCGCTGGCGGCGCATGCAACTCGATCCGGCCCTGCAGGAGGAAGTCTACCCTAAAAATATCCTGATGATTGGCCCTACGGGCGTAGGAAAAACAGAAATTGCCCGCAGGCTGGCCAAACTGGCCCAAGCGCCTTTCGTAAAGGTTGAAGCCACAAAATTTACCGAAGTCGGCTATGTCGGCAAGGACGTGGAATCCATTATCCGTGATCTTGTGGAAACCGCCATTCACATGACCCGCGATACCATGCGCAAAACCGTTCAGGCACAAGCTGAAGTGTATGCGGAAGAACGTATTTTGGATATTCTGGTCGGGGAAACAGCAGGCGACGGGACCCGCTTAAGCTTCCGGAACAAGCTCAGGGCCGGAGAGCTGAACACACGGGAGATCGAGCTTGAAGTCAATGACAATTCCAATCCCTTTGCCCAGATGATGGATATCCCAGGCATGCCAGGGGCTTCGATGTCCATGCTCAATATGAATGATATTTTTGGAAAATCCTTCGGCGAACGCAAAAAACGCAAAAAAATGCGGGTCGATGAAAGCTATGATATTCTCATGACCGAAGAGGCGGACAAGCTTCTGGATGAAGAAAAGGTCACGTCCATTGCCCTCCAGCTGGTCGAACAAAACGGGATTGTCTTTCTGGATGAAATTGACAAAATCGCCGCCCGTTCGGATGCACGGGGCGGGGATGTCTCCCGCGAAGGGGTCCAGCGCGATCTCCTGCCCTTGATCGAAGGCACAACCGTCACAACCAAGCACGGCACCGTGAAGACAGATCACATCTTGTTTATTGCCAGCGGCGCTTTTCATTACGCCAAGCCTTCCGATCTTTTGGCCGAGCTTCAGGGCCGTTTGCCGATTCGGGTAGAACTGCGTGCCCTGACAATCGAGGATTTCAAACGGATTCTCAAAGAAACCGAGGCCAGCCTGATCAAACAATATGTTGCCCTGATCGGCACGGAAAACGTCACCTTGACCTTTGAAGAACCCGCCATTGACGAAATCGCCAAGCTGGCCTTTGACGTGAATGAACAGGTCGTCAATATCGGCGCACGCAGACTTCATACCGTTCTGGAAAAACTGCTCGAAGACATCAGCTTCACGGCCAGCGACCAAAAAGGACAGACCCTCTCCATTACGGCAGAGTATGTCCGTCAGCACGCCGATGGCCTCATGAAATCAGCTGATTTGAGCAAGTTTATTTTGTAGAGCGTTCTATAGCCAAACCAATTTATTTTGAGACAAGGCACAAGGAGCGCACTGTACAACAAAGGGTACATAAGCAACGAAGTAACGCTGAATCAACATGAATTGGTTTGGCTATATATCCCGCTTCCGGCGCAAAAGGACATACAGCGCGCCACTCCCGCCATCACGCGGACGGGCCGGATAGGTCTTAAGGATAAGAGACTGGCATGGGGGCTCGGAAAGCCACTCCGGCACCGCCTGTTTCAAGACGCCCTTACCGGAACATAAAGGATCTTCCTGCCCCTTGCCCGTAATCACCAGAACAGAGCGTTTTTGCGTATGATAGCATTCCAGAATAAACCGTGTCAGGGCATCTTGCGCGGTGCGGCGCGTATGCCCATGCAAGTCCAGTCTGGCCTCGATCGGCATTTTCCCTTTCCGGAGCTTTTCATCCGTCCTACGATCCAGTCCCTGTGATACGACAGGATCTTTGCGTGCAACAGAGTGATTCGCATGTGGTACGCCGGCCGTGTTCCTCTTGCGGGGCTTGGGACTGAGAGGCGGCTTAACCTCCGGCGCGGAAACTGTTTTGACTTTCGGCAAGGGTGTCACATCCTGCATGACACGCTCCCATAATGTTTGTTCTTCTGTCTTTTGTGGCGGTTTTGTGGTGTTTTTTTCATCTTCCATTTTTTTATTTTATGGTAGAATCGTCCGGCAGGGTAATTTTTAAAAGGGGCATCGTGCGGTTTTTTTTATTTTTAATGGCCTTTGCCATCGGCTTTCCTGAAATCTCCTGTGCGGCCCTTTCTGTCAATGATCAGGAACGCCCGATCTTTGCGTTCTTCAAGCTTCTGCAAGAGCCCCCTGATTATGATCAATGGATCATGGCGTCTTCCAAATACCTTGCGACAGAAGGCTTGTCCGAAGAGCGCCGGCAACAAACCTATGCCGAAGAAGAGATTCGTCTGAAGTGGGGCTTTGGAACCTATGACGCACATAAGGATTTTCTGAAAGTGTATGCCCCGATCACCCTCGCGCTTTCGCAAGACAGCTCACGCCCTGTCCTGACGTTTCACTTTCCGGAAACCGAACGCGAAGAGATCCTGTACTTCCCCTTCCCTTATGGTGCAGATAATATTGCACTGGTCATCAAAGATATCGCCGCCTACAAGAGCGTGACACTGGATCAAAAACAGTATGAAACGCTCAAGCCGCTCTTTAAGACGAACACGCCGTTAACAGCACGCTTAAAACTGCGCATCAGACCCTTGAAGGCCGATATGAAAACACCTGTTCTGGTCGATGCAATCCCTTTTTGGCCTTTGGTCGGGGACATCGCCTTTCTGGCTTTTGAGATCCCTGCGCCTGAGACCCCTAAAACGCCTTATAAAAAAATTTATTCCTATAGTGCCCCATGGTATATGACAGACGAAGAAACAAAGCTTCTGGAATTACTGGAATAGGAAGCCTGTCCCCGTTATCCACATGCACCCCTTCCGTATTCCTCTGGTCTTTTCCTCTTTTCCAGTGATACTATCTGCCCTATGATTCACGATCTTGCTTTCAAAGTTGCGCCCACCACCCAAGAGACACAAGGACCGGCCTACCGGATTTTACCACATAATCAGGATGCAGAGCAGGGCTTGCTGGGCGCTCTTCTGATTGATAACCGCGGACTGGAAAAGATTTCAGATTTCCTGAAAGCCCGCCATTTCTTTATGCCCGCCCACCAGCGCATTTACGAAGCCGTTCTGACATTTATCGACAGAGGCCAGAATGCCTCCCCCGTCACTTTGAAAAACTACTTTGAAAAAGACGCAGACCTGAAAGATGTCGGGGGCGCTGGTTATCTGGCGGATCTGGCGGCGAGCGTTGTCAGTGTCCTGAACACAGAAGAATATGCCAGAGCGATTTATGAACTGCATCTGCGCCGTGAACTGATCACGCTGGGGGAGGAAATCGTCAATCAGTCGTTTCAGCATACACTGGAGGCGGATGCGCAAGATACCATCGAAGAAGCCGAATCACGTTTGTTCGAGCTGGCAGAAAGCGGAGAGGTCAAGGGCGGCTTCATCACCTTGAGGGATTCCGTCCTGACGGCGATTGAACTGGCGGAAAAGGCCTATAAGGCCGATGGACATGTCACGGGGGTAACTTCCGGCCTGATCGATATGGATAAAAAGCTCGGCGGGTTTCAAAAATCGGATTTATTGATTTTAGCAGGCCGCCCCTCTATGGGGAAAACAGCGTTGGCCGTCAATTTTGCCTTTAATGCCGCCAAGGCCTTTTCAGAAAGCGGCGGAAAATCAGGGGGGCGGGTAGCCTTTTTCTCGCTCGAAATGTCTGCCGACCAGCTTGCCACCCGTATTTTATCCGAGCAATCGGGCATTTCCGGCGATGCCATCCGCAAGGGGATGATCCGGCAGGATGATTTTAGAGCCTTTGTCGCGGCCTCACAGAAAATGAGTCAGGTCCCGCTTTATATCGATGATACGCCTGCACTCTCTATCGGGGCGGTCCGGACTCGGGCGCGGCGGCTCAAGCGCCAGCACGGGCTGGATATGCTGGTGGTGGATTACCTCCAGCTCCTGCGCGGGAACGGCGGGCGGCAGTCCTCGGAAAACCGTGTGCTGGAAATTTCTGAAATTACGAGAGGCCTCAAAGCCATTGCCAAGGAACTCGAAATCCCTGTTCTGGCTCTGTCCCAGCTGTCACGGGCCGTGGAACAACGGGAAGACAAGCGCCCGATGCTGTCCGATTTGCGGGAATCCGGATCCATCGAACAGGACTCCGATGTGGTGATGTTCGTCTACCGCGAGGAATATTACCTCTCCCGCTCCGAACCCGAACCCGGCACAGAAAAATACATGAAGTGGCAGGAAAGCATGGAACGGGCTCATAATATCGGCGAATGTATCATCGCCAAACAGCGTCACGGCCCGATCGGGACCGTTAAAATGTATTTTGACCCTAATCTGACTCGCTTTTCAGATCTGGAGCAAAATCGCTACGGTGATTCGTAAAATATTTTACGAAATCAAAATCTCATATAGACATTTCCTGTCAATCCCTCTATAAGACTGCCCATGGAAGGCTGTTGCGATATAGTCTTTTATATATGTTGATCAAAAAAACCGAAAAGGATTGTGCGCTATGCCTCCTCAAAATTCTGCTCCCGTTCTGGTGACCGGCGGGGCAGGCTTTATTGGCTCCAATTTTGTTCTGGACTGGATGACCCATGAAAAAACGCCTGTTATTACACTGGACAAGCTCACCTATGCCGGAAATATCGAAAATCTGGATAGCCTGAAAAACAATCCGCGCCATATATTCATACAAGGAGATATTGGGGATACCGCCTTAATCAAAAAGCTTTTACAAACCCACAAGCCCCGTGCGGTTATCAATTTTGCCGCTGAATCCCATGTGGATCGTTCCATTCACGGGCCAGAGGATTTTGTGGAAACCAATGTACTTGGTACATTTCGTCTGCTGGAAGCTGTACGCACGTATTACAATGCCCAGAATAGACCCGAAGAGTTCCGTTTTCTCCATGTTTCCACCGATGAAGTCTACGGCACGCTGTCAAAAGACGCGCCCCCCTTTGCAGAAACCAACCCGTACGAACCCAACAGCCCGTACGCGGCCTCCAAAGCCGCTTCGGATCATTTCGTACGCGCTTGGCACCATACCTTTGGCTTGCCGGTTTTAACGACAAACTGTTCCAACAATTATGGCCCTTATCAGTTTCCCGAAAAACTGATCCCACTCATGATCGTCAATGCCCTGTCAGGGAAAGCCCTGCCGATCTATGGCGACGGGCAACAAATTCGGGATTGGCTGTACGTCACAGATCATTGCGACGCCATCCGCACGGTTCTTAAAAACGGCACAATAGGGGAGACGTACAATATCGGCGGCTGGAATGAAAAAGCCAATCTGGATATCGTCCATATTATATGTGATATTCTGGACCAGCAACGCCCCCGTACAGACAAAGCATCCTATAAAACCCAGATTACACACGTGACAGACCGCCCGGGCCACGACCGCCGTTATGCCATCAACGCTGAAAGGATTGAAAAAGAACTCGGCTGGAAACCCAAAGAAACTTTTGAAACCGGCATTGCCAAAACGATCACATGGTATCTGGAGCAGGCAGGCTGGCTGGAAAATATCACCAGCGGCGCGTATAAAAACTGGATCGATCACCAGTACAAAAAGGAAGCGTCATGACCTTTTTGATTCTGGGTGCAAACGGTCAGGTCGGGTGGGAACTCCAACGCGCGTGTGCGCCGTTAGCACCGCTTGTGGCCTTGACACGGGCCGGACAAGACGGTTTAAGCGGCGATTTGAGCCAGCCTGATGCAGTGATTCAAACTATCCGTACGCTCAAACCTTCTGTCATTATCAACGCTGGTGCGTACACCGCCGTAGACAAGGCCGAAAGTGATCAAGACACGGCGCGTGCCATCAATACACATGCCCCACACTTTCTGGCGGAAGAAGCCCGACGTCACGACGCCTTACTGGTCCATTATTCTACAGATTACGTGTTTGATGGAACAGGCCAGACACCCTGGAAAGAAACCGACCCCACCGCACCCATCAATTTTTACGGCCTAACAAAACGGGACGGCGAAACGGCCATCCAAGATTCCGGATGCCACCACCTCATCTTCCGCACAAGCTGGGTTTACGGTGCACGGGGCAACAATTTTGCCAAAACCATGCTCCGCCTCGGCATGGAGCGTGAGGCCTTGACCGTCATCAATGACCAGACCGGCGCACCAACCGGTGCAGACCTTCTGGCCGATGTCACGGCCCATTGCATTCGTACAGCCCTGAAAGACCCCAAAGCACAAGGACTCTATCATCTGGCCGCAGGCGGCGAAACCACATGGTTTGATTACGCACGATTTGTTCTGGAAATTGCACGGCAAAAAAATGTCACGCTAAAAATCCAGCCACACACCATCAAACCCGTCCCAACCGCACATTTTCCAACACCGGCAAAACGGCCTCACAACTCGCGCCTTGATACAACAACAATACAAAAAACCTTTGAATTACAGCTTCCCTCGTGGCAAAACGGCGTAAAACGGATGCTGAACGAAGTATTGGAGCCCTAAAATCATGATTCTTCCCAAACGCAAAGGCATCATTCTGGCAGGGGGCTCTGGCACACGCCTTTATCCTGTGACACTGTCTGTCTCCAAACAGCTTTTGCCGATCTACGATAAACCGATGATTTATTATCCCTTGAGCGTCCTCATGCTGGCGGATATTCGGGATATCCTGATCATCAGCACCCCAGACGACACTCCCCGTTTCGAGCACCTTCTGGGCGATGGGAGCCAGTGGGGGCTCAATATTTCCTACGCTGTCCAGCCCTCCCCCGATGGGCTGGCGCAAGCCTTTACCATCGGAAAGGATTTTATCGGCAAGGACCCTGTGACTTTGATACTGGGCGATAATATTTTTTACGGTCATGGCCTGCCCAAAAAACTAGCACACGTCAATGCCCATCCGGAAGGCGCCACCGTCTTTGCCTATCACGTTACGGACCCCGAGCGGTACGGCGTGGTGGATTTTGATGAAACCGGCAAGGTCCTGTCATTAGAAGAAAAACCCGCCAAGCCGAAATCCAATTACGCCGTAACGGGTCTATATTTCTATGATAATGATGTGGTGGATATTGCCCACACTATCAAGCCCTCCGCCCGTGGAGAGCTGGAAATCACAGACGTGAACAAAGTGTATCTGGAGCGCCGGAAACTCAAAGTGGAGCTGATCGGCCGTGGCTATGCGTGGCTGGATACCGGTACACACGAAAGCCTTGTAGAGGCCAGTACCTTTATCCAGACGATTGAAACCCGTCAGGGCCTCAAAGTGTCCTGCCCTGAAGAAATCGCCTACCGCAAGGGCTTTATCACGGCCAACCAGCTTGAAGCACTTATCAAACCCTTGTCCAAAAACAATTACGGCGCCTATCTGGCCAAATTGCTGAAGGAAGATTCCTACAAATGAACGTGATCCCCACCGCCATTCCCGATGTTTTGATTTTGGAACCCAAAGTTTTTGGAGATTCCCGTGGCTTTTTCATGGAAAGCTATAACCAGAAGCTTTTTGAATCTGCCATCGGGCGATCTGTGCAATTCGTACAGGACAACCACTCCCGCTCCGCACGGGGCGTTTTGCGCGGGCTTCACTATCAGGTCCGGCAAACGCAGGGCAAACTTGTGCGCGTTTCAGCAGGCGAAGTCTTTGATGTAGCGGTTGATTTGCGCCGCTCTTCTTCGACCTTCGGACAATGGGTGGGCGAGCTTTTAAGCGAGGAAAACAAGCGCCAGCTCTGGATCCCAGAAGGATTCGCCCATGGCTTTGTTGTATTAAGCGAAACAGCCGATTTTCTTTACAAAGCCACGGATTTTTATGCACCGGAGCATGAACGCTCCTTGCTCTGGAACGATCCGGCCCTTTGCATTGACTGGCACTACGACAGCACACCGTCCTTGTCTGCCAAGGACCTGAACGCCTTGACACTGGCTCAGGTTGAGACCTTCCCTTGAAAAAGCTTTTCTGGCTCTGTCTTGCAGGATTGTGAGCAATCTTGTTACATCTCGCTAAAATCATGGATCAGCACTTCCCGTTTTCCCACGGCATTGGCTTTGGAAATGACACCTTGGCGCTCCATTTCCTCGATGATGCGGGCGGCCCTGTTATAGCCGATCTGCAGATAGCGCTGGACAAAGCTGGTCGAAGCTTTACCTTCACGGGCAACAAGCGCCACGGCCTGATCATACAGATCATCCACTTTTTCGCCACCGCTCTCACCAAAGCCGCCGGAGCCACCTTCCCCAAACGCGCCCTCTTCGGTAATACTGTCGATATAAGCAGGTTCGGCCTTGGATTTGAGATCATTGACAACCTTTTCGACATCCCCGTCCGAGACAAAAGGCCCGTGTACGCGGGTAATACGCCCGCCAGGCGCCATATACAACATATCCCCCATCCCTAAAAGCTGTTCCGCACCGCCTTCGCCCAAAATGGTCCGGCTGTCGATTTTCGAGGTCACCTGAAAGGAAATACGGGTGGGAAAATTGGCCTTGATCACGCCTGTAATCACATCCACCGAAGGGCGCTGTGTGGCCATAATCAGGTGAATCCCTGCGGCGCGGGCCATTTGCGCCAGACGCTGGATCGCGCTTTCCACATCCTTGCCTGCGACCAGCATCAGATCAGCAAACTCGTCTACCACCACTACAATATAAGGCAGTTCCGTGAGATCAAGCGGTTGATCTTCATAGACCGGTTTTCCGGTATCCAGCTCAAACCCCGTCTGGAGTTTTTGCATGATCACTTCGCCCTTGCGGGCGGCCTCGCGGACACGCTCGTTATAGCCTTCGATATTCCGCACACCCAGCTTGGACATGGCACGATAGCGTTCCTCCATCTCGTTGACCGTCCATTTGAGCGAGACAATCGCCTTGCCAGGCTCTGTCACGACAGGGGCCAGCAAATGGGGAATCCCGTCATAGACCGAAAGCTCCAGCATCTTGGGGTCGATCATGATAAAGCGGCATTTCGCTGGAGAGAGGTGGTATAGCAAGGACAGAATCATGGTGTTGACCGCCACAGATTTTCCAGATCCCGTTGTGCCCGCAACCAGCAAGTGGGGCATCTTGGCCAAATCAGCTAAAATTGGCTGACCTCCAATGTCTTTTCCCAGAACCAAAGGGAGTTTCGCGGATGTTTTTTCATAGAGTTGAGAGGCGAGAAGATCCTGCATATACACATACTGGCGGGTTTTATTGGGCAACTCGATCCCGATCACATTCCGGCCCGGCACCACAGCCACACGGACAGAAACCGCCGACATAGAGCGCGCAATATCATCGCTCAAACCGATCACCTTAGCTGATTTCGTACCAGGCGCGGGCTCCAGCTCATACAGCGTGACCACAGGGCCAGGGTGAATACTGACCACATCACCCTCCACATTGAAATCCGCCAGTACGTTCTGGAGAAGCTCGGCATTTTTCTGCAAAGCCGCTTCGTTGAGCTGGTTCCCCTGCGGTTCCGCTGGAGCCGGAGACAAAAGAGCCAGTGAAGGAAATTCCCAGTCATCATGGTCTTCTGACAGGCTGAAGCGCTGTTGTTGTACAGCGCCTTTAGCCACGGCATTTTTTGCACCGGCCTTCCCTTTCCCAAGAGCGGGTGTTACAACAGGAATAACCCCCGAAGGCTTGGTCGCTTTCAGCATGCGGCGTGCAATCGGCGTCTCTTCTTCGTCAAAACTGTCAAGATCTTCCTCCATGACAGCCCGTCTTGAGCGCCGCCTCGCAGGCGCCTCATCACACTCTTCGTCCCCGTCTTCTTCTCCGACCGCAGAAAACCCGTGCAGGAATGAAAGCAGATTCGGCCGGTAATCAGGATCGTTGTGATGTTCCAGCCACTGTTGAAAGGATCGTCCGACATAGGCCCCATACAGGCCGAGTCTTTGCACAAAAACAACAACATTATAAATGATATAGCCAATTTCATCCCATTTCGTGGCAGAGGCATATATCCCACTCAGTGCCGTGAACAGGCTCGCCGTAGCGGCAATCATCACAGGCCCCACCCAGGCTTTTAATCCCGAAAAACCCTGTAATGCGGTTGTAAAAAGCAAAGTGCCTGTACTGCTCCCCAGATAGGGATGGGGCATCCAGCCCTGCGAGGGAACTTGCGCGAACATGACAGAACAAGAGACCGCCGACAACACCGTAGCGATCAGACGAAGCCATACCGGCCCGATACCCTGACGGGAAAAAACACGCACCCCCCACACAAGCAGAACCAGCCCGAATACAAAACTCCCGATCCCCAAAGTCTGAAGCAAAATATCGGACAGCCATGCGCCCGAAGCACCCATCCAGTTGTGCACTGATGGCGGGCGCAGACCCTCCTCCGCAATGACCGCCGTGTTCCAGGACGGGTCTGCGTGGTGGTACCCAAAAAGAGACAAAACAATAAACAATCCCGTCAAAAACAAAGCTCCAGCCACAATGTCTACAATCCGGCGGGCCAGAAAGGCCTGAAAGCCAAAAGGTAAAAACCGGAAGATATTCCAGGAAGCGTGTTGTTTCCGTTTGGATACAGGCGTGCGACGTATGGTGCGTGTTCTGGACATGGGCAAGATCAATAAAAAGGATTATAGGAAAAGAAAGAAAACCTGACCCGAGGATTGTACGTGGGTTTTACGACAAAAACAAGAAATCTCGGACGCTTTTCATCACGCACAAACCCATTTACAGCCCGCGTTTCAAAAATTAAGACTTTCTTAACCTTTTTCCTGTTATCTGAAAAAGAACACATCTTTTTCCTGCGTTATCCACAACATTGTCCACAGGTTGAAACGAGGTCCCGCATGGCATCCCCCGCAAGCAAGCCGTATCATGTGACATCTCCGCTATACAGTATTTACATCTATCACCGGCCTGAAAACTGTCTGGAGGGCCAAAGCGACTGGGAACGCCGGAGCATGACAGACAATTTCCATTCAGCAATGCAAGAGGCCCTCAGGCTCACCCGCAGTCAAAATTTCAAGAAAGTGGAGATCAGAGCCCAGCGGACACATCCCAAAACCGCGCATATCACAGACAACACAGTGCATATCTTCACCCCCCGTAACAAAGGCTTTTGGCGCAAAGTGTTCTCTTTTTTCTGGATGGTAGCATGAAAAAGAAAACACTCTCTCGCATCACCCCCGCCGCTTGGCGATAGCCAGACGTATGATCGTGCAGAGGTCCTTACTCCAGACTTCCCAGTGGGTTTTGAAACAGGAGATCCCCCATCTGGTTATAGACCTGCGCGTTCTGAAGCATCTGATCCTTGATCGGGGGGTTCTGGTGCGCCAGCGTGGTAAAAAATGTGGCGGAATCCTTGAGTAGACGGCTGGCCAGCTCCGAAACAGGCGTATCCCCCAGTTCCTCTTGTGGGTTCTGGACGAGGAGCGCCGCCATCTGCCGAAACACATCGATATTATCCTGCATCTGGTCCATCAAGGACGGGTTTTGCTCCCCCAGCGTGTAAAAAAAATCCGCCGCATCCTTGAGGAGACGCGCAGACACTTCGACATAGGTTGGCATGAGATTAAGCCTTTCTGTTCAAAAGATTTCAAACATTAATTGATGCTGTTGATATTCTGGCTCATCCGGAAGAGATGGGCCGGATAGGCTCCCAGAAACTTGACATCAGTCGCATAAAAGCCGAGCTCCTCTATGGCGAGCTTGAACGCCGGCGTTTCAGGGTGCCCCTCCACATCGCAGTAAAATTTTGCGGCCTGAAAATTGGGCGCAACATAGGATTCCAGCTTGGAAAAACTGATTCCGTTGGTGGCAAACCCGCCCAGACATTTGTACAACGCGGCCGGAATATTCCGGACACCAAAAATCAAGGAGGTAATCGTCGGGACCATTATATCGGGCATTTCAGGCTCTCGCGATAACACCAAAAAGCGGGTTGTATTGTGGTGTTCGTCCTGTACGTCTCTCTCCAGAATATCCAGCCCGTAAATTTCTGCCGCCAGTTCCGAGGCAATGGCAGAATGGGCAGGATCCTTGCGTTGGGCAATTTCCTCTGCCGCACCAGCCGTATCGGCATGGACGTATGCCTTCAGGCCCAGACGTTGAATCATGTTCCGGCATTGCGGAATGGCGTGTACGTGGCTATGTACGCCTTTTAAATTCTCTTTCCTTGCGCCTTGAACCCCCAAAAGAAAATGGCGGATCGGCTGAAAATGCTCCCCAATGATAAATAAATCGCCCTTAGGCATCAGGTGGTGTACGTCTGCCACCCGTCCCGCAATCGTATTGTCGACGGGAATCATGGCCAGATCGACTTTTTTCTCCTGCACAGCGATAAAGGCATCATCAAACGAGGCACAGGGAACCGTTTCCACGCCCGGATACACACTCCGGCAGGCCAAATCCGAATAGGCGCCCCAACTTCCCTGAAAGGCAATTTTTTTGATTTTGGTCAAATCCATTTTTCTACCTTCTGTTAAAAAACGCACGCGAAGACTATAGGCATAGAACATATCTCTTGTCGACAAGCGGTTTTAACATGATATAATTTCAACGAACGTCCAACTCTCAAGAAAGCATCCTTCTCCCCATGAACAGTTTTACATTCAACAAAGCCTTTGCGGCTGTTTTGATAGCGGGCATTGTGGCCATGCTCAGCGGCTTTATATCGGAAAATCTTGTGTCTCCCAAAGCGCTTGCTCAGGATGCTGTCCCTGTAGAAGCGGCGGAAGGCGGGGGCGGGGCGGGAGGTCCCGCCAAAACGGCTGGCCCAGAGCCCGTTTTGCGACTCCTCGCGAGCGCAGATGTGACCAAAGGTGAGAAAATTTCCAAGGCGTGTGCGGCCTGTCATTCGTTCGACAATGGCGGGGCCGATAAGGTCGGGCCGAACCTGTGGAGCCTTGTGGGACGCGACAAAGGCAAAAAAGCGGGCTTTTCGTACTCAGCCGGTATGGAAAAAGCCGGAGGGCAGTGGGATTACAACGCTCTGAACCATTTCCTCTACAAACCCAAAGATTTTGTTTCAGGCACGAAAATGACCTTTGCCGGACTTAAAAAAACAGAAGATCGTGCGGCCCTTATTGCATGGCTCAGAACCCTCTCTCCTTCTCCAGCGCCTTTGCCTGGCGAGGCCGATATCGCCAAGGAAGCGGCTGAATTGGCGCCACCCCCTCCGGCAACAGAAGCAGAAAAACCTGCAGAAGAAGACAAATCGGGAGACGCTCCAGCACCGGCTGAATCTTCTACGCCGGAAACCAAGGACAAAAAAGCCCCGCAACACTGAATGTCAAATCAGGCCGATCCTCCCCCCTCGTTACCCCCGTGAGCGTTTTGTGAAACAAAACGGACATACACGGGGGGACCGGCAAAAAGGGAACCATAAACGATCATGCACAACGGGTGAAGCGATTCACGCTAAACGGTCAACGCTCTAAACAAGTAAAACGCCCGTGTCGAGCAGGGTCTGCGCATCCAAAGCCCCCCCTGGTGCACTGAGTTTTGCAACAAAGACGGAAGCATACGCCCCGCCCGTCCCGTCACGGTCAACGCTGAGGCTCACATCGCCTGCACTGTTGGGACCTGTAAATTTCACGAAATCCGCGATATGGCTGACTCCTTGGGTAAAACCCACCAGAATATCGGCGACATCCAATTTATCCCCATCCGAAACTTTAAAATCCCGAATTCGGTTAATCGTGCCGTCCATATCCGCCGTACTGAACTTGAAGGTATCCGCCCCCACCATCCCCCAGAGGGTATCTTCTCCGGCCCCACCGACCAGAAGATCATTCCCGTCATAGCCATACAGCGTATCCATATCACCGTCTCCATACAGTACATCATGCCCTGCATTTCCGGTCAGAACGTCTTTTCCCAAGCCGCCATAGATCACATCATTTCCATCGGCCCCGTATACCACATCGGCCCCGTCACCGGCATAGATTGTATCATTGCCCGTATCCCCGTTCAAAATATCGCTTCCGGCTTCACCATACAGCGTATCATCATCGGTACCACCAGAAACAGAATCATCACCCTCACCGGCATACAACAGGTCATTGCCAGCATCGCCGTACAAAGTATCATTCCCTGAGTCCCCATAAAGGGTATCGGCTTCGTCTCCCCCATACAGGAAATCATTCTCCGCCCCGCCATGTAAAATATCGACCCCCAGATCGCCCCTTACAATGTCCGCACCGGCATCCCCAAAGAGGATATCATCCCCTGCCCCGCCTTCAAGGACATCGTTCTTGTCCCCGCCGACAAGCGTATCCTGCCCCTCTTCTCCGTACAGGGCATCCGCGCCATCACCACCCAGAACAGTGTCGTTTCCGGCACCAGCATGCACAAGATCGTTGCCGGCCAGCGCATCCATGTCGTCATTCAAAGCTGTGCCGTTGAGGGCATCGTCTGTGAGCATTCCTACGATATTATTGGTCTCAAGGCTCAAGGTCACCATCCCGATTACACTCCCCCCCTGACCATCCAGAAGTGTGTAATCGAAAGTATCAACACCGTGATATCCCGCAAGCGGCAAATACGTAAACGAACCATTGGCCAGCAAGGTCACCGTCCCGCCATTCACCGTCGTCAGGACCTGTGGCACCACACTTAACACCCCGCCATCCACATCGCTGTCCGCCCCATGACCATTATCCACCAGCACATTACCGCTGACGGTATTATCCTCCAGACCTGTAACCGCATCAGCCTGCGTGACAGGGCCGTCATTCACGGATACAATCGTCAGGCTCACAGTCCCTGTCGCGCTCCCACCTTGCCCATCCAGCACATTATAGATAAAACTGTCGGGCCCGTTATAATTCAAGGCCGGTGTATACACGAAATTTCCATCGGCCAGCAAAGTCACCGTCCCGCCATTCACCGTCGTCAGGACCTGTGGCACCACGCTTAACACCCCGCCATCCACATCGCTGTCCGCCCCATGGCCGTTATCCGCCAGCACATTGCCGCTGACGGTATTATCCTCCAGACCTGTGACCGCATCAGCCTGCGCGACAGGGCCCACATTGACCAGAGGGGCCGTAACCGTCACGGTATCCCCCCCATCGTCATCGTCACCATCACCGTCTTTATCATCATGATCATCATGCTTGTGGCCATGGCCACGGTGACGCCCGTGCGCGTGCTCATGTTTGTCATGATGACTATTCTCGTGCAGAAGGGCATTCAAGGCGCGGAGCGCAGAGCTCGCCTCGTTTTTCTTATCTATCTGATCTTCTTTATCTTTTTTGTTTTTATCGTTGCTCATGATCCGGCCCTTTTTTATTTATGTGATATGTATTATTCATAATAAATATTTTTCTCTTAATTTTTTCTTAATAATCAAAATCTCTTAGGTATAGGACCCTCTCCTCCTACACCAGAATTTGACCACTATCGTAGAGAGTCTGGGCATCCAATGCGACACCGCCTGTCAAAAGTTTTGCCACACCCACCGCGCCAAAAGCCCCACCCAGCCCATCACGGTCTACGAGCATCCCGATTTCACCCTTGGCGTTGATAGCCCCAAAGGTTACAAAATTGTCGATATCACTGACACCCGCCGTAAAACCACTCAAAATATTGGAAATATTAATTTTGTCTCCTTGGACAACACTGAAATCCCTGACGTAATCCAGCGTCCCGTCCAGCCCTGCGACCTCAAACACAAAGGTGTCGACCCCCGCGCCGCCATAGAGCGTATCCAGTCCCGCCCCGCCGGAAAGCGTGTCATTCCCATCATAACCGTACAGATTATCGTTTCCGGCCTCACCATACAGGGTATCATCGCCCGTATCTCCTCGGAGACCATCATTCCCGTTTCCACCGTACAGTGTGTCGTTGTGATCCCCGCCATAGAGCGCATCATTATTATCCCCGCCATAGAGCACATCATTTCCGGCATACCCATACAGCGTGTCGATTCCGGCTTCGCCATACAGTGTGTCGTTTCCGGCTTCCCCACTCAGATAATCATTATCCGCCCCGCCGTACAAGGTATCGTTGTCGGCCCCGCCAATCAGAAAATCTGCACCGGCATCCCCGTAAAGCACATCATCTCCTGCATCCCCGCGCAGGGTATCATTGCCCGCATCGCCGTGCAGGGTATCGTTCCCCGCTTCACCGTACAGGAGGTCATTATCGGTTCCGCCATTGAGGATATCCGTTCCTGTCCCGCCGTAAAGCGTATCATTTCCGGCATCACCGTTCAGGGTGTCATTGTCGGCTTCGCCCTTGAGCACATCATTGCCTGCCCCGCCGGAAAGAATATCATTGCCTGCCCCGCCATACAGGGTATCATCCCCGACAACGCTCGTAATGGTCACCGTATCATTGCCGGCATATCCATTGAACACCATATCCAGATTCGCATGGGTTCCGGAAAGGGTAATCGTGTCGTTACTGCCCGTGCCATAAAGAAAGAATTTCTCGGGCGCGCTGGCATTCAAAATGGAAATATCAAGGCTGTTCAGCCCTCTGACAAAGGTCGCAATATTACCAGACAGGCCCGCAACACCCAGCTCTGTTGCCGTCAGCGTATCCGTCCCCAATGCCGTAGAGTTCGCAAAATACTTTGCCGTTCCCACTTTAAAGAACACTGTATAGGTTTCGGGCACAACCCCCAAAGCCGAGACTTCGGCAAAGGTCATGACCGTGCCGTTGAAATTGAAACTCTCAACATTTGTAATAGTATCGGTTCCCAGAGTTCCGGCCAGATGCTGAAGTGTCACGGTCACACTATCCACCAGCGTCACCAAAAAACCACTGACGTCATAGCTGAACATGACTGTATCGGTGCCACCCTCGCCATTCACAGTGTCGTTTCCGCCATCAGTGAAAAGCGTATCGTTCCCAAGCCCGCCCCGCAGGATATTATGGGCGCTGTTGCCGTATATTGTGTCGTTTCCAGAGCCCCCAATCGCATTTTCAATGACCACATTATAGGCAATCACAATGTTGTTCGTCATATAGCCTGCGCTGGTAAAATTCCCTGCAACCAGCGTGATCGTCTGGTTCGTGCTGTAGCCGGATAAGTCCAGAGTATCGTTCCCAGCCCCATCCCAGATCGCAAACGGCGCACTGGAGACCGTCAAATCATACTGTGCATAACCCGCATTGCTGTTAAAACCATAGACTGTGTCTCCGGAGCGGGTGGCCGTATTGGCGCCATAGATCTGCTGTATAGCCATAATGTCGTACAACATAGGGGTTGCGGCATATTGCCACACACCGTTCTGGGCCCAGTGATCCGTACCCAAGAGATTGGCATTGTTGTAGGACATCAAACTGTACTGGCGGTTGTCATTCAAATACGCCACTTGCGTGTCATAGTTGACACTTCCGTTATAGTTTCCGGCATGGCCTAGGCCCAGAGAATGTCCGATTTCATGGAGAATCGTTTGAACCCCGTACCCGCCAATAGTCGTGAGATTCGACCAACTACTGGTATCGGTATCGATGGAGATGGTATTGCTGACCATATCCATGGTGGAGGGATTGTAGGAAGTGTTGCCGGACCATGCTCCCCCGTCAGTCCCTTCCAGAATTGTGTTTTGTGCGCCACTTACCACTTCCTGAAAAGCAATATCGGCGACATCGGCCCATAAATTAAAGACCATCCGGAAACTGTCTTTTTCCGCGCTCGTATAACCGTTCGACAAACTATATGTGACGGTTGCAGTGCCCCATTGATGGGCATCCCAGCCATTAAACTGCCAATACCCGCTGACAAGCTGGGTGGCCATCTGGTCAGCCGTCCCATAAGTGGAGGGCGCACTCGTTATGCCACCAAACACAGCGACATCCTGAACAGGATCAACCGAAACGCCCCAGCCTCCCTGACACGCCGGACATGTACATCCTGCAATAAAGCCGGTCTCTAAAGAAGAAATACTCTCCTGAACAGTCATTCGCCCCAAATCCCCGTTTTTTTATTATTTCTTACCCTTACGTTTATTGTATGCTAGGGGGGATTTATAGGCCCTTAATTATAGATACAATTTTATGAAATCATTACAAAAAAACAGTTTCAGGGCCTTGGTTTTCCCCTTGGTGGGATTTTCCCTGTGCTGTTTTTTGATGGCCGGTGCCGTCTTTCTGGAAGATCCGCTTCATATCCTCCGTCCGCCCGAAACACGGGATTTTTATGATAGCGAGAGCCGTTTTGCCATGCCTGGCATGATCCTGCACCACACATCCCCGCATGCCATCCTTGGCACCTCTGTCGTGCAGGATTTTGATGAAGGATATTACCGGCAAAAGACAGGACAGGATATTTCCCGCTATCTCCTGACGGGTGGCACAGGCTACGAACAACGCCGGATGCTTGAAACACTTCTGGACCTTGAAAAACCACCGGAACAGATTCTCTGGGGACTTGATCCCGCCTCTTTTACAGGGGACTTGCAAAGCATCCGCTGGGAGCAGTTCCCCGGACATCTGTTTTCCCATTCTCCGTCCAGAGACTTGACGTATATTTTTTCTTTCCAGAGCTTTTACCGTTTGCTCCGGCAATTGCCGGATCGTTTTTCTCCCGATGGAAAACGCTATTCCGAAACGACACGGTTCCGCTATGAAGCCCTTGCACGCCCCGCCCGCTTCAAGGATCTCCCCGCAGGGCTGGATACCATCGCCCAGATCTATTGCGGACAAGGACTCTTTGACCGGATAGCCCGCTTGCAGGACTTTGATTTTTCAACCGCTTCGGCGCAAATCTCTCACAATATCGTCACGCCCGTTCAGGCCCATCCCGATATCCGGTTTGTACTGTATTTTCCGCCCTATTCCCTGGTACAGTTTGTCGAGTATCAAAAAGCCGGTGTGCTGGAGCCTATTATGGCCTTCCGGACACAGGTCCTCCAACAGCTGGCCCCGTATCCCAATGTCAAAATTTATGATTTTCAAAGTGATCCCTCGCTGATCACAGCGTATAGCGCCTACCATGACAGCATACACTATGGACGCTCTGTCATGCACCGAATCACAGACGATGTTGTATCCGGCCACAATCTTGTGACAACATCCCATATCGGCGCCCGCAATAAAATCATAAAAAACATGCTCGAAAAAAACAGCAAGGCCCTCTGGCAAAAAATCAAAGGCACCTGCGCAAAAACCAGCGATCCTGTTCAGGATCGGGACCTGCTCAAAAATTAAAATATAAAAATTCACTTTGGGAAAACTGGATCAAAAGACAGCAGAACCACAACAGCCCTCCCATGACCAGCCCTTGCAGGGCAGAACCTGTCCAACGCCCGATCAAGGGGATTTTCGCCCCGCCCGTCTGCCCTTCAAGCCATTCAGGGATACTCGGACAAAGAAACAACACACAAAACCCTGCGATTACAGCGCCACCCCCGCCCCATGACATATTCTGCAAAGAGAAGGAAAACGGCCAGAGCATGGCTCGCCAGATCAGTAAAGCAGACTCCAGCGTTTCAGCCCTGAAAACAACCCACGCAAATATGACAGCCACAAATGTCAGACCCCATGCCATAAAACGGGGCAAGGGCCTTTGTATTGCAGACCAGAAATGATTGACGCACAAATACAATCCGTGAAGCCCGCCCCAGATGATAAATGTCCAGCCCGCCCCGTGCCAGAGGCCACCCAGAAGCATCGTGATCATCAAATTACTATAGCGCCATACAGGCCCTTTCCGGTTCCCCCCCAAAGGGATATACACATAATCCCGTAGAAACTGGGACAGGGTCATATGCCAGCGCCGCCAGAAGTCACTGATACTCAGGGCCTTGTAAGGCGACATAAAATTGGGAGGCAGAACAACCCCCAGCATCAGGGCAACCCCGATCGCCATATCGGAATAGCTGGAAAAATCAAAATATAGTTGCAGTGTATACCCCAAAGCACCATACCACGCCTGCGGAAAACTCAAAGAACCATGGGTGCTCATCTCGAAAACAGGTCCGGCAACCAGCCGCCCGATCACATCGGCCAGCATCAGCTTTTTGCAAAGCCCCAGAATAAAACAAAAGAGCCCTTTACCAACCAGATCCCCATCAAACCGCACGCGATCCCGCATCAACTGCGGCATCAGCACGGCTTGCCGGACCAGCGGTCCTGCCAGAAGCACCGGAAAAAACAAGATGAACTGGAAATGATCCCCCAAGGTCTGTGGCACGGTTTTTTGTCTGTACGTGTCCACAAGATAGGCCAGTTGCTGGAACGTGATAAAAGACAACCCCAAGGGCAGGGCCACACGGCTCCACTGCGTATAATTTTCAGAAATCTCTGCCGGAAAAAATGAAGACAGGAAAAACCAGAAATACTTGTAATACCCTAAAAGCAGGAGATTAAGACCCACACCGCAAGCTAGAATAGTCCGGCTCCTGTAGCGCCCTACAGCCCGTCCTATCAGGAAATTCAGACAGACAGACCCCAGTAACACCCCCAGAAAGAGGCAAGACCCCCAAGCGTAGAACAAGATCGAACAGGCCAAAAGCCACGCCCGCCGCATGCGGGGAGACCATAGATCACACAGATAATACCCCGCAACAGCACAAGGCATAAAAAACAGGATAAAAATATAGGAATTAAACAGCATTTTCGCGTGTCCGGCCCTGCGCATAGGATGCAAAATCTGCCCAGAATTTCTTACGAATCGGCGTCAAAATTTCTGAAGCATACGCTTTTGATTTTTCAAAATTTTCCTGCGCGGCCTGTTCCTGCAAGCCAGCATCGCCCAGCATTTCCAGCATCAAGGATGCGAGTCTTTTGTAATCCCCGGGCTTGTGAAGCCACCGTGAAGGCAAAAGCTCCGGTATCCCGCCTGCCGTAGAGCCGATCACAGGACACCCCCTGCTCATGGCTTCGATTGTAGCGCGGGGCACGCCTTCCTGAAAACTTGGCTGGATATACAGATCCACATTCATTAGCCAGTCGAGAACCTTTTCCCCTGTCTGGATCGTACCGTCGAAGATCACATGGTCTTGAAGCCCCAGCGCCTCGGCCTCCGCACGGTACGGCTCCGGATTCCCGGGCCCTAAAATCCTGAAAATAAACTGTGCGGGACGCCGGTGTTCCATATGTTTCAAGGCTTGCAATGCCGTATGAATCCCTTTGAGTTTATGCCCCAGCGTTCCAATCAACCCGATCACAATAAAATCATCCGGCCCACGCGAACGGATTTTTTCGAGCCTTCGTACCAAAAAAGCGGGATCGGGCCTTTCAATCCGGACATTGGATGCCATGGCCGTTACGCCTTGCGTGGCATAGCGTTTCTGAAGAAAATGCTGACTCACATAAATCACATGGCTGGCCTGCGCCGTCATTTTTTTATCCCGATAATACCGGACAGGCGCATACAATTTGCCATAGGGACTCCCGTGATTCCACGTACTGTCCCAGGCACAGGCCGACATCTCCATGGCGATGGGTTTGTTTTGCTTTTTGGCGTGATGAAAGGCCAGCCACCCGATATCACTCACAGCGCGAATGATGACAGCATCCGCCTCCGAGACAAGCCGTTCCAGCTTCTCGTTCACCAGCGCATAATATTTCCATAGTCCGCATATAGAGTTTATATTGGGCATCAAGGCAAAATCAATGGCAGGCCCCAGACACACATTGAGTTTTTTGATATCCCGATCTTTATTGAGATACTGTCCCCGCCCGATAACCGTTACATTCCCGAAAGCCTCTATAAAAGGCACAAAATAAGAATAGGGAAACTGTCCCGAAGAGTAAATATCTCCCATTTCGGAATGAAAATAGACATTGTCGTGACAGTAAAGCACATTCATAAAAAAATATGGTTTCAAAAACGAGACACGGCGTTCGGAAAAACGAACAGGGTATTGTAGTGTAATTTTTGAATCTTACCAATAAAAACGAGTCCTGCTTTTTTTCATGACAAGTAAAACTTGAAAGTGATACAAGGAAACGGGATTTTTTAAAAAAGGATACGACCCGTGACAGCACCCACACACGAAGAAACCATGGAAGCCATATATACAGCGCTTCATAACGACAACGAGGATATTGACCTTCATATTGCCGCGCTTAAAACAAGCCTCTTAGCCACAGGAACCAGAGAAGCCATCTTCGACACAGCCCGCCTGCCGGTTCAAAACAGGACCGGTCGCAAGATGATGCAAAGCTACTTCAACAAACGGGGCATTACGGTAAAATTCTCCGCAGAGCCATAAAAGCGCAGACCGTTAAAAAGCTATAACGCGAGAACACATCTCCAATATATGGCATTGCCAAACGCCTTTGATAAAAGTATGAATAGGACTGGACGGGAATGATTGTCAAAAACGAAGCGGACATCTTTAAAATGCGGAGTATCTTGTTGTGGTAGGTTTTGATCTTCTTCCTTTTATAAAATCAGTGGGATATCTGGGAATTTTTGCCTCTCTTTTTCTTGAAAACGGTGTGCTCATCTTCTTTTTTCTGCCAGGAGACAGCCTGCTTTTGACCGCTGGATTTCTGGCGGGTCAGGGGTTGCTCGATATCAAGGTCCTGATCACAGGGGGTCTGATTGTTGCTATTTTGGGCTACATGATGGGATATTATATCGGGCAGAAATTCGGCCTGAAACTGTTTGAAAAAGAAAACGCCAGATATCTCAAGCAGGAACATCTTGAAAAGGCCCGCCAGTTTTATCACAAACACGGCAGTCTGGCACTGGTACTGGTACGGTTTCTCCCGCTTCGTTCTTTTGTCTGTTTTCTGGCAGGCGTCACGGAAATGCACTACGGCAAATTTATGCTCTACAATGTCATAGGGGCTGTCTTGTGGGCCGTCTGCCTGCCCCTCGTGGGTTTTCATCTGGGACAGATTATCCCCGTCAGCAATTTAAGGCTTCTATACCTCGTGCCTGTTCTGGCGGTTCTGGCAACCGTTTTTTGCGTTCCTTTTTTAACCCACCTGTATAAAAAGAAAAACAAAGTGACGCAAAAGGATTGAACCTGTGACAAAATTCTCCATTCCCTCCATTGTGGGCGCCACTTTCGGGTTTGTCATGATTCTGGTGGCGATCATCCATGGAACGGACAATTACACAGCCTTTCTCAGCTTTGAGGGCGTTCTGATTGTCATAGGCGGCTCTTTGGCAGTGGCCTTCATGAGTTTTCAGGCAAACTATGTTATCGAAGCCCTGAAGGCCATCGGACAGATGTTTATGCAGGCCACGGCAACCCACGAAAACCTCCATCATGACCTGATTGATATCATTACGTGGGCCAGAATTGTCAAGGAAAAAGGCATGCGCGGCCTTGAACACGAAATGGTGGGAGAGAACGGCGTCACGGACCCCTTCATTCGGTATGGCCTTGAGATGGTTGTCAGCAACTACACGCCTGAAGAAGTACAGGATATGATGGAAATGGCCGCCGATGCCACATACGAACGCGGTATTATTCCCGCACGGGTCCTGATGGCCATGGCTGGCCACGCGCCCGCCTTCGGGATGGTAGGAACCCTCGTTGGAATGGTCATCATGCTGGGCAATTTCAGCGATGATATGTCCGGTGTGGGGCAGGGGCTTGCGATTTCTCTTCTTGCCACACTTTATGGTGTGTTAAGCGCCCGCATGATCTTCATGCCAGCGGCTTCTAAAATCACACAAAAACAAGAGGGATTCCGGTTTCGCAATCACCTCATCACAGAAGGCATGGCCATGCTGGTCGCCAACAAAACACCGCGCTATATTCAAGACCGGCTGAATAGTTTCCTGCGTCCTGAAAGCCACTATGACATGGATTCCGAAATCCAGAAAAACTTACGCAAAGCACCACTGATATAACAAAACAACAACATAAAGATTACAATCGAGCCCATGGTATACCGTCCCAAAAAATTCCAGAAGCAAAGCGAAAACGGAATCGATGACTGGCTCATGACCTATGCGGATATGATCACACTGTTGCTGTGTTTCTTCGCTGTGTTTCTCTCTGTTTCTGTCCCAAAGAAAGAAGTGTTCAAACAGGCGCGCGAAAAACTTCTGGAACGCTTTTCCCGCATGGAAAAAGAGTTTCTTGTGATCAGGCCTTCCGATACAAAAACCCTGCGGACGGATGGTTTGCTTGATGGTCTTCCTGCGTTTGCCGGCGATTTCCACAAGGGCGAGGGGCAACACGCCCGGGACGGGCTTGAAGGGAAAACCGGAAAAAACAGCGGGCAGGAACAAAAACCGGAAGGTGACAGGATCATAACCCTTGAAATCCCGAGTGCCACGTTTTTTGAAAGCGGTTCTGCCACACTCAGTGACAACGGAAAGCGCACGCTTCAAAATCTTCTGTCTCAAAAAATTCAAACCAAAGCCTTTGAAGACTACCAGATCACGATCGAAGGTCACACGGATGACGTACCCATCAAAACCCTGCAATTTCCCTCGAACTGGGAGCTTTCAACCGCACGGGCGGCCTCTGTCATCCGGTATTTTATCGCACAGGGACTGGCGCCTGAAAAATTAAGAGCCTCGGGATACGCCGATTCCCATCCTAAATTTCCAAACCATGACCCCGACGGCAAACCGCTTCCTGAAAATCAGGCACAAAACCGCAGGGTTGTGATCAAACTGGAAAAGATAGAAAAAAATGTTCAATAGCATCATCATCAGGGAGCCCCAGACATGAACGCATTATTTCGTAAAAAACATACCGTCTCTACGGGAAATCTGGGGCTCAAAAAATGTCTCAGCGCCTTTGATCTGACCCTTCTGGGCATCGGCGCTATCATCGGCACCGGTATTTTTGTTCTCACAGGGGTTGCCGCCGCAACACAAGCAGGCCCTGCTGTTGTACTGTCCTTCATCATTGCCGGCACCGCCTGCGCCTTTGCCGCACTGGCCTACGCCGAGCTTTCTGCCAGTGTCGGGGGATGTGGAAGCGCCTATGGGTATTCCTATGCGGCGTTCGGAGAGTTAATAGCCTGGATTATCGGATGGGATCTAGTTCTGGAATACGGCGTTGCCGTGGCCGCCGTAGCTAACGGCTGGTCAGGGTATTTCAACAACGCCTTGGTGGCAATCGGTCTGGGGCTTCCGGACGCTTTGACCAAAGGCCCCTTTGCCGGAGGTCTCGTCAACCTTCCCGCCGTACTGATCGTACTGGCCTTGATGGGCATGCTGATCGCGGGTGTCAAGGAAAGTGCCCGTATCAATGCCTGGATGGTCGGCGTAAAACTTACAACCATTGCCATTTTTATTGCTGTGGCTGTGTTTCACGTCCACCCCGAAAACTGGTCACCCTTCATGCCATTCGGGTGGTTCGAGACAACGGCTGATGGTAAAACCATAGGCGTTCTGGCCGCCGCCTCTCTGGTCTTTTTTGCCTATGTCGGCTTTGACGCGGTTTCCACGGCGGTTGAAGAAGCCCACAATCCCCAACGCGATGTTCCCATCGGGCTTTTGGGTTCCCTGATTTTTTGTACAATCATTTACATTATCGTATCCGGACTCCTGACGGGAATCCTGCCCTATGACCAGTTGAACGTTCCCTCTCCTGTTGCTTTTGCCATGCAGCAAATCGGTGTGACATGGGCTTCTGCACTCATTGCCACAGGCGTGATTGCCGGACTGAGCACCGTTATGCTGGTACTGTATTACGGTCTCACCCGTATTATTCTGGCTATTTCTCAGGACGGGCTTCTGCCGCCTTTCTTCGCAAAAATCCATCCCGGAACACAAACGC
This sequence comes from uncultured Pseudobdellovibrionaceae bacterium, assembly GCA_964348795.1. Classification (GTDB taxonomy): domain Bacteria; phylum Pseudomonadota; class Alphaproteobacteria; order Micavibrionales; family Micavibrionaceae; genus JADLAT01. The sequence goes on along the minus strand of CAYGDY010000006.1, from coordinate 75,140 downwards.
CGGTCAATACAACTGTGGTCTGTGGTCTGGTCATGGCGTTCATGGCAGGATTTGTCCCTTTGAGCAAACTGGCAGAACTCGTGAATATAGGGACTTTGGCGGCCTTTGTGATGGTCTGTCTGGGTGTGATCGTTCTGAGAATCAAACACCCCGAAATGCCCCGTCCGTTCAAGATGCCTGGCGGAATTACACTGGCCGTGCTGGGAGTCCTCTCCTGCGGTGCGCTCATCCTCTTCTTGCCTTTCATAACACATGTCCGCTTTTTGCTCTGGCTTCTGGTGGGGATGGCTATTTATTTCCTGTATTCCATCAAGCACAGTAAACTGGCCATCAAAACATGAGTGATCTGCTAACGGCCCTGTTTCTGGGGTTTATCGAAGGATTGACGGAGTTCTTGCCTGTGTCTTCGACAGGCCATTTGCTCGTCCTTACGGATCTTCTCGATTTTCCGGCGGCGTCCGGCCATGTGTTTGAAATCTTCATTCAACTGGGCGCCATTCTGGCCGTTGTCGTTTTGTACTGGAAAAAATTCTGGCATACCGCACGATACGCCCTTTTTGAAAAAACCCCCCGCAGGTTCGCGCTGAATCTCATGATTGGAACCCTGCCAGCCCTCATCTTAGGCGCCCTCGGACATGATTTTATCAAAGAACACCTGTACCGGTTGCCCGTCATCGCCACAGCGCTTATCATCGGAGGCATCCTCATTTTATGGCTGGAAAAAAGAACAAAAACTGTTGCCATAACCAACGTTGACGATATTCCCCTGAAAACCGCGTTTTTTATCGGATGTGCACAATGCATCGCCCTGATCCCGGGCATTTCGCGCTCTGGCGCCACCATTATGGGCTCTTTGGGTTTGGGCTTATCCCGTCCCGCCGCCGCAGAATTTTCTTTTTTTCTGGCCGTCCCCGTCATGTGTGCGGCTGTAGCGTATGATACTTTGAAAAGCTGGGACTCTCTGATGGAAACAGGGTACTGGACTTTGCTCTGGTCTGGTTTTTTCAGTGCCTTTCTGACAGCCCTGCTCGTCATGAAAATAGCGATTCGCATCATAAATCACTCCGGCTTTATGCCCTTTGCCGTTTACAGAATTTTCGCCGGATTGCTTATTTTCATGTTCTTCCTGTAAGACAAAAACACATTGAGGTCTTCTCATGACAACCGTATACGCCGCACCTGATGAATCCTACGACATTCCCAAGCATCAAAAACGCAAGAAATTTTGGGCGCTTTTGATTGGCAGTATCGGCGTTGTGTATGGTGATATCGGGACGAGTCCCTTGTACGCCTTTCGGGAAACGCTTCTGCAACTTTCAAAAAGCCAAATCACACCCGTCAATATTTACGGCATTTTGTCCCTTACAATTTGGACCTTGATCGTCATTGTGACACTCAAATACGTCTTGTTTTTACTCCGCGCCGACAACAAGGGAGAGGGCGGAATTTTGTCTCTCATGGCCCTGCTTCGAAAATCATCAGGGCGTTTCAAAAATTTTATTTTATATTTGGGAATTATAGGGGCCTCGCTCTTCTACGGCGACGCGGCCATTACTCCTGCCATTTCTGTGATGTCCGCCGTGGAAGGACTGAAACTGGTAACCCCTATCTTTGACCACTATATTCTGGGACTTTCGGTCCTGATTATTTGTCTGATCTTTGCAGTCCAGAAAAAAGGCACCGCAACCATTTCCAAATTCTTCGGGCCCATTACGATCCTGTGGTTTCTGGTGATGGCCGCCATGGGACTGTTCTGGATTATGAAAGACCCCAAAATCCTTTTGTCTTTCAGTCCCCATTACGCTGTTTTATTTTTATTCTCCCATGGCTGGCTCAGCTTTTTTGTACTGGGCGCGGTCTTTTTATCCGTGACAGGTGCGGAAGCCCTGTATGCCGATATGGGGCATTTCGGACGGCTCCCTATTCAGCGCGCCTGGATTTTCTTTATTTTTCCGGCCTTGATTCTGAATTATATGGGGCAGGGCGTTTTGGTCCTTCAAAATCCTTCCGCCGTTGAAAATCCCTTTTATTTGATGGTACCGGACTGGCTGTTGCTTCCCATCGTGGGTCTGGCAACCTGCGCGACGATCATCGCCTCTCAAGCCGTGATTACAGGCGCTTATTCCCTGACACAACAAGCGATCCAGCTGGGGTTACTGCCCCGCATGGATATCCGCTATACCTCCCATGAACAATCGGGCCAAATTTACATCCCCAAAGTCAATCGTATTTTGCTCGTTGCTGTCCTGTTTCTGTGCATCTTGTTTCAAAGCTCTATGGAGCTGGCGGCGGCGTACGGTATTGCCGTCTCGGGCACCATGGTGATTACAACCGTTTTGTCCTTCCTCCTCGTTACAAAAGTCTGGAACAAAAAGTTGTTTCCAACCCTTCTCGTGATGTTGCCGGTCTTTATCATCGAGCTGGTCTTCCTGTCGTCCAACAGCCTGCGTCTTTTGGACGGAGGCTTTGTGCCCGTTTTATTTGCGGGCTACATGGTTCTGGTTATGACGACCTGGATTCACGGTTCCCGTTATCTGGCAAAAACGTCCACAGTAAGCGCCGTGCGGATCACGGATTTTTCTGAAAATCTGGACCGCAACCCGCCACATATCGTAAAGGGCACCGCGATTTTCTTTACATCGGATCCTCTGAATACACCGGAAGCCCTGCTGAAGAATATCCAGTGCAACCAGATTATCCACGAACAGAACATCATTCTCACGGTGGTGACATCGCATTTCCCTGCCGTACCGGAAGCCCAGCGTATGCAGGCACAGGCCATTTCTTCCAAACTCACCCGTGTGATTCTGCATTTTGGATATATGGAGACCCCTGATGTTCTCAAAGCCCTGACGTTTGCCAAACGACACGGATTTGATATCGACATCGATCACGCCATCTTTTTCTTTGCGCGGCGAAAAATTGTTTCCGATCCCCAATTTGGTCTTCCGGCATGGCGGGACAAGATTTATATTTCTCTGGCGCGCTTTGCGATCGGAGAACATGATTTCTTCAGACTGCCCCGTGCACAGGTCATCGAATTGGGAGTTCAGGTTACAATTTAAAACCTTATAGAAAGTCTTTTGTCACAATGGAATGGTTATGGGACCCCACACTCTGGGCCGGATTGATAACACTGATTGTCCTTGAAATAGTTTTGGGGATTGATAACCTGATCTTTATTTCCATCCTCTCTGACAAACTCCCCGTTGCAGAACGCAAAAAAGCACGCAGTCTCGGCCTGACCTGCGCGCTCGGGATGCGGTTGCTCCTTCTGGCAAGTATTTCATGGATTATTACGCTGACACAGCCCCTTTTCACCCTCCTTGATTTTTCAATTTCCGCGCGGGACATTATCATGATTTTTGGCGGGATGTTCCTCCTGTTCAAAGGCACGATGGAGCTGCACGAAAAACTCGAAGGGGACCATTTCCAGAAAAACGATTCAGCGCCCCTTCCGAAATTCTGGCATATCATTATCCAGATTATTATTCTGGATGCCGTCTTCTCTTTGGATTCCGTTATTACTGCCGTTGGCATGGTGCATGAACTCCCGATCATGATGCTGGCCGTGTGCATTGCGATGGTTCTTATGATCATTGCCAGCAACAGACTCATGAATTTTGTGTCAGCCCATCCCACTGTTGTTATTTTATGTCTGGGCTTTTTGCTGATGATCGGATTTAGTTTGATTGTGGAAGGGCTGGGCTACCACATTCCGAAAAGCTACCTGTATGCCGCTATCGGGTTTTCCGTTCTGGTCGAGGCCTTCAACCAGACGGTCTTGTTCAAACACCGCAAAGTGTATGAGAAAATCGATCCCCGCACCCGTATGGCCCAAAGGGTTTTGGGTCTTTTGGGAGCCCCTTCCGAGCATCTGAACGCCCCACATGACTCTCCCGCCCTGCAACCTCCTCATCCTGATGAACTGGATGTCTTCAATCCGCAGGAACGCCTGATGATCCACCGTGTCCTGCAACTGGCGGAACAATCCGTCCAATCCATCATGACACCCCGTCACGAGCTTTACTGGATTGATTTGTCCGACACACCCGATATCCTGCAAAAGGAGCTCAAGGAATGTCCTTATTCCTCCCTGCTGGTGGCCGAAGATGGCAGGATCGAAGAGCCCATTGGCATCGTGCATAAAAAAGATCTGGCCAATCTGTTCCTTGAAGGAAAATCCCATCTGGACCTGCGCCGGATTATTCACCAGCCCCTTATTATCTCTGAAAACCTGACCGTACTCGGGGCCATGGAGCTGTTTCAGAAAAACCGTGTCCATACGGCCTTTGTCATGGATGAATACGGGACTCTGGAAGGGTTCATCACCATGACCGATGTGGCGGAAGCCATCGCAGGTGACATGCCGGAAGCCCATGAAAATGATGATTTTTCCTTTCAGACCCGTGAAGACGGATCGCTTTTGATCAATGGCGCGCTCACCATTCAGGAACTGAAAGAGGTTCTGGGACCTCTTGAATTGCCGGAGGGAGACTATGTCACCGTGGCGGGCATTGCCCTGACCGTTCTGAAAAAACTCCCGAAACAGGGCGAACGTTTTACCATCGAAGGATGGTCTGTCATGGTGGAATCCATGGAAGGCCGGCGGGTCAGCCGCCTGCGGTTCACGAAGAATCCGGCCTTGTAATTTCCCCTTGTTGTTCGGCATTTCTTGAGGCACAGTACCCTTTATGACGCAGGATATGAAGCTCTACCTCTTTACGCTGGTTTTAACACTGACGGGCTTGATTTTTATCCTTTTCATCGGGTTGTTACCGGCTTTGCTCGCAGGGCTCCTGACCTTTCTCCTGATTGATTTTGGCGCGCACCGCCTCAGCCGTATCGGGGTGATCCCCGCGACCGGCAAGATCATTCTGCTGGCGCTCATTGCCGCCGTGATGATTGGGGTCTTTACCTTGGTTATTATCCTGCTGGCTTCTGAATTCACAAATGGTTCGGAAAGTTTTGTGGCGCTCTTGCAACGCATGGCCGATGTGGTCGATACGGGACGAAATTATCTCCCCGTCTGGATGGGACGCTACCTCCCGACAAACATCGAAGAATGGCAGGTTGCCGTTTCCGAATGGCTCAGGGGCAATGCCAGTACACTGAGCCTTTTAGGAAAAGAATTCGGCCTCACGCTCATCCATATTATTTTCGGTATGATTTTGGGCGGCCTGATTGCGATCACGCCGGATTTCACCGGAAAACGCGGCCCCTTTGGCCAAGCCTTGCACGAACGGGTTCTCCTGCTGGACAATGCCTTTCGCCGGATCGTCTTCTCGCAAATCCGGATTTCGGCGGTCAATACTTTTTTTACAGCCCTCTTTCTCGGTATTCTCCTTCCGCTTCTGGGAATTTATCTGCCTTTGGTTAAAACAATGATCGCGGTCACTTTTATCGTGGGGCTTCTGCCCATCATTGGAAATTTGATTTCCAATACCGTCATTGTCATTATCAGCCTGAGCATTTCTCCCGTAGCCGCAGTTGTTTCCCTTGTGTTTCTGGTGGTTCTGCACAAATTTGAGTATTTTATGAACGCCCATATCATCGGGACACAAATCAAAGCCCATGCCTGGGAAATCCTTCTGGCGATGCTGGTCATGGAATCGGCGTTCGGAATCACAGGACTGGTGTCTGCCCCGATCTATTACGCGTACCTGAAAGATGAACTCTCGGAAAAAAAACTGATTTAGGGGGGCGCCTGACATTCCACAAGACGGGAATCAATCGCCTTGTAATAATAATATCCCTTGAGAAACGCCTCATCAACCTTCACGGAATAAGGATGCGTCCCGAAACGGACAAACCCAAGCCCTTCGTAGATCTCTATCGCGCGGCCCATGGTTTCCCGCACCTCCAGATTGATGACAGAAAACCCTTCGGCCTTGGCCTCTATTTCCGCGCGCTCCACGAGCATTCTGGCCAACCCGTGACCACGGGCCCACGGTGCCACAAAATGGGTGGTCAACTGCACGATATGGGATTGTGCCTCGTTGTTGGAAGGTGGTTTCCACAACTGGCAGGTCCCGCAGATCACAGTGTCAAGCCGCGCAATCAGGAGCACCCGCGCCGGCATTGTAATCACACCTTTCCAGTAACGCTCCAGACCCTCGCGGTTCGGGACCTCAAGCCAGCCAAAGCCACCACCGCCCAGAATAGCAGAATCCGTGGCATCACACAGATCCCGTAAATCCGAAGCGCTGAGCGATTCCACCCGTTCTACAACAGGCACAGGCTTCATGGGCTTGATTTTCATCTGGTCTGTCATGTGAAGATCCCCTCGTTATACGCGCACACATTATATTTTTTATGGCTTCCAGTCCAGAAAGTTCCGGATCACCCTCAGACCTGCTTTCTGGCTTTTTTCCGGATGGAACTGCACCCCCAGAATATTGTCCCGTCCCACCGCCGCCGGAAATGTCGCACCATATTCCGTTGTAGCCAAAACATGGCTTTCCTTCTTACATTCCATCACAAAAGAATGAACAAAGTAGTAATGTTCCGGTGCACAGGCTTGATTTCCTGTACGGCAGAGCACGAAACGGGAGGACACAGGCCCTGAATACGGCGCAAGCTCCACTGTGTTCCAGCCCATATGGGGAATTTTCAAATGCGGGTCCGGCATGCGGTCCGCAAGAGGGACAACCTGCCCGTCAATCCAGCCCAGCCCTTCGTGCCTGCCATGTTCCAGCCCCTCATGCGCCAGAAGTTGCATACCGACGCAAATACCCAAAAAAGGGACCGCATCCTCCAGAACACGGCGCTCCAGCGCACCTGTCATATCGGGAACCGCCCGCAAATGAGAAATACAATCCCCGAACGCGCCCTGACCAGGCAATACAATTCTGTCTGCCCTCAGCACATCATCAGCACGGGAAGACACCAAAACCGTGTGATTCAAACCCGACTCGGCGATCACATGTTCAAAAGCTTTTTGCGCAGAGCGCAAGTTTCCAGAGCCATAATCAATAATGACAATTGTTTCTTGAATCATATCCGCTCTTATACCGTGCTTTCTGTCAACTCCCAAGGAATCTTTTGATTTTTCAAAACAGTTTCGCTAGGTTCAAAAAACTGAGATTCAGAAAATCAAAGAACAGAAAAATACAGAAAAAATACAGATGGTCAATTTTTATCACTGGCATACCACAGATGAAACCACAAAAGCCCGCATCATGCGCCGCTCTCAGGCCGAGATTGATTCGGTCGTCAGTGTTGTGGAGCCCATCATTGCGGATGTGAAAGCCCGCGGGGATGAGGCCCTGAGAGATTACACCGCACAGTTTGACAAGACGAACCTCCGGAACATCAAAGCCACGCCGGAGGAATTCGACCGTGCCGAAAAAACACTCGATACAACAGTGAAAACAGCGCTCCAGCACTGTATCCGAAATGTGAAAACCTTTCATCAGGCCCAGATGGACCGCGTGGAAAAACCCTGGATGATCGAGATAGAAACCGGCGTTTTTGCAGGCGAACAGGTGAACCCCCTTGAATCAGTCGGTCTGTATGTGCCCCGTGGCAAGGGCGCATTCCCCTCCGCCCTGTATATGCTCGCTGTTCCGGCTGTGATTGCGGGGGTCAAAAATATTGTGATTGTCACCCCCCCGACACCGGACGGCGGGGCGGATGATGCGACCCTTTACACAGCCCGCCTGTGCGGCGTGGAAAACGTCTATAAAGTGGGCGGGGCGCAGGCCATTGCCGCGCTGGCTTACGGCACAAAGACCGTGCCACAGGTGAAAAAGGTTCTGGGGCCCGGCAGTCCCTATGTCACCGCCGCAAAACGGCTGTGTTCCGTGATTATGGATGCGGGCATGCCGGCCGGCCCATCGGAATCCATCATACTGACCGATGAAACCGCCGACCCGTACAATACCTGTCTTGATCTGCTCAATGAGGCCGAACACGGCGAGGATTCTTCTGCGCTTCTTGTCACGCACGACCACAATATTGCAACATATGTACGGGATAACATTGAAAATATTATCAATGACTTACCTGAACCACACCGTACAATCTGCACAAAAGTCATGACAGGTTATGGCGGCATTATCCTGACGGATTCACTGGAAGACTCCCTTACCTTTTCCAATGCCTATGCGCCAGAGCACTTGCACCTTAAAACACGCAATGCTGAAAATATTGCACAAAAAATTCTTCATGCGGGGGAGATTTTGATCGGGGAATATACACCGTCCAGCCTTGGAAATTACGGGATCGGCGTAAACCACGTTCTGCCCACAGGGGGCTGGGCGCATACCTATTCCTGTACTTCCGTCTGGGATTTTCTCAAACGCACATCCGTGTCCCGTTGCACAAAAGACGGGTTTTTGGCGTTGAAAAATTCCGTGGAAACCATGACAACCTACGAAGGATTCCCCGCGCACTATGCCGTCCTTGCCAAAAGAAAGATCTAAGACAATGCAACCAGCCCTCTCCCGCAAGGCGGGTCCTCTCAGTGGCGTGACAAAAGTCCCGGGCGACAAATCCATTTCGCACCGCGCTTTGATGTTCGGGGCCATTACAATTGGAGAAACCATGATCAGTGGCCTGCTGGAGGGCGAAGATGTTCTGCATACCGCTCAAGCCATGCGGGATATGGGCGCAAAAATCGAAAAAAGCGCCGATGGGCTCTGGCGGATTTACGGCGTAGGTCTGGGCGGACTCCGCCAACCCAAAGCCCCGCTCGAAATGGGCAATAGCGGCACATCCACGCGGTTGCTCATGGGGTTGGTCGCAGGCCACCCTATCAGAGCCACCTTCACAGGCGACCCCTCCCTCTCCAAACGCCCGATGAAACGGGTCATGGCCCCGCTTGAAATGATGGGCGCACAATTTACCTCTGAAACTGCTGACAAGCTCCCTCTCACCGTAACAGGAACAGATGAAATCCTGCCCCTGTCCTACCGTCTGCCCGTGGCCTCGGCGCAGGTGAAATCAGCGATTTTACTGGCCGGCCTCAATGCCAAAGGCACCACAACCGTGATTGAGGACACCCCGACACGGGATCACACGGAAAATATGCTCCGTCACTTCGGCGTGCCGGTCAAAACGGAACGATTGGAGGACGGCGCGCAGGCCATCAGCGTCACGGGGCCCTGTACCCTCCAGCCCTGCGCCATTGATGTGCCTGGCGATCCGTCTTCTGCGGCCTTTCCAGCTGTGGCCGCCCTGATCAATCAGGGTGCAACCCTGAGACTTTCAGGCATCGGAATCAGCGAACGCCGGATCGGGCTCTACACCACCCTGCTGGAAATGGGGGCAGACCTCACCTTCAAATACGAACGAATAGAGGCGGGGGAAAAAGTGGCCGATCTCCTCCTGCAAGGCTCTGGGGCGCTGAGAGGCGTGGATGTGGATCCCGCGCGGGTGCCCTCCATGATTGATGAATTCCCCATTCTGGCCATTGCGGCGGCCTGCGCCAAAGGCACCACCCGCATGACCAACCTGTCGGAGCTCCGCGTCAAGGAAAGCGACCGCTTGCTGATGATGGCCCAAGGGCTCAAAGCCTGCGGTGTCGATCTGGAAATGGGCGAGGACAGCCTGACCATTCATGGCACAGGAAAGCCCCCCAAGGGCGGCGCGCGCATTGAAACGGCACTGGATCACCGCATCGCCATGAGCTTTCTGGTGCTGGGCACGGTCACGCAGGACCCCGTGACCATTGACGATATCAGCCCCGTGAATACCAGCTTCCCGCATTTCCTGAAGCTGATGAATGGGCTGGGCTGTGATATGGTGCTGACCCATGACTAAACCCGTCATCGCCATAGACGGTCCGGCGGCCAGCGGAAAGGGCACTTTGGCCCGCACTCTGGCAAAGAATTTGAATTTTGCGTATCTGGATACCGGCGCCCTCTACCGCGCTGTGGGGTATATGGTCCTGCAAAGCGGACAAGACCCCGCCGATGAAGAGGCCGCCGAAACCGCCGCCATGGTCCTGTGCAACAGTGTGTCGGCGGAGTTTCTGGCCAATCCGGCCCTCAAAACCGATGAGGCGGGGCAGGCGGCCTCTCAGGTTGCCACCATGCCACACGTCCGCAACGCCCTGTTAACATTACAGAAAGACTTTGCCAAACACCCGCCCCATGGCGCAAAAGGCGCCATTCTGGACGGACGGGACATCGGAACGGTGATCTGTCCGGACGCACCGCTCAAGCTCTTCGTGACTGCAAATACGGAAATTCGTGCAGAAAGACGCTTAAAAGAGTTGCAATCCAAAGGCATTGCGGTTACATATGAGGCCGTTTTAAAGGATATGCGTGAGCGGGACGCACGGGATACAAGCCGGACAACCGCTCCGATGAAGCCAGCGGACGATGCGATTATCTTGGATTCATCCCATCTCACCGCAGAAGACGTACTGGAGCAAGCCCAAACGCTTGTCAAAATCCGGTTGGATCTTTAGGTCTTGGACGTTTCTTCACGCGCCTGTCCCGAAAAAACGCACCCGTTTGTTTTTTAAAAGGAAACAAAAACAGGCGTAAGGTGCAGTATACTCCAACCAGAAAGTGAAACACCATGGCAAAAGCCGCCACAAAAATTCAGGACAACACCGATTCCAAGGATTTCGCCGCATTATTGCAGGAATCCATGAAGGATCAAAACAGCTTCACCGGCAACGTGATCAGCGGGACGATTGTAGCCCTCACACACGATTTTGTGATCGTGGATGTGGGTCTCAAATCCGAAGGCCGCATTCCGTTGCAGGAATTCAGAAAACCTGGCGAGGACCCCGAACTCAAAATCGGCGACAGCGTTGATGTGTACGTCGAGCGCATGGAAGATAAAAACGGCGAATCCGTTCTCTCCCGCGAAAAAGCCAAACGCGAGGAATCCTGGATTGATCTTGAAAAATCCAGCCTCAAAAATGAGCGTGTTACGGGTATTATCTTTGGCCGCGTCAAGGGCGGTTTTACAGTGGATCTGGGCGGCGCTGTAGCCTTCTTGCCAGGCTCTCAGGTTGATATCCGCCCCGTGCGTGATATTACGCCTTTGATGGGAACGCCCCAGCCATTCCATATTCTCAAGATGGACCGCGCACGCGGAAACATTGTTGTTTCCCGCAGAGCTGTTCTCGAAGAAAGCCGGGAAGAAGCCAGAACAGACCTCATCGGCACACTGAAAGAGGGCCATGTTCTCAAGGGCGTTGTCAAAAACATCACAGATTACGGTGCGTTCGTGGATCTGGGCGGCGTAGATGGCCTGCTCCACATTACAGACATTTCATGGAAACGGGTCAATCATCCTTCCGAAGTCCTCCAGATCGGTCAAAGCATCGACGTGCAGGTGATCCGCTTCAACGAGGAAAACCAGAGAATTTCTCTGGGCATGAAACAGCTTGAGGAAGATCCATGGAAAGATGTTGCAAACAAATTCGTCACAGGCACACGCTTTAATGGCCGGATTACAAATATCGCTGATTACGGCGCGTTTGTGGAACTGGAAGATGGCGTAGAAGGTCTGGTCCACGTGTCAGAAATGTCATGGACCAAGAAAAACGTCCATCCGGGCAAAATTGTTTCGACATCTCAGGAAGTCGAAGTAATGGTTCTGGAAGTGGATCAAGAAAAGCGCCGGATTTCTCTGGGCCTCAAGCAATGTCAGGAAAATCCGTGGGCCAAATTTGCCAATAGCCACAAAGCCGGTCAAGAAATCGAAGGCGAAATCCGCAACATTACGGAGTTTGGCCTCTTTGTGGCACTGGACGAGGACATCGACGGTATGGTTCATTTGTCCGATGTTTCATGGGAAGACTCTTCGGAAGAAGCCCTGAAAGCCTTCAAAAAGGGAGAGACCATCAAGGTCAAAATCCTTGAGATGGACCCTGAAAAAGAACGCGTCGCACTGGGTATCAAACAACTGACAAAAGATCCGTTCAATGGCGCGGGTCCGGCCTCTTCTTCTGCATCCGCAACAGGCCTTGCCAAAGGCACCGTTGTGACCTGTACCGTGACGGAAATCACGTCCGGCGGAATCGAAGTCAAAGTGGATGACACGAAAGGCTTTATCAAAAAAGCCGACCTGTCACGGGAGCGTTCCGAGCAACGCCCAGACCGCTTTGCCGTTGGTGAAAAGGTTGATGCGAAAATCACAAGTGTTGATGCCAAGACCCGCAAACTGGGTCTGTCCATCAAGGCCCGTGAAATCGATGAAGACAAACAGGCTATGAAAGACTTTGGTTCCACAGAATCAGGCGCGTCTCTGGGCGATATTCTCGGCGCGGCTCTGAACAAGGAAAAGGAAAACGCCGCCGTATCCTCGGATGATGAAAAACCAAAAAAGAAAAAAGCGGCGCCCAAGAAAAAAGCCGATGAGTCTTCCGAAGCATAAAATGGCTCTGCGTTAAGGCAAAGTCTTACAGAAAAAGCCAGTCTTTAGAAGAAGACTGGCTTTTTCTTTTTCAAAAAACAATGCGAAGGTTTTATACCCGTCTCCGTATAGCCCATCCAGTGTATTGTAATCCAAAGCGCGAGGCGCGCAGTGGCCATGAGGGCCATACGCAACAAACAACACGGAATCAAAATAAAATGGATTAGCTCTATCGGTTTTTCTTGACGAACGGGCTAGATTTAAGGCAGTCTTTCTTGTATAGAAAAGATATAAATCTTTGATACGCATGGTTTTTATAAAGACAAAACACCATCACAGCCATAAGGACACCACATACGATGACAAAATCAGAGCTCATTCAACGTCTCGCAAGCCGCAATCCACACTTGTATTTACGGGATCTGGAAAAAATTGTTGAGACCGTTTTTGATGAAATCAGCCTCGCCCTCTCGCGTGGTGACCGTGTGGAATTACGCGGGTTTGGGGCTTTTTCCATTAAGGAACGGGCCGCCCGTGTTGGTCGCAATCCCAGAACCGGCGAATCTGTGAAAGTACAGGACAAGCGCCTGCCCTTTTTCAAAACAGGCAAAGGCCTGCGGGATAGATTGAACGGTGAAAAATCCTGATGATTGCGCTGATACGCACCATTAACGGGCTGTGTTTCACCATTTTGATCATCGGTTTTGCCATTATGAACCGGCAGGTTGTGCCTGTGTTCTACAGTCCTTTGAATGAGTCTCTCCCACTCCCGCTCTATCTGGTGACCCTTGGTATGCTCGGGCTTGGTTTTGTCCTCGGGGGGGCGCTCGTGTGGTTCAACATGGAATCCCTCCGGCAAACCAGACGCTTTCAGAAAAAAACGATTAAATCCCTGGAAAAGGAACTGCAAGCCCTGAAAAATCCACCACCACCCCCTTCCGCAAAGGGTCCGGCGCGTCTCGTTTTTCGTAAACCGTAACCCCTCTTGCAGGCTCCCTTGAAAACAGGCATAATTGCATGGCATGATATCCCATACGCCGCCCCCCTCTCCCCTGATTTTTTGCGCAATTGATACGAACGATCTGGATCAGGCCCTGCACTGGGCTGGAACAATCGGGCCCATAACGAAGGGCCTCAAGCTCGGGCTTGAGTTTGTCAACAGTTTTGGCCCCCACGGGATCGAAGCGGTCCGGAAAGCCTGCCCCGAATCTGCGCTGTTCATAGACCTCAAGTTTCACGATATTCCCCATACGGTGGCCCAGGCCGTCAAAACCCTCTGTACGCACTTTGCGCCGGCCTATCTGAATGTCCATGCGGCGGGGGGCCTGAAAATGCTGGAGGCGGCCAAAGCCGCCTGTCAAACTCCGACAAAACTTCTCGCCGTGACGGTTCTCACCAGTCTGGATCAAACCGATATAGCGGCGATCGGGTATCGGGATTCACTGGCGCATCAAGTCGTACGAATGGGAAAACTGGCGAAACAGGCCCATCTGGACGGGGTGGTGTGTTCTGCCCATGAAATTGCACCCCTGCGCGAAGCCTGCGGGGAGGACTTTATCCTGATGGTGCCCGGCATTCGGCCCGATGGCACAGCAAGCCACGACCAAAACCGGATCATGACCCCCGTGCAAGCCCTTGAAACGGGCGCGACGCATCTTGTCATCGGCCGGCCTATCACGCAGAGCCCCGACCCTGCGGACACAGCCTTACAGATTCTTAAAACCATCCACCGGAAGGGAGACACTCGATCATGACCCATTTCACCCCCACCTACCGCACCAAGGAAACCTCGCGCAATATCCGGATTTTTATCGAGGACAACATGCCGATCTTCTGGCAGATCATGAAACCCCTCATGCCGTTTATTGTCGGTCTGTTGTTTTTAGATGCGGTCTTGGATGCGTTTGTCCTGCCGCAGGAAGGCGAACATACACCACAAAGCGGGATTGGAAGCCTCCTTTCGAGCTATTTTTACACCGCCCTTGTGATTGACTGGCACCGCGTGGTCATTCACGGGCCGGAAAACTTTACGCCCATGAACCCCTTGAAGCCCAAAAAACATGAACTGGCCTTTCTGGGCATGGGAATTGTGCTGGGTATCGGTCTTTTTCTGATAATGATTGTTGCCATGCTCCCCGGGGTTTTTCTGGGACCCGTCGGGATTTTCTTGAGCGTGATCCTCGCGCTTGGGAGCGTTTTTTATTTTGGCTATAAGTTCAGCTTTTATTTTCCAGCCAAGGCGGTTGATAATGCCATCACCTTCAGGGAATCTTTTCGCCTGACAAAGGGGTATCTGTGGAAACTCATTGCAACAGGTATTCGCGCTTCGGCCAAATTATGGCTTTTATTGCTCGCATACATCCTTGTTGTTTTCGCAGTCATGGCCTCTATGGCCTTCATAACATCAGGAACCGGCCCGCTCTTTCATCTGGTGGTCTTTTTGATCCAACTGCCGATGGCGCTGTATTTCCAACCTCTGCTCACCATCATCGGGGTCACGGCCTTGTCGAACTATTACATGCACGCCATGCAAAACAAAGCCGAAGCCCATAAAGAAGTCTCCACCTTGTCTGTGCACCAGATCAACCGGCATGACTGACGTTAAAATCTGTGGCCTGACGACACCAGACACCCTGCGCACTGCCGTCACAGGCGGAGCGCGGTATGTCGGCTTTGTCTTTTATCCGCCATCTCCCCGCGCCATCTCCCCGCAAAACGCGGGGAACCTGATCCGGCAACTGCCATCTACCGTCCGGAGCGTAGGCCTGTTTGTAGACCCCGATGACGAAACACTCGAAAGCACCATAGGTCTGGCAGGCCTTGAGATGATCCAGCTTCACGGCGATGAAACACCCGCGCGTGTACGGGAGATCAAAACCCGTTTTCATTGTCCGGTTATCAAGGCCCTGCGTATCAAAAATGCGCAAGACCTTATCCCTGTCAGGGCTTATGAAAGCGTGGCAGACTGGCTCCTCTTTGATTCCAGACCCGAACAAAGCCCCTTGCCAGGCGGGACAGGTCACCGTTTTGACTGGTCTTTATTACACAATACACCGTTTCAAAAACCATGGATGCTTTCCGGCGGCCTCACACCAGAAAATGTAGGGGAGGCTCTTGCACAACTCACGCCTACTGCTGTGGATGTTTCATCGGGCGTAGAGGACGCGCCAGGACAAAAAAACTGTGAAAAAATCAGAGCCTTCATACAGGCCGTCCGCAACAATTAAAGAATGCTCTTTCTCAAGGAGTCCGGATCAAATTTCAGATCTTCCAAACGATCGGGCATCTTTTCGGGCCAGACAAGATTCGGCGGATGCTCCAGCAACATCGGGATAATCCGGTTGAATTTCTCAACCACACGGGGATCCACATCCCGCTTGTTCATCACAATTTTATCAAAAACCCAGTTTTGATTGGCATCCTGCTTCCAGAAACACTGGATATATTCCATTCTGTAAGCCCCGAATGCATCGACTTGCGTATACCAGATCCGCGTAAAGGTATCGGTATCCTCGACTGTACTGATCCGTAACTCGGTTGGAAACCTGAGCGTATTTTCTAAAAACGTTCCACATACGTCATACTCCAGACTGACTCGGCGTGGCGTGAAAATCGAGATTAAAATCAGGGAAACAAAAATCAAAACAACACCGGCAATACCGGATATCAGTATTTTTTTACGTTTGGTTTTCTTTTTATCGGAAATGTTTTGTTGCAGAACGGTTGTATCGATTTCTTTCTTTATTTTTACTTTTTGTGCTTCCGTCTCGGCCCGCGCTTTTTCTTTCAAAAGTCTCCGTTCGACCCTGTCCATGACTTCAGCGGTATAAAGATCTTTGTCCTGAGTATCATCCATGGAATTTCACGATATTCTAATGTGTTGCAAGAATTTTAATTCTCTGGGTTGTATTTTTCTTCTGAGAGTCCTTGCTCTCCTTGACCAACTCTTCGACTATTTCCTCTATAATGGCACTGATCATACTCGAACGGGTATCACCCTGATCGCTACGGGACAAAACGCGCCGCCGGATCTCGTTTCTTGCACTCCCCGAAGGATAGGATGCCGCAAGCATCTGGCGCGCCCGTCCAGCCCCCAGCTTGTTATACAACCTGTTCCGGATGGCAACATCCTCGGAAGATGTCGAAAGCGCCCAGAGCTCGATAGGACCCAGCGTGTTATATAAATGCTGTTCATAGCGCCCGTCTGTGGAGCCTAAAACCAGCAGGCATGGCGCCCCGATAGCCTTGGGACCTGTGAGTTTGTTACGGATGATCCGGCGCGCTGTTTCCGAAAGACCAAAGCGCTCCTGCACATCATCCACCGCCTTGTCAGAGATGGCCGTCCCCAGAACCCAAACCCCTGTGGCCAGATCCACCATGTCTTTACTGAAATCTTCCAGAAGCTGTGAGGTCAAGACAATCTGGACACCCCGTTTCCGGCCTTCCCGCACGTCCCGAATAACCTGCGAACGCACAGAATGGGATTTACTGGTTCTGTGAAATTCATCATAACAAAGCCGTTTGGGGCTTTCGGAAACTTCCTGTATGCGAAGCGCATGGTATTCACGATAGCGCTCCGGCACATACTGGACCGCCTCCTGTCCCATCCACCAGCTCCTGACCAGCGCATGGCGGGCCAGCATGTACATGATCCCTGTTTGTTTATCAGCCGTTTCATCTCCTTGCGGACACACATCCATCAAATCAAGGGAACACAGCCGCGCATCGGCAATATCAAACTGCGTGACAGAAGATAAAATGGGATATTCCCGAATGGACGATGTCACCATCCGTTCAAACGCATTGATTACGGTCTCTGTACTGAATCCCACGGATGTTTCTTCAAGCAGGGAACGAATCTGCGGGCGGCGGGACGCCGTAATCGCATCACTGAGCGTTGGCACCGCATGGCGTTGCGCCAGATTGGCGACATGATACTGCCCCAGATCAAACATTTTATCGACAATATCCCACCAGTAGGGGTCGGCCGGTAAATGCACATTGAATTTCTGAAGCGCTTCATCCACATCGGATTCCAGCCGCGGTAAATAAGGGCGCGGCTCGGCATTGGCGGCTTTGTCATCCCGCCAGCGATACATTTCATCGACAACCAGCCCCGCCAGTTGTTGCATCCCGTCATACGGTTTTTCAAAGCCTGGCGGTGTACAAAGCAATGTGAGCAGTTCGACCAGATAGCTCCGTTCGTCAATGAGCGGCGCACGACACCCCAATTGCGTATCAAACGGATTGATTGCGTATTGATGCGCCATCTGTAGCCGGTAATAGGCGGCTTCATGCTGACGGTTCAAGGGCAGGGCCTCCCGAATCAACGACACCAGCCCCGAAGAGGACGGCCCGATATCGATCACAGCCACATAAGGAAGCTTGCTCAGACCTGGCGAAAAACAGGTGCCCAGATTGAGCGTATTGAGCAAAACTGATTTTCCTGCGCCCGGTTGCGCAAAAATCAAGTCAAACCACGTTGTAGTGATGTTTGTGCCCGTCTGGTATGGCCACACCTTCCCATCGGGGGTCCGGAACAACATGGCTCCCCCTTGGGTAAAGGGGCTACACGGTCTTTGCCACGGCAAGAGTTTCATAATTTCCCGCATGGGCGCAATGCCCGTGGGAGCCGTTCCCCCGCAATGAATCCCCATGGCAGACGACATGATACAATCCAAGGGATCCCCTGAAAATTCACTGACCTGACAATAGCCCCAGCTTTCGATCGCCTGCAATACAATCGAAAGACGATTTTGGATTTCGTCTTTTTCTTCAAGGTTACACCATGTGGCAAAAGAGACACGCACCCTGACAACGGGTTCGCTCCGTGCCAGTTTTTGCAGACCTTCCAAAGAGTACTTGATTTGTTTATTTGCGGCATTGGTTACCCCCATCAATGTCGCCATAAAAGTCCGGAACTGCGTGGCATATACACCGCCCCCTTCGATCAGGAAGGAAATTCTGAACGGAATATCGGCCTCCACCAATCTGTTGAGAAGAACGGGAAAGGGCGTACAATCCTGTGGCCCGATCACCATATCTCCGCCAGCCCACAATGTATTGCCGATCCGGCATATCGCCTTGCCCAATATTTTTGCATCCCCTGCAACAAGCTGGGTCGGAATACTGGGCCACAAAATATCCGAAAGATCGTTTTTGCTGGTCGGGGCACGGGGTGAAATCGGATCCCCGGGCAAACACACTTTCCAATTTTCGTTCACACGCTCGGGGAACATATTAATACGTATTAAATTCAAAGCTTTATGAACTTCCAGCAGATTGGAGCTGATCCCCAGCTCGTCCAGCGCACCCGTAATCGCATTGGTAAAGGATTTATGACGGGTTCGCAAAGGATCAAGCGCGGCAAACGGGTATTGTGAAGTGGAGGCCGCCACCCATTTTTTCGCAGGATCCTTTTTTTCTTTCGCCAAGCGGGTAATTTCCGATTTTGTCAGCGCACTGGGTCGTGTCCAGAGTACAAAAAACGCCTCTTCCGCACTTAAAAAGCGCTGGAGGTGTCGAATGCGCTCGTCCAGCAAATCCTCGATCTCAAGACCGATACTTTCTGCAGAAAGCCGGCTCGGGCGCACCAGCGCCTCAAGCTGTGCCTTGATCCGGCCAGGATCCCTGACAAAATATACCTGAAGCGCATGCCCCAGCCTGTCAAATCGTGCCCCCACTTTAATCGTTGCGGACTCGACAATATTGTTGAATTCCTCTTCTCCTATAATTTGCCGGCTTCCCTCGATTTTGACATAGGAAACCAAAGAGCCGTCTATCGCAACCAGAGTCGTCGCATTATCCATCGTTTCGAGGTTGATAAAGGACGACACAGATTGCCGGAGCGCTTTTTGAAAAGGAATGAGTATTTTCTGGAGGGCATTCATAAGGGGATCACTATCGCTTTCTTGATATTCCGGTTTGTGATTCTATCACACAATACACAATATGAATATCCTCTCACAAGAATATCCCTTGGAAAATGAAGGTGATTCCAAATGTCTGGGTCATGTCAAATCAGAACAAACCATCGTCCGTCATCCCGTGGGTGTTTTTCATGTCTTGGTAGTATAGCGCCCTAGTCCTTCCCGAATAAGAAGAGTACATTTTCCGTCATCCTGTGGGCCTTTTGCGAAGAAAAATTCGCACACACGGGATCCATAACGGGAGCGGCTTTTGCCGCTCGCATCTTCTGGACCCCCGCACTCTCAGCTTGGCTTTCGCCAAGCGGCGGGGGTGACGATCCTGTGTATCATTCTTCTTCGGAGGGACTAGAGCTATACTACCAATAATTTGCGCGTCAGGGCAATCCATTGCGGGGGGGTTTTTCCGGAAAAAGGACCCTCCTTGGAGCGCCAGTACGCCAGAATTTGCGGGAATTGGTTGAACTCCAGATCCGCTTCCTTGATGATCCGCCGATCCAACGGCAGGAGCCTGATCCCTGCCAATTTTTTATCCTTCATGGCATAATGATTTTCCATCAGGTAATCCCGCATGACCGTGGACAAAATATAAGGGTCATCAGTCAAAATCCGTTTTTTGGCTTCCTCCCGCCGCCCCATCAGGATATCCAGCGCCTTGCGGGCAGATTCCGCAATAGGGCCCTGAGAGATACGCGCCACATAAATAGCCCGCACCAGATGATGCAAAATGGTCTGCTCGATTTCCGGCAACCAGATTAACACGCCGGAGCGCATAGCGCTCACGGAATCCAGATAAAAACACTGATAGCAGAAAAAACACACCGTCAAAAGATTGGCCGGCGCCGTATCCCCCGCATTGCCGTTTTTGGGGAGAATTTCCTGATATTTCTTGGATTGAAAGCCGCAACACTGACACACATGCTGGTCGCGCTCGAAAATTTTTTGTTTGATCTCTGCCGGTATCTTTTCAGGCAAAAGAAAGGAGGAGCCAGACACGCCGACTCCTCCCGTATTTGCTTTCTGGGATCCTGTACGGGGCCGTAAAACCCCCAATGTGACAGGATACTGGCCCAAATTAGGTCCCTGCATTCGTCTTATAGTCCACTTTGTTCAGAACTGTCGCTTTTGTGGCAGTCCCTTTACCAACGGTGTTGATCATGGATTCAAAGACGATGGGGAGGGCAAACAACGCCCCACCTGCCGCCAGACGGATCGCCCCGTCTTTCAACGGCGTCTGGGATGGATTTTCCACGTGATCCTTGATTTTCATCACGCCCAGCGTACCCAAAAGCACCCCGAACATGTAGGACAACGCGGCCAGAAGACCAGGAATGTCGGAAATCGCGTTGATAATGTTATCGCCGATCGAACTCCAGGTAAACTGGGTCGTGGAAGCATCCGCCCCACCCCCTGCTTTACCCACAACGGTCGCAAACGCATCAGGCACAAACCCGACACTCATCGCCATTGTCATCATTACGCCAAGCTTATAGTATGTTTTTTTCGTCTTGTTCAACATGGTTTTTCTCCTTTACCATTCAGTTTCACTCACTTTACAAAACACATTTTCATACGGGCTGCTCAAGGCCTTTACGAAAATGCGATACCAAATCCCGTGACACCCAGTGACTCTTGCACTGCGTTTAACAAGGGACCTACGTTCACCGCCAGCACACCCGCAACAATATGGGTGAGACCCGCCATGATCGAAGACTGTTGATTGCCTTCTGCGGCACTTCTTATTATAAATATACCACGAACGAAACTAAAAAGGCCAACAATTAATACAAAGCGTACAATGGCGGTAATCACATTATGCGCCGCATCGGTTTCCGCCGCATTCATCCCTGTCGTATATTGCATGGTGGCATAGGTCAGGCTCAGCGGATTGGTAAAAAAGCTTGTCGTGACAGCCGTAATCAGCTGGTTATAGGATAAGAGCGCCGCCCCTGTCGCAAAGGTCATAATCGTACCAAAACCCCCGGGGCCCCGCGTGCCGTCCTGCGCGCTTTTAATAAGCCGAGAAATCCCGATCATGGTAAAAATAATTCCAGCACAAAAGGCAAAGAAATTCAACACCACATGGAGGGGACCCATTACATCCAGCATAAAGGTGGTCATCACACCGTCCAGCCCCAACGGATCACCCGGAACAGGCGGAGTATCATGATAGCGTGAAATGGGAGAAATGGCACTCACAGCAAGTGCACCCAAGGGAGACAGGGTGTTTCTGGCCACTTCCACCACCACAGGCAGGGCAAAAAAGGCACCACCCGCAAACAGACGGGAAATCCCTTCCCACAACGCTGTTTGCTGGGGATTTTGGACATGACTTTTCAACTTGAAGATACCCCAGACCCCGAACAGCAACCCGATCACATAAGCAATCGCTGTCAGGAAAGCAGGAAACAACCCTGTATGGGAAATAATGGTACACAGGGAATCCCCCATTGTCGCGCCTGGTAATATGCCACCGATCGGATTACAAATCGTACGGGCATACGAAGACCAAAAAAACCCGAGTGTCCCGAGAAAGGCTGTGACATTCCCGATAACACCAAGCCCGTCTTCTCCACCAATCGTGGTAAACATGGCATTATAGACTGTCGGCAAACCAAAGAGAGCGCCTGCCGTTACCAAACGCACCACACCTTCTTTCAAAGGGGTTTGTTCGGGATTTTCGACATGATCCTTGATCTTCAAGACCCCCAGCGGCACAAGCAGGACGCCAATCAGGTAACTGACCGCCGCAATCACGCCTGGCAACTCTGAGAGGGAAGATTTAATAGTGATCAACATCCCGTTAATGTTGGGTGCAAACCCAAAAAGGCCTGTAAAATTCCCCATCATCCCGAGAATATCGGCGGCAATGGTATTATTTCTGATGGCGAATGTTCCATCACCGCCAATAGTATTAATGGCCGCTTCTTGAATAATGGGCAGAGCAAACAACGCCCCGCCAGCAATAAACCGGATCATACCACTTCGTAAGCTCGTCTGGGCAGGGTTTTCCACATGATCCTTGAGCTTCAAAACCCCCAAAACACCAAGGAGCAAAGCCAAAGCGTACGAGATGGCCGCAATCAGCCCGGGCAAATTCCGCAAGGAGGCAATAAGACTATGACCAATATCATTGACACCCAACGTCGCAACACTGGTTCCAACCTTTCCCAGCGCCACTTCATTCAAAACAGCGGCCTTAGTCGCCGTTCCCGCACCGATCGTGTTGATCATCGCTTCGTATACCATGGGAAGTGCAAAGAGCGCCCCCCCCGCCAATAAGCGGATCACAGCATCCTTCATGGGGGCCTGATTGGGATTTTCCACATGGGCCTTGAGTTTCAAGATCCCCAGCGTCCCAAATAAAATCCCCAGCAAATAGGCAATGCCCGCCAGCAACCCGGGCAAATCGCTGATCGCATTGGCGGCATTATCCCCCACCCCGCTGAACGTCTTGTCTGCAACAGCGGCACTCTCGGTAATATTAATGGCAAACGCCGGCACAGCTTGTAAAACAAGCGCCAGCACCGCAAAGAACAGGCCTCTGGAAAGAAATGTCATTTTTGGAGTCATATATAGCGCGCTCCTGCTTATCACACTCTATCTTTATTAGATCACATTTGAGATAAATTTTGCAAATTATAGAAATACAAAACCATTCAAACGAAAAATAAAATAATACTCAAGTACCATCAAACACCTAAAGTATTAAAACTTCGTTAAAAATATGAAACATTTGCGACAATTTTTATAAGCACGGGTCTTCGAGAGCACCTCGCCATTGAGAGGGGACCAAGGTGCCAAGACACCAAAGCACCCTTCAGTGGACACCTCAGCCTCCGCGCGAAAACGGGGGAACAAAGCAATGCCCTAAACACAAAACCATCAAAGCGCTATTGCGTGAGGGTCCCTTTTGTCCCTCTCAGAACCCACAAACCATTCTCCTTTTGAATGGAAAGGATCCGGCCCAGCCCCTTCACAGAATCCCCGACAGAAACATTCTGCAAGTCATGAGACCCCTGCGGGGCAATCACGGCCCGGCCATTCTGGGCTGAACGAAGCACCCAGCGGACAGCCGGCTTGATTGCTTCACTCTTGGCCAGCCCTTTTGGTTTTGATTTTATTTCCTGCGACACAGCAGGCGCTTCTGCCAGCTCTTTTTTGGGTTCCGGTGTGACAGGCTTTTGTTGTGAGGAATCAGAAACCGCTGGCTTTTCCGTCTTCCCGCCGGCCTCTTCCACAAGGGGCTGTTGAGGGGATTCCGCAGGGATCTTCTGGGTCTCCGGAGGCGGTCCCTTTTGTGGCACCGGCAACAGCGTCTCCTCCGGTATTTTTTCTTCGGGAGGCAACAAGGTGTCCTCGAGATCTGACCTTTGAGGATTTTCAACAGCCTGCTTTTCAGGCGCAGGGCTCTCTTTGGATTCGGCAGGAGTCTCTATGACGAGCGCCTCCGAGGGAAGCGCTTCAAGGACTGCGACAGCGTTATCCTGTGAGGCAGAGCCCTCCTGGGACGGAGCCAGCGCAAGAGGGGGGGGGGCTGAAGGGCGCTCCAGAGCCGGCGTGCTCTCTTTTTCAGAATTCATGGCCTCAGAAGCGGGCTTTTCAATCACACCCTCGGAGGCCGGAGTCTCTTCTGGGAACCCGTCTTCCGGCATGGGCGTCAAAACCGTATCGACAGATTTCTCTGGGGAAAGGGCCTGCCCCGCATTGTCCTCTGGCGCAGGACCTTCCATAGGGGCTGGCATCGGGGGCTCGCCGGCTTGCAGGTCACTCACAACAGTCCCCGTGGCCGGCGGCAATACATTGCCTTCCTGCGCCGTCTGCGTATTTAAACTTTCAGGAACCGACGGTGTTTTTGCACCACCACCCAACATGGAAAAGACAACACTCAAAGCCGCCAGAACCGCAACCGCAACAATAATCATATTGAAGTTTTTTTGTATGAATGTTTTCTTGCGATCCACAACAGGCGCAGAAAGATCTTCTTCGGCAGAATCCTCCGCGCTGGCCTTTTCCTCTGTCAAATCATCCCAGACTTCTTCCAGCTCCGCCTCGTCCTCGAAATCATCATATTCGAAGTCGTCCTGATTTTCTTTGTCATCCTGCATGGCAGTCGCTCCGTACTAAGGTTTATTCTTCTTCTGGGAAGGCATATTATAATAAACCGGAGAAGAAAAGACATGTTTTGATGTTTTTTTGGTAGGAGCCTCAAAACCCGCGCTACTGCTCGTAGCAGGCACGATCCCGATGTCTGCGGGAATATCGGAAACCTGTCCTGTTTCGGTCTTCACAACAGGTTCGATAAACAAGAGCCCAAAAGGTGTTCCAGCCCGAATAATCACTGTTGTCTCGGCATCATCAGCCATCTCGTCTATTATTTCCGTGACTTTTCCCGCCGCTTCTTCTATCCCGCTGGCAAACTCCTGCTTGTCGGAGGTTTCCCCTTGTGTTTCCGTTGTGGTTGTTCCCGTCTGGCCCGAGATCGTAACCGTTGTCAACCCTGACTCGGAAATGGCTTCCGACAAGCCCTCCACAAACGCCGAAGCGGCAGGCAAAACAATTTTTTGAAGGTAATGATGATCGACATCCGTCGCCATCCCCGCGAGCGTTGTATCAGGATCCAGCGCCACAGCATCAATACTGATCGTTTCACCATTTAAGATCATGGTATCAAAGTTCAGGGTTATGAGTTCATTGTTTTCTTCAAACGTGCCTAAAATACGGCTTCCCCGAAAAGGACCCGACATGATTTCACCCAATACAGGCCCTGGCACATCAGTATTGGCCTCGGTCAAAATCTGGGCATACACAACCTCTCCTGCCGGAAACAAAACCTCTCCCGTGCCATCGCCTTCTGTAAGGTCGCTCCCCGAAATATCTTTTTGTTCAGCCTGTTGGACGGCATGCAACTTCACAAGAAACTCGGAATCTGTCAGATTAAGTGTATTCAATGTTGTCTGCGTATTGTTGGCCAGAATAGAGGTCATCTGGGTCGACATCGTTCCGGCCAGCGCCGCAATAGCCTCGGCCTTAGCCGTATCTTCAACTTCTGTATCGGGCGCAACTTCCTGACGCTGTTGCACCTCCTTTTGCAAGCGCTCTTCCTGCAACCGCCGCCATCTTTCCAAAGGATCTTCAGTTTCTTCCGTTTGTTCGGGGGTACTGATCACACCGACAGGGGGTTCGATCGGGACAGGCAGAGCACTGGTCCCCTCTTTGATCGCCTCCTCCACACGCGCCGCATTGACTTCCTCGACAGCCTGAACATAGGCCGGAGAAGCCTCTTCCGTACCAGGTGCAGACGTGACATCTGTCGCCTCATGCAGGGATGACTGAGAGGTTTCCTTTCCTTGCCCGCCAAAAACCATGATCAGGGCAAAGACCACAACAGCCACAACCACAACAACCCCGATTTTGACCATCGGATTGGAACGCCACAGATCACCGAGCGAATTTCCTTTCTTCGCAAATTCATCGAAACTGCCATCGAAATCCAGATTGTTATCAAGATCGTCACTCATCCAGAAGATCCTCTCGGTCTGAAAGCTTGGCCCTGACCATCTGCCCCTTATCGGACAAGAGCAGAACCGGCGCATCGCTGATTTCATAAACATGCGTTCCGTCGGCCGAAGCCGCAGAATTACTCCACCCAGGAGACAAAAGCGTTAAAGGGGTTCGTACAAAAACTTGATTGTTGTAACGGTAAGCCGAGGTCCGCCCGTCCACGCCGGATACGCCCAGCCTGACAGCGCCCTCGGGCGGCGCCCCTTCAAGGACGGAAGACAAATCCTTGTTTCCGGCTGTTGTGGTAACCCCGGGATTGATAATAGGCGCCTGCGCAAGAGGACCATACTCCGGCACAATAGCGTCAAAGCGGTAATGCACCATATCCCTGTTCGTTTCCAAAGTAATAATAACCGGCGTCTGCAAGCCCAGAAGCGTTATGGACATGTTCCCGTAAGCATACTCCGATTGGGGAGAGATACGAAACATATGCATAAAGGAATTGGCAGACTGGACCACATTGATGACCTCAAAATTTCCGGCCCAGCTGATATCCTGAACAGGCCAAGGCGCGCCGGTTATATCCAGAAATGTGACCGTGGTGACCTGCCCGTAGGCCAGCTTGACAACCGCAGGCTTCGCACCCGGGTCCAAACTGATATTTTGTACCACCACCTCGGGCTTGGGAACAGGCCGCACCGGAAGCTGAACGGATTCTTGCGTCCGGTCATACCGCTCCAGCAACGTCCGGATTTCTTCGGGACGCAATGGCAAAAGCCCTTGCAGGGCGGCATCAAAGGCTTGCTTTCGGGTTTCTTCTTCTATTTCCGCACTGGATTTTTCAAATTTGAACTCGTCATCGTCAAAACTAAACGCCTGATTTGGCCCAGCCGGCAGGGCATTCGTGGAAGGCAACGCCGGCTCCTCCGGCTCCGAAGCCGCCTCTTCCCCCTCCGGTTGCTTTTTCATTGTCTGGTCAAGCTGTTCCATGGCACTGTCGACTTCCGCACCAGGCAACTCGGGCTTCTGCGCCCAAACACTCGAAACACAACCCATACAGGCAAGGAAAAGAATTCCGAAGGCAATTTTACCAAAAATCCGATTCATAATCTTTAAAGCACTCATTCACAAAAGTAGTTTGGCATAGCCGAAGAACTTGCGGCCAGAATAGCCTCTACAAAAAAAACTGTCACGCCGTAAATGATAAAATTTTAAAAGAACACACATATCTTGTTACAAACCTGCGTCCTGTCCTATCGCGATTCTGAAATCCACTGTTCAATCCCCACACCGTTGGCACTCTCCAGACGAGGCACCCGTACAACAATAAGCCGGACGAGCAGGTTATCCGTTCTTGTCCGCGAACCCGCCTGATAGGTGAGCGCCAAAGGCAACTCGACTTCCCACTGATACCGCCCCGTCACCAAGCCTTCCGACTTGATAATGGGGGCCCCCAGCGGAACGGCCGTCACAACCTGTTGATTGACCTCAACCATTTCTATAATACGGGATTTTTGGAGCGCCTGCGTAAAGCTCTCCCATCCCCGACGCGTAAAGTTTCGTGACGATTCCTGCAACCGGCGACGATAATCATTGAAACCAAAGGTCATGACCTCCGTAGCGGCCTGCGCGGTCCAGGACATCAAAGCCGGCGCACTCAAATTGGGCTCGTTCAACGGCACCATAGGAACAAGGCGCCCATCTTCCGTCGTGGCAAAATAGCGATTTTCGGGCTGATGAACCTCGATCACAAAATACATGGCTCCCAGCAACCCCAGAATGATAGCCCCCTGCAACAGGCACAAGCGCAAAAGACTGCGATATCCGTCCCGATAGAACTCGTTCCGGACAACCACCCGCGCCAAACCCGTATCCTCGATGTCCACCGCCGCATTGTCCTGTGTGGCCACAGCTTCAGCGCCTGGATTTTTCTTCTTCAGTTTAACAACCATCTTGCCTTGCGCATCCGCTATATGATGAAAACAAAATCATAGAACTCCCATATTGTATGAAAATCACAACAGACTCAACCTCTCAATTGCAAACTTTTTCATTTTTAAATTTTGAAACGTGCGTTTTTCTAAAAATATATGATATGATGGTAGGAGCGGGTATTTTGATATAATTTTATATGTTATTGAGTAAAATTAAGATTTGTTAGGCCATGAACTGTAAAAAGACACGCATGATGGATAAAGCCTCTTGTACAAAAACTGTAAAATCTTATAAGGCCTTCCGGTTTCTGGCCGTTTTTTTAACGCTTTCTTTTTATTTTTCAATGGCTTCTTCTGCCTTTGCCGGATGTGGTTGCGAAGGGTGCTGGCCCGGCGATACAAATTCGGCCAAAACAATCATTCATAACAATCATGTACAGGGCCGCAAGGACATCAATACCCATACCACAGATGAATTCAGAGCTCTGCGGGAATGGATGACCACGACCTTTTTAAAGGAACAAGTGATCCCCGCCCAGCAACAAATGACCGAGCAACTCTCGACCGCTACTCTGCAACAGGCCGGCATCATCGGGATGTTCATCGACGCCAAACATCAGCTGGAAACCCAGAGACTCTTTCAGGAACTGCAGGTTCAGGCCCACAAGGACTACCAGCCCAGCGGCAGTTTTTGTACTTTTGGAACCAATGTCCGCAGTCTGGCACACTCCGAGGCCTTGGCACGGTACAATGCACTGGCCATGAGCCGCCGCCAGCAGGCGCGTCATCTGGGACAGGTCAATATGGGCGGGGCACGGGATTCCAGCAATGATAAAAGCAACCGGTGGGGCCTGTTTACCAGCGCCTACTGCGACCCACAGGACAATAACTGGGAAAAGGGGAAGGCCGATACAGGGCTCACCTCCGTCTGCAAGGAAGACCCCAAAGCCGGTGTAAAAAAAGACCCGAACCGGACCAATATCGACATTGATTATACCCGTCTTGTGGAAAACCGCAGAACAATTGATTTTGCCTGGCCTTTTTCGACTTTCAACACCAATCCGCCCGACGGGCTGGATGTCATGGCCCTTGGAAATAATCTGTACGGTCATAACGTGATGTTTCGGGAAATCAGCGAATCAAACATCGGGGACAAGGACAAGGACCACATGTACGAGTCCCTCCGGTCATCCGCCGCCAAGCGCAGTGTTGCCGAAAATTCGTTTAACGCCATTGTGGCCATGAAAAGTGCGGGCTCGGCCGGTGGAGATTTCGATGAAGGGGCGGGTTCAACCGAAACCTATAAATATCTAGGCGCAGTCCTCAAGGATCTCGGGATTCCCGATGGGGAAGTCAAAGAATATCTGGGACAGGCCAAAGGGGACTCAACCGCAGACCCCAGCTATTACGCCCAGCTTGAAATTTTGGCCAAGAAAATTTACCAAAGCCCGGGCTTTTATGCCAATCTTTACGACACGCCCGCCAACGTCAAACGCAAAAGCGCGGCCCTGAAAGCCATTGAATTGATGCTGGACCGCGAAATTTATGAAAGCCAGCTCCGGCAGGAAATGTCTCTGTCCGTTCTGCTGTCTTCCAAACTGAACAAGAGTTTCAAGGATACCAACAAAAACCTCGGGAACCAATAAATGCATAATGATTCCATGCGCATGAAACAACGTCTTTTTCTGGTGCCTTGTCTGGCATTGTTGTGCCTTTTGGTTTTGGCGCCCACAGCACAGGCCTGTACCAGCTGTGAAGAACAGGCTGGCGGCAAATCGACAGATGAATGGGTCATCACCACCGATAAGGTCAACACGCACACCACAACACAACGCACCAACCATCAGGAATGGATTATATCGCAACTCTGGGCCAAAAACATGCTCCCCGCGATGCAACAAATGACCAACCAGATGACAGCCGTGGGGATGCAACAAATCATGATCGTGGGGGCTTTTCTGGATGCCAAGCACCAGATGGAGACCCAGCGCCTTCTCCAGACCATCAGGGCCAGAGCCCACAAGGATTATCATCCGAGCGCCGGCATGTGCGAATTCGGGTCCACCGTCAAAAGTCTTGCCGCTTCCGAACGGAAAGCAGAACTCGCCGCCCATGTCTTGAGCCAACGCTCCCAGGACCGGCAAATGGGCAATGCCAATTCCGTAGGGGCTGGTGGGGGAGATACCGACAAAAATTCCCGTCTCAACCAGTATAAGGACAAGTTTTGTGATCCGGCCGACAATAACGGAGGCCTGAACGAAATGTGCCAAAACACAAAGGATTCCAAAAAAGTCGGGGCCGCCGATAAGGACCGGACCAATAAAGACATTGATTTCATGAGAACCGTGTCTTTCCCGTGGACACTCGATGCCGATTTTTCAGACAAAAACTTGACGGACAATGAGGAAGAAATTATTGCGCTGGCCAGCAATCTGTACGGCAGTGATGTGTTCAAAAGCAAGCCACCCACGTCCATTGAAAACAAATCCGGAAAGGACATGACGGCCGATCAGGCGAATTATATGGACTCCCGCGCCCTGCTGGCCCAGCGCAGTGTGGCCGAGAACTCCTTCAACGCCATCACCTCTATGAAAATGGCCGGTACGCAAGGCTCCAGAGATTTTTTAAAGGCCATTTTAAAAGATCTCGGGGTCTCCGATGACAAGGACACGAAAGATGACATCGGAAGTGTCGACCGCCTTTTGGGGTACGACACCAAAGGGAAAAAAGAAATTCCGCCCAGTTATTACGCCCAGATGGAAATTCTCACCAAGAAAATCTACCAGAACCCCGATTTTTACACAAACCTCTACGACAAACCTGCCAACGTGGAGCGCAAAGCCGTTGCCATGCAAGCCATCGGCCTGATGCAAAAATTCGATCTGTTCAAAAGCTATCTACGCACGGAAGCCAATTTATCCGTCTTGCTGGAACTGGCGGTACAAGAGGGACAAGGGGATGTGGAAAATCAGTTCCATTCCCAATCAAAATAACATGAGGCCTTGTTGAAAAAATATCGTACGATACGGTTTCCGCTTTCAATGATTCTGCTGGGGCTTGTCTTGACAGGGACCGGTGTTTTTTTGCCTCGGACCCTCCCGAAAGCACACGCCTCTTTCTGGAGCGTGTCACAGGAACCCAAACAGGACTTTTCTATCACACTGAGCGGATTTGAACCGGAAAAACAGGTTTCGTATTCCATCTTTTTGGAACAGCACGACACCATTGCCGGAAAAGCTTCTACGGACGCACGGGGGTTTTTAAATATACCCATACCCCTGAATGTTCAAAAAACCACGGCATCCCTTGGAACACCCCTGCTGTGTGAACTCCAGATCGCACAGCACGACACCCCGATCACGCTGACATTGAAACTGGATACGCAAACCGGCACCTTTTCCACGGAAGGCAAAGGGCTAGAAGCCTATAAGACAATCCACATCGATTCGGCAGGCACGCATCTTGAAACGCGCAGTGATTGGGCCGGTTTTTTTGAGGAAACCATGCCAGCTTCTTCCGAAAACCGTCAGGATTCAAAGGTGCAATATAAAATCGCATTCTATGACGGGGCCCATATTCAAAGCGATGCGGCCTTGAATGAAAATCCTGCCATCATTACATTCGTGGGAACCGTGGCGGATATCCCCAAGCTGAAAAAAAACCTGAAGGACAACATGATCAATCCGCTCATGGAAATGGCAGAACAGCTTTCCGCAACAGGCATGCAGAGCCTGCAGATTTTCGGGTCCTTTCTGGATGCCAAGGAACAGCTTGAGGCCCAGCGCGATTTACAACGCCTGAAAGCCGAGGCCGTCAAGGATTACCACCCCAGTGACCAGATGTGTCGTTTTGGCTCTTTTTCCAGAAGCCTTGCCACAACGGAAGCCAAAGCCAATATGGATCAAATGGTCCTCAACGATATTTTGATGGAAACCTATACCAACAAACAAAACAGCAGTACGGGCCAGAATGCATCGGGTGACACGGATCACAAGCTTTCACAATACCGTTCGACCTACTGTGACCCTGCCGATAACAATGCCAGTCTTGATTCCCTGTGCAAACACAAGGATAGCAAGGGGAAGGATAAAGTGGGGGCTGAAGATAAAAACCGCACAAACAAGGATATCGATTTTATCAGAACCGTTCAAAATCCCTATACTCTGGATATTAACTTCACAGACCAGACCATGACGAACGAGGAGGAGGATATCATTGCGCTGGCCAAAAGTATTTACTGGTCTGATTCTTTGAAGGTTTTTCCGAAAACAGACCAAAACAACGAAAAATCCGACTACATGAAAGCCCGCCGGCTCATAGCCCTCAACGGTCTGGCCCATACCTCTTTCACCACACTCGTCAGCATGAAGGCTAAGGCCCCTCCCAAAAAAGCAAAGGGCGATCCGGGCTGGATGTACATGAAAGCCATGATGCGTGAATTTGGCATGAAGGATGATGATATCGTGGAAATGATCGGGGAAAATCCCAGCTATTACGCGCAAATGGATATTTTGACGAAAAAAATGTACCAAAACTCTGATTTTTATACCAATCTCTACGATAAACCCGCCAATATCGAACGGGTCATGGCCTCCATGGAGGCCATCAGCCTCATGCAGATGCGGGATCATTATGCGGCGGGTCTGCGCCGTGAAATGCTGACATCCGGACTGATCGAACAATCTCTGGTCACGCAGGCCGAAAAACATCAGGGTATTTCAAACGATACGGAATAACCTTTTGTTTCGGGCGTATTTCCGGTCTGATCCTGCACCCCCCTTAAAACTGGCACCCGCCTTGCATATCTGTCCTGTAGCTTTTTTTGTCGGGTCAGCGTTTTATACCCGAACACACTCTATGGAACACAAGGACAGACTCATGGGTATAGCCAGTCTTGATGCCGCCCTTTCAGGCCTTCGCATCTCACAAAAACAAATTTCTGTGATTTCAAATAACGTCGCCAATGTCGGCACACCAGGCTACACGCGGAAAATTTTGCCGCAATCCTCCCAAGCCATTCTGGGTGAAACCGTTGGTGTTTCTGGGGAAACCGTGATCCGGAACGTTGACATAAACCTCACACGGGACCTGTGGACCCAGATCAGTGCGGTCGGGAATTTCGATATCCAGAAAACCTATCTCAGCCGGATCGAGCAATTTCACGGGGATCCGGCAAAAGAGCTCTCTATCGCGGCAGAGCTTTCCAAACTCAAGGACAGTTTTGCCGCCCTTTCAGACAAGCCGGAAGACTCCTTTCTTTTAGCCGCCACTGTCAATCAAGCGGTTGATACAGCAAACAAAATAAATGATTTTTCAACCTTCATCACGACCCTGCGGAATGATGCACAAAATGAAGTGCAAAACACGGTGGACCGGATCAATGATCTTCTCGTGCAGGTTGCGAATCTCAATGCCCAGATTGAGGATAATCTGAATATTGGCCGCACAACAGCCCTGATAGAAGACAAAAGAGATGATGCAATCAAGGAACTCTCCCAGCTGATAGAAATCAGTTTTTTCAAACGCGGCGATGGGGTTCTCGTTGTGCAAACGAACGATGGCACAGAACTGGCCTCGGAAAAATATACCGCCCTCACCTTCGACCCGACACGCCTTTCCGCCCTGACATACTATCCGGACTCTGCCGCCGGCGTTTATGTGGGGGATCCTGTTGCAAATCCTGTCTCTGCGGTGGACATCACCACCCACAGTCCAGGCGGAAAACTCGGGGGTCTTCTCAACCTGCGCGACACGATTTTTCCCAAACAAATGGCCCAGCTGGACGAACTCGCGCATAAAATGGCCCTGCGCATGGAGGCGCAAGGCGTTGCGCTTTTTACAGACTCTTCCGGCGCCATTCCAGGCGATACCGCGCCAGACCCGACGACACTCCCGCTTCCAACCTCTGTCGAATATGTCGGATTTTCTGCAACTATTCAGGTGAATGAAAGCATTATTGATGACCCTTCCCTTCTGCAATCAGGGACCTTTGGCGGCACCAGCAACACCGGATCGAACGAAGTCATACGGCGTATTTTAGAATTCAGCTTCGGGGATATGAATTATCAGGAAGCTCAAAATACCGATGCCGCTACACAGGTCGATCTGTTGAACACAGGCGGGGCAGATCTGCAAACATGGCTGGGTCTGCGCTCTTCCAATACCCTGACAGCGGGACGGACTCTCACGGCCTTTGCGGACGTCAATGCCCTGATCGCCTCTGCCAACGGACTTCTGGGCCCCACAACGGATACTTTCAGGATAACATTCGAAGAATCCCGCACGGGCCTTGGACCTGATTCGATTGATATTTCTTTGTCAGCCGCGCAACTGCAGGCTGGTGCAACAGCGGCTGATCAAATCGTAGCGGAAATCAATGCCCAGATTGCGCTCCTGCCCGTTTCCGCCGGATTAAACGCTGTGGCGTCCGTTGGAACCAACGGCCAAATTGTGATCCAGACCACAGGAACACTGGAGATCGATTCCACGAACCCTGCCAACCCCATGACGCAGACAGGCTTGAATTTTCTAGGACTTTCAGACAACGCCGGAAGCCCTATCGCAACAACAGACCCGTATTTTGACATACAAATCGGCAACCGTTCCCCCGTCCGTATTACAATTGAACCCGCCGATACCAGCGCAACACTGATCTCAAAATTACAGGCCGTCTCGGGCGTTGCCATTGATACGACGAACTTTGCACTGGATGGTCTTTTGAAAATCCGGCCCGGAAACGATTATGACGATCCTGATTTCGGCGGGGATCTCAAAATCACAGGCGGACCCTTTACAACCAGCACCGCAACCTATGGCGCGCCACCGGCCACAACAGCCCGCACCGCAATAGATGACGGTGTCAATATCGTTTCGGCTCTCTTTGGGTCCTATACTCTTTCGGGAACCGTTGTCACGAATTCAACCCCCGTTTTGGATGTGATCTATGGCTCCGAAACAGATGCCTCGCTCGCCGCCCCCATCCCGACACTCGCCTTCCGTGAATCCCTGCTTGGCCCGAATGCCGATATCGAAACAGAGATCATTGGTGCAAACACCCTGATCGATTTTTCGCAAAAAATGATCAACAACCATGCACAGGAAATCCGGCTGGTCGAAGCCCGACAAGAAGATGAAAGCGCTCTGCAGGACTTGCTCGAAACCCAGATTTTAGATGATTCCGGTGTCAACCTTGACGAAGAGCTGGGGCATCTCATCACTGTACAAACCGCTTACAGTGCATCGGCACGGGTTTTAAGCGCTGTCGACGAACTCTTCAAAGAGCTCATCAGCGCCATACGTTAAGAAAACAGCTTGAGGATATGAGGAGAATAACATGACGGGCATTTCATCACTGGGACAGGCTTTAAACCAGATCGAGAACATCAAGGACCAGAACAGACTTTTGAAAACCCTCTCGACCCAACTCTCGACAGGTAAAAAAACACAAACCTTTTCAGGTCTGGAGGGCAATGTCCTTGTTTCAAAGCGGGCGCGGGCGGAATTCAAATCGATCGAAACATATTCCAACAATATCACCCACGCAGAAACCCGCATCAAACAAATGCTTAACGCCATTGAGGAATTCAAGGCACAGGCTGAAAATTTTTCCAACATGCTGGTGGGATTTTCACAGGAAAGTGTCCATACAGCCGGCGAGACCATTTATTTCGATGATCCCCTGACCAGCAACGTCACCGAAAACACACCCGTCGGAGTGACAAGCGCCGCGCCGGATGTTTCTTTGGAGACCCTTCAGGATCTGGCAAAAAACCTGTACCCTTTCATGGTTGATCTCTTGAACGTCAAGGATACGGACCGTTACCTTCTGGGGGGGGCCGATACAACATCCAAACCGCTGAATGATACCGGAACGCTGGATGCCGCAATCAGTAGCCTGATCAAAAACTGGAAGGATGAAACCCTGCCCTCTGCGACAAACCTGACCAGTGATGAATTGATCAGTGCCTTGCAATCCCGCTCCAATACCGATGACCCCAACGCGGTGACAGACAGCGTGATTGGCTTTTCCCCTGCCTTGAGTGCCGGCAATGTCGAGGATGTTTTTGTGCGTGTAGATGACACATCGGAAGTCAAGTACACGGCTCTGGCCAATAATTCAGCTTTTCGGAATATCATAGTGGCCCTTTCCTATTTCAAAAGCGATGATCTGGGCCCCATTGCAGACGTCTATGCAGAACCCTACACCGCAGGCGATCCCACACTGGCCGATGGAGCCCCCGGCGCAACACTCGTTGAAATGAAGGAAAATTTTTATAGTGTTTTCAACGCAATGAACATAATGGTCAATGAAGCCATTGATGAAATTGACAGTGTCCGTTTCAGTCTGGAAGGTGCGCGAGCCCATCTGGCAGAAATCAAAACAAACCAGAAAGAAGAGCAAAATACCCTGCTGGATTCCATTGCCGGTGTGGAAGACGTTGATATCAACGAAGTCGCTGTCAAAATCACAACATTGCAAACCCAGCTGGATGCGTCATACCGCGTCACAGCCCTCCTGCAAGACTTGAGTCTGGCCTATTTCCTGAAATAATATAACAGGCGCGGGGGGGGTGCCTTACGATATGGCGCCTCATAACAAAGAACGGTACTCCCGCTCCCTAAGGCGTGGGGACAGCTTTCTTCACAACAACCTTGTCCGGTACGCCTTTACGGGGGCTGGGCTGAAAAACAAAGCGGGGCGGATTTTCATCCGAAAGCCCGCCGGCAAAGAGCATCTTGATGGCCTGCCGGATATCACCCTTCATGGAAAAATCCGCCGCAACAGCATAATCATGCGCAGGCTCCCACACCAGAACATACGAGGCCTTTTTACCCCAGTCCTGCAATGTCCGCTTCAAGCTGGCACCTTTTTGAATTTCCCAGATTCCGATAGGGCGAGCGTTGGAAGCATCATCCCCGCCCGCATTGTCCCGCCCTGTGTACGGAGCAACAGGCAGAGCAGGCACGTCAGCCGGAGAAGCCATATCCTCCGGCAACAACATTTTAGGAGCGCGCGGAACCTGTTGCGCCGGAATGCTGGCAGACTTCCCCGCCTGTTCCTGCGCCGCAATTCTTTCGATCCTTTGAACCGTTTCAACGGGCTGTGTGGCAATCGCTTCCCCGGGATCTTGAATGGCCTGACGCCGCATCTGGTAAAGATTGACTTCGTTTTGCGCCGGTTGGCCCTTCAAACGCGGGGAGGTCGTTGAAAGCGCCTCTGCCCTCTGCGAAGACGGATGGGTGATATACACCAGATGATCTTTGACGTCCACCACAAGCCCCATGGGCGCGACCAGATCCTGAATAACAGCAAACCAGCTTTTTCCGCCTTTCCAGGAAACACGTCTGCCCGCATCGACAGAGACCCCGAAGG
Organism: uncultured Pseudobdellovibrionaceae bacterium; assembly: GCA_964348795.1. Taxonomy (GTDB): domain Bacteria; phylum Pseudomonadota; class Alphaproteobacteria; order Micavibrionales; family Micavibrionaceae; genus JADLAT01. The sequence continues at coordinate 38,082 of CAYGDY010000006.1, read as the reverse complement.
AATAGGCATACCCTGTCGGCACAATTTCCTGAAGGGCCAGTGCCAAGGGCATATCGCTTCCAAAACTATCAATGACAGCAAAATCAGACTGTTCCGGTGCTTGCACCGGACTCTTGTTTTTCATAGGCTGGGGGTCAATCACAACCACACGATCCTTGCCCGTAAAATTGTTGCGGGCCTGTGCAGGCGCATCCTGCGACATGATAATTCTGGAAGAAGGCTCTGCGGATTCATCGGCAGGGGCGGCAGACAAACCCTTGTTCTGTACGATGGGATTACGGGGCATGGCCTGTAATGTTTTGATAACAGGCGTGTCTTCCAGAGGAAGCGGCAGGCCGACAGGCGCAGAAAGATGGGCCGGAGGGGGAACGGATGGCACCGGAACAGCCGGCGCAACAAGCGCCGAGGCCTCCGGTAACAAGACATTATCCGAACCGGAAGACGGGACAGACGGGTTTTCCGATTGTACGGATTCTGCCGAAGGGGCGGGTTCTTTTTTCTTCTGGGAAGGAATCCATTCAAACCCCGCAGAGGCTGTTGTCGTCATAATACAGACAACGGAAACCAAGAGCAAAACATCCCGAACGAGACCGCTGGCCATCCCTGAAAAAACTTTACGCGCCATGACAAAAAACCTCTAAAACTGGTTATATCCATTTGTGAGAACTGAGTGTGACATTAAAGGGGCGCATTCAAAAAAACAAGCATCTCTCGTCATAGAAATACAATAAAAGAAAAAACTATGAAAATATATTCAGGGGCGGCCCGCACACCCTACCCGAAATCCTGAAATTTTCTGGCCTGTATTTTATACCAGCCCGGTCTTTCAAAACCCCACAATGAAGCACGAAAATTTCTGACGGCAGAGGGAAAGGTCAGGCCCTTCTGCTCCAGAAACCTGAAAAAAAGCAACGTCAAAACCGTAATGGCAATGGTGGAATACCGTATATAGAAAAACAAAATCGGGATGGGAAACGCCGCACGCCCGTCAAAGGCAAAAAAACGCACAGTCCGCATGGTGTTACGCCAGTGCCAGTTAAACTTGTCTTCAATGACTTCTAACTCTTTTGACATTCTCCGGTCATTCTCCGTCTCGAAAAAACCACACTAACAGCCAAACATTAATTTTTTATGAAATAAAAGGACTATCCTCCAGCCCCCGTGCTGGACGAGAGCAAAAGATAATGCCTGCGATCAATAATACCAGCTTCAAAAACAATTTCGGCGGACCGTTGCATGGAACGCCCGTATTGATTGATCATCCTGTGGATCTCATTCGGCCAGTCCGTGAAGGGCATGTCCATGAGCTTTTCCCGCACATCATCGGGAAACTTCATCCATTCCCGCACGCCCACACGCCCCCCATTGACCCGTGGAACAAGCGCCTGCGTGACGATTAAACGGACTGTCTCCATCAAAGCGATGGCGCGCTCCTCGCGTTCTGACATATCATACGTGGACAGCATCCGTTGTATGGTGTTGGCAACACCGGTTGTGTGCGTGGTTGTATAAACGGCATGCCCCGTCTGGGAGGCCTCGATGGAAGCATTGATGGTCTCCCTGTCACGGGATTCCCCCACCAGAATAACCTCAGGTTTACGGCGCAGGGCGTTCCGGATTCCGTGGGCAAAACTGGGTAAGTGTCTGGGAATTTCACTTTGCGACACTAAAGATCTGGGACTTTTGATCGCATCATAGACATATTCGATCGGCGCTTCATAGGTCAGCATTTTCCCGCACCCTTCAGGCCGCTCCAAAAGCAGGCGGTTACCCGCGGCCAGCAAGGTTGTCTTTCCCGATCCGGTTGGGCCTGTCACCACCACCAGACCCTGACGCGGGGCCCACGCGTCTATGATTTCCTGCTCGATTTTCAGGTCCTTCATCGTAGGAGGTTCGCTCGGCAAGACCCGCATGGTGATCTGGGCGGAATCCCGTCCCCGCGATAATATGGCCGTAATATTGACCCGAAAACGCACCCGCGTATACCGATCGGGACGGATCTCGTAAGACACATCCAGATCCTTCCCCGAGGCCAGTCGGGCCGTTGCTTCCGGCCCATATATTTTTGTCAGAAAAACCGCCATGTCTGCGGCATCGATATTCCGGTAGAGCCCGGGATACAACACCCCGTGGATCTCATTATAGGCCGGACGATCAGTCTGGATGGTAATATCCGAAGAATTTTGCTTCACACACCAGAGTAAAAACGAATCAACATGATCCTCGTTAAAACGGTCCGGTTCATCAGGCCAGGTTTCCGCAAAATTATCCTGTGCCTTTAAAAGGCTTATCGGTTTGCGGGTTGCCATTGGTCTGACCCTGTTATGAGTTCCGGAACACCTGTAATCTGGACAGCGCGATCCCCGATCCGCATCTCGTCTCCGCCACCGGTCACACCCCGATCCACCTGAAGCGCATGGGGCGGAGAAATCATCCCTTGTGCCAAAAGGCTCCTGTAGCGGACCATACCGTTGAAATCCGCCATCAACCGGTTCAAGTCCGTTTCAAAGGTTTCGTCAGCTTGTGCAACGCCTTGCACCCAGCCCTTTTCCACAAGGTCCTTCCACAAAGCCCGTTCTTCCGCATCTTTGGGTCTGAGAATATCCGGCGGGGGTTCCAGCACACCCCAGTCCCGCTCCAGATAGGTCCGCCATGTGCGGGGAGTCGAAACAATACGGGCATTATTGATGATATTGAAAACCCTGTCCGATACCGCCGCCTGCTGGCCATCCCCTTCGATCAACTGGGCATTGATCTGCTCGCTCACAATCGGAGGTTCGATCAGCATACCCGATGGCGCAGAAATCAATAACTGCCTGAAATCATAGACCTTATCCAGATACTGGCTTCTCTGGTCGATTTCCTGACGGATGAAATAGGTCCGCCAGATAAGCCCCCCGCGCGCGCCAAACGAAGAGGCCGCTTCCTTCAGGGCGTCCCGCCGGATATCCAGCGGCAAACCATCGTCCTGCGGCGCCACGTCTTCTTTTTTGATATTCTGGAGTTCTTTCAAATTCAAGGGCCTGACAGGCGCAAGCGGATCAGGCCGCACAATCGTATCAATCGTGCCCCATGCCCCTTCCGCGCAGGAAAGCAGGGGAGTCATGCCAAAACAAAAAACAACGCCTGAAAGAACGGATATCCAGATGGGTTTGAAAGATTTCTTCATACAGCGCCAGACCACCCCATCAACCATAGAACTCATAGAACTACCCAGCCACACCCGTATTGGGCGCATAGTGAATCTCGATCACGTGCTGATCCCCATCCACCTTGACATCCGCCCGCACACCCAGTTGCAGACCAATATCCCGCAAAACATCAATCACAGGCCGGTTCTCCGCATCAATCGACACGACAATAGGGGTGACAGGCGGTGCGCCGATCACCATGAATTGATAGCCGGCCCGCTCGGACAATTTCTGGGCGATCGGCTCCACCGGACCAATCCAGTTCACCGATACAGCGCGACGCAGTTCGGCAGGCGCTTCCCCGACAGGGGGCATGACAGCAGGGGGGGTGCGCGCCGCCTCGACAGAGGCCAGCGTCTGCAAAGCATTGGACGCCTTGTCTGCGGCATCCGCCAGCATCGCGCTCACCGCATCAGGCGCCGCCACCATCTGCGGCGTATCATTGCTGAATTTTTCGGTTGTCGTGCACGCCGCCAGAGAAAAAACAGCCCACAAAAGAAAGAGAGGAGAAAAACGTTTCATACTATATCTATAACCCTAATGCGGCCACTTACACATTCTTACATAAATGTTGTATAGAAAATATTTCCATTCATCAAACAAAACATTCAACCCAGTACACGATAATCCCCAGCCTTCTCAAAGGCAACATGCTCAGACGCTTTCCCACAAAAGTTTTACCCCCCTGCGCCGGCCTGTCCAGCCAACGGGTTTTCCCTTGTCCCGAAAAGCCCTGTCCCGATCCGGACGATCGTACTGCCCAACGCAACAGCCTTGTCATAATCCCCGCTCATCCCCATGCTCAGGCCTGAAACACCGACTTGGCCCGCAAGATGTTTCAAAAGGGCAAAATGTAGCGCCGGCGGGTCATTTTCGGGCGGAAGGCCCATCAGCCCGCGAATATCCAGCCCGCACGCCTTCACACAAAAATCATGGAACGGGGGCAAATCATGCGGCAAGACACCGCCTTTTTGCGGCTCTTCGCCCGTATTCACCTGTATGAAACATGGCAGGGGCCGGCCTTGGCGCGTCATTTCCTCCGCCAATGCCCGCGCCAGCTTTTCACGGTCCAGCGTTTGAATCACATCAAAGAGCGCCACAGCCTCCCTCACCTTGTTGGTTTGTAAAGCACCAATCAGATGAAGCATAAGATCCGGCATGTCTGCCTTGCGATGCCCCCAGCGTTTTTGCGCGTCCTGCACACGGTTTTCTCCGAAAAGCCGCTGACCCGCCGCAAGGGCTTCGTTAATTTTATCTTCGGGCTGGAATTTACTGACCGCCATCAAAGCCGTATCTGCAGGGTCACGGCCAGCAAGCCGCGCCGCTTCTGCGATCCGCGCCCGAATATCGGCAAGATTTTGTGTGATAGACATGGGTTAAAGATCCTTTTTATATTTTACATCGTCATCGCGAGGCGACGCAGGAGCCGTGGCGATCCAGAAAAAATACTGGATTGCTTCGTTGGTCTTTGATCGCCTCGCAATGACAGGTCAGTGGGTCCTCATACAAAAAAGGGCGCCTGTAACAGCGCCCTTTTCTTAACTTTTGAAAGACCACACGATCTTAGAAGTTGATTTGTGTACCCAACGTTACGTATGTCGCATCGACATTGTTCCGTGTTGTGTCAGGCGCAGGTGTGGAATCCAAGATACCACCAATCCCCGAACCATCGTGCTCAACATAGCCAACGGACCCACGGAATGTCATCCCTGGACCATATGTGTATGTCACACCGCCGGAGTAACGGTCTGAGTCAAGGTTTTTCACACCGAGCGTATTGTCAACGTTCATGTAAGATGCGCCGATTTTGAAAGGACCGGTTGTGTAGTCAACACCCAGAACCAATGTCTGTTCGTCATCGCCCGTCTGTGCATTGGCCAGAGCCGTTGCAACAGCCTGTGTGGCATCACCGAACGTGTCTTCGGAGTAAGAAACCCCCAGACCAAACGCGCCGACATCAAAGTCAGCACCAACGTTCCAGACATCACGGTCATCGGTGGCATCGCCAACAGCAACAGCATTCGTACCACCAAAGAGCAAGCTTCCAGCCTGTTCGAGGTTCACGTGTGTGTACCCTGCGCCGAGGATCATGCCAACATTGTTGAACTGACCTTCGTAACGAACAGCGGCTTCATACGCATCGCCATACGCATCCACAACATCTTCCGTCCCGACACTTGTCGAAGCGGCATAGCCATTGTCAGGCATATAGGATACGCCAGCCTGGAAGCCGTTCATGATCGGTGTCAAGTATGTCAGCTTGTCGTTGTAGCTTGTCGCATCGGCGGCATAGTCCAGACCGATAGCAGACAAGGTGACCATGCTGTCCAGAATGGTGGCTTCGCCACTGGCTGTCAGCACGTCATAGTTCACAGGCTGAACAAACTGACGCAAACCATCGATGTTGGAATCAGCAGAAGGGGCTTCAACCTGCAGGAGGTACTGTGCACCATCTTCCGCGCCGAAGTTCACACGACCCCAGCCGCCCGAAAAGTAGGCGTAGGATTCTTGAACGGTGAAGGAATCACCGCCATCAGCCGTGGCTTCGATGTGCGCGCCAACTGTCAGACCATTGTCCAGTGTTGTTTCGCCACCAAAATGCACTTCCGTGTCACGGACCATGTCCAGGCTGTTGACTTCCTGGCTGTCATCGGCACCGGATGCAATGTTGTCTGGATCTTCATCCTGGGACACATAGGCACCATAGCCTTTGAAGTAACCGCCCAACTCAAGCTTGACCTGAGCAAAAGCCGGTGTTGCAACAGAAACCAGCCCAACGACTGCCACTGTGCTTAAGAGTACTTTTTTCATTATCATTTCTCCAAAAAATTGAGGATAAATCTTATTAAACCCGACAGATCGAATGACCTGCCACGATCCAGTAAGCCGGACTTCCCTGTGAGGGTCAATCATGTTTCAGTGTAAATATGCAACATTTTTTGAGATCGTGGCATATTTGCAACACATATTTTCTGGGGTTTGAAAAGCTGTGCCCTCTTGAGTGGGGTTTTCAGGCGTGCTAAACCTTGGTGAAATTCTATTCCACACAAGAGAAATACACAACCCATGAAACATTTTAAAGCCCTGTCCCTCAGCCTTCTGGCCTGTTCCGTTCTCTTGTCGGCCTGCGGAGGCGATAAAATCCAGACCGAAGCCAAATACCCGACCGGCTATGACAGGACCGGAAGCAATGGAAATATTTATGAAAAACCAAAAAGCGTGTTCGGGGAAGACGGCCTGTCTTTCTTTGGTGGAAAAAACAAAAACGACAACGGCGACGGCGCCAACGGCATTGACGTCAACAGTTTCCTCTGGCGCGCTTCCCTTGACACGGTGTCCTTCATGCCACTGGCCAGCGCAGATCCCTTTGGCGGCGTGATCTTGACGGACTGGTACACGCCCGCCAATGCACAGGGCGAGCGCTACAAACTCAACGTATTTATTCTGGGTCGCCAGCTCCGTTCGGACGGGATTGAGGTGCGGGTCTTCAAACAAATCGGGAAAAAAGGCGCATGGGTGGATGCCCCGCCATCCCCCGAAATGGCCCGCCAGCTTGAGAACACCATTCTGACACGCGCCCGCCAGCTTCGCGTAGCACAGGCAGGTGGCGAATAACCGCCCCCGTGTTGCCAGTTTTTGCCATTTCCCTTGAGGGCGAACAAGCGCGCCGCGATGCGCTTTCAGCACATTTGAAGGCGCGGGCGCTGGATTTTACCTTTTTCAATGCCGTGGACGGGCGGAGGATGGATGTTCTGGCCCACCCCGATTATGATTCCGCCCGCAGGCGCAGGGCCCACGGACGGGATCTCAAAGCGGGGGAACTGGGATGCCTCCTGTCCCACCGTGCGGTGTACCAGCATATCGTGGCGCAAAATATGCCTTTTGCCCTGATTTTGGAGGACGATGCCCGCCTCGCCCCTGAAACAAAAGCCGTGCTGGAAGCCCTTTTACAAAAAAATATTCCGTTTGATCTGGTTCGCCTGCTGGGGAGCCCCAAAGTAGCCCGTAAAACCCACCGGAAAATTCTGAAGCTTGACGGGGATTTCTGGCTTGTCCGACTTTTGACCACCCCGGGCGGAGCGCATGCCACGCTGGTCTCGCAAGAAGGAGCCCAAAAGCTCCTGACACATTTAAAGCGCTTTGCTTTCCCCATCGACACAATTTTGGGACGCACATGGGAAACCGGCTTGAATGTGTATTCCATCCAGCCCGGCCTTGCCGTGCAGGATTTGTCCTTCGAATCAGCAATCGGGGAGGAGCGGTTTAATAAATCTATCGGACTCTCCGGTTTGCCATGCCTGCGCTTCAAGCTCACCCGCGCTTTGTTCAAGCTGGATGAAATGGTTGGCAAACAATGGATTTTTTACAAAAATCTTTGGAATGACAAGAGTCTTGCGAAAAAGCTTTCTTTTCTTTAGGTTCTTTCGGGACGCTTTATTATCACTGTCATTCTGAGGCAAAGCCGAAGAATCTCTCTTTAGATCCTTCGCGATGCTCAGGATGACATCACATTTTTGAATTTTAGTCTGTCTGGTAAAAAACATGTCTGAAAAATACAATATCCGCGAACGCGAAGCCGCATGGCGCCAAATCTGGGACGAACGGAGCTGTTTTGCCACCACGGAGGACCCCGCAAAGCCCAAATACTATGTGCTGGAGATGTTTCCCTATCCGTCTGGCAAGATCCATGTCGGGCATGCGCGAAATTATATTATGGGTGATATTGTAGCCCGCTACCGCAGAGCCAAGGGCTATAACGTCATTCACCCGATGGGCTGGGATGCGTTTGGTCTTCCGGCAGAAAACGCGGCGATCGAACGCGGCGAACACCCCGCCAAATGGACGTACGAGAACATCGCCGTCATGCGGGATCAGCTCAAATCCTTGGGGCTGTCGATTGACTGGAGCAGAGAGATCGCGACCTGCCACCCCGCCTATTACAAACACGAACAAAAAATGTTTCTGGACTTCCTGAAAAAAGGAATCGCATACCGCAAGGAATCCGTTGTGAACTGGGACCCCGTAGATAACACCGTTCTGGCGAATGAACAAGTCATCGACGGAAAGGGCTGGCGCACGGGCGCGCCCGTAGAGCGGCGCAAACTCAATCAATGGTTTCTCAAAATCACAGATTACGGGGATGAATTGCTGGAAAGCCTCAAAACCCTGACCGCATGGCCCGAAAAAGTGCGCATCATGCAGGAAAACTGGATCGGCAAATCACAGGGGTTGCAGTTCAAATGGGATGTTATTTCACCCTCTTCCCCTTGTCATCCTGAGCAACGCGAAGGATCTAAAGATTCTTCGGCGTGCCTCGGCAATGACAGCACCAATAAGACCATAGAAGTTTACACCACCCGCCCTGATACCCTGTTTGGGGCGTCTTTTCTGGCGCTGGCCCCCGATCATCCGATGAGTGCCGTGCTGTGCGCGGGCATGGCGGATTTTGAAGCTTTTATCAAGCAATGCCAAGCCCAAGGTACGTCCGAGGCCGCGATTGAACAGGCGGAAAAACTGGGCTTTGATACGGGTCTCACCGCCACGCATCCGCTTTTGGGACGGGAAATTCCCATCTATATCGCCAATTTCGTGTTGATGGAGTACGGCACGGGCGCAATTTTCGGCGTCCCCGCCCATGACCAGCGGGATATGGATTTTGCGAAGAAGTATGGCTTGCCGATTTTGCCTGTCATCGCTTCTTGTCATCCTGAGCACAGCGAAGGATCTCGAGATTCTTCGGCTACGCCTCAGAATGACATAAAGGAAGCCTATACGGGCGATGGTCTCCTCACAAATTCCCACTTCCTTAACGGCATGACGATTGCCGCGGCCAAAGCCGCCATCATCGCCAAATGTGAAGAAAACGGCACGGGATTTGGCACCACGCAATACCGTCTGCGCGATTGGGGGATTTCAAGGCAACGCTACTGGGGTTGCCCGATTCCGATTATATACTGCGATTCTTGTGGCCCTGTACCCGTCCCAGAAAGCCAGCTCCCCGTGACCCTGCCCGAGGATGTGACATTCGATGCGCCTGGCAACCCACTCGTCCGTCACCCCACGTGGAAGCATGTGGATTGTCCGTCCTGCGGCAAACCCGCGACCCGCGAAACCGACACATTCGACACGTTTTTTGAGTCAAGCTGGTACCAGTTCCGCTATTGCGATCCGCGCAACGAATCTGCGCCCGTCGCACAGGACAAGGCCGCGTACTGGATGCCAGTCGATCAATATATCGGCGGGGTGGAGCACGCCGTGCTTCACCTGCTCTATGCCCGTTTCTTTACCAAGGCGATGCGCGATTGCGGCTATCATAACGTGAGCGAGCCGTTTTTGGGCCTCTTCACCCAAGGCATGATTACCCACACAACGTACCAGAACGCAGAGGGGCAATGGCTCTTCCCCGAGGAGTACGAAGCGCTGGACAATAAAAACAGCGTCACGGTCGGCCCCTCCATCAAAATGTCCAAATCCAAGCGCAATGTTGTGGCCCCTGATGCTATTTCCGAAATCTACGGCATGGATTCGGCGCGCCTGTTTATGGTATCTGATTCCCCGCCGGAGCGCGATGTGGAATGGACGGAAAGTGGTATTGAAGGCGCATGGCGGTATGTGAACCGCGTGTATCGCCTCGTGAGGGAGGCTCTCCCCACCCTGCCCTCTTGCGGGACGCCCATACCAGAAGCCTTTAGCGGAGAAGCACTAGAACTGCGCAAGGCCGTACATAAAACCATTCAGGACGTCGCCAGCGATATTGAATCCTTTGCCATGAACAAGGCCGTGGCCCGCATTCGCGAACTCTCAAATTCCATCTCTTCTTTTTGTCATCCTGAGCTGAGCGAAGGATCTAAAAAAGATCCTTCAGTCGCTCCGCTTCTTCAGGATGACAGCTTTGGCTGGGTTTTACGCGAAGCACTCGAAACCCTGATCCGCCTGATGAACCCCATCATGCCCCATCTGGCCGAGGAACTCTGGCAGGTTTTGGGCCATAAAACCCTTCTGGTCGATGAACCATGGCCGCAGGCTGATCCCGCACTGCTGGAGCACAGCACCATCACCATCGGGGTGCAGGTGAACGGAAAGGTACGGGCCTCTATCACCCTGTCCCCGCAAGCCACGGCGGAAGAGGCGCAAGCCGCCGCCCTCGCGCAAGCGAACGTACAGACGGCCATGGCGGGTAAACCCCTCAAAAAATTCATTTATGTTCCTGGAAAAATCGTCAACGTGGTCGCCGCATGAAAAATTTCCCGCTTATATTAACACTCCTGTTCCTTTCAGCCTGCGGCTTTCATCCCGTATACGGCGTCAACAAATACACCTCCGTAGGGGTAGAAGACAAACTGGCCAGCATCCAGATCGAGAATATTCCAAACCGCGAAGGGCAGTATCTGCGCAACGCCCTGATCGACCGCTTTTATCGGGACGAGCGACCTGAAAGCCCCGTCTATACACTGTCCATCGACCCGATAAATGAAGGTAAACGGGATCTGGATATTACCAAAAATTCCGATGCCACACGGGGCCAGCTCAAACTCCAGACAGCCTTTCAGCTCAAAAACATCGCAACCGGCCAAATCGTTCTGGAACGCAATATCCAGACCATTGCGAGCTATAATATTCTGAGCAGTGAATTTACCAACAGCGTATCCGAACAAAATACCCGTGAAAACGGGCTGGAGGATCTGGCCCGCCAGATTGAGCAACAGATTGATCTGATGTTCAAACATGACGATTTGAAAGACGTTCCATAAGGGATCATAAAAAATCTTGACAGCTTTTAGGACTTTATCCTATAAGCGTACTTGTTGGTAACAACCGCGGCATTTGATGGACTCAGCTTGCACCGCGTTACAAAAGCTAAAGCGCCACGGCAAGAGTGCCTCTTTTTGAAAAGCTCCCGCCCGTGGTCTCCACACTTTGGAAACCTTGGCGGGAAGATTTTGAAGAGCCCTGTGCTCTTTTGGCTCTTTCATATTTTTCCCCGACAGGCTTGTTAAACTTTAAACCTTTGATTTTTCAATGGTTTTACAATGCGTATGGAGAAAAACAATGACAATCGGTGTTGCTTACAATTCTAAAACAGCCCAATACAACATTTACCAAGAACAAGGACAAAACGACATACTGGTCACCAAACTTTCCAGAGCGTTTTTTGAATCCAATCCTGTTAATAAAAATTTCGATACCCTCCGTCCAGAACAACGTATCAGATTTGCTTTTGAAGAAATCTTCGATGCGGCGGCCTGTACTTTCTGGGATCATTATACAGATGAGAAAAAGCTCAAAGGAGCCTATGTCGAACTGGGCCTGATCAGGGCCGCTTCGGTGTCCACACCGGAATCCACCCTGTAAATCACCACCCCGCCGCCTCAAACCATCATAAAAAACCTTGCAAAAGGCGGCGGGAATAGTATATTTTATGGAAATCAAAAAAGAGGGTTAAACAAACAATGCCGATAGTCATCAATCAGGAACATCCCCTGTACGAGCGCGGGAAAAAAAAATTTGGGGATCAAATGCGCACGCCCCAAGAACAAGCCACCCATCAAAATCGGGATAAACATGTCCTGATTGTCAATACCATGCCGGATAAAGCCCTCCAACAAACAGAGGACGACTTTGTGGAGCCCATTCTCGGGGCTTCCCCCGAAGGGACGATCATTCGCCTGCATTTTGCAAAGGTCAATGGATTCCAAAGAGACCATGATGCAAACACGTATATCAATGCGCATTATAAAGAATTTGCGGAAATCAAGGAACACGGGATGGATGCTGTGATCTTTACCGGAATGAACCACCCTCCTGGCATGAAATATAATCAACAGCCCTTTTATGAACCGCTTGTCGAAATGATTGAGTGGGCGGAAGAAAACACCCCTTCAAGCCTGTTTTCCTGCGCGGCGCTCCATCTTTTGATGGAACATAAACATGGCATCACACGGACAAAACTGAACCATAAACGGCATGGCTTTTACGAGCATGACATTTTGGACACAGCGCACCCGCTCACCCGCCGCCTCAATGATACGTTCAATGCGGCGCATTCCCGTTGGCACGAAGTATACGAACATGAATTTGAAAAAGCGGGCATGAATATCCTGATGAAAAGCGAGGAGGCCGGCGTTTTGCTTGTCACAAGCGCCGATGGTCTCAATCAGGTCGGGTTACAAGGGCACCCCGAATACAAGCTCAAAGCGTTGGGCGCGGAATATGTCAGAGATTATAATCAGTATGTCAACGGAGAAACGACTATTATCCCGACACTTCCGGAACATTATTTCCGTGGCAAAAGCCTTGAAGTTGCGACCGCCCTTCATGAACAATTATTGAACGGAACGGCAGAAATCATACGGCTTGATCAGATTATTGAAAAAAGTCCAAAATCGCTCAAGGATATTCCACCCATGAAACTTACCACAGATTGCGATGCCTTGATCAGAAACTGGTTATCTGCCGTCCATAAAACGACGAATTTTAACCTTCATGAGCAATATATGGATGAAATCAATCCCAAGGACGTGTTTGGCCGCAACCCTCTTGCGAACGGTCAATCCCTTGAAGCCGCATAAAAAGGGAATGTTTGATTTGAAATCCCGAACGGTAACCCTATATACTCCCCCAAGGTTTTACCAAAAAGGATCACATGTCAGACGTCCACGCCCATGACTTGCGGAGTATTAACGGGAGAGACGATGTCTGGCCCCTGTATCAAGGCACAACCACGCTGGGCCAGACCTCTAAAACGGGACTGGAAGTGGAGCTGGCGTTTTTTGATGCCCGCACCATGGTCCCCATGACCGTGGCGCAGAACGGCGTACTCAAAACCACCGCCAATGCCCTTCTGGGTGGGGATTTTATCCGCAACGAACCCACAGCCGATATGCTGGAAGTGGGCTCGATAGCCGAAACACCCGATCATCTGCGCCGTATTCTGGACGATTCCAATAGCAAAATCACAATCCTGACGCGAGAGGCCGCAAAAATCGGCCTGAAGCGCGCATATTTCCAGCATTTGCCGGACCAGACCGCTTCACAGTTGTTACAACATCTGATTGCCATTCCCCGTTATCAAGCGTTTTTCGGCCCGCCCCGCGCCGATATGATCGATATTGCGGCCTATTTCTCGGTCTGCAAATCCAATCAGGTTTCTGTGAGCTACACAGACACAGATCATCTTCTGAACAATATCCGGATTCTCTACGCTCTGGCCCCGTTCTTGTTTCTGCTCACCGACAACAACCCCCCGTTTAACGAAGGCCAGCCTTTCACCGGCCATGCTGGGATGCATCACAGGAGCGCCCTCAAAGAACGCGGCGGCGTACCGCCGTACGTCTATACGGCGCAGACAGGAGAGGCATACATTCGGGACCATATCGCCCACGTCATGGACAATCCCCTGTTTGTCTATTACAACGAAGCCGGAGATCTGGTCCGCCTGCCCTCCGGAACGTGGACCAGCTTCAACGCCTTACGTGCAAAAGGGCTCAACACCGCCACGAATTATTTTTTTGCGCAGAGTATCCTGTGGCCGGATGTGAAAATCGCCGCCCTCAAGGACACAGACGATCACGTCACAGGGCACCGCTTTGAGGCCCGTATGTTCGGGGTGGGTCTGCACCAGCACCAGACCGCGCTCTTGATTGTTGCGGCTCTGGCGTACGATCCGGCCTTTTACGAAGCCGTACGTGTGCTATTAAAAACGATCGGCTTCGATCTGTCTGCGCCAGAGACCCTCAAAACCCCGTTGGAAGCCGCCTATCATTCTGCACGGCACCATAACGGCCAGTTTCTTGATATCCCCTACGGGTCTGGCCAGATGCGTGATTTCGCGCGGTCATTCGGCACACTGCTCTCTGCCGCCTCCTTGCTCAAAGATTTTCAAACAGAATGTGCCCCCTTGCTGGAAATCTGCGAGACTGGAAACACCGACTCCAAAATCAATGCCCTTTCCTGCGATACGCTGGATAAAGCAAACACTTTTCAAAAACTTATCGATCCCGTAGTGCTTGAAAACCCCAACCAGAACAGTGCCAACCTCTTTGCAAAGACCCTTGGCAAAAGCACACGGACTCCCTTACACTGTGCCTCATGAAGCTGGCCTTCCGCGATATCGAACCTTTTGTGAAAAAACCCGATCCGTCTGCGCGGGTGATTTTGGTCTATGGCCCCGATAATGGCCTGATGAAAGAGCGGGCAAGCCAGATGGGGCTGACAGTTGTGTCCGACCTTGCCGATCCGTTCAACGTCGCGCACCTGACAGCGGACCTTCTGGCCGATGATCCGGCGCGCTTGCGCGATGAAACTCAGGCCATTTCCATGATGGGCGGCGACCGCCTCATCCGGATCGAAGACGCCAGCGACAAGCTGACAATCCTGATAAAATCCTACCTCGAAGCCCCCAGCACCGGCGCGCTGGTCATTCTCGAGGCCGGAGAACTCGGACCCCGTTCGACTCTCAGGGCTTTGTGCGAAAAATCAAAACACGCGGCGGCGGTCCCCTGTTATGTCGAGGATGAAAAAGGCGTGGAGCGCCTGATTCGGGAGAGTCTCAAAAATGAAAACACCGCCATTGATCCCGATGCGCTGGGCTGGCTCGCCGTCAATATCGCAGGAGACAGACGCAAAATCCGGCAAGAGCTTGAAAAACTCCTGACGTACAAGGGGCCGGACACAGGCCGGATCACGCTGGAAGACGTACAGGCCGCCTGCGGTGAAACCGGCGCGCTGGCCCTTGAGGATCTGGTCTACGGCGTGGGCGGGCATCATCCAATGATGGCGCTCAAGACGTACGCCCTTTTGCTGGAGGAAGGGACCTCCTTTGTTGTGATTGTACGGGCCCTGCAAAATCATTTCCGGCGGCTTCATCTCGTGCGGGCCCACATGGACTCGGGCGAATCACAGGATATAGCGCTGAAAAGGCTCAATCCCCCGATCTTCTTCAAACAAGAACCGGCCTTCAAAGCCCAGATCCAGTCATGGTCCCTGCAAAGCCTCAATACCGTCATGGGCAAACTCATGGATCTGGAAGCCCAGTGCAAAAAAACGGGCGCGCCGGTTGAAACCCTCTGCGCCCAAGCGGTCCTGGGCCTCAGCCGCAAGCGTTAACTTTTCCGGAGCTTTGGCCCCTCGGGCGTGTCCTCGATCTTATAGCCCTTGGCCAGCAGTTCATCCCGAATTTCATCGGCCCGTGCCCAGTTTTTGACAGCCTTGGCCTGCGCCCGCTCGTGTAATAAGGCCCGAAACGGGGTATCATCTTGCACCGGCGCAGAATTACACCACGCCGCAGGATCCTCCTGAAACAGCCCCAAAACCGCCCCGATAGCCTGCAACTGACCTTTGAGCACAGGAGAATTCTCTCCTTTGAGCAGACCATGAATCTCCGCCAGCGCTTGCGGTGTGTTCAAATCGTCACGCAACGCTTTCATCACAGCCGGCGGAATGTCCTGGGGACTCGCCCCTATCTCCCTCATCTGATGGAGGCGCGCGTAAATCCGGTCCAGCGTTTTCTGGCTCTGGGCTACTTTATCCACCGACCAGTCGAGCGGCTGGCGATAATGGGCCGACAACAAGGTGAGGCGCAAAACCTCCCCCGCATAGTGTGGGATCAGATCGTGCACCAGCACAACATTGCCAAGGGATTTGGACATTTTTTCTCCCTCGACCGTCAAAAAACCGTTATGCACCCAAAACTTCGCAAAAGCGCTCAAATCATCCAGCGCGCCCCGTGCACAGCAACTCTGGGCTATTTCATTTTCGTGATGCGGAAACTTCAGATCCGCCCCCCCGCCATGGATATCAAAGGGCAGGCCCAGATGTTTTTCCGCCATGGCCGAACATTCAATATGCCAGCCCGGGCGGCCTGCCCCCCAAGGGCTCTCCCACGCGGGTTCATCCGGCAGAGCCGGTTTCCAGAGCACAAAATCGGCAGGGTCTTTTTTGTAAGAGGCCACCTCTACCCGCGCGCCAGCAATCTGCTCGTCACGGCTTCGGCCTGAAAGCCCGCCATAGGCCGGAAAAGAGGGGACATGGAATAACACATGGCCTTGCGCCGCGTACGCATGGCCTTTTTTGATCAACTGTCCGATCAAATGGATCATGTCTGGGATATGTTCTGTCGCGCGGGACTGCACATCAGGCAGACGTACACCCAGAGCGTCCATATCCGCATTATAAATGGTCTCGAATGTCTGGGTGATCACAGCACAAGGCACGCCAGTGTCCTTGCTGGCCGCAATAATCTTGTCATCCACATCGGTGATATTGGACACGTACGTCACCTTGGGATACTGCAAGCGCAAGAGACGCACCAGCACATCAAAGACCACCGCCATGCGCGCATTGCCGATATGGGCATAGCTGTAAACCGTGGGACCGCAGGCGTACAGCCGGACATGCGCAGGGTCCAGAGGCTGGAAAACCTGTTTTTCACGGGTCAGGGAATTGAAAAGCTGTAATGACGGCATAAGTTTTAATCCGGTCCTATCGTTTTTTACTGGAAAAAAATTGTTTTAGGCGTTAAGACAACACGAAAAGCGAGGATATTTCAAATGGTTTCATGCAAAGTGACTCAAATTCAGCAGACTGAAAGGCCGTCGCGGGCCCAGGCCGAGGAGGCCGTCAGGGTGCTCCTGCGCTATATCGGCGAGAATCCCGCCCGTGAAGGCCTTCTGGAAACGCCGGCCCGCGTGATCCGCGCCTATGATGAATTTTTCGAGGGCTACGCGCAGGACGCCGCCAAAGAACTGGGGAAAACCTTTGAAGATATTGAAAATTTCGATGATATCGTTCTGGTCAAGAATATTGAATTTACGTCACACTGCGAGCATCACATGGTTCCTATCAATGGCTACGCCCATGTGGCCTACTGGCCGGACCAGAAAATTGTCGGGATTTCCAAACTGGCACGGATCGTGGATATTTTCTCCAAACGGCTCGTGTCTCAGGAAAATATGACCCACAACATCGCGCAAACCATCAACGAAGCCCTCCAGCCCAAAGGGGTGGCGGTGTATCTGGCGGCGGACCACCAGTGCATGTCCATCCGTGGCGTGAAAAAACGGGCGTCTTCGACGGTCACAACAACATTTACGGGGTGTTTGAAGACAGACCCCCATGCGCAAAATCGCTTTCTGGAAATGATCCGGACCTGAACCGTCTCCCGTTAACAGGAAGAAAAAGCCTTACAGCGTTAAACGCCACGGAATGTCCGCCTGCCCCAGCCCCAATGGCAGGGGGATCAAATCCCCGTCCGGTGTGCCCAGTTTTTCAAGCGTTTGCGGAGTTTTTGTGAGCATAAACGTACCGGCAGGCTCGGGCAGAGTGTAAAACCGCCGTCCATTCTCGCATAAAAATGCCCGAAACGCCTGCTGTGCCACAGCCTGTGACAGATCCAGCCCCGCAGACTCAAACCCCTGCGCGTAGAGTTGCGGCGCGATCCCCCCCGTGAAACATCCTGCCGCACAGCCACATTCCGTGGCTTTTCTGGTATGGGGGGCACTGTCGGTGCCGGCAAAAAACTGTGTGTTGTCCGGCGCACTCACAGCCCGTCTTAAAGCCTCACGGTCTTCCTGAAACTTCAGAAGTGGCAAACAAAACAGGTGGTATTTCAGCCCCTGAAGCAAATCCCCAATAGTATAAAGCAAGTGTTGCGGCGTAACCGAGGCCACCACATGCGGGCCGGCCTGCGCCACAAACGCCACAGCCGTAGCCGTGGTCACATGTTCGCACACCACTTTTAAGCAGGGGAAACGGGCGATCAGTTCTGGCATGCGGGTTTTGTAAAACGCATCCTCGGCGTTGGAATGCGCCGAAAAATAGGTCTCCGGCGGCATATGGTGCTCTTCCCCATGGATACACAGCACAACCCCGTGGTCTTCCATGGCTTGAA
The DNA here is from genome assembly GCA_964348795.1 of uncultured Pseudobdellovibrionaceae bacterium. Taxonomy (GTDB): domain Bacteria; phylum Pseudomonadota; class Alphaproteobacteria; order Micavibrionales; family Micavibrionaceae; genus JADLAT01. Next base: position 20,004 of record CAYGDY010000006.1, on the reverse strand, counting down.
ACACCCCGTTTTCCATGAAGTTTTTGAACGGATAGCCAAAATCCGCACCTGTCGTGCCATGTGGCGGATAATATTTGCAGGCCCGTAAAAGACCGGACCGCGCGCCAGCTTCGATCTGTTGGGGCGTCGTGTCTTTTGTCAGATACAGCGGCACAATGATCTCCTCCAGAACATCGCCGCCCGCCCGTTTCAGGGCCTCCCGATACGATTCGATACTCCAGTACAGCCCTTCATCCCGTTTTGAAACCACAGCCACAGGCGGCCGTGTATTGGGCATGGCCAAAACCCCGCAACAGCCCATCGCAATCTGGGAGGCCAGAACAGGGCCCATAAGACCCTCCTGCCGGATATGGGTGTGCAGATCGTACCACAGGGGCAGTGTTATTTGAATGTCAGCGGGAAGAGTCATGGAAGCGCTTTCCTTGTATACATACAACTTTAATAAAATAATTCCCGTTTTAGCGGGGCAATGTAACAGGTTTTTAAGGACTCTGCCTTTAAAATAAAAAGACTTGAAAGTGTATTTTGTATTTTCATCAATTGAAATCCTGAACACCTGCATATAGAATGAGGGGGCTTTATAATCTGATGTTCTTTCATTCTAAATCATACTCTGCAGAAATGAATACCACGGTGGAACGGGACTCTACACAGAAAAAAAACACTTTCAAAACCCGTTTTTTATCCTCTTCTCCGACACAAATCTGGAAAAGCAGAATCAGCTGGCGGATCACAGCCGTTGTCTTTATGACGATTCTTCTCGTGCAGGTCCTTGTTTTGAATTTCGGGACGATGAAAAATTTTGAAAACATGCGCCTGAATGAACTCAAGGAAACAGGACGCTCCACAATCATCCCGCTGGTGGACCCTTCAACAGCGCAGATTCTGACCTCTCCCATACCGGAAAAATCCATCAGCCGCCTGTTGGCCTCAACCAGAATCAAGGGCTTGCGTCTCTATGGCACGACCGGTCTGAAGGACAATGACCTGAGCCTGATCGACAGTTACGGCGCGCCCACGGTCTTGCCGTTTCAAGACCAGAATGATGCCTCCAAAACCTACCGCAGTCCGGACGGAGACAGCTACGAATTTGTCATGCAGAGCTCGAGCCTCTCCGGATCATACTATTTTGTGCTCCGAATGGATGCCTCGCATATCCAGCCCCAGCTGTTCAAATTTGTGACAGAAACGCTCGTGATCATGCTGTTCATGTCGCTTTTTGTGACAACGGTTTTGATGATTGCCCTGGGACACTGGCTTTTGGAGCCCATTTTATTCATGCGGGATAATCTTCTGGCGGCCTATAAATCACCCGAAGACCCCCAAATTCAGGAGTCTCCTTTCGATACAAAAGATGAAATCGGGATTGCCATCGACATTGCCCAGAAGCTCATCCTGCAAAATGCCGAAAACATCAAGCGTATCAAGGGCGCGGCAGAGGATAAAATCCACAGACTGGCCTATTATGACACTCTCACGGGCCTGCCCAATAGAATCCTGTTCCTGCAAAGCCTTGGTGAGCGGGCCCGCCAGAAACAAGACGGCAGTATTGACCGGTTTGCCATCGTGACCATCGACCTCGATCATTTCAAGGATGTCAATGATTCCATGGGGCATAATATCGGGGACGCCATCCTGCGCAGTGTGTCTAAACGCCTGCGGTCGAGCCTGCCGGACAGTGCTGTCGTGGCGCGGACAGGCGAGGATGAATACGCCATCATGATGCCGCTTTCCACCGATCTTTCCACAGCAAAGGATCTGGGAGAGCGCGTGATCCATACCATCCGCGCCGAGCCCTTTAAAGTTTTCAACGAACAGTTCCAGATTAGGGCCTCTATCGGGGTGTCCACCTTTCCAGACGATGCCACGGATCCGGATCAGGTCCTTAAAAACGCAGATATCGCCCTCAACCGCGCCAAGGAAGAGGGCCGTGATATGGTCAAGGAATATTCCGAGGACTTTGACAGGGCTGTCCAGCAACGGTTTCAGCTTCTGCGGGATTTACGCGATGCGCTGGAACACAAACAGCTCCAGCTGTTCTACCAGCCCCAGCTGGATCTGAAAACGGGCAAGATTATCGGGGCCGAGGCCCTCCTGCGCTGGTGGAAACCGGACAACAGCAAGGAAGGCGGCCATTTCATTTCTCCCATGGATTTTATCCCGATTGCGGAACAATCCGGATTGATCGTCCCTATCGGCGAGTGGGTTTTTGAAACCGCCTGTCAGCGCGCCAAAGCCTGGAAAGAAGAACATGGGTTTGAAATCCGGATTGCCATCAACGTTTCCGCGGCCCAGTTCACCCAGAGCGATATTTGTGCCTTTATTCAAAAAACCATTACGCAGATCGGTATCGACCCTCATCATATCGAGCTGGAAGTCACAGAAAGTGTCTTTATGGATGATATCCAGCACACCATCCAGACTCTTCAAAATCTCCACGCCATCGGTGTCGAACTGGCCATTGATGATTTCGGGACCGGATATTCTTCCCTGTCCTATTTGCGGCAATTCCCAATTGACCGGTTGAAAATCGACCAATCCTTTATCCGCAACGCCCTGAATGACCCCGATGACGCTTCCATTGCGCGGACGATCATTGCTCTGGGCCGCTCCCTGGGACTCAGGGTCATCGCGGAAGGTGTTGAAACCGCAGACCATGAAAAATTCCTGATTCGGGAAGGATGTGACGAAGTACAGGGATACCGCTATTCCAAACCCGTTCCGGACGAAAAGCTCATTGCCTTTGTTCAGGGCTACAATGGAAATTTTTCAAGCTTTAATACCTAGGGCGTGGGGACAATTGAAAGGTTTTGTGTCGAAAAGGCCCGTTTTGGCAGAACCGTATCGCAGAATACTTTCGGGTATTTGAGAAACGGAAGCGGAGAAAACGGGCTTTTGCAGACCAAAAGACAAAAATTGTCCCCACGCCCTAATTTTCAACGAACAACCAGCGCCGTGTAAAAGAAATACGAGCCTCCGCCAGAGGTCTCGGAGCATCCCGCCGGTTTCCCGCTCAGAACATCGTCATGGGTGTCATCGTCCAGATCCTCTTCCCATGTATAGTCACCGACAAACTTCGTAAAGCCAACAGCATCATTCTGCTGGGGCGGATTGCCGCTGGGTGTTGAAAGTCCGAGCTTGGTGTTCAGGGCCTCACAGACAGCAAGATCAAGGCCGGATAACACCATATACAGCTCGGAACAGCTCTCGCCCGCGCCACAATCCGTCCCCAGACCTACAAAACTGAGGCGTCCGCCAAAAATCCACTCCGTCCCCGTCCCATAAGCCGTCAGGGGCGGAATATAACGCAAACCACCGCCCGAAGAGGAAAAAACCTTGCACGAATCAGACACAACCGGCGCATGGACATAACCGGCCACACTCGTATTTTCAAAACTGATATCCGCCGCATCACATCCGTTTGTAATGCGGATATGCTGGACCGCAACTCTTATTTTTTCAGCATAGTCCAAAATCTCGTCCGCGTACAAACTGGCCTGTTGCGCCCCGACAGTATCCGCGTTGCCAGAGCGCATAATCTGGGAGACCGCATAATTCAAGGCCGCGAACAAAATGACCGCAATCAGGATATAAAACAGCACACTCCCTTTTGCAGAAGCGCTGTTGTGTAGTACCATGGCGGGGTGCAGGGTGTCCTTCTTCATAGAATGAATGTATCATTTTTTTGAAAGGCTTTCTGCCTTTTCTTGAGTCTTGCAACCCCGTGCCCGAAAAACCGATGGATCACAGCCCTTTCATCAGCATTCTCATCGCCGAAGACAACGATATCAGCCGCGAAATGCTCTCCGGTATCTTAAGGACGCAGGGATTTTTGGTTTACGGCGCCATTGACGGGGAAAGCGCCATCACTGTTGTGGAAAAACGCCCTATTGATCTGGCCCTCGTGGATATCAACATGGTGCCCAAGGGGGGCTTTCCCTTCGTGCGGTATCTTCTGGCCAAGGGAAACAAGCTCCCTGTGATCTTGATTACAGGGGATAAATCCTCCGATATTCTTCTGGAAGCCAACAGCCTTGGCATCCGGCACGTCCTGCAAAAACCCGTTGATCCCGAGATTTTGCTGAAAAATATCCGCAGGCTTTTACGACAACAGGGCCTGAATATCGCGCCGCTTGCGGTAGAACCGCATGACACCGTACACACACCGGAACAACTGATGGAAAAAGTGTGGGCACTGGCCATGGACAATGTGAAATCCGGTAAGGGAGGGCCCTATGCCGCCCTTGTGACAAACGAAAAAGGCCACATTCTGGCCACGGGGACCAGCAGTCACCTCTCCCGCATCGACCCTGTCGGGCATGCGGAAGTGATGGCGCTCAGAAGCACAGCGGAAAAACTCAAACGCATGGATCTGGGCGATTGTCTCTTGTACTGCTCCAGCTATCCCACCCGCGTGGGACAAGCCGTGATCACAAGTGTCGGGATTCGTACCGTCTACTACGATCTTTCACCAGAAGACATGGGCATGATCCGTAAGGAAAAAGTAACACAGGCGCCCCGCTATCAAAAAATTGCAACACGGGAAGGCCTTGCGATTTTCCAAAATCTCCAGAACGCGGACAAAAAACGATAACGGTCTTTTGCAGACCAAAAAACAAGAAGTGTCCACACGCCCTAAACAACCTCGAAAATCGCATCAATCTCGACAGCCACACCCAGAGGCAGGGTCGGAACACCCACAGCAAACCGCGCATGCTTTCCAGCCTCCCCCATCACAGCCACCATCAGATCGGAAGCCCCGTTGACCACTTTCGGATGATCTATAAAATCTGGTGCAGAATTGACAAACGCCCCGAGTTTCACAAGCTGTTTGATCCGGTGCCAGTTTCCTCCAACGGCGTGGTGGGCCTGCGCGAGAATATTGAGCGCACAGGCGCGGGCGGCCTCGACCCCTTGCGCCAGAACCAGTGTATCCCCCAGACGGCCCTGATGCATGGCCTGCCCGTTCAAGAAAGGAATCTGCCCCGCGATAAAAAGATGGGGGCCGCTGAAAACAAATGGCACATAATTGGCGGCGGGCGCGGCGGCCTGCGGCAATTCATATCCCAGAGCCTGCACTCTTGTTTTCAAATCCATCGGGGGACCTCCTTAAAAGACTAAGCCTTGTTTTTTTTCCAATCTTAAGGCACATTAGGTCTTTGTAAAGTGAAAAGCTTCTGTCATAATTCTCTGCGTTGCAAAACAAGGTTTTAATCAGGACGTGTGAGTCGGTTTTATGGGATTCTTGAGACTATTCGGCGCGTTGTCACCAGCGCATATTTCCTTGTTCACATGGCTTTCGCGGAAAGAACGCGTGGGGAGCGATGTGTATGGAAATATCTACTACCGCGCGCCCGCGCAGACGGGTCAGAAGCGCCAGAGACGCTGGGTCATCTATAACGGGGTCCCTGAAGCGTCCTTGGTGCCGCCCGAGTGGCACGGCTGGCTCCATTACCAGACCGACAGCATCCCCGAGGACACCGGCGTGTCTTTTCGCCGGTTCTGGCAAAAACCCCACCAGCCGAACAGAACCGGTACGACTCTCGCATACTATCCGCCCGGCCATATCACACAAGGGGGCAAACGGGAAAAGGCGACCGGAGACTACACCGCATGGAGCCCTCCACGATAATCTTTTATAAGGAATGAACGATGAAACGAAGCATTGTAGAAACCGCACTGGGTGCCCTTGTCATAGCAGGGGCTGGTGTTTTTTTGATGTTCGGTTATAAAACAGCCCATATCTCGGCAGGCGCGGGCGGATACGAAGTCATCGCAAACTTCTCCGGCATTGGCGGGTTAAAAGCAGGCGACGATGTACAGATCAGCGGTGTCAAGGTTGGCACCGTCTCTTCCGTAGAGCTTGATGACAGCACCTTTCTGGCCCGTGTTCGCATGAAAGTGGATTCGACCCTGAAACTGCCTGTCGATACCGCCGCCCTGATCAGTAGCGAAAGCCTGATGGGCGGAAAATATCTTGCGCTGGAGCCCGGGGCGGATGAAGAAACCCTGTCGGCAGGCGGCATCATACAATTTACACAGGCCCCACAAAATCTCGAACAACTGCTCGGACAGTTTATCTTCAGCATGCAAAAAGAGGAGAAAAAAGACGGTGAAACAGCAGATGCGCCCGAAGACCATACCAATGCGACGACCTCTGCCATAGAAACGCAGGCCGGAGACGAGACATCGTCCGATTCACAGACCCTTTTTGAACCCTCCGATATGCCGCCCCAGCCCTCCTTTGAATTCCAGTCGGAAATCAAGCCACAGATCAATGACCACATGAATGAGGATACGGGTGCGGATTCGTTATAGGCTTTTAAAAAAAGCCTTCCATTACAGCGTTGTGTCTTGTCTTTGCCTCATCATACACATCCCGCACAGCAAAGCCGGTGTGACGCTGGATTACCCGATCGTCAAGCTCAGGTCCTTGGATAAAATTTCTGCCAGAACAACGATTTTTGAAGCCCGTGTCGGCTCAACCGTACAGTTCGGACAGGTTTATATCAAAATTCAGGCCTGCCGGAAAGCGCCAGAAATGGAACAACCCGAATCCGCGGCCTTTCTGCAGGTCTGGGAAATCCAGCCCGAGAAAAAACAGGGGGAAAAAGAAGCCCCGAAAAAGGACGGCCCGAAGAACGACAAAGCCGCATGGATCTTCAGTGGCTGGCTTTTTGCCTCCTCCCCGGGCTTGTCCTCCATGGATCATCCCCTCTATGATGTCTGGGTTCTGGATTGCCTCGCGGAAAACCCGCCCGCCTCACAGCCCGAAGCCCCGACCCAAACGGCAGAATAACGTGACAGAGTTCTTCAAATTATAGCCCTTCTTAATAAGAATAAGACCTCCTGTTATGCCCGCCCATTGTCTTGTCATCCTGAGGCTTTGCCGAAGGATCCTATCCCCCGAAACACACCGGACCCTTCGCTTCACTCAGGACGACACGGCATAAAAACCTTGGGGCCTTGGTGGTTGACATTTTTTGAACCGCGAAGACGCGAAGTTTCTTTTGCGCGTCATTGCGAGCGCATGCGAAGCAGTACAGCCCTGTAAACTTTCTGGATCGCCACGGAGGCTGATGCGTCCTCGCGGGTGACGGGATTTTCTAAAAACCTCGGTGTCTTCGTGGTGAAAATCCTTTTTTCCACAGGAAGAACGGTACAAAACACGCCCTGAACCCTCCCGATAAAAAAGCAGAAAAAAGTCGCTTCAGGGCGCATTGGTTTTTTCAAGCACCCGAAGGCGGGCTTCATACCGCATTTGCTGAAGTTTCAATTCTTCCTTTGCATCATTCAACTGCTGTTCCAGTTTCGTCAACTGTGCCAGCTGTTCCTGATTTGTCAGCGCCGGATCAAACAACATCGCTTCAAGATCCTTCTTCTCGGCGACACATCTGGCGCGTTCCTTCTGGAGCTCTAGCCCCAGACGTTTGGTCTGGCGCTCGGCTTCGTCAAATTTCATGGTGGCCTGCTCCAGATCCCAATTATCCCCCGAGATAGAAACGCGTTCCGTTCGGGATTCATCCAAAGACTTGTTCAGCTCGTTATTCAAAGCCAGATTTTCTGCTTTCAAGGCCTCAAGCGTTTTTTTCAGGGCCGCCACATCCTGACCGGCGCCTCGCTCCGGACGTTCTTTTGAAATTTCTGTCCGGCGCGCGTCCTTTGCGGAGGGTTCGATCGCCTCCAGCGCCAGCGTTTGTGTCACGGCCTCGTCAAACGAATCCGATGGCAGGGGAAGATCTCTAAAATCCGCCTGCGCCTTGTGAACCGTCTTGCGAGACGTGGAAGGCGTGGAAGGGGTCAGGGCCGGCGCCGCGTCCGGCATCGCCGGTCTTTCCTGCACCTTGGCCTCCATAACGGGGCGCGGGCGGTCCTGTGGCGCCTGCTCCAGCGCCACCGGATTGTGTTGTGCCACAGATTGCAGAGCAGAGGAGGCCGTTTCCGCCTTGACAGGCAAAACATCCTTGGCCACTGGCACCGCACCAGAAGCCTCCTGCAGGGCAACGGGCTTTTGCGCTGGTGCGCCGGACGGGGAGGCACCGGACACGGGCTTGCCCCCGATCTGTTCCGCGACCATGCGGGACAGCCGCTCGGGAGACAGGGCATTTTTGTTTACCAAACCAGGCGCAGGCGCGACCATCACAGGCTCTTTTTTCACAACAGGCGCGGGCGCAGACACCGGCTCTGCGGATGAAACCATACCGTCTTGTGGCGTCTTGTCTTCGGAAACCCCAACGATACCGGCGTGTTTGACAGGCGCAGGCTCTTTCAAGCCGGCCTGATCCGGCAGAGCGTCCGGAGAAACCTCCCGCAAAACAGGGAGAGGGTCAGCCGGCACGCGCACCTGCAAAGGCACCGGTTGGGATTCGGACAACGCGTGCTTTTCCTTCTGCTCTGCCGTACGCGCCTCATGACCCGCTGTGCCTTGCGCGCCGACCTGCACCGGCGCCGGATTTTTCAACGGGGCAGGGGCCCGAGCAAGGACAGGGGCGGGGATAACAGACGGAGACACCACCGCCACCTCTCCCGTCATGCAATGGTCAAACGCACCGGCGCCTGCCGAAAATCCCGCCAGATCAAACCGGAAATGGTTTTTCTCCACAGCGATGTCAAGCATCGAGGCCCCTTTCAGCGCCTTGTAAAACGAATCCTGCCCTTTCAGCCCGACAGAAAGCACCCCGGGGGTCTGCGCCCGCCCCTGAAAGGCTTTTTCCTGTCCAGACACGCCCAGAGACACGCCATAGGGCTCGGAAGGCTTGAACACATTTTGCCGGAAATCAATGGTCAGCCCTTCCAGCGCACCCTGCGCACCCGAGAGCCCCAGAACAAACCCGTTGTTAAACGGCGCAGACATCGCACAGCGCCCCTGCACTTTTTCCACGGCCCAGCTCTTGGCCGGATAGAAATACAGCTCGGGGTCCTGTGCCTTTTGCGCCCATGCCCCCGAAAGCGACATCCCGCACATCAAAACCGCCAAACCCAAGCGCGACACAATACTATTTTTTTGAGCAGACATAGCCGTATTCCCGATACTGAAATTGAATGAATTTGAAGGCCACACTAGCACCCCGCACAAAGCCACACAATCCCTTTTAAACATGATAGAATGAACTATCGACAGCTTTTATATGAAATATCAGGAGCCCTCCCCGCATGACCCGTGATTCTCTTGTCAACGCGCTCACAGAAAAAATGAACGCCGCCCCAGACCTCAAGGCCCGCGTGAAATTCGATCTGGGAGCGGACGGGGTCATCTTCATCGACACCACGCAAACCCCGCCCGTGATCAAGGATCAAGACGAGGACGGAGAGAAAGATGAGGCCGACACGACCCTGACCTGCACCGCCACCACACTGGCCCAGATCATCGCCGGCACCCAAAACCCCAATCTGGCCTATATGATAGGCAAGCTCAAAATCAAAGGCTCCCTGAAATTGGCAATGAAATTGAGTGAAATTCTGGAGGGGTAGGGGTTTATCCACAACCACTTGAAGTCTTAAAGAAAATAGATTATATCATGTCGGAATAAACATTGTACCGTACCATCTATGATGGAAGATAAGCGTCTATATTTAGAACTGATACAGGGTGTTATAAATCGCCTTTCTCAAAATTCTTTTCTCCTAAAAGGATGGTCTGTGATACTAGTCACTGGACTTTTTTCACTTTCTAATTTTAAGGAAAGTATCCTTTTGATGCTGTTAGCATTCTTTCCTGCAATTTCTTTTTGGATATTAGATTCTTACTTTTTAAGGCAAGAAAGGCTTTATCGTGCTCTGTATGACAGTGTCAGAAAAAAATCACATGATATTGATTTTTCAATGAACGTTTCTGAATTTGAAAAAGATGTTGATGATGCTTTAACAACCATATTTTCAAAAACACTATGTCTATTTCACGGTTGCTTATTTTTCACTTTGTTTGTTGTAACAATTCTCTCAGTTTTAGGAGATCAAAATGGCACGTAGAGTTTTCTTTAGCTTTCATTACGAAAACGATGTTATGAGGGCAAGCGTAGTGAGACAAAGCTGGAGAATGAAGCCAGATCGGGAGACTGCTGGCTTTTGGGATGCCGCCGCATGGGAAAAAATTAAATTAGGTGGTAAAGAGGCAATTCAAAAGTGGATACAAGAACAATTGGAAGGAACAAGTGTTACTGTTGTTTTAATTGGAGCGGAAACGTATTCAAGAGAATATGTACAATATGAAATTCAAAAAAGCTGGGACCGAGGCAACGGTTTAATAGGTATTTATATTCACAACATAAAAGACATGCGAACAGGGAATACATCCAGACAAGGCTTTGACCCTTTTCTTAAAATGAACTTTAAAGGAATAAAAACCTATGATTGGGTTAACAATGATGGCTACAACAACTTGGGGCTTTGGGTAGAAGAGGCCGCTCAAAGAGCCCAAAACAGGAAAACTGCATAACCACCCCTCTAAGCCACCTTCTGTTTCCCCTCTTCCGCCGCGACGAAATCCCGTACGTCTTGCGTGATTTTCATCGAGCAGAACTTCGGGCCGCACATGGAGCAAAACGAGGCATGCTTGGCCCCTTCGGCGGGAAGCGTTTCATCGTGGAAGCTTTTGGCCGTTTCAGGGTCGAGGGACAGGTTAAACTGGTCCTCCCACCTAAATTCAAACCGCGCCTTGCTCAAAGCATTATCCCGCGCCTGTGCGCCCGGGTGCCCCTTGGCCAGATCCGCCGCATGCGCCGCAATCTTGTAGGTTATAACCCCCGTTTTCACATCATCACGGTTGGGGAGCCCGAGATGCTCCTTGGGCGTGACATAGCACAGCATGGCCGTACCAAACCAGCCGATCATCGCCGCGCCGATCCCGCTCGTGATATGGTCATAGCCGGGCGCAATATCGGTGGTGAGGGGCCCCAGCGTATAAAACGGCGCCTCATGGCATTCCTTGAGCTGTTTGTCCATGTTTTCCTTGATGAGGTGCATGGGCACGTGCCCCGGCCCTTCGATCATCACCTGTACGTCATGCTTCCATGCGGTTTTGGTAAGCTCGCCCAGCGTTTCGAGCTCCGCAAACTGCGCGCGGTCATTGGCATCGGCAATCGAGCCCGGCCGCAAGCCATCGCCCAGTGAAAACGACACATCGTACGCCTTCATGATTTCACAAATCTCCTCGAAATGGGTATACAGAAAACTCTCGCGGTGATGCGTCATGCACCATTTGGCCATGATGGACCCACCGCGCGAGACAATCCCCGTGACGCGGTCCGCCGTCAGGCGTATGTATGGCAGACGTACGCCCGCATGAATCGTGAAATAATCCACGCCCTGTTCGGCCTGTTCAACGAGCGTATCGCGGAACACATCCCAGCTCAGGTCCTCTGCCACGCCGCCGACTTTTTCGAGCGCTTGATACAGTGGCACGGTGCCGAGCGGCACGGGGGAGTTGCGCAAAATCCATTCCCGCGTATCGTGAATATCCTTTCCCGTAGACAGATCCATAATCGTATCCCCGCCCCAGCGTGCGCTCCACACCATTTTATCCACTTCCTCCCCGATCGAAGAGGTTACGGCGGAATTGCCGATATTGGCATTGATCTTGACCAGAAAATTACGCCCGATAATCATGGGCTCGGATTCCGGATGGTTGATATTGGCCGGAATAATGGCTCTGCCTTCGGCCACCTCTTTCCTCACAAATTCGGGCGTGATAAAGGCGGGGATGTTGGCCCCGAAACTTTCGCCGCCCTTGGCATTATGCACCGCGTCCCTGCGCTGATTTTCGCGGATGGCAATAAATTCCATTTCAGGCGTGATGATCCCTTGCCGCGCATAGTGCATTTGCGTCACGTTTTTGCCGGCCTTGGCGCGTAAAGGTTTTTCAGGGGAGGCCGGAAATTTTTCATGTATGATGGGGCGACGGGCGGCTTGGGCCTCGGACTTGTACCCGTTATCAATGGGCTGTACGCGCCGCCCCTCTATCTCCTCCACATCCCCGCGCTTTGCAATCCACTCTTGCCGGATTTTCGGTAGGCCGCGCATGATGTCGAGTGTTACAGCCTCATCCGTGTACGCGCCCGAGGTATCATAGACCGTGAGGCGTTCGCCATTGGAGAGACTGATCTCCCGCATGGGCACGCGGATGTCAGGAAACAGTGTCCCTTCCACGTACACTTTTTGCGAGGCAGGGAGCGCCCCTTTCGTCACATGCGTGGTCGAGGGGCAGATGGGGATGGTGTGTTTCGTCATGGTGTGTCCTTTCAAAAAACTTTTTATCATGGCAAGTCCTCCCTTCTTGTCATCCTGAGGGCAAAGCCCGAAGGATCTCATGCGTTCTGGGATCCTTCCGCCTTGCGTCAGGATGACAATAGAAAAAACGGGGTGTCATGGTGGTTATTCCTTTTTCTCCTACAAATAATACGTCTCTTTCACCATATCCCGCATTTCCAGCGTCACGGCGCATGCGGGTACAGTCTGCAAAATCGTTTTCATGACGTTATACAGCGCGTCCCCATAGCGCCGCTTCGTTGCCACATCCCGCCCCTCCAGCAACAACAGTGTGCCATGCACCATGGACCCTTCCACGCCGCGTTCCCCGACAACGGCGTGATCCAGCGCAATGCCGCGGGTTTTGATGCGCGCCACATCAATCCCCTGGTCTGCCAGCGTTTCATGGAGCGTCCCGAGCAACGCAGGGAAATCGACACGTGATTCCAAAGCACGAGAGTATTCAATAATAATATGGGGCATGGGTGTTGTCCTTTCCTTCTCCGCCTTCATGCTTCTTAAGGGCGGGCAAGTTCAAAGGGTTTTTTCTCAGCGTTTGTAGTCAAACGCACCCCTAAGGTGTTTTACAATGGTTTACTTATACGCAAAGACCTCTTACATATCTAGTGAAATTATCTATGAGGCCCCACGATGAACCCTGTGATTAAAAAACGTCTGATCCGCACACTGACCCTCGCGCTTGTTGCACTGATGATAGGCGGCGGGGTCGGCTGGTTTCAGATCAAAAACAAAAAGACAGAAGGCAAAATAACCTCGGCTGTTGCCGGCACGCCGCTGGGCGGGCCTTTTACCTTGACGAACCAGACCGGCCAGACCGTGACCGAAAAGCTGTTTCAAGGCCGTTATATTCTGATGTATTTCGGCTTTGCGTCCTGTCCGGCCGTGTGCCCGACGGAGCTCCAGAAAATCTCCAAAGCGCTCAAACAGCTTGAGAAGACACACCCCGCACTGGCAAAAAATGTTCTTCCTGTCTTTGTGACGGTAGACCCCGCGCGCGATACACCCGCCGTGCTCAAGGATTATATGTCGCTCTACCATCCCGCCTTTATCGGACTCACAGGGACGGAAAAACAGATCACAGCGATGAAAAAAAATTACGGAGTCTATGCCGCCAAAGTAACCGAAAAGGAGGGAAGCGACTACAGCATGGATCACTCGTCCTACATTTATGTTCTGGGGCCGGATGGGGGCTTACTCGGGCTTTATACCGCCAAAGACCCCGCTGAAAATATTTCAGGGGATCTGGCCAAAGCCATAAAACCATAAATAGAGCTTAACCGGCCTTGCGGGCCGCTTCGACATCATCCGCAACCGCACGCGTTTCGCGGTCCAGATCCTCAACCTTGAGAACACGGTTCCGGCTCACAGGCTGATAGGCCATGCGGGTGTGCTCCGCGCAGTACGGCAAGCCCGCAACAGACGCATGACCACAAAAACCAAAATGGGCTTCTCTGGGGTCCCCGAGCGGCCAGCGGCATTCCTGCGCCTTGAGATCGACCAGAGGAATGCCTTTTCTGTTGTCCTGAAAATCTGTTTTTTGCACCTTGCGCTCTGCGAGCTGTGGCTGGACTTTCCCCGCAGGCACCGCCACGGGTTTTTTATTTTGCTGAATAGGAGAGACCCGATTGGAAAGCTTGAGACGATGGGCCTTGCCGATAACGGCGTTGCGGGTTACATTCCCGAGCTCCTTTGCAATCTCTGCGGCTGTCTTGCCCTCACACCACATTTTTTTCAAAAGTGTTACGCGTTCGTCTGTCCAGCTCATGCCGTATTCTCCCAATCGTATCGCGCGCGAAAGACCCTCTCAGGACTCCTCCGCAACGTCTCTCTTTCCTGTAGATAAAACCACTCTATCAGGAAGCGCACCGCATTTCCAATGCCATTGTGAGAAAAAAATCTTTATCCACAATGCATGATGCGCTTCAGAGAAAATAATGCCAGACACAGCATAACCTCCGTCATATAGAGTGATTCAACTTTCCGTCATTGCGAGCAACCGTAAAGGCGCGTGGCAATCCAGTTTTTTCACCGCGAAGACACAAAGGGGCGAAGTTTCTTTTTCGTCACCCGCGAGTACAGGCAAAGCCATCCCGTTTTTGTCATTCTGAGCCACCTTATTTTGTCATTCTGAACGCAGTGAAGAATCCTTTCCCGCCAGAGAGATCCTTCGCGTTGCTCAGGATGACACAATGACGTTGACCTTGTGGGTGACGGGATTTTTTAAAAACTTCGTGACTTCGCCCCTTCGCGGTGAAAATCCTTTTCCCTGCCCCTTTATCACCCCCAGCCTCCGTGCGGGGGGGGGGCTGGTCTTTTTTTCAAAGTGGAGACGCGGCGCTCCGGAGGAAAAAACTCCGATCCTTCAAAACTCCGCTTGAAAACACTCATTGCCCCCACGTGCCTTAGCCGTTCAGACGACTGCCTGGGAAATGGGACAACCGGTGCAACAATTCATCCAGCTGATCCAAAGACGTAAAGCTGATCTGGAGCGTGCCGGCTTTTCCATCCGCACTGTCAATACTGACTTTCATCCCCAGCGTGCTCGAGACCTCTTCTTCCAGCGCCAGCGTATTGACATCCTTGACCTTTTGCGCGGAAGAACGTCCCTCCGCAGACCCCACGCCCCTGGCCTTGGGCAGGCGCCCCTGCGACTCAGCCACAAGGGCTTCAGTCTGCCGGACACTCAATCCTTTTGCCATAATTTCTTTTGCGAGCGCTTCGGCATGCGGGGACGGAATCAAGGCCCGTGCATGTCCGATAGAAATCCGCCCCTCGCTCAGATAGCTCTGCACCATCAAGGGCAAATTGATCAGGCGGATCATATTGGCAATATAGGACCGGCTTTTCCCGAGAGAGTCCGCAAGTTGCTCCTGCGTATATTCATATTCATGCAAGAGCTTCTGGAATCCGGCGGCTTCCTCCATAGGATCCAGATCTTCCCGTTGCAGATTTTCGACGAGGGCAATCTCGAACGCCTGCGAGTCTGTGATCGTCAAGATAATGACGGGCACCTCGTGCAACTGCGCTCTTTGGGCGGCCCGCCACCGGCGCTCTCCGGCAATAATTTCGTAACGCCCGGGCTGGTCGGGATTTTCCCGCACAATCAAGGGCTGTAATACGCCATGCCGCTGAAGGGAATCCGCCAGCTCCAGCAGGCCCGTCTCATGGAAGGTCCTGCGCGGTTGCCCCCGAAAAGGCATCAACTGATCGAGCCCCAAAACCTGCCGCACACGGCCCGGCGTATGCCCGTCAAGATCGGCTTGCGGGTAAACGCCTTCGTCATCCTCGAACAGGGCGCTCAGACCGCGCCCCAGACCACGGGATTTGGGATTCAAAATATCGTCCATTTTATGCCACCTTCCTGTCTTTCATATATTGCTTTTCCCGCTTGATCACCTCGCTCGCCAGATGGATATAGGCTTGCGCGCCCGCGCATTTCATATCGTACACGATGGCAGGCAACCCGTAAGACGGCGCTTCGGACAATCGGACATTGCGCGGAATGACCGTCTTGTAAACCTTGTCTCCGAAAAACGTGCGCACATCTTTCTCCACCATGGCCGTCAGATTATTCCGCAAATCATACATCGTCAGAACGACACCTTGAATATCCAGAGCCGGATTAAAAGTTTTGCGCACCCGCTCTACGGTTTTTGTCAGATGGCTGAGCCCTTCCAGCGCGTAAAATTCACACTGCAACGGCACCAGCACAGAATGGGAGGCCACCAAAGCGTTCAGTGTCAGCAAACTCAGGGATGGCGGGCAGTCAATAATGACCGTGTCATAAGGCAGGGGCCTGTGAAGCGCTTCTTTCAGCCGGTATTCCCTGCGATCCGCCGTCACCAGCTCGATCTCCGCACCCGACAAATGCACGGAAGAGGGCAACACAGACAGGCGCGGCACTTTCGTCTGGACACAGGCTGACTCAAGATCCACATCCCCGAAGAGCACATCATACACGCTCGAACGGATCATCGAGCGCTTGACCCCCAGACCCGTTGTCGCATTGCCCTGCGGGTCCAGATCCAGAAGCAGGACCGTCTTGCCCACAGCGCTCAGCGCCGTGGCCAGATTGACAGCGGTTGTGGTTTTTCCTACACCACCCTTCTGATTGGCAATGGCTATGATGCGGGGCATCCCTTGAGCGCCCACAGGCCCTCTTTCCTCGACAAACGCCGTAATTCCGGATTTTTGCATGCCCGCCCCGCTTTCATTCAAAAATGTGAAACAGGGCGACGATGGGCCGTTTCAGGGAAAAAATCAAGATATTTTGGAGCCTTATCCCCTGTATTTTATAGCCCCTTCAAAGAAGAATCCACCACGCCCCCTCCTTTGGGCCTGATGTTCTCTACACGCACAATGCGCCCTTCCGGCGCCGTGAGGCTTTGAAAACAATCTGCCTGAAAATCAAAAAGCATGCGGGCCTTTTGCGTCTCTTCTTCCCACTGCGCCCCTTTCAAAAACAACCCTGTCAGGGCCGGATTGTTTTCCGCCCACGGAGCGATCAACCCCAGCAAGGTCTCCAGATCCGCCAGAGCCCGCGCCATAACCAGATCTGGCGGGAGACTCCGCGCCACAACGGCCTCAATCCGCTCTGCAAAAATCTCCACCCTGATCTGGGTTTCACGTGAAACGGTCCGTAAAAACTGCGCCTTGCGTTCATCCGATTCAATCAATGACACTTTTAAATCCGGACGCAGTATCGCCACCACCAACCCCGCAAATCCGGCCCCGCTCCCGAAATCTGCCACCGTTTGAACCGTCTCGGGGATATGCGCCACCACCTGCGCGGAATCGAGAAAATGCCGCACCCACGCCTCGTCCAGCGTTTTGGGACTGACCAGATTGATGGCGTTTTGCCATTTCATCAAAAGCGCGTGATAGGTCTCGAGTTTGGCCTGTGCTTCGTCCGGAACATCTCTCTTATAACTGTCAGGCCACATGCGGTTCCGGTACTTCTTTTTTGCGCTTCACATGCCGTAAAAGGGCAACCATCGCCGCCGGTGTCACCCCGGGAATGCGGGAGGCCGCGCCCAATGTCACAGGACGCGCCAGCTCCAGCTTGCTCCGCACCTCATGGGACAGACTGCCCACCGTGCCATAATCCAGATCCTCGGGAAGCAACAAGGCCTCATCCTTGCGGAACGCCACAATATCCGCCTCGTGCCGGCCCATATATCCGGCATAAAGCCCGTCACAGGACAACTGTTCCCGAATATCAGGAGAAATCTCCGACAACACAGGCCATACCCGCACCAGATCGGACCATGCCATATCGGGATACCCGAGCAGGTCCATCACGGAACGCCGTTGCCCGTCCTTATTGATCGCCAGACCAAATGTTTCCAGATGATTGGGCGTGGCCTTCAGAGTCGAAACCAGATGACGCGCAGAGGCCAGCGCCTCTTTTTTTCCTTCCCACAGCGCAGACCGCGCCCCGCCGACACACCCTGTCTTGATTCCCAGATCCGTCAGCCGCTGGTCGGCATTGTCGGCCCTGAGGCGCAGACGATACTCGGCGCGACTGGTAAACATTCTGTATGGTTCGGGGGCCCCGCGCGTGGTGAGATCATCCAGCAGGACACCGATATACCCATCCGCCCGATCCAGAACAAACACCGGATCTGTTTCATGTGAAACAGCGCCCGCGCCGCGTCGCCCCACTTTCAGTGCAGAATTGATCCCCGCCATCAGCCCTTGCGCCGCGGCTTCCTCGTACCCCGTGGTGCCATTGATTTGCCCCGCCAGATATAGTCCCTGGATTTTTTTGCTTTCCAGTGTGATCTTCAAAGCCCGTGGATCGCAATAATCATATTCAATGGCATAGCCCCATTCCAGAACCCGCACCTTTTCCAGTCCGGCAATAGAGCGGATATACTGGTCCTGAACCTCGACAGGCAAAGAGGTCGAAATCCCGTTCGGATACACGGTGTCATCGTCCAGCCCTTCCGGTTCTAAAAACACCTGATGCCGGTTTTTATCCGCAAACCGGCTGATTTTATCTTCGATCGACGGGCAATAGCGCGGCCCAATCCCTTTGATATGCCCCGCATACATGGCGGAACGATGCAAATTCTCCGCAATAATAGTATGCGTCTTCTCATTGGTATAGGTGATATGACAGGAAATTTGCGGCACCGTGATCCGTGTATTCATGTAGGAAAACGGTACGGGCACCGGATCACCTTTTTGTTCTTCGCAGGCCTGCCAGTCAATCGTCCGGCCATCCAGACGGGCCGGCGTACCGGTTTTCAAACGCCCCAGAGGAAGACCCAAACGGGTTAACGTGTCTGCCAAACCAATCGTAGGGGCTTCCCCGACCCGTCCGGCGGGAATCCGTTCCTCCCCGCGATGAATGACCCCGCGCAAAAACGTCCCCGTGGTCAGCACCACCGCCCCACAGGAAAAAACGCGTCCCTCAAGGGTTTTGAGGCCCACAACCACACCGGAATCGTTCAGAACCAGATCATCCGCCGCCCCTTCGATCAGGGTCAGGTTCGGGATTTCCTGCAAAATCCCCTGCATGGCCTGCCGGTAAAGTTTCCGGTCAGCCTGCGCCCGTGGCCCCCGCACAGCGGGCCCCTTGGACGCATTCAACATCCGGAACTGAATACCGCTCTGGTCAATCACGCGGCCCATCAGCCCGTCCAGCGCATCGATCTCGCGCACCAGATGTCCTTTCCCCAGCCCCCCGATTGCAGGGTTACAGGACATGACACCGATCGTTCCGATCTTGTGGGACAACAAGGCCGTTCTAGCCCCCATACGGGCGCTCGCCGCCGCCGCCTCGCAACCGGCATGCCCGCCCCCGACAACGATCACATCATAGAGTGTATTCATAGGCGGGTTATATAAGATTTTCTGGCAAAATTCCAGAAATTCCTGCGCAGGCTGTGCCTTTATTTTCCGATACAAAAATCCTTGAAAATCACATCCAGCACCTCTTCCACATCCACCCGCCCCGTGATGCGACCCAAAGACCGAAGCGCCAGACGGAGATCCTCTGCCAGCAATTCGGGCAAAACCCCCGCAAGCGCCCGCTCCAGAGCGTGCAGGACCTCTTCCAGAGCTGTCCTGTGCCGCTTGCGGGTCAGAGAAGGGGTTTCACGTGAAACCATCATCTGGTCGAGACGGCTCTTCAGCGCCTCCAAAAAAGTCTGCAGGCCCTCTTCGGTATGAACAGACAGGGCTATCGCACCCGTTACACGATTTTTTGCAGAGGCGTCTTCCATCTTGTTTGTCACAAGAAGACTTCTGTCGTCTATCAACGCCAGCGTATAAGGATCGGGCCCCAAAGGATCCGTCCCGTCAAAAACCAGAACGGTCACATCGGCGTCCTGCGCCCGCAGGTAGGCGCGCCGGATCCCTTCCCGTTCAATCCCGTCACCCTGCGCCGTCACCTGTTCGGGACGCAAACCCGCCGTGTCCGACACAATCACAGGATACCCGCCAATATCCAGATGCGCTTCGATCACATCCCGCGTGGTGCCTGCGACATCCGACACTATGGCCACATCCCTTTGCGCCAGCGCATTCACCAAAGAAGATTTCCCCGCATTCGGGGCCCCGATCACAGCAATCTGGAGCCCTTCCCGCAACCGCTCCCCCCTCCGGTTGTCATGACAATGCCCCTGAATGGCGCAATACAGGTCTTTGATCTGCGTTAAAACCTCCGGCGCAATCCCTTCCGGCAACGCTTCGTCCGGAAATTCTATATCAGCCTCGACATGCGCCAGAAGC
>CAYGDY010000005.1:0-115884 GCA_964348795.1 uncultured Pseudobdellovibrionaceae bacterium | reverse complement strand
GTGTAGAGCAACTTCACACGAGAACCTTGACGTAGGTGACCTTGTCATCCCCCTTGCGGTAAAAATCCGCCTGACACGCGCACTCGGCATAACCAGCCTTTTGATAGAAGGCTCTGGCGGGAGCGTAGTCGGGGCAAGAAGAGGTTTCCGCATACACTTGCGTTCCACCCGCAGAACGGATAGCCTCCTCTGATACAGTCATCAAACGGACGGCAATCCCCTTGTTCCGGTGGGCGCCATCCACCACCAGCCAGTACAGATCATAACTGCTCTCCGTCAAGGGGATACGTCCAAAGCAGGTATAGCCCAGCATACACCCCTCTTCCTCATAAAACACGAAATGGTATCCCGATTTTTCCGCTCCCTTTTCAAACGCTTCGGTGGCGAGCTCTTCCGCGATGGTAATTTCCTCGGTATTGAATACGCCGGCCTTTTGAGTGAGCACGCGAACGGCCGAGATATCTTGGGGTTTTATGGTTGTGCGGATAGAGGGCACGGAGGATCCTTTTTAATACGTAAATTTTATACTTCCAAAACGACAAAGGAACTTGTTTTTTTATTTTTCATATGGCACAACGCCCCCCCCTATGGGACATAGAATAATACAGCATACGACAATATCATTGGAAGCTGTCAATGAAAAAAATTGGCAGGCGGTCAATGCCATACAGCTCAAGGCAGGGCAAGAAAAATTTGTGCCCCCCGCTCTATAAGCTTGGCTACGCCTGCGCGGCGGGGGTGACGATGGTTTTGGTTCATTTTTATCTGAAATGACTATATGATGGAGTCCATTGCCCTCCTGCAAGCCACGCGCAAAGGACCCCAAAAACCGCATGAAAACAGAAAACCAGTTTCTTCTCCTTAAAAGCATCCGGTTTTTACCGCTTTTCGTGACACAGTTTCTCGGCGCCTTTCACGATAATGTTTTTAAAAATGCGTTTGTCGTCATGTTGTTGTTCGATCCTGCGACACATATAGAGGACCCGAAACTCTACACGACACTGGCCGGCGGAATTTTCATTCTCCCGTTTGTGTTATTTTCGGCCCTGAGTGGCCAGTTTGCGGATAAATACTCCAAAGAACATCTGACACGTGCCATCAAGATCATAGAAATCGGGATTGCAGTTCTGGGCGCTGTGGCCCTCCTGAATCATTCCGTCCTCCTGTCCTTCCTGACGCTTTTTGCGCTGGGCACCCATTCCGCCTTTTTCAGTCCAGCCAAATATGCCATGTTGCCGGACCATCTCAAACCGCAGGAACTGATCGGCGGGAACGCCCTGATCAATACCGGCACGTTTCTAGCCATTTTGCTGGGCACAATTACGGGGACGCTCCTGATTACGCTGGAACAGGGGGAAATGATTATTTCAGCGGTTTTGATCGCCTCTGCCCTCTCCGGCTATTGTTCCGCGCGATGGATTCCCGTAAATCCCGCCCGTGCGCCCCAGAACACGCTCAATTTAAACCCGCTCTCGGAAACATTCGCAGTCCTGAAATATGTTTTTTCTCTCAATCAACGGATTATTCGTTGCATCATGGGGATTGCATGGTTCTGGTTTTTGGGAATGATGTTTATGGCCCAGCTCCCCAATTACACTCATGAGGTCCTGCGGGCGGACGAACACGTGCTGAGCTTTTTTCTGGTGTTGTTTTCTGTCGGGATTGCAGGCGGTGGCCTCATCAATAACCGCCTGCTCAAGGGCCGGATCGAGGGGCTGTACGTGCCGCTGGCCATGCTCGGGATTACCCTGTTTTCGTTTGATTTGTACATTGCGGGCTCTTCCGCCACGCCTGTTTTTGCCCTGCAGGGGCTCACGGGATTTTTAAGCCAGCCGCATAACTGGCGGATTATCGCCGATATTCTGATGATTGCCGTATGTGGCGGGCTGTTTGTTGTGCCGCTCAACGCCATTGTCCAGCACCTCGCCCCCGAAGACCGCAGAGCCCGTATTCTGGCCGGAAGCGCCATACTGGATGCCGTGATGATGGTGATGTCCTCCATCATTTCCGCCCTCCTGTTCAAGCTGGGTTTTAGTATCACACAGTTGTTTCTGGCCTTTGCACTCGCCAATCTGTTTGTCGCGGTTTATATCTGTTTCATTCTCCCCGATTTTCTGTTCAAGAGTCTCCTGCAGGTCCTATTCAAGTTTTTGTACAAAGTCGAGGTCCGCGGCCTTGAAAATGTTGAAAAAGCGGGCCCGCGCGCCGTGATTGTGGGCAATCACGTATCACTGCTGGACCCGCCGTTGCTGGCCGCCTTTCTGCCAGGCAAACCCATGTTTGCGATTAACAAATTTGTAGCCGAATGGTGGTGGGTCAGGCCCTTTTTACGGCTGGTCGATAATTTTCCGCTGGATCCCGCCAGTCCCTTTTCCCTCAAGCGATTGATGCACAAGGTACAGGAAGACAGGCATGTTGTGATCTTCCCCGAAGGTCGGCTGACCGACACGGGCGCACTGATGAAAGTCTATGACGGCCCGGGCATGATTGCGGACAAAACAGATGCGATGATCCTGCCGGTGCGGCTCGATGGCGTCCAACACACGCCGTTCGCCAGACTGAAGGGCAAGGTGCCATTGAAGAATTTCCCCAAAATTACCATCACAATATTAGAGCCACGCAAATTCACACTGGATCCTGCCCTGAAAGGCCGCGCACGCAGAGCCGCGGCCAGTCAAAAACTCTATACCCTGATGGAAGAGATGATGTTCCTTACGGGCGACCGTGAACAAACCTTGTTTCAGGCCCTTCTCAAGGCCCGTCACGTAAACGGTGATCATGCGATCATCATAGAAGATATCGCCCATAAACCGATGAAGTTCAAAACGCTTGTATCTTCCTCCCTTCTTCTGGGGGGTGTGCTTGCTGATATCACAACCCAAGCCGAAAATGTCGGTTTGCTCGTGCCCAATTCCACAGGTGCGATTGTCAGCTTTTTTGCCCTTCAAGCGTTCGGGCGCGTACCGGCTATGCTCAATTATTCATCAGGTCCCCAATCTATAAGCTCCGCATGCAAGACGGCGTCTATAAAAACGGTTTTGACTTCACGGCGTTTTATTGAAACGGGGCGGCTGGAACCTCTCATTGAGACACTCTCCGCCCATGTCAAAATTGTGTATCTGGAGGATCTGAAAAAACAGATCACATCTGTTCAGGTCCTTCGTGCGCGGCTGTCCAGCCCCGCACGTCTTCATAAACGCCTGAATATCCGACCCAGTGATCCTGCCGTTGTGCTCTTTACCTCCGGCTCCGAAGGGATGCCCAAAGGCGTGGTCCTCAGTCACATCAATATTATGAGCAATATTGTACAGCTTTCTTCGCGGGCTGATTTTAATCAGCAGGATCATGTGTTCAACTGCCTGCCAATTTTCCATTCCTTCGGCCTGACGGCCGGAACCTTGCTCCCGATCCTGTCTGGAATCCGGACCTTCCTGTACCCCAGCCCCCTGCATTACCGGATTATTCCGGAAATGGTTTACAATACCAATGCCACGATATTGTTTGGGACAGATACGTTCCTGCAGGGCTATGCCCGCAAGGCCAACCCGTATGATTTCTACCGCATGCGTTATATTTTTGCCGGCGCGGAAAAAGTGCGTGATGAAACCCGCACGCTCTACCGCGAGAAATTCAGCGTCCAGATTCTGGAAGGCTACGGCGCGACGGAAACTGCGCCTGTTATTGCCGTCAATTCCGCCATGCACCGGAAAGATGGAACAGTCGGGCGCTTCCTGTCCGGCCTTGAAACCAAGCTGGAACCTGTGGAAGGGATACCGGATGGAGGACGATTGTTTGTACGCGGGCCCAATGTGATGCTCGGCTATTATATGCCAGACAACCCAGGCGTTCTTATCCCGCCCGAAGGCGGCTGGCATGATACGGGGGATATCGTGTCCGTGGATGCGGAAGGGTACGTGAAAATTTTAGGGCGCGCCAAACGCTTTGCCAAAATCGCAGGAGAAATGGTATCCTTGGGACAGGTTGAAACCATGGCACAAGCCATGTGGCCCGATTCCCAGCACGCCGTTATTTCCCAGCCCGATGCCAGAAAAGGCGAACAGTTGCTTTTATTCACGACCGATAAAAACGCTACCCGCGAGGCCTTATCCCGTTATGCCGCAGAAACGGGTTTCAGCCCCTTAAGCATTCCGGCGCAGATCATCATTCTGGATAAAATCCCTCTGCTCGGCACGGGCAAAACGGACTATAACGCGTTGAAAGCCTCCGTGGACAAGCCAGCCCCCCTATGATAAGAACAACTTCATGTCCGGATTGACCTCAACACCCGATGTACTGACCGCCGATTCCGCTTCAGAAAGCGCTGTGGGGGACTACTTTTCCCTTTTAAAACCCAAGGTCATGAGCCTTGTGGTCTTTACGGGTTTTTCCGGTATGCTCGCGGCTATACAATCCACAAACCACCCGCACCTACATCCTGTTCTGGCATGTATTGCCATGTTGTGCCTTGCTGTTGGGGCGGGCGCGGCGGGGGCCATCAATATGTGGTACGACCGCGATATTGATACTGTCATGGAGCGCACGAAAAACCGCCCTTTGCCGCTCGGGAAAATGTCACCGGATGAGGCCCTGTCTTTCGGGGTCGTGCTGTCGATCGGGGCGGTGATGGTCATGGGGCTGGCGCTGAACTGGGTGGCGGCAAGCTTGTTGGCCTTCGCCAACCTGTTTTATGTCGTGATCTACACCATGTGGCTCAAGCGCCTGACCCCGCAAAACATTGTGATTGGGGGCGCGGCGGGGGCCTTTCCGCCCATGATCGGCTGGGCCGCCGTGACGGGGGACGTCACACTGTATCCCATTTTATTATTTCTGATGATTTTTTTCTGGACCCCACCGCATTTTTGGGCGCTCTCCCTTTTTGCCAACAAAGATTACCTGCGCGCCAATATCCCCATGCTTCCCGTTGTGGCAGGCGTGCGGCATACAAAATTCCAGATGCTCGTCTATACCCTGATTTTAATCCCCGTTACGCTTGCCCCTACATTTCTGGGGCTGGCCAGCGTATTTTACGGGCTGGTTGCGGGGGTTTTAGGAGCCGTATTTCTACTCTCCTGCACGCGCGTTTTGCGCTCAAACGATCTCAAGCATGCCAAGATCATGTTCGGCTATTCGGTGTTTTATTTATTTGCGCTGTTTTTAGGTGTGATGGTGTTTTAAATGTCATCCTGAACGATAGTGAAGGATCTCTCCTCGATTTTCAAACTTCCAAGGTTCTTCGCTTTGCTCAGAATGACAGGAAAAGAGAAGCTACCTATGCCATCTTTTTCTGAAGCGGCACTGCACCCGTAGATTTCCCCTCTCGAATAGCGGCTTGGGCGGCGGCCAGACGCGCAATCGGCACGCGATAGGGGGAGCAAGACACATAATCCAGCCCCACAGATTCACAAAACGCGATAGAGGCCGGATCACCGCCATGTTCTCCGCAAATCCCGAGCTTGAGCGCCGGATTCACACTCCGGCCCTTTTCCTTGGCGATACGAACCAACTGGCCAACCCCGTCGACATCGAGTGTTGCAAACGGATCACGCTCGAAAATCCCGTAGCCGATATAGGTCGGCATAAAGCTTGCGGCGTCATCACGGCTGATCCCCAGCGTGGTTTGTGTGAGGTCATTCGTGCCAAAGCTGAAGAAATCGGCTTCCAACGCGATCTGTTCGGCGGTCAGGGCCGCGCGGGGCAATTCGATCATCGTGCCTACAATAAACTCGAGCGTTTTACCTTTTTCGGCAAAGACCGCCTTAGCTGTATTTTCCACAACCTTCCGCATCATCGCCAGTTCCTGCCGCGTCCCTACAAGCGGGATCATGATTTCAGGCGTCACGGTTTTCCCCGTTTTTCCAGCGGCTTCAAGGGCCCCTTCAAAAATGGCGCGGGCCTGCATTTCATAGATTTCAGGATAGGTCACACCCAAGCGGCACCCCCGATGCCCCAGCATCGGGTTGGATTCGTGGAGATCCTCCAGCCGGCGCAGAACATCGTCCTGCTTGATACCGGCGGCCTTGGAAAAGTTTTCAATATCCTCCGGCGCATGGGGCAGGAATTCATGCAACGGTGGATCCAGCAAACGCACCGTTACGGGCAGACCGCTCATAATTTCAAAGAGCGCTGAAAAATCGCTCCGTTGCTCCGGCAAGAGCTTATCCAGCGCCTTTCTACGGGTGTCCTCATCACGGGCGAAAATCATTTCCCGTACATTTTGAATGCGGCCCGAGTCAAAGAACATATGTTCCGTCCGGCAGAGGCCAATTCCTTCAGCGCCAAATTCCCGCGCGGTTTTAGCATCAAGCGGCGTTTCGGCGTTGGTCCGCACGACCATGCGTCTGCGCGCATCGGCCCAGCCCATCAGCGTCCCGAAATCGCCGGACATTTCCGGCTGGATTGTATCGACCACCCCCAACATCACTTCACCTGTCGAGCCATCAATGGTGAGCAGATCACCGGCCCGAATAACACGGTCCCCGATGCGGATCAGCCGTGCCTTGGCATCAATATGCAGTTCCCCTGCCCCCGCGACACAGCATTTTCCCATGCCCCGCGCCACAACAGCGGCGTGAGATGTCATCCCCCCGCGCGAGGTCAAAATCCCTGCCGAAACATGCATGCCGGAAATATCCTCCGGAGAGGTTTCCTGACGGCACAAAATCACGGTGTCGCCCGCATGCGTACGCTCCTCCGCTTCTTCGGACGTAAAGACGACGCGCCCGCATGCCGCGCCAGGCGAGGCTGGCAGGCCTTTTGTAATGACCTCTTTATGCGCCTTAGGATCCAGCGTCGGGTGCAAAAGCTGATCCAGACTTTGCGGGTCCAGCCGCAAAAGCGCTTCTTCCTGTGTAATCAATCCTTCAGAAACCATATCCACCGCAATTTTCAGCGCGGCCTTGGCCGTGCGCTTGCCTGTACGGGTCTGGAGCATAAAGAGCTTGCCCTTTTGCACCGTAAATTCCAGATCCTGAATATCGCGGAAATGGGTTTCGAGTGTAATCCGCACATCATCAAGCTGTTTGAAAACCTCCGGCATGGCCTCTTCCATAGAAGGCAGGGTTGATCCCTCGCGCTCACGGCCATATTTTGTCAAAGACTGCGGCGTGCGAATCCCCGCCACCACGTCTTCTCCTTGTGCATTGATAAGATATTCGCCGTAGAAATAATTCTCACCCGTTGAAGGGTCCCGCGTAAAGGCCACGCCGGTTGAACAATCCTCACCCATATTCCCGAACACCATGGACTGCACGTTCACCGCCGTTCCCCAATTTTCGGGGATTTCATGGATTTTACGGTATGTAATCGCGCGCGGCACCATCCAGCTTTTAAACACCGCGCCAATCGCGCCCCAAAGCTGTTCCTGAGGATCATGAGGGAACGGCTTACCGGTTTCGCGGTGTACGACCCTCTTGTACTCCCCTACGATTTCCTGCCAACCTTCGGCGGTGATATCCGTATCCTGACGAATATCCATATCCCGTTTATAGCCTTCGATCACATCTTCAAAATCATGATGATCCACACCCAGAACCACATCGCCGAACATCTGTATAAACCGGCGGTAGGAATCCCAGGCAAAGCGGGGATCATTCGACTGCTTGACCAGCCCTTGTACGGTATCATCGTTAAGCCCCAGATTGAGGACAGTATCCATCATCCCTGGCATGGACACCCGCGCGCCGGAGCGCACAGAGACCAGCAAGGGGTTTTCGGAATCCCCGAATGTCATGCCCATAGAGCGCTCGACATGCGCGAGCGCCTCATTAACCTGTGCCTTCAAGGTCTCGGGGTAATTCTGGTTATTTTCATAGTACGCGGTGCACACTTCGGTTGTGATCGTAAAGCCAGGGGGAACCGGCAAGCCCAAAGAAGCCATTTCCGCAAGATTACAGCCCTTCCCGCCCAGCAAATTCCGCATGGACGTATTGCCCTCGTTTTTATCTTTTCCAAAGCTGTAAACCCATTTTGTCATTTTTACCGCACTCCACGCCTTATTATTTATTGTGGGAAGGGTTTAGCATATTTGCCGCGAAAAATGCAAAAAAAAAGATCAGAGAATGAAGGATTAAGGTGAATGGGGGCTTACTTTTAAGCGTCCGTAATTTCCAAGCGCCGCTCAACCCGCTCCAGACGGTTTTCTACCTCGGCAATATAGCGCTCAATCCGCAAACGATCCCCGCGCAACTCATGAACATCCTCACGGATTTTGACCTGACCCATTTGAATCCCCTTCAAAAGACCCTCATGCCGATCAAGCCGCTTTTGAATCTGCTTCAAAACCTCGTAAATGAGCTCACTTGTAATATTCTCAGACATAAAACCTCTCGTAATCTCCTTGAAGTATACCATACAGCCCCTCTCAAAGCACGGCAAAAATTACCTGAAAGGAACAGGAGAGGCCCTTCCCCTTCTGGGCTTTACAAGCGCTTTGTATCATCAAAGAAAAACATAACACACTGAAATAAAAGAACACTCAAAACTGGCACGGCGCATGCAACATCATACACGTCATCCCGTTGGTGCAAAGGCTTTCAGCCTGCCGCGGGGATGACGGGTAGTGTGTTTGAGGATTAAACCATGGAAAACAGTATTTATATCGGCCTGTCCAAGCAAATCGCGCTCCAGAACAACATGGACACGATTGCCAATAACATCGCCAATATGAGCACAAGCGGCTACCGGACCCAGAACCTGCTGTTCGAGGAATTTCTGGATAAGGAGCGCGGCGATTATGATCCCATGTCCTTTGTCTATGATCGAGGGCAATATGAAAGCACAGAGCCAGGCTCCCTCTCCTTTACCGGCAATTCGCTCGATGCGGCGCTCGCAGGGCCGGGGTTTTTCGGGGTTCAGGGGCCGGATGGCAAAGTCGGCTATTCCCGCGCCGGAAATTTCCAGATGGACGCTAATGGCAGGCTTTTGAATGCGGCAGGCTATCCGGTTGTCGATCAAGGTGGCTCCCCTATCAGCATCCCTCAAGGCTCCACAGAAATCAAAATTGATGAAAAAGGTTTTATTTCCAATCAGGACGGACAGATTGCACAGCTCATGGTCGTTGAGTTTTCCAACCAGCAAGACCTCAAACCCACAGGAAACAACATCTACACCACGACAGCCGGCACTCTGTCCCCCACAAACACACGGGTCAAACAGGGCGAAGTGGAAGGATCGAACGTCAAGCCCGTTCTGGAGATGACCCGCATGGTTGAGACCTTGCGGGCCTTTCAGTCGGTCCAGAACGTCATACAAAGCGAACATGAACGGCTCCAGACCGCCATACAGAAACTGACAAAAGCATAACAGACACAAAACCCTTAAGGAGAACCACCCATGAGATCACTTGATATCGGCGCGACAGGGATGCTGGCCCAGCAAACCAACGTGGATGTGATTTCCAACAACATCGCCAACATGACCACCACGGGCTTCAAGCGCCAGCGGGCGGCCTTTCAGGATTTGATCTACCAGAATATAGACCGGCCCGGCTCGACTTCGTCCGATGCGGCCACAACAGTCCCTTCCGGAATCCAGATGGGTCTGGGGGTCCGGACGGGCTCCGTGTACCGGATGAACGGACAGGGCGCGATTAAAATCACAGAAAACCCTCTGGATCTGGCTGTCACAGGCGAAGGGTATTTTCAGGTCCAAATGCCCAACGGCGATATTGCCTACACCCGCGACGGGACCTTCCAGATGAACGAAAACGGCGAGATTGTGACCGTACAGGGGTATCTCGTGGATCCTGGCATTACCATTCCTGCTGACGCCACCAGCATCGACATCAATGGCTCGGGGGAAGTGCTCGTGAAAATTCCAGGCCAAACCGCCTCTCAGAATGTCGGGCAACTGCAACTGGCAGGTTTTGTAAACCCTGCGGGTCTGGAAGCCATCGGCGATAACTTCTTTGTCGAAACCGATGCGTCCGGCACCGCCACCACAGGCACCCCGGGCGTGGATGAATTCGGGGCCATCCGTCAGGGCGCGCTGGAACAATCCAACGTCAATGTGGTGGAGGAAATCACCGGCTTGATTGCCGCACAACGAGCCTATGAAATGAATTCCAATGTTATTTCAACATCGGATGAAATGCTTCAAACCGTTTCGCAACTCAGATAAGGGCACAAGATACAACACGGGGCACATTAAAAGGGGTATACAATGCGTAAGGAAAAATTACATACGGCTCTTCGCAAGGGGATTCTCAGCGGCGCGATAGCGCTCGGCCTTCTGGGATTGAGCACTCAAGGTGCCATGGCGGTGGCCCTCAAGAAACAGGCGATCCTCTCGGGGGACAGCATCACGCTGGGCGATCTGTTTACCGGACTGGAGCGCGAGGAAGACAAAATTCTCGGCGCGGCGCCCCATCCAGGCGAAGATATGGTGCTGGATGCCCATACCCTGCTCCGCATCGCGGTCGCGCTCGATCTACCATGGAGACCCGCCACGACACAGGACCAGATCGTCATAAAACGCGAAGCCACGGTCATTGACCAGCCCCTGATTGAAACAGCCCTGAAAGATGAAATCACGGCACAAGGCATGGAGGGCCCCTTTGAGCTCCTCCTCCCCGCGCAGAACGCGGAAATCATCCTGCCCAAGGGCGCCCCGCAGACTGTTGAAATCTCCTCTTTGAAACTGCTCAAGGATCAGGACCGTTTCGAGGCGGTGCTGGTAGCCCCGTCACGCAAGGATCCCCAACACAGTCTCAATATCTCGGGTACCCTTTCCCGCCTGCTCTCCGTGCCGGTTTTGAAAACGGCGACGCAGAGCGGTGACGTGATCAGTGCTTATGACATTGTGTTTATCGACGTACCGGTCAAAACCATGAACCGCGACGTTGTGCTGAAGGAGGAGGATCTGGTCGGCATGACTCCCCGCCGGATCCTCCAGCCTGACAAGCCTGTCAAACGGGGGGACCTGCAAGCCCCCAAGCTCGTCTCACGGGGCGACATGGTGACCGTTATCCTCAATAACAAAGGCCTGAACCTGACCACACAGGGCAAGGCCCTGCAAAACGGGACAAAGGGCGAGACCATCCGGATTTTAAACGCCAGTTCCAACAAAACCATTGAAGGCCTTATCACGGGCAGTAAAGAAGTCACGATCCAGTAGCTTCCCGCAAAAGAAGGAAAACACACTATGAAAAAAACATACTTTTCCCTGACTTTCGCCCTTCTCACCTGCACACTCTTGAGTGGTTGTACTGCGGCGGACCGTCTATCCAAAATCGGGCAAACGCCTGAAATGACGCAAATTACAAACCCAACGGCACAAAAGGAATACCAGCCGGTCAGCCTGCCCATGCCCACGCCGAAAAACACGATCCCTCAGAGAAATTCCCTGTGGGCGGCGGACCGCAGAACCTTCTTCAAGGATCAGCGCGCTAATGATGTGGGCGACATTATCACCATCAATATCGAGATCAACGACAAAGCTCAGCTGGACAACGAAAGCGAACGCACACGGGAAAGCAGTGAAAATGCCGCCTTGCCCGCCCTGCTCGGCATGGAAACAGGCCTCCATCAATTTCTGCCGGAAGAGGTTGATCCCACAAATCTCGTCGGCGAAACCTCGGATTCCAATCACAAGGGCACGGGCAGTATCGACCGGAAGGAAAAAATCAATGTCCAGCTTGCGGCCCTTATCACGCAAATTTTGCCCAATGGCAATATGGTGATCCACGGACGGCAGGAAGTGTTGGTCAATTTCGAGAAGCGTAACCTCTCGGTGGATGGCGTGATCCGTCCACAGGATATCACCATTGAAAACACCATCTCCTATGAAAAAATTGCCGAGGCGCGTATTTCCTACGGCGGTGAAGGCCAGATTACGGATGTCCAGCAACCCCGCTACGGGCAACAGCTCTATGACATTGTGTTTCCGTTTTAAAACCGTGTCGTCCTGAGGTCTTACGAACACACAACGTCATTGCGAGGAAGCCCTCAGGGCTGACGAAGCAATCCAGTTTTTTCTGGATCGCCACGGCCACTTCCGTGGCCTCGCGATGACGATACTGTGAAATTCTCAGCTCAACTTAGTAATGGCTTATGACATCGCATGATAGCCATTTTATCCCTCAATCATCCCGCTGGGTTTTTTCGAGGCGTTCATGGCGTTCCTGCGCCTCGATACTGAGCGTGGCAATCGGGCGCGCTTTCAGGCGGGCAATCGAAATGGGTTCACCCGTTTCCTCGCAATAGCCATATTCACCGTCATCCAATCGCTCCAGCGTGGAGTTGATCTTGGAAATCAGCTTGCGCTCGCGGTCGCGGGTGCGCAGTTCCAGCGCGTGATCGGTCTCGGCAGAAGCCCGATCCGTCAGATCAGGCTGTTGCAATTCGGTCCCTTGCAACGTGTTCTGGATGGTTTCCTTGGATTCACGGAGCAACTCGTTCCGCCAGGCAATCAACTGCTGGCGAAAATATTCAAGCATGACCGGATTCATAAACTTCCCCTTATCCTTTTCAGGATCATAATCCGGCGGAACAATTACACTGTTGGGACTCGTCATACGGCTGTCTTTCCTTATATTCTCTGATAAAGCTGAGAGACTATAGTAACATGGAAACAGAAAAACAAGAAAAAGTGTTTTGCAGGCGAAGAGTTATCCAAGCCCCCTCTCCCCTGCACCTGCCGTTCCCAGCGCCACACGCAGTTTCGCCAGCTCCACTTGGGCCCGCAGGTCGATTTCATCCAGCAGGGCGGTCAGGGCAGGGTCCATGATTTTCTCACGGTGGGAAGACACCACATCAGCCACATCCACCATATGCCCGATGGTGAGCGTCCCGTTCAGCATCGCCATGCGCAGGACGTCCAGCTCTTTCAGCAACGTATCGGCCCTGCTTCGCATGCGTTTTTTCGCGGCCTTGGCGGCGGGGTCTTCGGCCCCCTGAATGGCCAGCAACGTATCCAGATAGGCAATGGACTGCGTGGGGGCGGAGGCCACAGCCCCCTGCCCGCCGCCGACCATCATACTGCCAAACCCCGCCCCGTCTCCGGAGACTCTGGATTTGTCTTTTGACTTGGAGGGGCCCTGCGCACCCCCGGGACCTTGTACTTTCATGAAAACCGCCCTTCCTTATGACATGAGCCACTATAGCGCGTTTGACCTCGTACGGAAAGAATACACCGGAAAAATTTGCCGCAAAATTTTCTACCGCGCCAAAACCTTTAAAAATCCGTGGGGAAAACTGGCACGCTATTCGCATAGCAGAATGCAGGATCACTCTGGCAAGGACCGTTATGTTTATTATAGCGCCATATATCAAACGCACCATGATGGGCCTCGGCCTGATCATCACCCTTGCGATTCCAGGCGGGCATGCGGCCCACGCCAAAACCTCCCGCATCAAGGATATCACCAATATCGAAGGCGTGCGGGAAAACCAGCTCGTGGGCTATGGTCTTGTTGTCGGTCTCACGGGCACCGGCGACAGCCTGAACAACTCCCCCTTTACAGAGCAGAGCCTGATTGCCATGCTGGAGCGCCTCGGAGTCAACGTACGGGGAGAAAATCTCAACACCGGTAACGTCGCGGCGGTGATCGTCACAGCCACGCTTCCGCCCTTCACCAATCAGGGGGCCCGTATTGATGTGAGTATTTCCGCGCTGGGCGATGCGAAGAGCCTGCAGGGCGGGACGCTTCTTGTTACTCCTTTGCTCGCCGCCGATGGTGAAGTCTACGCCGTGGCGCAGGGCGAACTCTCCATTTCCGGCTATACCGTGCAGGGGGATGCCGCCACGCTCACGCAAAACATTCCGACCTCGGGCCGGATTGCCGAGGGTGCGATTGTCGAGCGGGAAATCCAGTTCAGGCTGGAAGACCTGCAGGAAATCCGTCTGGGTCTCAAAAACCCCGATTTCACAACAGCGCGCCGGATTGCGCAGGCCATTAACGGATTTACCGCCGCTGACCTTGCGCGGGCGGAAAATTCTGCCAGCGTGATTCTGCGCAGACCCTCGGGCTATGATGGTTCGATCGTGGACCTGATCACCGATATCGAACAGCTGGCCATCCAGCCGGATCAACCCGCAAAAATCGTGATCTCCGAGCGTTCCGGTGTCATCGTCATGGGCGCGGATGTCCGGATCAGCAATGTCGCCATTGCCCAGAACAACCTGACCGTCAAGGTCACGGAAACACCGCAGGTCTCACAGGCCAATCCCTTTGCCGCACAAGGCGCCACGGTCGTAGTCCCCCGTACCGATCTGTCCGTCAATAGTGGGGACAATGTCAAACTCTCCCTTCTGGAAACCGGTGTGACTCTGCAGGATCTGGTCACAGGCCTCAACCGGCTGGGCATGCAACCCCGCGATATTATCACCATCATTCAGGCTATCAAGGCGGCGGGCGCCCTGCAGGCCGATATCGAGGTGATGTGATGCACACAACGCTCCTTGCCCCCGACACCGCCCCCCGCCAGATAAAGGCCCAAAGCGCCGTGCCCCCTTCGGGCAACAGCCTTTTAGGGAAGACCCTTAAGAAAATAGATGAGTCTGCGAAAGACTTCGAGGCCATGTTTATCTCGGAAATGATCAAACCCATGTTCGAGGGACTCAAAACAGACGGCCCGTTTGGAGGCGGAAAGGGCGAGGAAATTTTTCGCGGCCTTCTTGTGCAGGAATACGGGAAAATTTTAAGTCACAGCGGCGGTATCGGAATGTCGCCCCAGATCAGGGAACAGATGATTCAACTTCAGGAGCAACACAACCATGCCACATCGTAACACGACCCTCTTGCCGCAGGAAAAATCACAGGCCATCAGCGCCCTGATCAAGGTCACACAGGGGCTTTTAGACCTTGCGGAAAGTGAATCCATGGCTCTCATGCAAAACGACATGACCACCTTTGCCATCCTGCAGGACGAAAAGGAAGACATGGCCAAACGCTACACGCAGGCCTCCCACGAATTCAGAGCGCGTCTGGAAAGTTTCAGAGGGGTGGACAGAACCCTTTTGAACCGCCTCGAAAGCCTGCAAAACGCACTGGGCGAGAAAAACCGCAACAACAACAGCTTTATCGAATCCGTCCGCGAACGGGCCCACATGAAAAGCCAGAGCGCCCTTCTGGCTGTTCAGGAGCTTGGACAGCGTTACGGTGCGCCGTCTCCTGCCGGACAACACGATCACAGAAGCGAGGGCTAAACCATGAGTGATATCAATACTTTGATAAAGCATTTCATCCATTCATTCAATGAGTTAAAAATTATTTTTGAAATGGAAAGTGAAGCATTGGAGCATACAGACACCCCCCGCTTCCTTGCTCTGCAGGAACAGAAAAAACACAAGGCGCACGCCTACCAGAATGACATTGCCATCCTGCTGGCGCGGAAACACGAACTCAAGCAGGCCGACAACGCCCTGAAAAGCACGCTCGAAAACATCCAGCGGGAATATACAGCACTGATGACCCGTAACATGCGCGCCATCAAGCGCATACAACGGAGCACAGAGCGTCTGGGAAACACCCTTCGGAAAGCCGCTTCGGAGGCCGTCAGAAAGAACAGAATCTTCAGCTATGGCGCAAACGGGACCTTGCGGGAAGACAATAAACGAAAAATTTCAATTTCCCTCAGTGAAACAGCATAAAAGGTTATTTTAAATGAACTTCATCAGCTTTTTTACACAAGAAACGAAACAAATAGGTACTACTCCATTGCTAAACAATGATGTTTTGCAGTCGGATGGGCATGCTTTCTGGAAGGCTCTTCTTGCGGAAGCGCAAAGCGCCCTAGAATCTATATCAAAAGAAAATGAAATAAAAACAAATATATCAAGAGATACTCTTAATCAAAACATTAAAGAAGAATTGCAACAGACTTTTCATGCAGACGAAACCAATGGAGAGATACAAAATATTCTACAGACCCTCTTTCTTGGTCCGCAAAGCACACTGACCGAAACGCTGGCTCTTAACCAACAAGCCTTCGACAATACACTCAAGCCCCTGACAAACGGCATCATTACAAGTGCCGAAATTGCAAACGGGAGCCCCAGAATTTTAAGCGCTCTTGTTATAGAACCCGACAATAAAAAAGATATTTTTCTATTTAAACAAAATGGATTAAAAGAAAATATTCAGAAATTACTTCAAGAAAAAAACACAGCACAGCTCTTGGCCAATCTCACACCGGAACAGATCACAGCCCTACAAAAGACGCTGGCGCAAAACACAGACCTGAACGGTTTAGAGAATTCAGAAGGACCCGCTCTGGCCGAAACGCTCTCCGCACTGGGAATTACCGTGGTTGCGTTGATTCCGCCACAGCGGAACACCAGCACCTTGGAAAAGACCGCCCACAGCACGGAAGATTTTTTACAGAACGGGACCCTGCCCAAAAAACAGCGCCCTGCCGGAGATGATCTGGAAGGGCTGGAAAATGTTCTGGTTCTTTTGGCCCCACCTCCACTGCTTCAGAACGCGCGCCCCCTCCCGACAGACCTCGCCCTTCAAACCGCGCCACAAGGAACGTCTCAAACACCTGCCCAGCCCCCTGCCCTTGATCCCGCCACACCGCAGATGGTGCCCTCCGCCCCCACACCTGCAGAGACCGGCGGCACTTATGGCACAGAGGATTTTGATACCACACTCCAGAATTTCGGCCTCAAGCGCAATGCGACCGGAAATACCGGCCATATCGGAGAAAACAGCGGTTCCAAAGAGAATGCTGACCTCCTTCTCTCTTCTGCAGGTCAGGCACTCCAGACAGCCCCCTTGTCACCCCACGCCCCTTTGCAGGATCTGTTTTTTGATGTTTCCGGTACACTTCTTGTGGATCCTGCGGGAGATCACAACAGCGCACTGGCCACAACCAACGCCTACCCGATGGCCACCTTGACCAGTCTCGTGACCCAAAGCGCGGGCGTGGTCCACGCCCACCCCGCGACACAGTTTCTGGCCATGACTTTGCAAAAAGCCGCCGGACAAGGTGATAACCGGACATTTATCATGGATATGGATCCGCCCGAACTGGGCCGTATCGAGGTCCAGATGAGCTTTACGAAAGACAAAAGCCTTAAAACCCACATTATCGCGGAAAAGCCCGAAACCTATCTGATGCTTCAGCGGGACTCCGGCACACTGGAGCGCTTGCTGGAACAGGCCGGCGTGGACACAAATGGCGGCATGAGCTTCAGCCTTGCGGATCAGGGCGAGCACACCTTTACCAACGACCAGCGCAATGCGCCGT
This sequence comes from uncultured Pseudobdellovibrionaceae bacterium, assembly GCA_964348795.1. GTDB lineage: Bacteria > Pseudomonadota > Alphaproteobacteria > Micavibrionales > Micavibrionaceae > JADLAT01. The sequence continues at coordinate 98,695 of CAYGDY010000005.1, read as the reverse complement.
CCGGCGGGCCCGCACAGGGCAGTGATCCGGAGAACACCGATCCAAACACCATACAATCCACCATGACATGGCATGTCGATCCCCACTCGGGCTACACGCGCTATGACATTCTGGCCTAATACGAAAGGACTGTTACACCCATGGTATCCGATGTCACGATCAACACCGCGCTGAACCAACAATCCAAGACGAACGCCGCCAAGACCGGACTGGCCGAGGATTTTTCGCAGTTTCTGAGCCTGCTGACCACCCAGCTTCAAAATCAGGACCCCCTGAACCCGATGGATTCCACAGAATTCACAAACCAGCTCGTAGCTTTTACCGGCGTAGAGCAACAAATCAACACCAACCAGAAACTGGATTCTCTGGTCTCCCTCCAGCTCGGGAACGCGCTCAGTTCAACGCTGAGCTATGTCGGCATGGATGTCAGCTACGTGTCCTCCGAATTCAATTTCGATGGAGCCCACCCCGCGAGCCTCACCTATGCCCTCGACTCCCAAGCCGTCGAGGGAAAAATCAGGATTTACGACGAATCCGGCAAACTGGCCTACGAAACCGATTCACAAAACGCTCCGGGAAAACATGAATTCGTCTGGGATGGCAAGAATACGCAGGGCCAAACCGTACCCGAAGGCACATACACCGTCAAAATCGATGCCCTTGATGCCGACGATGCCCCCGTCAAATATTCCACCGTTGTGTCGGGGCGCGTCAAAGGCGTCGAAACACAAAACGGCTTGAATTACCTGCTTGTCGGCGAACGGGCTGTTTCCACCGGAAACGTCCTGAATGCCAAAGTACCACACACAACAACATCAACCTCAGAATCTTGATTTTGCGTTAGAAAAGGAGAAAAACTATGGGACTTTTTGGATCACTTTTTACCGGCGTGTCGGCCCTGTTTGCCCAGTCACAAAACACGGCGATCATTTCCAACAACATCGCCAACATTTCCACCACAGGCTATAAACGCTCGGAAGCCAGCTTTGACTCTCTGGTGACAACAGAAAGCCGCTCATCGCAGTACTCTCCTGGAACGGTGGCGGTGAACCGTCTCCAGCGTGTCGACCAGCAGGGTTCGATCCAGCAGACCTCCTCGGCCACCGATGCCGCTGTCTCCGGAAACGGATTCTTCCCCGTCAAGCGTTCCACCGATTTCGGTCAGGAATTCCTCTACACCAGAGCGGGACAATTCTCGGAAGATTCCGCTGGAATTCTGCGAAACGCTTCGGGATTTATCCTGTACGCCTGGCCTATTGATGCGGAAGGGGCCCTGCCCGCAAACCAAGGGGATTTAACGTCTCTGGTTGTGGCGGATGTGGCCTTTCTTGGTGGACTCACCAGACCCACAACATCGGCCGATCTTGCCATCAATCTGGATGCAAACGCGGTGAACACCAACACAGGAAGCTTGCAAGCGGGTGTCGCTGTGGGGACAACCGGATTTACGGGATTTCCTGTCCCCTCCTCTTCGGCGGCAGACTTTTCAAGGGGGCTGACGGTTTACGATACACTGGGCTCCTCCCAGACCCTGACACTGGAATACCGGAAAATTGACGGACCTATGGCCAATGTCCGCTCGGAAGCCAGCGTTGTCATGGATCGGGATACAGATCTGGTGACGGACCTCCCGGGGGTCGCCGCAGGGAATACCTTTACCATTGCCGTCACAGGCACTGGCGCATCCACCGTGACCATCGGGGCGGCTGGTGCAAACCGTGTCGATACGCTCGGAGACCTGATCGACTTCCTGAACGACACCTACGGCGGCGGGATCGAGGTCGATGCGCAAGTGACCGATGATGGACAGCTTCTTATTCAGGCGATTGATCCGACAGATTCGATTACCATCACCGATACGTCCGGCACACCCATGTTCGGCGCGACAGGATTCAATTTGCCTGGCGTCTCAGGAACAGCTTTTGATCCCTTCACCTTTGATGGTTCTTTGGCCCAGAGCGCCACGAACCCCTACGGGTTTACGGCAGGACAGACCAATCAAGCCGATTTTCCGGATCTCTCAGACACTACAAGCCCCAATACGCAAGGCTGGTGGGAACTGAAAGTCATTCATCCGGACGGGAGTGTGATCACCGAAGGCCTTCTCAATTTCGATGGGGATGGAACCTTGAATGCCACAGCGGACTCTGATGGCCTGATTGATATCGAGCTGAACAATATTGATTGGGGCAATGGCTCCAGCCCGCAGGATATCAGTCTGGATATAGAACGGTTCAGCCAGTTCTCCGGAAACTTTGACGTGATTTTCTCGGATCAGAACGGCGCCGAGCTGGGTCTGAGAACCGGCGTGGAAATCACCCGTGAAGGCACGATTGTGGCCCGTTTCTCGAACGGCGCCTCGGCTGACCTGTACAAAGTCCCGCTCATCACCTTTGCCAATGCGAATGGCCTGACGGAAGTCTCCGGTACGGCTTATACCGAGAACGAGGAGTCCGGCGAGGAAAACCTGCGGGAGGCCGGATCAGGCGGCGCGGGCTTTATCGAACCCTCCACGCTCGAAGCCTCGAACGTGGATCTGGCGGATGAATTTGCCAAGCTGATCGTGGCCCAGAGGGCCTTCGGCGCAGGAACAAAAGTGATTACCACTGTCGACCAGATGACAGAAGATCTGTTGAGACTGAGATAAGAGACACGTTTGGATCGACAGGGCTTCAGGTTTGCGACCCCGCATACCCCTAACCCCTGAACCCCTGCGATCCGAAATTTTCACGGCACTTTTCCTGACTCCAGAACGGATACGGAAAGACGTGAAAAACCGAGGGGCGCACCTGATGGCAATGCCCTTACCCCATGACCCCTCATGGGCTCCAGAGCTTCAGGTGCGCCCTTTTTTATACAAGCAATGTCCCGTTTGAAATGAGTGTCGGCACATAACTATCAAACACGGAGACGCCCTGCAGGCGCAACACATTGTCCCAGCCATTTCCACCGTCCAGACCATTCCGGTCCACCTGTATTGTGGTATTGGCCCCGACAAGGATATTCACGAAATCCAGAATATTATTATTGAGGGCCCCATACCCCACCAGAAGAGCAGACAGATCGATCTTGTCCCCCGTCGCCCAGTCCAGAACATAGGCCATGTCATTGTCGTGGGTGGGTGTGTCGTACAGAGCAAAAATATCGCTTCCCGCCCCGCCATAGAGATAATCTGCCCCTTCGCCTGTATAGAGCGTATCATCCCCGTTCTGACCATAAAGAAAATCCTGTTGCGTACCGCCATTCAGCGAATCAGTATCGTCCCCGCCATAGAGATAATCCGTTCCCGCCCCGCTGATGATCGTATCAAGACCACTCTCGCCATACAGCGCATCATTCCCGTCCATTCCGTACAGAGTATCATCCCCCGCATTGCCGTGTATGGTATCGTTTCCGGCATTGCCGTTCAGAAGATTCGCGGCAGAATCTCCAGTTATTTCATCGGCATAGCCTGATCCCGTGACATTTTCAACGCCGGTAATGGTTTCGCTGTAACCAAAGCCATCATAGGCCGTGACCCCTGTGGAAAGATTGACCCCTACGACCGCTGTCGCATCCGAAAAATTAGCGGTGTCTATGCCCGCCCCGCCATCCAGCGTGTCTATGCCCGCGCCCCCGTAGAGCATATCGTTCCCGTCACCGCCATAGAGATACTCTGCAAGAACATTCCCATAAATTGTGTCATGATCGGACTCACCGTAATAATTTGCCCCGCTCACATGGGAACTGGCATATATGATGTCGGAGCCACTCCCGCCATGAACGTGACTGGCATAGCCGGAATAGATCACATCCTCGCCCGCCTCGCCATACACCCCTGCTCCAGAGACATTCCCCCCCATCAAATAATCATTGCCGTTCGACCCATACGTTGAAAAGGGATCACTTCCGGCCGGATTTGCCCCCTCGAAGTCCGGAAGATAGATGAGGTCCCCCTGACCGGAAATATCCAGCCATTCAATGCGGGGATAGTGGGAAAGATAATAGCCTGTGATTTCGATACTGTTTCCGTTATTGGCATAAAGCACCAAATTATTCCCGTTGCGCGCCATCGCAAAATTCCGCCAGTCAAACACACCGGTATCATCCCCGAAATGCACCGTATCATACAGGGTCGTATCGCCAGCCAACGTGGTAGAACCATCTGAAAAATCATAATAAAAATCGCTCATTCTCTCATTCTCCCTGTAAATCACGCCTTACACACCCTGCCACACTACAGCGATTCTACAACCTTGGGAACCCTATGGCGCCATAAAGGGAAAAATGCCTGTGCAAAATTATATTACCTCTTAACACCCTTTTAATTTTTGTGTTATATTCTGGAGAGAACGGGGTCACAGTATGGGGCCTCAATGCAGTAAGCATACATAAACCCTAGGAAAGGACTAAAATCATGTCAGACGTCGTATTGACCGCCGCGTTGCGGAACAACCTCCTCTCACTTCAAAACACACAGAGCCTGATTGACAAGACCCAGCTTCGCTTGGCTACGGGTCTAAAAGTCAACTCCGCGCTGGATAACCCGCAGAACTTCTTTGCGGCCCAGTCTCTCGGCAACCGTGCGGGCGACCTGACCCGTCTGCTCGACGGGATTGGCCAGTCCATCACCTCGATCAAACAAGCCAACACCGCCGTTGAATCCCTGACAACACTTGTGGAACAGGCTGATTCTGTGGCCCAGCAAGCCCGTGAAGCGCTGGCTGGTTCACAACAGGAAGCAAAGGTCACGGGCGGCGTGGATCTGTCCGGCGTGGATGACCTGACAGACCTGACGGGTATTACATCGACAGACGATCTGGTCTTCAGCTTTATTGACTCTGACGGCACCGTAGCAACACAAAACATCCAGATCATTACGGCCGTTGCGGCCCCGTTCGATGCCACAAGCTCCGATCAGCTCGTCACACAGATCAACTCCATCGTGGATGCCGACGGCAATACAGTATTTGCCGCCAAACTGAACGATGACGGTCAGCTGGAAATCACAGAGAAAAACGGAAACCTCTTCGAGATTGACTTCGAATCCAACGCCAACACACTGGCCGCCGACAACAGTCTGGCCAATGCGCTGGGCTTTGGAAGCTTTGTCACGAATGGCCGTTCAAACGAACTGACGACAAACGCGGCTGACGAGGTGCGGCTCACAGTGGGCGCCAATGCCTCCTTGCAGACTGTCAGTCTCTATGACATTACGACAGATGAAATCGCCACACGAAGCACTATTTTGACGGACCTCTCCAGCGTTTCTTCCGGAGCGGCCAACGATATCTTCGCAGGAAGCACAGGTGATACCATCAACATTGCGGTCAATGGGAAAACGGCCGTTGCCGTTGCCACAACCCCCAATGCGGCCACCATTCAGGACTTGATTGATGGGATCAACAGCAATACCAGCCTGAACACGTACCTCAATGCCACCTTTGATGAAACAACGGGCCAATTGAACATTCGTGCGATTGACTCGACCGTCACCAGCGTTCAGGTCAGCGTCATAGACTCTGCAGGGGCCGATGTCGCTGTCAGTCTTGATACGGCCGAACTTGGTATTGGTATCAGAGACTCTGTAAGCCCCTTGCTTGCCACAGATGCTACGGCGAACAGCAGTGCGTCTGAAAGCATCCAGCTGGGCGCCGCGGCGGGTAACCTCGCACAACTTGAAAGCGATTATAACAATATTCGTGATCAGATTGATGCCTTGGTGTCCGACTCCGGCTACCGTGGGGTGAACCTCCTGAACGGCGATGATTTGACAACGTTCTTCAACGAAGACCGTTCCAACTCGCTGATCACAGAGGGCGTAACCTTCACCTCTGCAGGTCTGGGGATTGCCGCCGCGAACTTCGGTCGGGCCGATACGGTTGACGGCGCGCTGTCCGAGATCAGAACAGCCACCGCCTCCATCCGTGACTTCGGGGGGTCGATCGCCAACGATCTGGCTATCCTGCAAACACGGGAAGACTTCACGAAAAACACCGTTAACAACCTGAACGAAGGCCATGACAAGCTCGTGGTCGCCGACCAGAACGAAGAAGGTGCAAACCTGCTGGCCTTGCAGACACGGCAGACACTGGGTGTGACATCCTTGTCTCTGGCGTCTCAGTCCCAGCAATCGGTTCTGCGGTTGTTCTAGTTTTAAAAGACAGGGCATTGCCCCTCATCACAAAAGCCGAGGCAGAACGCCTCGGCTTTTTTTTGTACCGTTCCTTTGTTTTTTTGTGCATATCAAAACGATTTTATTTCTTTTTTAATCCTGTTTTGTTATCCTGAAAGGACGCAGGCAGAAGCCCCTGTCCCCTGTCTGAAAGGAAGAATTCCATGGCACTTGTCCTTGATCTCAAACCTGGTGAAAAAGTTCTGATTGGTGAGGCCGTCCTCAGCAATGATGGTCAGCGCGCCCGCTTGCATATTGCAGGGAATGCCCCCATCCTGCGCGAAAAGGATGTCATGAAGGAAGAAGACGCCGACTCGCCCTGCAAGAAAATCTATTTTTTCATTCAGTGTATGTATCTGGCCAAAACGCCGCAAGAATACCATAAGCCCTATTTCGAGCTCCTGAAAGAGATCCAGACGGCGGCGCCCAGCACAGCCCTTTTCTTTATGCAGATCAACGATGAAATTATCAATGACCACTACTATAAAGCCATGAAAATAGCCAGACAACTGATCGATCATGAAAGGGAGCTCATTGACCATGCCCTCAACGCCCACTAACCCTTACGCCAAAGCCGCGGACGCTTATGGCGCCCACGCCCAAAAGCACACACCGGACCAGCGCGAGCTCGAAGGCCGTGTCCTGCTCAAATCTGCCAAAACACTCAAGGATCTGCAGGAAAACTGGGACAATGTTACGCCAGAGCAACTCCAGATGACCCTCCAGAATAACCGGCAAATCTGGATGCTGTTTTACGATACGGCGCTCGAAAACCCCGAAGGCAACAGGCCCAATGACCTCCGGAGCAACATTGTCAATCTCGCTAATTTTATCTTCAAACGGGAGATAGATATTCTGTCAAAACCAGAAAAAGACAAGCTCGATATCCTCATCAGCATCAATCAGGACATCGCGGCAGGCCTCATGGCAAAGCAACCGGCGGAAGCGTCCGAGCAAAGCAAAACCTCTTAAAAACTGTTTGTTTTTATATTTGTATCGTTCTTATTTGGAAGGACTCTCGCTACCGCAGGCCGCGTTTTTTGTGCTTGCGGTCCGGCAAGGGGTTGCCCCAGCGCAAGGACCCCACCAGATATTTCGGCCGGACGCCGTTATATTGCGCGGACAGCAACAACAGCGCCTTTTCGATAGTGGCGGGCGTTCTGGCATTCCGGAAAGACGGCTCGTGAATGCCTGTTTTCACCAGACACGTATCCAGATTGACCGTCTGCCCGCCCAGAATGTCATGGGACAGGGAGTCCCCGATCACGATCGTTTCCCCGGGGAAAATATTGTGCTCCTGAAAAATTTTAACGCAATGCTTGAAAATGGGCTGGTGCGGTTTTCCGATATAATGGACCACGCCGCCGAAATCCTGATACCGGCGGGCGAGTGTCCCTGGCCCCATAATATTGATCCCGCCCATGACCCCCAGACTGTCCGGATTGGCGCACAAGGCCGTTACACGTTTTCTGGCGCAGATTTTTAAAATAGGTTCGTAGTCTTCCAGCGTTTTATCGGGTGCATCCGAGCCACTGATCATCAGAAAATCCGCCTCCGCAGGGTCTTCCACAATCTCGACATCCAGCCCGTTCACGATGGAACGGTCATGGCCCCGACTGATGACATAAACCTTTTTCCCGAGTTTTTCAAAAATCCCCTCGCTCTGGTCATGAATCCCCTGCCACGTCATCTCGCCGGAGGTGATAATCTGGTCGTACAGGGTCGAGGCAATCCCGATTTTCTTGAGGCGATCCTTGTTTTCCTGCGCTCTTTTTCCGGAATTTGACAGAATGATAATATATTTTTTGCGGGCCTTGAGCTCTTTCAGGCATTCCAGCACCCCGTCATAGGGTTTTTCCCCATTATGAAGCACACCCCACTGGTCGATGATATATCCATTGTAACTATCTGATATATCTGAAATTCCAGCGCAAAACTTTGTCTTGATCAGTGTGCTCATACATCCTCGTTTGACCGTTTAACATTCATGGGATCGTCCTTATAGGGTGCACCGAAAAATCTTAAAAAAGCGCTAAAATCCTGCACTTTCCCTCAAAGGGTGATTATCCTTGTTTTTAGAGCCCAGATCAAGCGGCTTTGTCGGGCTATAGCCGTTCTCTCAATAAGAACAATACAAAAAAACCGCCACCCCCGCCGCCTGCGTCAGCAGGCTTAGAGTGCGGGGATCTAGGAAAGGGCCGCGACTACGCCGCTTTACTCAGGGATTTACGTTCCATCACCGTCCCTTCCTTGCCGGAGACCAGACACAAGAAGCCGTAGAGCTTGGCAACATCGCTGGAGGCCAGCGTACTGCTCAGCAATGCCCCGTGATCATTCTCGAAGGCCTGCTCGTACATTTCCTCGAACTGGCGCACATAGCGCTGAACATAATTCCGGAACTCGGAGTCCTTCATGAATTTATCCCGCGCCTTTTCCAGCACTGTTTTATCGGAGGAGAGCGCCATGTCGCCCAATCGGCGGGTAAAGGCCGAGACATCCCCCTTCTGGAAGGCTTTCCATGTTTTTTCGGAAATTTCTCCTTCCAGCATCCGCGTGACATCGAAAGAGAGCGAATGCAGGCTTTCGATGACGAACTTTGCCGACCCCATAAAGCTGTCCCGCTCGGCCCGCAAAGTGCGTTTTTGCATATCCTCGGCAAAGCGCGATGCGTCCTGCGAGGCTTTGAAGAGTGACTCCGACTGCTTCCCGAAGGTCATCGCGGCATTCTTTGCGGCATCCAGCGCGGCGGTCGAGACACTCAGCAAACGCTCGGACTCACCGGAAAGCTTTTCACGGCTCCGCTCAACCTTCAGACTGATATCGCCCGCAGACTGGCCGATCCCTTCCATCTGGGTTTTGAGCGCAGACAGGGATTTCGTCAGTTTTTCAACAGAGTGTGCCGAAGCCTCGGCCACCAGTCCCGCCTGATTGCGCATTTCGCGGCCATACCGTTCGGAAGAGGACAAGGACGCTTTCATCTGCTCGGACACTTCCCGCGCCCGCACGGCAAAGCTGTCGCCGGATTTTTTCAGCTCCAGAAGCGTTTCAGAGGCCTTTTCTAGCAGGATTTCGGCCTCATGGCCTACCATGGAAACCATTTTTTCTGTCTCCAGAACGGTTTTCTGGCTGGCTTTTTGCAACAGGGCGGTCTCCTCGCGCACCGTGTGCGTGACATCGCCAAAACGCACCGCGATCCTTTGGGCCTCGGCCTGAACCGTCTCGGATTGTGCCACAAAGGCCTGCCCTGTGTCCTGAATCTGGGCAACAGCCTGCCCCACGGACGCCGAAAGCTCGTGGAACTGGTCATTCACCGCCTGCTGGATGCGGGCAACCTTCAACAGCGCCTGATCTGTCATCAAATGCACATCCGAGGCCTGATCGGACAACTGGGTTGAAATATCCTGAATTTTCACTTCAGCCCGCGCCGAGGCGTTTTCAATCTCCCCCACGCGCCCCTTGAGGTCTTCTCCAGCCTGACGCAGGAGATCCGTTGCTTCTTCCGCACCGGTTTTCAGGGCCTCCAAACGGGTATCAAAGACCGTTCCCACATGTTCTAGACGAACAAGATTACTCTCCGTAATAGACTCAAAACCAGCTTTCAACAAGGCAAAACGCGCCTCGCAATCTTCAGCTTGCTGGGTGGCCTTCAGATAAACCGGCTCTATACCGGAGGCGGTCTGGTCAAGCACCTCATTCACGGAAGTAACCGAACGGGTGGCTTCCTCGGCCCGCTCCCGCAGGAGCGTGATTTTCAGATCCAGACTGTGGTCCAGCCCCTGAAGTGCATCAAAGGCCTTGTCGGTAAAGCTTTCGATCTCCAGACAACGGGCGGACAACACACCACGCAAACCATCCACCTTGTCCGTGGCGGTGTCTGTGAGTGTCCCCAGCGCAGAGGCCTGCAGGGCAAGCGCGTCCCGCACAGAGTCCACACGCAGGACCGTGGACTCGATTTCGGAGGCCAGTGCCGTTTTCTGGAGTTTCATCTGTTCGTTGATAGTGCGGGCATGGCCGGAAATCTGGCCGGATAGCGTGGAGATTTCCTGCGCCTGCCCTTTCAGGATTTCGCGGATATTTTCGGCACTGGCTGTGGCTTTTTCACTAGCATCGTGCAGGTCGGTGACGCGCCGGCGCAGAACGCTTTCGATTGCTTCATGGCGCTTGTCGGCTTCATCCACGGCCAGACGAATCTCCTTCAAAGGATCCTGCAAGGCGTTCCTGACCATCGCCATCCGCTCCGCCAGCGCTGTGGCGGACAAATCCACTTCGGATTTTTGAACCTCCACGGCTTCGGCAAAAAGAGAAACCTGCTCTTGTGTTCTGACGGCAAGAGATTCAATCGTGCCGGCGCTCTTTTCAAGGGCGACAACCACAGCACCGATATCCGCAACATGCGCCTGTCCCTTTTCAAGCACCGCCTCGGCCCCCCGATGAGCCGTTTCCAATACCGCTTCGGAAGCGTCCTGCGCGTCTTGCGTGGCCTCGGACAATTTTTCAACAGCCTGTTTGACCGCTTCGCCAATCGACTGGGAACCCGCAATCGCCAGAGACAGGGCTTCCCCGAGCTGGTGCGCGGCCACACGCCCCGCCTCCTCGATCCCGCCCGCCTCGCTGGCAATGCCTTTTACAACATCCCGCAATCTGGCCGTTTTTTCGTCAATCCGGCCTTCCAGATCTTCTGTTTTTTCTGTGACATGCTCCACTGTTTCCAGCAGTGTTTCAACGCTTCCGGACAGCGTTTCGGCAATCGCACCCGACTGACGGGCCAAAGAGTCGGCCCCCTCGTCCAGTGACTGGCGTTGCGCCTGCATAGTCTCGGCAGAACGCAACATGGCGGCCATCGTCCGGTCTGTGACATCTTCCAGTCCCGCAATCTGATCACGGATAATATCACCCAGCCGTTCGGCCTCGGTGCTCACATGGTCCGCCGCACCGGAGAGTCCTGTTGTATGCGTGTCGAAACGGGTGCTCAGATCTCCGAGACGTTCGGCGACATCGTCCACCGTTGCGCTCAAATTCTCGTAACTGGTCTTGAGTTGGCCTTCGATCTCCTGCGTTTTTTCTGTCGCCTTGTCGGCGGCCTCCAGAATATTCTCCGCGCCTTTTCCCAGAGCGCGTTCCATGTCCGAAGCACGAGCCAAAATTGTTTGCGTGGCCGTTTCCCATGCCTGCACACCGGCCTGCGCCTGTTCGTCGATCCGCGCCGTCCGTCCCTCGATCTCTCCGGTCAGCGACAGGAGCTTTTGCCCCCGATCCTGCAAAGTCTCCGTCAGGCGCTCGATATGAAACTCCGTTTTCTTGGAAACACCTGAAAAATCACGGATTTCCGTCCGCAAACCCTGGCGGGCCCGTTGCAGGGATTTCAAAATCGCCCGCGAAGAACCCGAAATCTCGGCGGCCTGCTTGCAAAGCCGTTCAATATCCTTGTTGATGAGGCTGGCCGTTTCCTCGGAGGGAAACAGCAACGTCTGGAGCTCAGCCCGCAAAGCCGTGGCATATAGATGTACATCCGCTTTGCGGTTTATATGGGACACCATCAACCAGAGCAAGGCGGGCGGGGCAAAAACCCCTGCGAGAAACGATCCCAGATCCTGCGGAGCAGTGGAAAAACCAGAGGCAGAAAATACGTACAAGACACAAAACCCGATCCATACACACGTGCCCCACACGCTGGCAAAATTCAAAACCTGCATGGAAAGCGGCATGGTGGCCGGCTTCAGCGCCTCATGAAGCGGGTGTCCGAGACGAATCCCCTCTTCTTTCAGGTCAATTTCCGGCTCGGGATCATAGGCGTCAAAAGACTCCCGTGCTTGCGAGGCCGCATCGGACAACGCCCTATCCTGCCCATTGTCCGTATCCGGCCCATGATCCCGTGAGGGCTTTTCCATCTTGACAGAAATTTTGAGCGCCCCGAGACCAGAAACCCGATCCCGCATTTCATGCGTTTTCAAAGCCCGCATATCCCGCTTGAGATCCATGGCAGAGAGCAAATCATCCGTCATCGGGTCCAACGTCTTCCCCTCCGGCCCCTTGCCTTTCTGCTCCGGCAAGACCGTCTTGCTTTCCATGGCGATGATCTTGGCACTTTCGTTGGCACTCTTGGACATAGCAACCGTCTCCTTCCCGTACGTCGTTCAGACAGGGATTCATGGCAAAATTTTGTTCAGATGAATGTATAAGGAACCACGCGCAAGCGCCTCATGCAAGCGCGTTTTCAGAGTTATTCACAGGCAGATTTTGCCGCTTGGGCGGCTCCCCTCACCCCCTCGCTTTTAATAAAAAATTAACGTTTTTCATTTACAATTAACAGACTGTTAACCCTCCGGAGCGCCCGATGGCAAGCGAGAACGACTCATCAGAATACACCCTGATTCTGGAAGATCCGGTCGAAGAGGGGCAGGCAGAAGACTCCTCTGCCCTTCCTGCCCTCTACGGCACAGAGAAAACGACCACACCAGACGAAGAAACCCTGACAACACTGAGAAAAGAAAAGGAAACCCTCCGCCTTGCCGTGCAGGAGGAAGCCATTCCGCCCAACGAAGCCTTTTCTCTCAACAGGGCGATTGATGAAAAAATCCAAAATCTCGAAAATCCGTCATCGCCCGAAGCACTCTTATCCCATGCGCCCGCCCCCTTCCACATGCAAGCCCCGATCCATTCGGATCCAAAAGGCACTGAAGAAGCGCTCGACTCTATTGTAGAAGAACAGATGGCAATACGGGAGCAAGTGGCCAATAAAACCCTTTCGGAAGAAGACGCCAGAATCCGCCTGAATCATCTCAACGACCAATACAAGTCTCTCACGGTCACGCCAGAGCCGGACAGCGATATTGTTTCAACAACCACAATCACATCCAAAGGGTTTTCTCCGGAACGTCTGGTTCATGAGGAAAGCGCCTACACCCTACACAGAAAGATCACTGTACCAAGTGATCCAAACAGCACAGGCCGGAACGTAGACCTGCCTGTCCAGCTTTATATCTCAGGGAGTACCGAGTCCACGGCGCAGGAAACGCTCAGCAACACGTTTGCGGGCGCTGTTTCAGATATCGTGAAGGAAGGAACAGGAAGCGATCTCGCAGCCAGCGCGGCACGGCAAGCGGCCAGCACCGTAGGGACGCTCAAGGGCCTGACAGACCCCGACAGCACCACAACCGTGGGCGTGAAGTTCGGGATAAAGTTTTAGGGCGCACTGGCGCACATGGGGCGGGACACCGGAAAATTTTCATGAAATGTGCCGGCCCATTTCCGGATATCGGCATCCTTCATTTTCACGGCTCTTGTAATACGGGGTGCATAACGCGAGCAAAAAATATCAGGGCGTACAGCCGCCACATCGTTAGAGATTTTATTGGCAAAATTGGTGCGGAGCAGGTTCAATGCGGCTTCGGGCTTTGCCTCCCCGTTTCGCTTGAAATAGGTCATCAACGTCTCCTCATATCCGCCGAAAACACCCGCATGATCGGCGGTAAACTGGCGGTATTGCTGATAGAGATTCATCCCCTCGCGCTTGCCCATATGCTGGCAGTTCAGGCCGATAATCATCAGTTCACTGTGGATGCGGATCCCCTGCTCGGCCTCAGCCTCGGCCTTGCTGTAACAGGAAGAGGCCTGCGCCGGAGAAAGCCCCAAAGCGCAAAAAATAAACAAAAACAAAACACCCAAAATTCTCTTCATCTTTTTCCCATCAAGCACAAAAACAGCATCGTTTCCGCACGAAGATATGCCCCAGATTCCGTGTTTTGTCCAGTTTTTCCGATAAAAATCTTGCCTTGCCCCCGATAAATATGGTTTAACCCAGCCCTATGGAACAGAGCAATCCTCCGCGCAAGAAACTGTTTATCAAGACTTGGGGCTGTCAGATGAATGCCTATGATAGCCACCGCATGGCCGATGTCCTGCGTCCTTTGGGCTATGATACCACGGACGGACCAGAGGATGCCGACATGGTGATCCTCAACACCTGCCATATCCGTGAAAAAGCCACGGATAAAGTTTTTTCTGACTTGGGCCGCCTCAAGCCCTTCAAGGACGAGAAGGAAAAACAAGGCCGCACAATGCTGATGGCCGTAGCCGGATGCGTCGCGCAGGCCGAAGGGGATTTTATCCTCAAACGCGCCCCGTATGTGGATATGGTCTTCGGGCCCCAGACCTACCACGAATTGCCGGAAATGGTGGCCAAAGCCACAGGCGCGTACGGCAAGGCCCGCCTTGTGAACACAGAGTTTCCCGCAGACAGCAAATTCGACAAGCTCCCCGAGGAACAGGGATATCAAGGCACCAGCGCGTTTTTGTCCATTCAGGAAGGATGCGATAAATTCTGTACGTTCTGCGTGGTGCCCTATACACGGGGCGCGGAATACTCCCGCACAGTGCAGGACATCCTGAATGAAGCCCGCAGGCTGGTGGATCAGGGTGCGCTGGAAATTACCCTGCTCGGGCAGAATGTCAACGCCTTCCACGGCACAGGGCCGGATGGCACTCCGTGGGGGCTGGCCGCACTATTGTACGAAATGGCAGAGATCAAGGGGCTGGAGCGCCTGCGCTACACGACCTCCCATCCGCGCGATATGGATGACGCGCTTATCACCGCACACGGAGAGATTGCAAAGCTTCAACCCTTTCTGCATCTGCCCGTCCAAAGCGGCTCGAACAAGATTTTAGAGGCCATGAACCGCAAGCACACGCGGGATCTGTTTTTTGAGATCATCGCAAAACTACGCGCCGTGCGCCCCGATATCACGTTTTCCTCTGATTTCATTATCGGGTTTCCCGGGGAAACGGATCAGGATTTTGAAGACACACTGGATTTGATCCGCCGAACAGGTTTCGTTTCGGCCTATTCCTTCAAATACAGCGCACGGCCAGGCACACCGGCGGCCAACATGAAACATCTGGTGCGCGATGATATTGCAACAGAGCGCCTTGCACGCCTTCAGGCGCTGATCCATAGCCAGCAACTGGCCTTCAATGAGTCTTGCAAGGGCCGGACCCTGCCCGTCCTGCTCGACCGCAAGGGCAAAAAAGCAGGGCAACTCGTAGGCCGATCTCCCTATAACCAGTCGGTATACTGCGAAGCGCCAGAGAGCGCTTTGGGCACCATGCAGAATATTGCAATCGAAGATGGGTACGAGAATTCATTGAAGGGGCGAATCGTTTAACATACCGTTTAACCGTCATTGCGAGGAAGCCCTCAGGGCTGACGAAGCAATCCAGTTTTTATGTTTTCTGGATCGCCACGGCTTCGTGCGAAGCCTCGCGATGACATGGCTGTATCACCTGATCGCCACTCCATCTTGCATTGAATGATTTTCACATCCTTAATGACTTCTTGCTCTATTCACGGTATAATGTAGAGGTAGCACCCTAAAGACAGAGGATATTATTTGACCCAGAGCCGCACGCTTTCTTTTAAAAACAACGACCTTCTCCCCCTGCTCTTTGGCGAGCACAATTCTACCCTTCATTATCTCGAGAAAAAAACAGGCATTCATATTTCCGATCGGGGGAACCAACTGACCCTCTCGGGCTCTGACAAGGCTGTTTTTCTTGCAGAAAAAGTGCTTCAGAGCCTCTGGAAACGGATCGAACAGGGGCAGGATGTCGGCAAGGGGGAAATTGATGCGGCCCTGCGTTTTCTGCAAAACGGCCTCTCGCCGGACTCCAAAACAGCGCAGGAACCCGACTCCGAAAACCCTTCAGGCGTTGTGATCAAAACCAAAAAGAAAACGATTGTCCCGCGCTCACCCAATCAAGCCGCCTATATGAAGGGGATTTTAAAGAATGAAATGGTCTTTGGCCTCGGGCCCGCTGGAACGGGCAAGACCTATCTGGCTGTAGCAATAGGCGTTTCCATGTTCCTGAAAGGGGAAGTCGAGCGCCTGATCTTCTGCCGCCCTGCGGTGGAAGCCGGAGAGCGTCTGGGCTTTCTCCCTGGTGATATGAAAGAAAAAGTCGATCCTTATCTCAGGCCGATTTATGACGCGCTCCACGATATGCTGGATGCGGATTTCCTCGTCCGCAAGATGGAGGAAGAAGTCATTGAAATTGCCCCGCTGGCCTTTATGCGTGGCCGGACGCTCAGCAACGCCTTTGTCATTCTGGACGAGGCCCAGAACACCACCTGCACCCAAATGAAAATGTTCCTGACCCGCATGGGGGAATCCTCGCGCATGGTTATCACAGGCGATATCACCCAGACCGACTTGCCTGTGGGGATCAAGTCCGGCCTGCGGGATGCCACGGAATTGCTTGAAGACGTAGAGGGGATATCTTTTATCCGCTTTTCCAAGGAGGATGTGATCCGCCATCCTCTGGTCAGCAAAATCGTGCATGCCTATGATACACAGCAAAAACCCTGATTGTTCCCATGTCCTCTCTCACGCTTGATATTGCCGTGGAAAGTCCTGCATGGTCTGCACAAGATACCGACTGGGACACGTGCCTGCGGCGTGTTGCCCAAACCACGCTGATCCATGCAGGCTTTGGAGAGAAAACCGTGGAACTCAGCCTTGTTCTGGCGGATGATTCATTTATTCAAAACCTCAACAAAACCTATCGCGGGAAAGATGCGCCGACAAATGTACTCTCCTTTCCACAGTTTGAGCCCCATGAACTGCAGGGGCTGACAGGCGAAATTCCCTTGGGAGACATTATACTGGCGTACGGGACTCTTCAAAAAGAAGCGACAGAACAGGGAAAATCTTTCGAGCACCATGCTGTGCATCTCACCGTCCACGGGCTTTTGCACCTTCTGGGGCACGACCATGAGACCGAGACCGAGGCCGAAATGATGGAACAATTGGAGATCCAGATTTTAAGAACACTGGGAATTAAGAATCCTTATGCGCCACCAGCATGAGCAGGCTTATAGAATGCCAAAGTGTTAGACTAAATCATCTATGTCCAATTCGAGTGCGTGAGCCAGCTTTTTCAAAGTACTGATAGAACCCTCGCGCTTGGTCGTTTCAATTTTTGCAATCATGCTTCGCTCTACACCGCTTTTGACAGCCAAAGCGGCTTGAGACAAACCGCGATATTCACGAAAAACTTTCAAGGGAGAGTCCCCATCCAACATCCGCTTAAGCAAATCACTAGGGAAAATTTCTTCATCCCGTGCTTTAGCATGATCATAGGCGGCCACATCTCGCAAATCTTCAATCGTATCCAGTGCCTCTTTGATGAGGGCTTTGGCTTCATCCCGAACATGCGTTGCACCACCTTTTCCGGCACCACCCCCACGAGCCAAAAATGCTTTGGCGCGGCTTTCAAAAAGGCGATTTCTTTTTATATGCTCCGTTCTTTCAAGTGTACTCATTAGTGAATATCCTTTTCTAATAGATATTTCCCCGAAATCCAATTTCCAACACCGTCATAGTGCCCTCTGTCATTTCAAAGATTGCGCGGATGCTTCCTTTTCTCAAGCGATACCCTTCGCGACCTTGCAGTTTTTTCACATCGCCCGTACCATTTTTTTTCATACAAATCCAACGCCGCAATCAAAGCCTGTGCTGTTTTTTTAGGCAAGGTGCGAAGCTGTTTCTGCGCACTACGCGTCATATTCACATCTCATATTGTGCCTAAAAGGCACAAAAAAATCAAGAGAAATATTAAGCCCTCTTGCATTGCCTCTGGAAAAACGGCATGTTTTGTGCAACCATATCATTCTGACCATGTTTAAAATGCACCCTGACGATAACAATCCACCCGATTCCCCGCCCCTGCCTGTGGCGCAGGAAAGGCCCCTACAGCACCGTCCGCACACGACAGAGCCCGAAGGGGAAAGCCTCCTCCATCGGGTCAAACACTTCTTTTCCGGCCCCACACCCGCCAACAAAGAGGATGAAACCCTCAAGGAGGCTCTCGAAGAATGTCTTGATATGGCGCAGGATGTCGATCTGGATACGATCGTGCCACAGGAACGGTTGCTGTTTTCCAACATCCTGAATTTACGGGATGAAAAAGTGGCAGATATCATGATTCCGCGAAGCGATATCGCCTCGCTTGAGGTGAGCATGCCCCGCGAGGAATTGTTTAAATTCCTGACAGAACACCCCCACAGCCGCTTTCCGGTGTACCGCGAAACACTCGACAATGTGCTGGGTACGGTTCATATCAAGGATATCATGTTTGCCCTGATGGCGGAAAAATCCCTGAAGCTGAAGGATTTCATCACCGATATGCCTTTTGTCTCACCGGCCCTGCCTATTTTGGACCTGCTCCTTGAAATGCGGCATACGCGCAGGCACATGGCCCTTGTGGTGGATGAATATGGCGGAATTGACGGCCTTGTAACCATGGGAGACGTTCTGGAATCCATTATTGGTGAAATCGACGATGAACACGATCAGGCCGAAACGCCGCAAATCGTGGAAACCAAGGATGGAGCCCTGATTGCAGACGGGCGTCTGGATATTGAAAAATTCGAGGAACGCTTTGGCCTGATCCTGTCGGAAGAAGAGCGCGAGGAAAGTGATACGCTGGGCGGGCTGGTGTTTGCGATGGCGGGCCGGATTCCCTCCCGTGGCGAAATCCTGACCCATAGCACAGGCATGACCTTCGAGATTCTGGAAGCCGACCCCAGACGGATCAGCCGTCTTAAAATCCGCAATATCCCCGCTTCCGTACCCCATGAATCCTGAAGGCCGCAGACTGTTTGTCATCCTTGGCCTCAACGGGCTTGCGGGCAGTCTCTCGGCGCTCTCCATGGCACCGGTCAACGCTTGGCCTGTTTTATTTCTCACGCTTTCGGTCCTGTACCTGACCCTGCACGAGGTCCGCGCCCGAAAAACAGCCTTTGCCTGCGGCTGGTTTTTCGGATTCGGGTATTTCGTGTTTGGCCTGTACTGGATTGGCAATGCTCTTTTAATTGACGGCAACCCCTATCAATGGGCATGGCCTTTAGCGGTGTGCGGTTTGCCCGCCGTACTGGCCCTTTTCACCGCCTGCGCAGGAGTCTTGATCCATCAGGGCGCCCCCCTTGCAAAAATGTCCGGCTGGTTTGGATTTGCCGGAATATTCAGTCTTGCAGAATGGCTCCGTGGCCATCTTTTCACAGGGTTTCCATGGAATCTTTTCGGCTATACATGGGCCGACACACCGCCTGTCCTTCAAATACTTTCCTTCAGCGATATTTACGGCCTGACCTTTTTAACCCTCTTGTGGAGTACACTGCCCGCCTTTGTGTGGCTGGCCCCCTCCGGACAAAGAAGACCGGCGATTCTTTTTGCACTGGGCAGTGCCCTGCTCGTCCTGACCTTCGGCGTATGGCGGATCCACAACATATCGCCCGCATTCCACGAAAACCTGAAAATCCGAATCGTACAACCCAATATCAACCAGGCGGAAAAATGGGATAGAACCCTTATGACCGCCCATTTTGAGGAACTCCTGCGCCTCTCCGAATCACAGGATCAGGAAACCGTCACGACCTATATTATATGGCCAGAGACCGCGCTCAGCTTCCGTTTTACCAATGACCCATATGCCATGTCCTTGCTGAAAGAGACCCTTTCTACCTACAAAACGCCTGCCACCCTCTTTACAGGCCTCCTCTCATACGACCCCGAAAAGGGGCAGTTTTCCAACGCGCTGGCCATGATTGATTCCCGTGGCCAGATCAAAAACCAATATAATAAATCCCATCTTGTGCCGTTCGGGGAATATATCCCGTTTCAAAAATGGATTCCCCTCGCCCCTATTGCCGCTTTCAGCGGCTTTCACACCGGAAACGGCCCCGAAACCTTTTCCACGAACGAAGGCCTGAAATACAGCCCCCTCGTGTGCTACGAAATTATTTTTCCGGAGCACAGTATCGCGACAGACGGGCCCGCACCCGATTTCATTCTCAATGTTACCAATGATGCATGGTACGGAATCAGCCCTGGCCCCTACCAGCATTTCACACAGGCCCGATTCCGCGCCATTGAAACCGGCCTGCCGGTGATCCGCTCTGCCAACACCGGTTTTTCAGGCATTATAGCGCCTGATGGTACGGTTCTCGGACAGGCAACCCTTTTCACAGCGCAGGCGGACACACTGCCCCTGCCCCGTCAAACCACCCTGACAGTCACAACGCCTTTTTTCAAAACAACCCTCTTTTTGGTTTTTATGCTGGCCTGCACAACACTTTCTTTTGCTAAAAAGATACTTTAACGCTCTTATTTATATAAATTATACTTTTGGCTAGTTGCATACCCCTGTGTTCATATAGTAGTGCTGTGAGTCCATCGTGGCTTCTGTACGATTTCTCAAAATATGAAAAAACGGGACAAATCAGACAGGAGCCCCTATATAAGCTTTAAAAAAACAGGGTACCAGTTCATGAATGCACAAAAGAAAAAAGGATCAGCGACAGACATTGACGCACATGTTGGTCGGCGCCTGCGCTCCAAAAGAACCCTTCTGGGAATCAGTCAGGAGAAACTGGCCGAGACCATTGGCCTGACCTTTCAGCAGGTCCAGAAATACGAACGGGGCACAAACCGGATCAGCGCCAGCCGGCTGTTTGACATCAGCCATGCCCTGAATGTACCAGTCTCTTATTTCTTTGAACAGATTCTCGAAAAACCGCCTGTCAAAAGTCTCGTCACTGGCGTCCTCTCCGACAACGCGCAAGAGGGCTTCGCAGGTCCCACCACACACAGCCTCCGCGACAAGGAGACAGAAGAGCTGATCACCTTGTACTACGCCATCAAGAACCCCGAAGCCCGCAAAGACATTGTGGATTTCATCAAATCCATGGCAGGCCGCCTCTCCAAAACATCGTAGGAAAAGGTATTTTTTGACTTGCGCCAAGGAAATTCGCCCTTTAGTGTGGGACTTTCCGCAATACGGGTTTATCATTTTTAACATTTGGAATTCTAACATTGGATACTCACATGCAAAACACAGCGACTGCCTTGAAAAACGCGACCAATCCGCTCGCGCACTCCGAATTGAAAGATTACATTTTCACAAGCGAATCGGTTTCCGAAGGTCATCCGGACAAGGTTTGCGACCGGATCTCCGACACCGTTCTTGACCTCTTTTTATCTGCCGATCCGCAAGCCCGCGTGGCCTGTGAAACTTTAGCGACAACAGATACGGTTGTCATTGCGGGGGAAACACGTGGACCGGAAAGCATCACGCAGGACAAGATTATCGAGGCCGCCCGTCAGGCCATCAAGGATATCGGCTATGAGCAAGAAGGCTTCCACTGGAAGACCGTCAACATTGATGTAAAGCTCCACAAACAATCGGTCGATATCGCGCAGGGCGTCGATGAAGGCTCCGGCGTTGATACCAACGAAGGTGCCGGCGATCAGGGTATTATGTTCGGGTATGCCTGCCGTGAAACGGATGCGCTGATGCCTGCGGCCATTCACTACTCTCATGCGATCTTGCGCGAACTCGCCAAAGCCCGCAAAGGCGGCCCGTTGGCAGGAAAGATCGAACCCGATGCGAAATCGCAGGTGACTTTGGAATATAAGGACGATAAACCTGTGCGCGCAAAATCCGTTGTGGTTTCTACGCAACATGCCGAAGGTTTAAGCCAAGCCGATGTAAAGGCACTTGTTCGGCCCTACGTCGAAAAAATCCTCCCTGCGGGCTGGATGTGTCCGGAAGAAGAATTCTATGTCAATCCGACAGGCCGCTTTGTCATCGGCGGTCCCGTAGGTGATTGCGGATTGACAGGACGGAAAATCATTGTGGACACCTACGGCGGTGCCGCGCCTCATGGTGGTGGAGCTTTCTCCGGAAAAGATCCGACAAAAGTCGACCGCTCTGCGGCCTATATCGCGCGCTATCTGGCGAAAAATGTTGTAGCCGCAGGCTATGCCGAGGGATGCACCATCCAGCTCTCCTACGCGATCGGAGTGTCCAAGCCTATTTCCGTCTACCTCAACACACACGGCACAGGCACCGCGCCGGAAGCCGAAATTGTATCGGCCCTGCAAAAGCTCGTAGACCTCAGCCCGCGCGGGATTCGGGAGCATCTGAAACTCAACCGTCCGATTTATGCGCGCACATCCGCCTACGGACATTTCGGACGCGAGCCTGATGCTGACGGTGGTTTTTCATGGGAAAAAACAGATCTGACACAGGCCTTGCAAAAGATCCTTGGTTAAGGTTCATCGAAAGACATACGGACGCAAGAAAGGCCGTCCGCTCGGCAAAGCGCGAACAGAGGTTCTTGAAACCAGTCTCGCGCTTTTTTCTGTGCCGGAAGAGAGTCTGACGGAAGAGCAGAACCTGCCCCCCTCGACTCTTTTTTCCCCGTCACGTCATCCTGAACTCTCCCCATCCTGTCATCCTGAACGCAGTGAAGGATCTCCTGTTTTGACGTCCTTCTGGCTCGAAATCGGATTCGGTGCGGGCGAGCATCTCTCGGCACTTTGCCGCCGGAACCCGCAAACAGGTTATATCGGCGCGGAGCCCTTTATCAACGGTGTGGCGGCTCTGCTGAAAGACGTGCAGGCCGATGAAATGCCCATTGAAAATCTCCGCATTTTGCACGGCGACGCCATGAAACTGGCCCTTTCCTTCACGCCGGCCTCTTTGGACGGTATTTACGTGCTCAACCCCGATCCGTGGCCCAAAAAACGCCACCATAACCGGCGGATCATCCGGCCCGATACGCTCGATGTCTTTGCCCGTATCCTCAAATCCGGCGGCGCGCTCATCATGAGCACCGATGTCGATGACCTGGCCGAATGGATGGTCACGCACGCCTCGAACCATCCGGCCTTCACATGGACCGCCCGCACCAAGGCCGATTGGCAAATCATGCCAGAAGGCTGGATCCCCACCCGCTATGAGCAAAAAGGGATAACCGCAGGCAGGAAGCAAACCTATTTGATTTTTACCCGAAAATAACCTTGCCTTTTCTTTCAAACAGGACTATAAAACCCCTACATCCCGATCGTTATGACAGGGTGGGCTCATAAAAAGGCCCGCCTTTTTTGTTGGAAAGACGGGAAAAACCGCAAGGAAAAAATGAGACAAACACCTATCGAGCAACGCATCAGTAAAATCGTGGAGCCTGTCGTACAGGATCTGGGGTTTGCGCTCGTCTGGGTGAAAATCATCGGTGAGTCCGGCATGCAGACTGTTCAGATTTTAGCAGAAAATTCTGCAACCAAGCGTCTCACGCTTGATGATTGCACGACGTTGAGCAAGGCGATTTCGGCCACGCTCGATGTTGAAGACCCTATCAGTGGCCGTTACCGGCTCGAAGTCAGCTCACCAGGCATTGACCGCCCGCTTTTGTCTGTGGAAGATTTTAAAACCTATATCGGTTTTGAGGCACGGCTGGAAACCGAAACCCCGCTCCCAACCGGACAAAAGCGTTTCAAGGGCCCCATCACGGGCGTGGAAGGCGATACCATCACAATGGTAACCGATCAGGGCGAAGCCAAAATTCCCTTTTCTGCCATGACCAAGGCACGGCTTGTTTTGACAGATTCTCTGATCAAGGCCACGGCCTTGCCCTCTGACGAAACATCCGAGGAAAACACAGATTCAACACATAACCCCAAACAACAGACCCACTAACCAAAGAGGAAAAGACCATGGAATTGCTACAAGTCGCCGATAACGTCGCCAGAGAAAAAAACATTGATCGTCAGGTTGTTCTGGAAGCCATGGAAGAAGCCATCCAAAAGGCAGGGCGCTCCAAATACGGGCACGACCACGATATCCGCGCACAAATCGACCGCAAGAACGGGGCTATCGAGCTCAAGCGCTATCGCGAAGTTCTGGCTGACGATGCTGAAATCGAAAACGAAATTTCACAACTGACCCTGACACAGGCCAAACGGATCAAGCCGGATGCCACAGTCGGGGAGTTTCTGGTTGACAGCCTGCCGCCTCTGGATTTCGGACGGATTGCCGCCCAGACCGCCAAGCAGGTCATCATGCAAAAAGTCCGCGAGGCCGAACGCGCCCGCCAATACGCCGAATTCAAATCCCGTGTGGGCGAGATCGTCAACGGCGTGGTCAAGCGTGTGGAATACGGCAATGCCACAATTGATATTCAGGGGCGTGCCGAAGCCGTTCTGCGCCGTGATGAAACCCTGCCCCGCGAGCATCTCAAAAACGGGGACCGCGTCCGCGCCATTATTTACGAAGTCCGCGAAGAAATGCGCGGACCACAGATTTTCCTCTCCCGTACGCATCCGGAATTTATGGCCAAATTGTTCATGCAGGAAGTGCCGGAAATCTATGACGGCGTGATAGAAATCAAATCCGTAGCCCGCGACCCGGGAAGCCGCGCCAAAATCGCCGTCATTTCGCGGGACAGTTCCATTGATCCTGTCGGGGCCTGTGTCGGAATGCGGGGTTCCCGCGTGCAAGCGGTTGTCGGCGAACTGGGCGGGGAGAAAATCGACATTATCCCATGGTCCCAGGACATTGCCAGCTTTGTCGTCAGCGCACTCCAACCCGCCTCTGTGACAAAAGTGGTGCTGGACGAAGAGAAAAACCGCATGGAAGTCGTGGTACCGGACGAACAGCTCTCTCTGGCAATTGGACGGCGCGGTCAGAACGTGCGTCTGGCCTCGATCCTCGTGGGCTGGGACATTGACATCCTGACGGAGGCCGAAGAGTCCGAACGCAGAGCCGAGGAATTCAAAACACGCTCCGGTCTGTTTATCGAAGCGCTGGACGTGGATGACGTGATTGCGCATCTTCTGGTGGCCGAAGGCTTTACCAAGGTCGAGGAAATCGCGGAAACCCCCATTGATGAACTCAATGAAATTCAGGGGTTCGAGGAAGAGATTTCCCGCGAACTGCAAACGCGGGCCCAGAATTTTCTGGCCGCCAAGCAGGAAGAGCTCAACAAGAAACAAGCGGAACTGGGCATTGAAAGCGCCCTGATTGCGCTGGAAGGACTGACATCGTCCCAGGTCATCGCACTTGCGGAAAAAGGGATCAAAACCCTTGATGATCTCGGTGATCTGGCCAGTGACGAACTCATCGAGCTTCTGGGAGAAGGGCAAGTGACCCATAAGGAAGCCAATGACATCATCATGTCAGCCCGTGCCCACTGGTTTACGGAGGAGAGCGCAGAGGGATAACATTTTACACAAGGCTTTGGCTTGTGTATAACCATCCCTTGAAACGGATTTTCCCCGAATGTCTTGGTGACGTTCGGGGCGTGCAGAACAGAATGACGAGCGTATGACAGAGACAAAAACAGACAAAAACAATCAAGAGGCCGGCGCAGGGGATAACAAAAAAACCCTCAGCCTTGGCGGGAAAGGCACCTTGAGTCTTGGGCTCAAGGGCAATGCAGGCGCGCAAGCCCGCAACGCAAGTCCCTCTGCCGGTGTCGCTGTTGAAGTCCGGAGAAAACGTACAAATGCCCCCCATATGTCTCAGGGCGGGGGCCGGCATGACGAAGACGAACGCCTGACACAGGACGAACGCGAAACCCGCGCCCGCGCCCTCCAGAATGCGCTGGCGGAAGGCAGTAAAGTCCCCTCCAGCCTTCCCAAACGCCGGACCACTATCGAAGACAAGAAGAAAGAAGAAGCCGCGACCAAGGAAGCCGTCCTGAGCGCACGTGAAAAAGAACTGCAGGAACTCGAAGCGATTGAGCGCGACGAACGTCAGAAAAATGCCGAGCTCCAGCAAAATGCGCCCCGTCCTGCCGGTGCCCCTGCCCTGCCCGCCGGTGCGCCGGATATCGCCCGCAGATTTCGCGTGGGCGGTGGAGAAGAGGAAACCGAAAGCTATCGCGACCGTCTGAAAAAAGTGGCACCCAAAGCCCCGCCCAAAGTCGTTGACAATCGGCGTGGTGGCCGGATTACCGTGACACAAGCCCTGAACAAGGATTTTGACAGCGACCGAAGCAAATCCATGGCGGCTCAGAAACGGGCACGCGAGAAAGCCCGTCTTGCGGCACTGGGCCCGTTGGAAACGAAAAAAATCCTGCGCGAAGTGATCATTCCCGAAACCCTGACCGTCAGCGAACTGGCCAACCGGATGGCCGAGCCTGGCGGCGATGTCGTCAAGGCCCTGATGAAACTGGGTGTGATGGCCACGATCACACAGACCATTGATGCCGACACAGCAGAACTCATCATTTCCGAATTCGGCCATAAAATCAAACGCGTCACCGATGCTGATGTCGAGGAAGGCTTGCTGGGCGGGACCGATACCGCAGATGATCTGGTTTTCCGTCCCCCTGTTGTGACGATTATGGGGCACGTTGACCACGGAAAAACCTCCCTGCTTGATGCCCTGCGCTCCACAAACGTGGTGTCTGGCGAAGCGGGTGGCATTACCCAGCATATCGGGGCCTATCAGGTCTCGATGGACTCCGGACAGAAGATTACCTTTCTGGATACGCCAGGTCACGCGGCCTTTACCGAAATGCGGGCGCGCGGCGCGCACGTCACGGACATTGTCGTGATTATCGTCTCCGCCACCGACAGCGTGATGCCACAGACGATCGAGGCCATCAGCCATGCCAAGGCCGCAAATGTTCCTATTATCATTGCCGTCAATAAAATCGACCTGCCCGAGGCCGACCCGCACAAAGTTAAAACCGCGCTGTTGCAATACGGAATCGTGGTAGAAGAACTCAGCGGAGAAGTCCAGTGCGTTGAGATTTCAGCTAAAAAACGAATCAATCTGGACAAGCTGGAAGACGCCATCCTCGTGCAGGCCGAAGTCCTCGAGCTCAAAGCCAACCCGAACCGCGAAGCACAAGGCGTGGTGATTGAATCCAAGATGGAAAAAGGCAGGGGCTCTGTCTCTACGGTTCTGATTCAAAACGGGACCTTGCGCATCGGGGATATTTTCGTGGCGGGGGCAGAATACGGGAAAGTCCGCGCCCTGATTAACGATCAGGGGAAACATGTCACCGAAGCCATTCCTGGCCAGCCTGTCGAGGTTCTGGGACTCAACGGCACACCTGATGCGGGCGATCCGTTCAGCGTGGTGGGTGATGAAAGCAAGGCCCGCCAGATCAGCAACTACCGCCAGTACAAACGGCGGGGGGCGCAAGCGGCTCTGGCTGTCAAGGGCCGGACGACGATTGACGATCTCATTGCCTTGCGCGAGACGGGCGAGAAAACCGCGATGCAAGTCATCATCCGCGCCGATGTTCATGGCTCGGTGGAGGCGATTGCTGGCTCTTTCCGCAAGATGGAAGAGGAAAACCCCGATATCCGCATTCAGGTGCTCCATACCGGCGTGGGCGGCATTACAGAATCCGATGTGAAACTGGCGAAAGCCTCCAAAGCCTTGATCATCGGCTTTAACGTCCGCGCCAATGCGCAAGCCCGCGCGCTGGCCGCGCACGAGGGCGTGGATATCCGCTACTACAACATCATTTACAACGTCATCGACGATGCGAAGGCGATTTTGACGGGGCTTCTGGCGCCCATCAAGCGCGAGGAATATCTGGGTCAAGCCCTCATCAAGCAGGTCTTCAACATTACAAAGGTTGGCAAGGTCGCAGGGTGCGAGGTCTCCATCGGGTCCGTCAAGCGCGGCGCGAAAGTCCGCCTCCTGCGCGAGGATGTCGTGATCCACGAAGGCACGCTCAAGACTCTTCAACGCTTCAAGGACGAGGTGACGGAGGTCAAGGAAGGTACGGAATGCGGGATGGCGTTCGAGAAATACGAAGACATCCGCGCGGGCGACATCATCGAATGCTTTGATGTGATCGAAGAAGCCAGAACGGTGCAGTAACGCCTTATTTATTGTCATCCTGAGCACCGCGAAGGATCTCCTTTGACAACAGGGATCCTTCGGCTTCGCCTCAGGATGACGAATAACCAAGAAACAACAAAACCATGACACAAAAACACCGCGCCACAACCAATACCCCGTCCCAGCGCCAGCTCCGCGTGGGGGAACAGCTCCGGCATATTATCGCCGAAACGCTTCAGCGTGGACATTTCCACACAGCCCCTTTGCTCGATATGGCCAAAAACATCACCGTGACGGAAGTGCGCGTCTCCCCAGACCTCAAACACGCCAGAGCCTATGTCGTAGCACTGGGCGGTGCGGATATCGCCCCCCTTCTCACGGCCCTTGCGGCGGAAGCCCACATCTTCCAGAAGGAAATCAACCGCCAGTCTGCCCTCAAATTCACGCCGAAAATCCAATTCGTCAAGGACGATTCCTTTGACAAGGCCCAACGGATCGAAGACATTTTGCGGGACATTCACATCTCCGAAGAAGACATGGGTTCCTGACCCTATGGCACGAAAAAAAGGACAAAAAATCGACGGCTGGGTCGTGCTGGACAAGCCCGTGGGCCCGACCTCCACGCAGGCCCTTGCCAAGGTGCGCTGGCTTCTTCAGGCTCAAAAGGCGGGCCATGCGGGCACGCTCGATCCGCTGGCGAGCGGGATTTTACCCATTGCGCTCGGCGAAGCCACCAAAACCATCGCCTTTGCGCAGGACCGCCTCAAAATCTATGAATTTACGATCACATGGGGGGAACGCCGCAATACGGAGGACAGCGAGGGCGACATCATCGCCACATCACCCGTTCGCCCCACGCCCGAGGCCATTACCGCCGCTCTGCCCCGCTTCATCGGCGAAATTGACCAAATTCCGCCCGATTTTTCAGCCATCAAAATTGACGGACAGCGGGCGTATGATCTGGCACGTGCGGGCGAAACGCTCGAAATTGCGCCCCGCACCGTCTATATCGAAACCCTGACCCTTGACCACACCACACCAGAGACCGCCAGTTTTACGATGCTGTGCGGCAAGGGCACCTATGTCCGTTCTCTGGCACGGGATATGGGCGAGAGGCTCGGCACCTGCGGCTATATTTCAGCCCTCCGGCGCACACAGGTCGGCCCGTTTACAGAAAAAAATGCAATATCTCTGGACAAACTGGAAAAACTTGTGCAAGGTGCCGCTTCCATGACAGATGTTTTGGACGAGGTTTTGCATCCTCTTGAGACCGTGCTGGACGACATCCCGGCTCTGGCCATAAAAGAGGGCGAATGTGCAAGGCTTCGGAACGGGCAGGTTTTGTCCTTCATTTCCAGACCCGATTTTGCCCGTTTAGAGGCGCTAGGGCTGGAACAACACGGAATGGCTCTGGCGGTTTTACATGCCCGCCCTGTCGCTCTGGTTGAAACCGAAGGCGCCACAATCAAACCCGTTCGCGTGTTCAACCTTTAGAAAAGAAACAGGAGAAAACCGATGTCGACGACCGTAGAAGACCGCGCCAAAATCGTAGCAGATTTTGCAACCAAACCAGGGGACACAGGCTCCCCCGAAGTACAAGTCGCCCTCCTGACAGACCGCATTGCCTATCTGTCAGGTCACATGGATGCCCATAAAAAGGATTTCCACTCCCGTCACGGCCTTCTGGCCATGGTGGCAAAACGCCGTAAATTGCTGGATTACCTGAAACGCAAGGATGAATCCCGTTACCAGACGCTTATCAAGCGCCTGAATATCAGACGGTAACAAAAAAACGTCATCCCGTAAGATGAGCCGCGCGAAGCGGCTCTCTTTTTTATGGCTTCCCCCCCTACCGCACAGCCTCCGAAGCCAAAGGTCCGCGTGTTCTTGGCGGTTGAATACCGTCTCTTACGCCCGGGAAGGTCAGCAAGACAAAGACTAAAAGGAACAAATACCCCAGACCGATAATATTCCCGACATCCAACAGGGGCTCCCCGCTCGAAGGCCGCTTGAGAAACGAAAATAGACGCTCCCAGAAATACGGAAACATCAAAAACAAGGGACTGAAGACAGACGTCCAAAACAAAAGCTGGTTGGGACTGAGCTTCCCGAACTCGAATTGATAGAACAGATACATCCCGAAAGACGACAAGCCGCTCTTCTGATAGCCTGAAAAATAGAAATAGGCAAAAAACAGAAGGCTTAAAGACGCCACAACGACATGCATACCCGATATCTGCCGCATGATCCAAGCCCTCCCTTGAGCCTTACAATCATTCTACTTCAAAAACGCGCGTTTCACAATCTTGCCTTGCTCAAATCCAAAGACCAATGGTACGCCGGTGGGAAATTCGGCTTCATTGATGGTCTTCGGCGTTTCCGCCCCGACGATGATCAACAGCGCCCGCAAAGAATTTCCATGCGCACCCACAAGGATATTTTTGCCTGCCTCCAGCAACGGCTTGATTTCCGCCGTGAAATAGGGCCGGACACGATTTTCCACGACATCCTTCAGGCACTCCCCGTTCGGCGGGGCCACATCATAGGACCTGCGCCAGATATGCACCTGATCCGCGCCGTATTTTTCGCGGGTTTCATCCTTGTCCAGCCCTGTGAGGTCGCCGTAATCCCGCTCCCGTAGATCATCATGCGCCTTGAGCGTCGCAATCAAGCCTCCCTGCCCCGCATGCTCCAGCGCCAACCGCGTGGTGCGGTTCGCGCGTGTCTGGGTACTGGTAAAAGCCTGATCGAAATGAATGCCGGAGGCTTTCAGCTTCTCACCGGCAGAAATGGCCTCGGCCACACCTTTTTCCGTCAGGTCCACATCGTGAAAGCCCGTAAAGCGGTTTTCCAAATTCCACTGGCTTTGACCGTGACGGAGAAGAACAAGGTAATTCATGTAAGGCACCCTCTATGAGATTTTTCATTATTGAAATGCGAAACCGTACGGATTTTTGACCGTCCGGTCAATCCACCAATTGTTTCCGCCATCAAACCGGATCACATGCATCATCGTGGCAAAATCCAGATTCCATCCCCCGTCCGTCAAGCGCAAAAAGTAGGGTGTGCATTGTTTGGAACCATGGGGAAACGCCACAACAGCACGGGATTTTTTTACAAGCACCAGCATTTGCCCACATCCCTTGATGGTTGTGGCTTCATGGGCCATCATGCCGCTACTCACAGGGCGTTTGGCCATCATCTGTGCGGTATCTGGGGTATAGATCCCCTGCACCGTTGTGACATCTCCCGCCTCCAATGCCTGCAGGTATTTCTGCAATGTGCCCGTAACGTCTTCCTGCGCCCCCGCATGGGCTGTCCCCGCAAACAAGACCAACACCCCCAAGAGACATAAAATTTTCGTGCGCACGCCCCGCTCCTGTTCCAATAAAAGATTCTTTGACTTTACGGTCAAAGAGTGCCATGTTTCCCGAGAGTTGGAAAGGTGGCATTTTGCCCGTTTCCGGTCGACTGTCAAGCGCAGGGGGTTTTGATCCTGCTTTTCACTGTCCGCCGAAACTGGCGCTTCCCCTTTCACATCAACTATACGCGCTCATCACTTTTCATATTTCATGAAAGGGTGGCGCAAAACCATATACACAAAGGAAAATATCACTATGTTTAAAATTTACCGCAAAGAAATTGATTTTGCAGGAAAAACACTCGTTCTGGAA
This sequence comes from uncultured Pseudobdellovibrionaceae bacterium, assembly GCA_964348795.1. Classification (GTDB taxonomy): domain Bacteria; phylum Pseudomonadota; class Alphaproteobacteria; order Micavibrionales; family Micavibrionaceae; genus JADLAT01. Next base: position 67,222 of record CAYGDY010000005.1, on the reverse strand, counting down.
ACAGGAAAAATTGCCCGTCAGGCCGATGGCGCCGTGCTCGCCACCATAGGCGAAACCAGCGTCTTGTGCTGTGTGACCGGATCGAAATCCATCAAGCAGGGCCAAGATTTCTTCCCGCTTTCCGTACATTATCAGGAAAAAACCTACGCCGCCGGAAAAATCCCGGGCGGCTTCTTCAAACGGGAAGCGCGCCCCAGCGAGAAGGAAACACTCACCTCCCGCCTGATTGACCGCCCCATTCGCCCGCTGTTTCCCAAAACCTTCCTGAACGAGGTCCAGATTGTCGCAACGGTGGTGTCACACGATCTGGAAAATGATCCGGATATCATTGCGATGATCGGCTGTTCCGCCGCACTCACCCTCTCAGGTATTCCCTTCATGGGGCCCATTGGCGGCGCGCGCGTGGCCTATAAAAACGGTCAATACCTCATCAACCCCGCGATGAACGAAATTGATGACATGGATCTGGATCTGGTCGTAGCCGGAACACAAGAAGGCGTTTTGATGGTAGAATCCGAAGCCTCCGAGCTGAGCGAAGACATCATGCTGGGTGCTGTCCGAACAGGGTTCAAAGCCTTTCAACCCGTGATTGACGGGATTATCGCGCTGGCCGAAATGTGCGCGAAAGAGCCTTGGGATGTACCGGAAACACCGGAGCCTCTCAAAAAACTCGAAGCCGCCATCAAGTCCCAATACAGCAAGGATGTGGAGAAGGCTTACGCCATTACCAACAAACTGCAACGCCAGTCTGCCGTGGATGATGTCCGTAAAGCCGCCACAGCCGCATTCCTCGATACTGAAAATGGTCTGGATGAAAACACCATCAAAGCCAAGTTCAAGTCGGTCGAGGCCGATGTCGTGCGGGGGCAGATCCTGAAAACCGGTAAGCGGATTGACGCACGCGATACCAAAACGGTGCGCCCGATTGTGGCCGAAGCAGGGATTTTGCCTCGCACACACGGCTCCGCTCTGTTTACACGCGGAGAGACACAAGCCCTCGTGGTCGCCACGCTCGGCACCGGACAGGATGAGCAAATTATTGATGCGCTGGAAGGCGAATACAAGGAGCGTTTCCTTCTGCATTACAACTTCCCGCCCTATTCGGTCGGCGAAGCCGGACGCATGGGCCCGCCAGGCAGACGCGAAATCGGTCATGGTAAACTGGCATGGCGCGCTATTCGCCCGCTTTTACCTTCAGTTGAGGCCTTCCCTTACACGATGCGGGTCGTCTCTGAAATCACAGAATCCAACGGTTCCTCCTCTATGGCAACCGTCTGCGGTACGTCTTTGGCGCTGATGGATGCGGGGGTTCCCTTGCAAAGTCCGGTAGCGGGCATTGCCATGGGCCTGATCAAGGAAGGGAAAGATTTTGCCGTTCTCACTGATATTCTGGGTGATGAAGATCATCTCGGCGATATGGATTTCAAAGTGGCTGGAACGGAAAACGGGATCACCGCGCTCCAGATGGACATTAAAATCACATCCATCACGGATGAAATCATGACGATTGCCTTGGCGCAAGCCAAAGACGGCCGTTTGCACATTCTGGGTGAAATGGCCAAAGCCTTGACAGAGGCCCGCGCCGAACTCAACGCCAATGCGCCGCAAATCGTGACCTTGACAGTCCCCACGGATAAAATCCGCGAAGTCATCGGCACGGGCGGGAAAGTCATTCGCGGCATTATCGAAGCCACCAACACCAAAATCGACATCGAAGATGACGGCACGATCAAAGTCGCGGCCAGCAACTCGGAAGCGATCGAGGCGGCGGTTAAAATGATCCGTGACATTACGGATGAGCCGGAAACAGGCAAGGTCTATGAAGGCAAAGTCGTAAAATGCGTTGATTTCGGCGCGTTTGTAAACTTTATGGGCGCAAAGGACGGTCTGGTGCATATCTCTGAACTCGCCGACTACCGCGTCGCGCAGACATCGGATGTGGTACAAGAGGGCCAGATGGTGAAAGTCCTCCTGCTCGGCGTGGATGACCGCGGCAAGATCAAACTCTCCATGAAGCGCGTAGACCAGGAAACTGGCGCGATCATCGAAACCGAGGATAAAAAGAAAGAGGCGAAGGGGTAACGCACTCTCTCATGTCATTCTGAGCCCCCTTCCTTTGTCATTCTGAGCCAAAGGCGAAGAATCCCGAAAGAGATCCTTCGCTCCGCTCAGAATGACAGAAACAGGAAAACACCATGACCGAGCACGCCGCCCTCCTCCTCATCTCCTTCATCGCTAACACGATGTCGGCCTTTGCGGGGGGTGGTTCGGGGCTGGTGCAGTTTCCAGCGCTTTTGTTTCTCGGCCTGCCCTTTGCCACGGCGCTGGCCACCCATAAAATCGCAACCGTGGCTCTGGGGCTTGGCTCCACCTATCGCCATGTCAAACACAAGGCCCCGATTGACTGGCATTTTGCGTTGATCGTCATGCTCTGTGGTGTGCTCGGCACCATTGTCGGCGCAGGGATCATTGTGAACATCCCCGACCGCATCGCAGGCCTGTCTTTGGGTCTTCTGACCATTGCACTGGGGGTCTATTCCATTTTCAAAAAATCGCTCGGGCAAGCTTCCGCACCAAAAAACCGTGATCTGAAAGGCTTTGTCCTCGGCGGTTTCGTCCTGTTTCTGATCGGGGTGTTTAACGGCTCCCTGTCTTCGGGGAGCGGCCTGTTCGTCACCGTCTGGCTGATCCTGTGGTTCGGGGTCGATTACAAAAGCGCGGTCATGTACACCATGACACTGGTGGGGATTTTCTGGAACCTCACGGGCGCGATGGCCGTCTCCCTGCTCGGCCATCCGGTCTATTGGGCGTGGGTTCCCACGCTCCTCCTCGGCTCCTTCGCGGGCGGGTATGCGGGGGCGCATATGGGCGCGCTCAAGGGCAATCTCTGGATCAAACGCGGGTTCGAAGCCGTGACGATCCTCTCAGGGGCCTACCTGCTCTATAAATCTATAATTCCATAAAATTATTGACATATAAAAACATCTCTGCTAAGAACGCGAAAAACAAGGAGAGAGAACCATGAAACCAACACTCAATGCCATTATTGGAGACTATAATACAACAGAATCCTCTGCGACACACTACCTGCGCTATGCCATTGCAAACACCGCAGAATTCACATTAGGCCTTTTAGAGGATCTCCATCAAAGCAAAAAAGTAGCCCTAGAAGCTCTCAGAACTACCCCGTCTTCCCTCACAGAAGAATTGAATGAAACCGCGCAAAAACATGGCAGAACCTTTTTGGCCAATACAATAAAAATACAGCTCAAACGAACATTGAATACTGTCCATATGGAGTTTAAAGATGAGGATCTCGATTTTTTACTGGACAAGGTCTATAAAAGTGCCGCCGCGATAGAAAATAAAAATCAGGCCGCCTTCAAAAATCAAGCGGCTATTACACTCCTTGAAAACAGCGATGCTTTCGGGAACGATTAAGCTAAGAATGTTTCAGATTTCCGTCATTGCGAGCGACCATTAGGGCGCGCGGCAATCCAGTTTTTGTTTTACTTGTCTGGATTGCTTCGTCAGCTAAAGCCTCCTCGCAATGACGATTTTTATACCCTTTACCTTCTGCACGGTTCCGTATAAAAGCACATCTTGTACCATTTTGGTTTCAAAGTGTGAGCAGGCGTCCGGAGGCGAGACGCGCGGCATGTACCTTTTCGTACATGAGCACGGCGAAACCGATGGGCAACGCCCTCACACAAAGAAAACGAATTGGTACCATGAAACCACTGCAAATCCCACAAATTATAGGCCATCGCGGGGCCGCGGGCTATGCGCCCGAAAACACGCTTGAGGCTATTCACACCGCCGCCGATCTGGGCGTAGAATGGGTGGAGCTGGACGTGAAGCTCACCAAGGATCACGTCCCCATTATCTTCCACGACGATACGCTGGACCGCACAACCAACGGCTACGGCCCCGTGGCAGAGATATTATACGAAGACCTTAAACAACTCGAAGCGGGAAGCTGGTTTTCCGAAGGGTTTTCAGGTATCCACATCCCCACGCTGGAGGAGGCGCTCGAAGTCTTGATCGACCGCAATATGGGCCTGAACCTTGAAATCAAGCCCTGCGCGGGGCGGGCGCGCGAAACGGCGGAAGTTGTGCTCGATCTGCTTTCCACCATCTGGGATGACCACGCCCGCCTGATTATTTCCTCCTTCGAGGCCGTCTGCCTTGAAACCGCGCTCGACATGGCCCCTGATTGGCACCGCGGGTTCCTCCTGCCCGAAGAATGGCCGGACGAATGGCAAAAACTGGCAGAATATCTCGAGGTGTCCACCCATCACGTGAACGGCAACACGGCCACGCAGGAACAGATTGAAATGCTGGCCGATCTTGAAAAACCTGTTCTGGCCTACACCATCAATGACCCAGACCGCGCGCGGTTCCTCCTGCGTTGGGGCGTAGACGGATTTTTCTCCGACACACCGGATGTCATCAAAGACGCCGTGTTTCGCGTGCATTAAAAATATTGACATATTGTTTTTTGTGGTTTATAAAACACAAAAAAGGAGATTATAATGGCTTTTAAAGACGGTACAATCGTATTAGAAGACTCCAACGATATTTTAAAACACTACGCTGTCGCCCTCGGCAGGGAGAGCCTTTTAGGCAGACTTAAGGGCACACCGGAAGAAAAACTGGAGCAAATTTCCACTATTCAGACTACAGGCTCTGGTGTCCGAGGGCAATTTAACGCCCATAACGATATTGTATCGACCCTTGCCATTGCGATGAAGGGACGCTATCGGGATGCTACCGAACATACCGCCATGCTTCGCGCTGTGTTTGAGTCTGCGCGGGTGGTTGTGTCCCATGCGCCGCATTCTGTGCCTTTGCAAGGCCTATCGCATGATAACACCGTTTTTGAACCTCAAACCGCCTCTTTATAAAGGAAAGAACACATGTCTCTTGCAACAACAAAACCTGTATCAACAATTAAAGAAGAACTCTGCATCGCAGAGACCAGAGATTTGATTTTATCTTTTGACGATATTACGATTGAAGAGATGAATAATTTGAAATCAAACTCCCTTCAAAAGACATGGAATGATGCTGTCGAGAACCTCACCTTAAAGGGCCCCCTGACAGCCCTTTTCCTTAAAAGACAAATCGATCAATACAACCTCAACATCCCTCAAGACAGCGAGAAATTTAAACTGATGCTGGAAGACAGCTATGACGCCGCCCGCATTGTTTTGGAGCGTTCAAAGGGTTGCAAAAAAGAATTTACTGGGGCTGAGCTCTACGCCTAGCCTAAGAGCCGCTTCTTACCCGCCCTTACCAAATTCATCGAGCTGGTCATGGGCGGGCATGCCCATGATATTATACCCGCAATCCACGTAGTGCACTTCGCCCGTCACGGCGGATGACATGTCCGAGAGCAAGTATAATCCCGTCCCGCCCAGCTCCTCTAACTCGACCGAGCGGCGCAGAGGCGCGGTGATCGTGTTATATTTGAATGTTTTCCGTGCGCCCCCAATGACGGCCCCCGCAAGCGTGCGCATCGGTCCCGCACTGATCGCATTCACACGGATACCCTCGGGCCCCAGATCCGCCGCCAGATACCGCACAGAGGCCTCCAGCGCAGACTTCGCCACGCCCATCACGTTGTAATTGGGCATAACCTTCTCCGCCCCGAAATAGGACAGCGTGACCGCAGAGCCCCCCCGCTTCATCAAGGGACGGGCGCGGCGCATGACAGAAGTAAAGGAATAACAGGAAATATGCATGGTCTGCAGGAAATTGGCCAGCGTCGTGTCAACATACCGCCCCTGAAGCTCGTTCTTGTCCGAATAGGCAATGGCATGGACCACAAAATCCAGCACGCCCCAACGCTGTTCGATTTCGGCAAACACCTTGTCCAGATCCTCTTCCGAGGTAACATCACAATCAATCAGAAAATCCGAGCCCAAAGACGCGGCGAGCGGCTTCACGCGCTTGCCGAACGCCTCGCCCTGATACGTAAAGGCCAACTCCGCCCCCGCGCCATGCAACGCCTGCGCCATCCCCCACGCGATGGAGTGGTCATTCGCCACCCCCATGATAAGCCCTTTTTTATTGTTCATCAGTTGCATTTTATTTTACCTTTATTTTTTTAAGCGGAGTTTTGGAGATTCGGAGAAATTCATATCACAACCCAACATTTTTTCTTATCCATCAATATCTAAAACAATTATAAAAAATTTTATAGAGCCTACAGGGCGCTTCTTTTGATCTGGGAGCAAAAAACCTCCGTATCTCCCAAGCTCCGCTTTAATGCCATATTAAAAACTCAAGCGGAGTTTTGAAGTTTCGGAGTTTTATTCACGTAGCGTCTTACGCCCTCTTTAATCAACGACACATTGAAATTCACTAAAAAGCCAATCGGGTATTTTGTGGCCTTAAGATAAGAATATATTTGCGCCTGATGAACAGGTAAAACATGTTCTACGGCTTTCAATTCAATCAAAATTTCATTTTCTACAACAAGGTCTAGTCTGAAATTGTTATTCAGTACCTCTCCCTTATAAAAAATCGGTATAGATTTCTGTTTTTCAAAAGAAAGCCCCTTCCTCTGAAACTCAATACAACAGGCTTCCTCATAAATATTTTCAGTATAACCGGCACCCAACTCCTGATGAACTTGATAAAAACAATCCATCACTTCGCCCGTTAAAACATTCAAAGAGTCTGGAAAATCAGAATGCTGTTTCAAAAGTGCCATATAAAAACCTCCGTATCTCCTAAACTCCGCTTAAAACAAACCCCAAAAAATTCAAGCGGAGACTCGGAGTTTTGGAGTTTTAAAACGAATAAACTCCTGTGGATCAACTTCTTCACAATACCGAATAATTTCAGGTATATGGATCTTAACAATTTCTCCGATTTTCATTTTTACAGCCCGCTCCTACAAAAAACTCCGTATCTCCTAAACTCCGCTTAAAACAAACCCCAAAAAATTCAAGCGGAGACTCGGAGTTTTGGAGTTTTAAAACGAATAAACTCCTGTGGATCAACTTCTTCACAATACCGAATAATTTCAGGTATATGGATCTTAACAATTTCTCCGATTTTCATTTTTACAGCCCGCTCCTACAAAAAACTCCGTATCTCCTAAACTCCGCTTAAAACAAACCCCAAAAAATTCAAGCGGAGACTCGGAGTTTTGGAGACATACTGAACCCGATCTACCCCTCAAACCTACTCAACGCCAGCGTCGCATTCGTGCCGCCGAAACCAAAACTATTGGACAGCACCGTTTGGTGCTTGACCCCGTCCACGCGGGCGGTCGCAACATTCATGCCAACGGCGCCCTCGTCCAGCGTTTCGACATTGATGCTCGGCGCAACGAAATCGTTCTGCATCATGAGGATAGAATAAATAGCCTCCTGCGCGCCCGTCGCGCCGAGGGAATGCCCCGTCATGGATTTTGTCGCACTGATATACGGCTTATCTTCGCGCGCACCGAAAACCTCCCGAATGGCGTTCAGCTCCGTCATATCGCCCACAGGCGTACTCGTGCCATGCGTGTTGATATAGGTGACGGGGGTTTTAATGGTAGAGAGCGCCTGACGCATACACCGCACAGCCCCCTCCCCGCTCGGGGCCACCATATCCGCGCCGTCAGACGTTGCACCATAGCCCGTGAGTTCGGCATAAATCTTTGCGCCCCGCGCCCTGGCATGGGACAGCTCCTCCAGCACCACAACCGCGCCGCCGCCCGCAATCACAAAACCATCGCGATTCGCATCATAGGCGCGCGCAGACCGCTCCGGCGTATCATTGTATTTAGAGGACATCGCGCCCATCGCGTCAAACAGGACAGAAAGCGTCCAGTCCAGCTCCTCCCCCCCGCCCGCGAACATGACATCCTGTTTGCCCAACAAAATCTGTTCCGCCGCGTTGCCGATACAATGCGCGGAGGTCGAGCAGGCCGAGGAAATCGAATAATTCACGCCCTTGATCTTGAAATTCGTCGCAATCGTAGCCGACGTGGTGGAGGACATACATTTCGGCACAGCAAACGGCCCCACGCGTTTGGGCCCCTTTTCCCGCGTAATATCCGCCGCCAGAACCTGCGCCCGCGTCGAGGGACCGCCGGAGCCCATGATAATCCCCGTGCGCTCATTCACGACATCTTTTTCCTCAAGGCCGGAATCTGCAATCGCCTGCTCCATCGCCAGATGCGTATAGCCCGCAGAATCGCCCATAAAACGCCACAAACGCTTGTCGATGTGGTCTTCAAGGGTGATATCCGGCCTCCCGTAGACATGGGAGCGAAAGCCCATCTCGGCGTATTCGGGGGAAAACGTAATCCCCGAGCGCCCTGCGCGTAACGATTCCAAAACCGCAGGCACAGAATTTCCAATACAGGAAACAATCCCGAGCCCCGTAACCACAATCCGTCTGTGTGTCTGATTCATGGCTTCCTTTCTAGCAAGGAAGCGAGAAGAGGTCACGCAGATTTTATTTGACAGAACCATTGTTTTCTGTCTAATATACCAGCCATACCAAAAAGAAGGGCAAGGCCATGAAACTGGTGCAGGATTTTTTAAAAGAAGGCGATGTGATCAAAATAGGAAATTCGCATGGAGCCGAACTTATAAGGGGCAATGATGGATGGCGAGATAACGAATTTTTTTTATTGAAAAAAGAGCATCTCTCTCGTGATACAGGCCCTTCGCTCAAAGACAAATTTTTCTTAATCACACAGGCAGAGCAACCAAGTACTCCTTACAACTCCCAAACTGTCGAGGCCCAAGAAGTCCATCCCAATGGAAACTTTAAACATCCCGCCCATACACTCTCTATCACCTTTGCACAAACGGTGAATACACAAGGCCCCACGCCCCGTTGTATGATTGCTGACCTAGAAAACACAGATGTTGAGTTTATAGGACACCGAGAGCCTTACAGACAATTTGGCCCCATGATCCCAGTTACAGAAGATGATTTGCAAAAACAAGACATCAAAGACCTATCTGTCAAACATTTCGGCTTTACAGAACGTACCAAAAACGCTCTGCGGTCCAACGGCATTGAAACCATTGGAGAACTGCTCCAGTTTTCAGAGGATGCCTTAAAACATATGCCCAAAATAGGCCCAAGAACAAAAACATTCAGGGAAATCAAAGACCGTCTCGAGGAAGAAGGGCTAAAACTTCCCGAAATATCTGCACACACCATTGAGATGGTAAATTTTATGTACCCCCAGAACCAATGATAAAGGCAATGCCCTACATCGCCGCCGTATTTTCAAACAGCCCGACCTTGAGGCCCTCGGCCTCATAGATCAACTGCCCATCGGCGTACATTTTCCCATCGCCGATACCAAGCACCAGCTTGCGGTTGATCACGCGCTTGATGTCCACCACGTATTTGACCAGTTTTGTGGTAGGCTGAACCTGCCCCGTAAGCTTCAACTCGCCCAATCCTAAAGCACGACCAGAGCCTTTCGCACCCGTCCAGCCCAGATAAAACCCCAGCAATTGCCACAGCGCGTCAAGCCCCAGACAGCCTGGCATAACAGGATCTCCTTTGAAATGGCACGCAAAAAACCACAGATCGGGATGAATATCAAATTCCGCCGCGATGAGTCCCTTGCCATGCGCCCCACCTTCCAGAGAAACATCCGTAATCCGGTCAAACATGAGCATGGGCGGCAGGGGAAGCTTCGCATTGCCTGCCCCAAACATGTTTCCTTCGCCACAAGCGATAATTTCGTCATACCCGTAATGGGATTTTTGTTCAAATATCATGGTCATGCTCTAAAATGATTCCCGTTTCCCCCTGTTATAGGCAAGTTCAGGAGGGCTTGCAAGGGTGGGGAGATTTTCACCCCCTAGCATCCGTAATTTTTAAACGGAAAAGGCCGTCTGTTCCATGCAAACAGACTTGTACGTCTCTGTAATCGCCGCCATGGCAAGCGGTTTGGCAATGGCAGGCTCCAGTTCGGGCAACTCCCCACCGGCCGCCACGGCCAGCATCCGGCCTGCGGCCTTCGCACAGCATACGGCCTGTTCATACTGGTTCTTGATCTGCATCGCATCGAAAAAACTCTGGCAATAGGGCTCGATCCCGTAGACCAGATCCATCGGTGCGTTGATCGGCACGTCATTGGCCGCCAGTCCGAATCGCCAGTCAGAGCCTGCGGGCACGCCCAGGCGCACCGCTTCCTGCGTCATGACATAGACAATCTTGTCCAGACATTCCGGCAAATGCGCCCCCCGAAAGAGCATGCAAGCATCGGAATTCAGGGAGAGCGCCAGCCGCCGGCCAGCCACAGCGCTCAGCGAGGCAATGCAGTCACCCAGACTCCAGCCTTCCGAAGCCACTTTCCGGTCGATGACCACATCGCACAGCTCCTGCGCGGCAATCTCGAAGCCCATGGCCCTGTGCGTACATTCGACCAGCAGGCGCAGGGACTCATCCCGAGTCTGGCCATCGGCTTCCCAGCTCACGATAATATTGTGGATAATCACCAGAACCAGAGCATGAAATTCAAAAACACAATCCAGCCATTCCTCGAAAAACCTGCGCGCCGCCATCCGGCCCCGTTCGGTTTCGTAATCCATCACATGGGCCGGCGGCAACACCCTCTGCCCGAGAGCGCCCCCGATCGGAGCGCACTCCAGCATGTCGGACAAACGGCGCAAGGTGACCTCCATGACCTCGTCGGGCTCGTCAAAAACCAGAAAGGTTTCGACCAGCACTCCCGCCATATGCTGGATCAGCCGCATGGCGTCAGTGCCTTGCGCCGGATCGGTCGCCAGTTGAATCAAACCGGCATACAAACGCGCCGCCATTTCTGGCTTATTGGTCAGTGCAAACATGAAAATGGCCCGACAATGGCTAAAAAGAAGGAAAAAGGGGAAAGAACAGGACAAACGCAGAAGAATCAAATCTCAGGATTCAATCTAATCGAAAACCTCGGACTCGTAAACACCCCAGAGCAATTTTTGTGGAACCCAGCCCTTGTATCCGGAGGCGTTCACAAGGCACCACTGTCCGTCACACTTCACGACATCCACAACAGCTTTCTCGGCGATATACGCCATAACCGTGCTGTTTTCATCGTTGTTTTTTCTCAAAGGGAGGGTTTTGACCGTGACAAAAGCGGTCCTGCGACCATTGAGCAACGTATGATGCACCCAGCCCACCTGCCCGTCAAAATCCCTGATTTTCCGCCAGATATCGTACTCCAGAATGATCTCGACCGGCAGACCTTTGCGCTTGTACGCCCATTCCACAGGGTATTTCTGGCCTGGCCCCGTGCGCACAAACACCTCGTCTGCCCCCAAAGACACAAAACGCGGCAAAGGATATTCCGTAGACCGGAAGGCCGGAGAGATTTTAGACACCGCCTCGACAGGTGCCTTTTCCTGCGCTCGCAAAACGCCCGCAGGCTCTCCCGCAAGGCACAACAGAAAAAAAAGCAGGAGGGATTGTTTTTTATAGACGCGCATACCCTTGTTTATGATAAAAAACGGGCGATGAATCAAGAGCCCGCGCACAAAAACACTGAAATTTCTGTGGCCCCCATGATGGACTGGACAGACCGGCATTGCCGTTTTTTCCACCGGCTTCTCAATCCCCGTGCCAAACTCTATACCGAAATGGTCACGACAGGCGCGCTCTTGCACGGGGATGTGGACCGTCACCTGCGCTATAGCGCCGCCGAGCACCCGATAGCCCTGCAATTGGGTGGTTCCGAGCCGAAAGCCCTCGCGCTTTGTGCCAGACTGGGGGAGGCGGCCGGCTATGACGAGATCAACCTCAATTGCGGTTGTCCGTCCGATCGTGTGCAAAACGGGCGTTTCGGGGCCTGCCTGATGCAAGAGCCGGCGCATGTTGGCGCCCTTGTTTCCGCGATGGTTTCGGCAACACGGACCCCCATCACCGTCAAATGCCGGATCGGGGTGGATGATCAGGATGATCTGGATTTTCTCCTCCGCTTTGTGGACAACCTTGTGGATCATGGCTGTAAAACCCTGATCATCCATGCGCGAAAAGCTTGGCTGAAGGGACTTTCACCGAAAGAGAACCGGCAAAAGCCGCCACTGGATTATGACCGCGCTTTTGCCATCAAATCCCGCTATCCGGCTTTGCGCGTTATTCTCAATGGCGGACTGACGACCCGTGAAGCTGTCCTGACGCAAATCGCCCGTTTTGATGGTGTCATGATCGGGCGGGAGGCCTACCAGAACCCTTATCTCCTTGCAGAACTTGCGCAGGACCTTCACAACACCCCCTTGCCGGACAGGGGCGATATCGCACGGCAGATGATGCACTATGCCGCAGAACAGGCGCAAAAATACAACACGCCCGTCAAATCGGTTACGCGGCATATTCTGGGGCTCTATCAGGGGCAAAGGGGGGCCAAAGCGTGGAAACGGGCTCTGAGCACCCTGCCCTATACAGACCATGCGGGGCCGGAGGTTATCGAAACAGCGCTCGAGGCGCAACAGAAGGCAGAAAGATCTCTCTCCAGTTCGCTCTCCTCCCATTGAAGGATTTTGCGCCAAGAAGGGCTGTAAGACAAAAATAGGGCTAAGGTTTTTGAACCTGAAAGCTTTCCCCACACCCACAGCGCCCCGTTTCATTGGGGTTTTTGAAGTCAAAACGGGCATTGCCAAGCGCATCCGTGACATGCTCCACCGTCATACCGATCAGCATCCACGACACAACCTTGGGAATATAAAGACGGACACCATCGGAAAGCGTGAGAATATCATCCGCCGCCCCTGAATCGTCCGCCGAGACATATTCCATTTTATAGGAGTTGCCGGAACATCCCGTGGCCTTGATCGCCAGACGAAGGCCTTGCGCGCCTTCTCCGGCAGAGTCCATCAGGCTTTTCATCTGCGCCTGTGCGGCCTGCGTCACTGTTATTCCCAGATCCATTGTCCAACCCCTTCCCGCCACAGCGTTAATAAAACATATTGAGTTGCATTTTGGCCGTTTCCGCCATCATCGCGGGGGACCATGTGGGGTCCCATATAATTTCCACATCCACGTCCCCGATCCCGTCGAGCGGAAGCAGGGCGCCCTGCACCCAGCCTGGCATTTCCTGCGCCACAGGGCACCCGGGCGAGGTCAGGGTCATCTGTACGTTGGCATCGGCCAGACCATCTGCCCGTTCGAGGAGACGGACCGTGTAAATCAGGCCCAGCTCGTATACATTCACAGGGATTTCCGGATCATACACCTCCTTCAGGGCCTTGCACATCAAAGGCCAGAGCGGATGATCCCGCGGCACATCGGCATGCGGCGGTTCGGCCAGCACGTCATACCCCGTTTCGGTCGTCTGCGTTTCTTCTTTCACTGCGTTCATGCCAGCAAGTCCTTCGCTTTTTCAATGCCCTGCACCAAGGCCTCTATCTCCGGACCACCGGTATACAGCCCCACAGAGGCTCTGATCGTGCCCGTCACCCCCAAATGCGCCATAAGCGGCATACAGCAATGGTGGCCTGTACGTACTGCGACACCACACTGATCAAGGATCATCCCTGCATCGGAGGGGTGTACGCCTTCCAGCATAAACGGCAACACACTCAAGCTATTGGCGCCATGATACAGCCTCAGCCCCTTAATGCCCTCCAGTCGTGCCACAGCATACGCCATCATCTGCCTCTCATACGCAAAAATATCTTCCAGCCCCTGAGACTCCATATAGTCCACAGCGGCGCCCAGTCCAATCACCTCGACAATGGCAGGTGTGCCGGCCTCGAACCGCGCAGGCGGCGGCTTGAACGTGGTGCCCGTAAAACTGACCTGTTCGATCATATCCCCCCCGCCCTGATAGGGAGGCATGGTGTCCAGCACTTCATATTTTCCGTACAGAACCCCAATGCCCGTCGGGCCATACAGTTTGTGTCCCGTAAACACATAAAAATCTGCATCCAGTTTCCGGACATCCACCGGCATATGGGGCACAGCCTGCGAACCGTCTATCAAAATTTTAATGGCCGGATCAAAAGCACGGGCCGTTTTGATGAGAGCCCCCGCGTCATTGACCGTTCCGATCGCATTGGAAACATGAACACAAGACACCAGCCGTGTTTTTTTACTTAACAGATTTTCAAATGCGGTATGATCCAGATGACCGTTTTCCATCACGGGTACGACCTTGATCACACTCCCGATCTGCCCCGCCAGCAACTGCCACGGCACAATATTGGCGTGATGTTCCATCTCCGTCAGAATAATCTCATCGCCCGCCTGCAGATGCGTACGCCCCCAGCTTTGAGCCACCAGATTGATGGATTCCGTGGCATTGCGGGTAAACACAATCGTTTTTTCGCTTTCTGCCCCGATAAAACGCCCGATTTTGGCGCGCACCCCTTCAAATTCCGCTGTCAAATCCTGTGAAATCCGGTAAATTCCCCGATGAATATTCGCATATCCTGTTTCCAGCACCTTGTTCATGGCCCCTATAACCGCACGGGGCTTTTGCGCGCTGGCCGCCGTGTCCAAAAACACCAGCCGTTTGCCATTCATGGTCTGGCTCAGAGCCGGAAAATCAGCCCGCCGTAGATTTTCAGACGGCGTCCTCATGGCGTGTGCGCGTTCCGGAGCCATTGCATGACCCTTTCGTGTACGGTGTGTCTTAAAAACCCATCCCCGATCTTGTCCACCGCTTCATCCACAAAGGCCCGTATCAGCAAACGTCGTGCCTCTGGCACAGGTACGCCCCGCGAACGCAGATAAAACAACGCTGTCTCATCCATCTGGCCTGTTGTGGCCCCGTGCGCACATTTCACATCATCGGCATAGATTTCAAGCTCGGGCTTCGTATCCATTTCGCACCCGTCCGAGAGCAACAGCGCCTTGGAGAGCTGGTAGGCATCGGTTTTCTGCGCAGACCTGTGCACATGGACCTTCCCCTGAAAGACCCCGCGCGCCATACCCTCTAGAATCGTCCGGTAAAACTGCTCCGAAAAACCATGAGGGGCTGTATGTGCCAACGTGATGGTCGTATCGCCATGCTGTACGTCTCTTAAAAGATTCACCCCTGCAAACGTACATCTTCCATTTTCGCCCGCGAGAGTCGCAGAGATCTCATGGCGGGAGAGCTTCGCCCCGCTATTGCAGGAAAATCCTTCATAGACAGAATCCCGCCCGAGTGTCACAGTGCTCATGTTGGTATGCACAGCCTGCAAAGAGTCCGCCTGCAGACGGACATGATTTAAAACAGCGCCGTCCCCGAGGCGGATCTCCGTGACCATGTTTTTCCAATAAGCACCCTGCCCTTCATGCCGCTCGATCACGGTCACTTGCGCCCCCGCCTCAAGGATAATTTTGAATACAGGCTGTTGGTGCTGATTTTCCACACCGGTCCACAGAATTTCCACAGGTTCTGCACAGACTTTTCCACGGGGGATATGAATCATCCGCTCTTCCGGTAAAGCGGACCCCAGCCCTTCCGGCACCGCGCGGGGCAAGTTCGTGTATTTCCACGTTTCCTCCGTGGGAGATGGCAGATGCCGGAGATCAAGGGCCGTGCGGGTCATGGGTTTCACGCGGCTTTCCCGATAAATTCAGCGTAGCCGTTGCGCTCCAGTTCTTTTGCCAGCTCCGGCCCGCCTGTTTTGACGATCCGCCCGTCCGCCAGCACATGCACCACATCGGGCGTGATATAATCCAGCAAGCGCTGGTAATGGGTGATCACCAGAAATGACCGGTCCGGCCCGCGCAAGGCATTCACCCCGTCCGCCACGATTTTGAGCGCGTCAATATCCAGCCCGCTATCGGTTTCGTCCAGCACGCAGAATTGGGGCTCCAGCAGGGCCATTTGCAGGACTTCGTTGCGCTTTTTCTCTCCGCCCGAAAACCCGACATTTACGGCGCGTTTCATCATCTCATCCGAAATGCCCAGCGCAGAGCATTTGGCTTTCATCAGCTTGAGGAGCCCCAGCGCGTCCAATTCCGCCTCGCCACGCTGTTTCCGTATCGCATTGAGCGCGGTTTTCAGAAATACGTTCATACTCACCCCCGGAATTTCCACTGGATATTGAAACGCCAGAAACAGGCCTGCCGCCGCGCGTTCCTCGGGTGCCAGCGCCAGAAGATCCACTTCGCCGAGCGTGGCCGTACCCTGCGTGACCTCATACCCGTCCCGCCCCGCCAAAACGTAGGACAGTGTGGATTTCCCGCTTCCGTTCGGGCCCATAATCGCATGCACCTGCCCCTTGGGGATCTCAAGGTTCAAGCCTTTCAAAATTTCCTTTCCGCCCTGTTCGGCAGAGAGGCTGGCATGGAGGTTATGGATTTTTAGCATGTTTTTCTTTCTTGTTTCGTCATCGCCTGAATTTCTGAAAGAAATTCTAGGGCGATCCACCTTTAATTTTATGGATTCCCCTAGAATTTGCGTTGCAAATTCGGGGAATGACCATACCCCAATATTATTTGCATATTTCTTCGTACAAATCTTTCCACTCTAGGTTATTTTGTTCAATCAGCTTTATTTTGGCTTGTCTTGTGTATTTCTTCAGGCGTTTTTCACGTTTTATTGCATTTTCTGGATCATCCAGCACCTCAAAATACACCAGATTTTTAACGTCGTATTTCTTTGTAAAACCTTCGCAAACCTCTTCTTTATGCTCCCAAATTCTTTTCTTTAAATCCGATGTCATACCGACATAAAGCGTTCCGTTGTAATCACTTGCCAAAATATAAACATACATTTATCTCTCACAAAACCAGCATCGCCGTGCCCAGCACAATACCGGACAAGGCGTCCAGCCAGAGCCATTTCTGCACGAACTCGATCCGCATGAAGGACTGCATCCAGTTGGGCCGCAGGAGGAGAAGCAAGGCCTTCAAAAGACCAATATACCCCGTAACCATCAGGATGACAGACCCCAACCCCTCCCAGTCATTGTAAAAGACAATGACAAACAAGGAGATGGGCAGACACAACACTCCGAGCACCAAGCTCAGGGCGTCATGTTCGATAAACAGGTGCATGAACTCTTTCCACGGCTTGACCGCCAGAAAAATCGAACACCCCAGCACAATATAAAACGTCCCGAAAAACAGTAAAAACGGATCCGTGTTGATCAAATCCAAATTGATCTGTGCCATATTCCCCATACTCTTGTCTCCTTCGACTTTTGACTGTTGTTACATTTTCAGTTCTTTTATTCTAGCATAATTTCTGGCCTTTTACCCCACACTTCCCTCGAGACTGATGCCAATCAGTTTTTGTGCTTCCACGGCAAACTCCATAGGGAGTTTTTGCATCACCTCACGGGCAAAACCATTGACGATCAGGGCCAGAGCCTCTTCCTGAGAAATCCCGCGCTGTCTGCAATAGAACATCTGGTCTTCCGAGATTCTGCTGGTTGTGGCCTCATGCTCCAAAGTCGCGGTTTTATTTCTGCTTTCAATATAAGGCACCGTGTGCGCGCCGCAATGGCCCCCGATCAACAAGCTGTCGCATTGCGTGAAATTCCGTGCACCTTCGGCCTTGGGCATAATCTTGACCAGCCCCCTGTACGTGTTATTGCTTTGGCCCGCGCTGATGCCTTTCGAGATAATCCGGCTTTTCGTATTCTTCCCGAGATGGATCATTTTCGTCCCCGTATCGGCCTGCTGGAATCCATTGGTGATCGCCACGGAGTAAAATTCCCCCACAGAATTATCCCCTTTTAATACACAGGACGGATATTTCCACGTAATGGCCGAACCCGTTTCAACCTGCGTCCAGCTGATTTTGGCGTTCCGTCCTTCGCACAGGCCCCGCTTGGTCACGAAATTATAGATCCCGCCCTTGCCTTCCGCGTCGCCCGGGAACCAGTTCTGCACCGTGGAATATTTGATTTCCGCATCCTCGTGGGCGATCAGCTCCACCACGGCCGCATGGAGCTGACGTGTATCGCGCATCGGGGCCGTACACCCCTCCAGATAGGACACGCTTGCCCCTTTTTCCGCAATCAGAAGCGTGCGCTCGAACTGCCCTGTGTTCATTTCATTGATCCGAAAATAGGTCGACAGCTCCATAGGGCACCGCACCCCTTCGGGCACGTACACAAACGAACCATCTGTAAAAACAGCAGAATTCAGGCACGCATGCTTGTTATCGGCAGGCGGCACCACAGAGCCCATATATTTTTGCACAAGTTCCGGATGCACCCGTATGGCTTCGGAGATAGAGCAAAATATCACACCGGCCTCCGAGAGCGTCTTTTTAAAGGTCGTAGCCACAGACACAGAGTCAAACACGTAATCCACGGCGACAGGCGCACGGTCCGGATTTTTGACACCGGCCAAAAGCTCTTGCTCCCGTATCGGAATGCCCAGTTTTTCGTACGTCTCCCGCAGGGCTGGATCAATCTCGTCCAGAGATTTGGGGGCCTCTCCGGCATTTTTCGGCGCAGAGTAGTAATAGGCGTCCTGATAATCAATGGGCGGGAAATCCACATTGGCCCAGCGGGGCTCCGGCATTCCAAGCCAGCGCCGATACGCTTTCAGGCGCCATTCCAGCATCCATGAAGGCTCTTCTTTTTTGGCGGAAATAAAACGCACGATCTCCTCGGAGAGGCCCTTCGGGGCCTTGTCCGATTCAATGTCCGTGACAAAACCGGCCTCATAGGGCCCCGAAAGACCGGCAACCCGCGCCACGGTGTCTTTGGAAATCTGGCTCATAGCGCCTCCGTCCCCAGCATATCCTGCAAGGATATTTTCTCCAGAGCCTCGTGAATGGCCTTGTTCACGCCGCCCCATTTCCCCTTGAACGCGCAATGCGATTGATACGCGCAAGACTCCGCCGCCAGATGATCCGAACACGCCGTCATGGACACAGGCCCCTCCAGCGCCAGAACGATATCCGCCACATTGATCTCGGACAGGCGCTTTGAAATGGTGTAGCCGCCATGCGCGCCGCGCACCGAGCCCACAAATCCCTTTCGGGCCAGCATTTTCAAAATCTTGGCCACCGTGGGCTCCGGCAACGTGCTCCGGAAGGCAATATCTCCGGCAGACAAGGGACCCGCCTGTGACACACGCCCCTGCTCCAGCACCGACAGCACCACAACAGCATAGTCCGACAAGCGTGAAATATTGATCATAAAAAAGAGCTTTCCACCGTCCCGCACAATACAGGACCAAAAACGTCCTGTTTCATCCCACTTTATACTGTACATTTCAAGGAAAAAAAATTAGAATCGGACATTATTTCTTCTTCCCTTCTCCTTTTGCCCCTTTCATACATAGAAGATCCCGAGGTCACTCCGCCCATGCGTCATGCCCTGATTGTTCCTGTCTTTACCACGACATTGTTCCTGAGCGCCATGCTCCTGTTTTCTGTACAGCCCATGTTCTCGAAGATGGTCCTGCCTTTGCTCGGCGGCACGCCCAATGTCTGGAATACGGCCATGCTGTTCTTTCAGGTCTGCCTGCTCGGCGGGTACGCCTATGCGCACGGGGTAACCCGATTCCTGAGTTTCAAGGTACAGGGGGTTTTGCACATCTGCCTGCTCCTGCTTTTTACCGTGGCGTTGCCGTTTGTCATTCCCGAAAGCTGGGAACCTCCGAAAAACGAAGACCCCACATTCTGGCAAATTTCCGTGATGCTCTCTACGGTCGGGGGGCCCTTCTTTATTCTTGCGGGCTCTGCGCCCCTTCTACAACGCTGGTTTTCCCTGTCTGACCACGCCCATTCTGAAAATCCCTATTTCCTTTATGGGGCCAGCAATCTGGGTTCCATGATTGCGCTCTTTACTTATCCTTTTATAACAGAGCCCCTTCTCACGCTTCCCCAGCAGGCCTATAGCTGGATGTTCGGCTATTTTGCGCTGGTAGCCTTGTTCGTGTCCGCATTGCTGTTCGTCTGGCATATCGTGCGCCTGACGCCGGACGACAGTGCTCCCGCGTCAGGCCCTGCCGGAAACATCACGTGGTTTGATCGTGCATCATGGCTCTTTCTGGCCTTCGTCCCCTCATCCCTGATGCTGGGCGTGACGACCTTTCTGACAACAGATATTGCCTCCTTGCCCCTGATCTGGATTATACCACTCGGCCTGTATGTCGGGACCTTCATTCTGGTTTTTGCGAAAAAACCCTTCCTGAGCAACACAACCGTTGCAATCTGTTTTGAAGTGTCTTTCAGTGTTCTGCTGGTCTTGCTGATACTGTGTGCCGGTATGCTCCTCAACCCTTTCTTTCTTGTACCGTTGCATCTGGCCCTCTTTTTCTTCTCCGCGCTTCTCTGTCACACCGCGCTGGCCGATAAAAAACCCCACAGCACCCACCTGACCGAGTTTTTCCTGATCATGTCTCTGGGCGGCGCACTGGGCGGTGTGTTCAATGCCCTTGTGGCGCCACGGATTTTCGTGAACACCATTGAATACGGCCTTGTTCTGGCGATCCTCCCCCTTATTCGCGTTCATGAGAGCACAGGAAAAACTTTCCAGTTTTTATTTTCCGTGCTTCTGGCCCCGTTCTTTGAAAAATCCCTGCACCCCCTCTTTACCAAAAAAACGCTCTTTGCCATGGGTATTTTAATTGGGATTCCCGCCATTATCTTTCTGGCGCCACAAGACAAACAGAACATCACCTTCTTTTTCTCGGGTACGCTTTTGTTTCTGATGTTTCTGTCAATCAACAGCGAACGCTGGATTTATACGCTTATCACCGTATTTATCCTGACTTTTTTTCCCCCTGGTGTCTGGAGTAGCGCGCATTCCAAAATCGTGATGCAAAGCCGGAACTTTTTTGGAACACTGAAGGTCTTGGAGGATACATCAGATCATAAAACCACTATTCTTCTGAACGGGACAACCCTGCACGGGCAACAACCCCTTGATCCCCAATATCGACTGGAACGCACCAGTTATTACAGCACACTCAGCCCCCTACAGGATGCCTTTTCCTATCTCGACACAAAAAACGCGCCACAACAGATTGGTGCCGTTGGGCTTGGCGTAGGAACGGTGGCCTGTTTTGCCCATCCGGATCGTCATTTTGATTTTTTTGAAATCAATCCGGAAACAAAAAAAATAGCTGAAAACAAAGCCTATTTCACATATCTTTCAGACTGCAAATCCCCCTATGACATCGTGCTGGGGGATGCGCGCCTCACCATCCAGAAACAACCCGATGAACGATATGACCTGATTCTGCTCGATGCCTTCAGTTCTGATAATGTTCCAATCCATATTATTACGGAAGAGGCCGTCAAAATTTATCTGAAAAAACTCAAAACAGATGGTTTTCTAGTCTTTCATATCAGCAATCGGTACCTTGACCTTGAGCCTGTTCTGGCACAGATTGCAAAAAACCTCAATATTCCGGCACGCGGGAAAGCCACAAGCGGTGGAACGCTCGGGGCAAGCAACATTTCTGTTGCACCTTCAAGCTATATTATTTTTACGCGCTCTCCTGAAAAACTCGCGTATCTCAAATCCAAAGGCTGGGATCCAGCCCGTTTTCGGGATGGTGTAAAGGGCTGGACCGATCAATATTCCAATCTCTTCAGTATCTTCGGAACGAACACCCTTCAGGCCCGCCTGAAGGAAAAAACGGATGCGCAAAAAGCCAAAGAGAAGGCGGAAGGTTCTCCCCCAAAAACATCTACTTCACCGCCCTGAAATCAATGTCCCTGTTCTTGTCGATGGCATCGTTCAAATGCCAAGCGTTTCTGGCTAGAAACACAGGGTCCCCATCATGGTCCATCGCAACGGATGACTGCATCCCATCCAGAAATTTTTTCAAGACCAAAGGGTTTTCAGCAAAGAGCCACCGCGCCGTATACAGCGCTGTGGCTTCAAATTTCACTGGAATATTGTATTCTGTCCGGATGCGGTCCACCAGCACATCAAACTGGAGCGCACCGACCACGCCCACAATCCAGTCCGACCCCATCACGGGCTTGAACACCCGCGCCGCGCCTTCTTCAGCCAACTGCTCCAGCGCCTTACCCAGATGCTTGGCCTTCAAGGGGTCTTCAGGGCGGGCCCGTTGCATCAATTCCGGCGCAAAGGACGGAATATCCTTGAAGATCAGATCCTCTCCTTCTGTCAGGGCGTCCCCGATCCGCAAGCCGCCGTAATTGGGAAGGCCGATAATATCGCCCGCCACGGCCTCTTCCGCCATTTCGCGGTCCTGTGCCATAAACATCTGGGGGGAGTGCATCATCTGCACCTTGCCGGAGCGCACATGCTTGAGCTTCATCCCGCGCTTGAATTGCCCTGAACAAATACGGGCAAAGGCCATCCGGTCACGGTGCTTGGGGTCCATATTGGCCTGAATTTTAAAGACAAAAGCCGTAACCTTCGGCTCCATCGGGTCAATCAAACGGCTGTGCGTTTTCTGCGGGCGCGGGGCGGGCGCATACGTGCCAATCCCCGCCAGCAATTCCCGCACACCAAAATTATTCACCGCCGAGCCGAAAAACACCGGCGTCATAGTGCCTTCCAGATAGGCTTTCCGGTCAAAGGGCTTGCACAGCCCGCGGACCATATCCACATCTTCCCGCAATTTGGCCAGTTCCTGCGGGTCCAGAAATTCCGATAATTTCGGATCGTCCAGACCGCTACACTGAATACCGGATTCCAGCTTCTCCCCCTTCCCGCGCCCGAACAGGATGAGCTGGTCCTGTATCAAATCATAACAGCCCTTGAAAGCACGGCCCATGCCAATCGGCCAGCTTGCAGGCGTAACGTCCAGCGCCAGTTTTTGCTCGATCTCGTCCAGAAGGTCAAAAGGGTCCAGCCCCTCGCGGTCCATTTTATTGATAAAGGTCATAATGGGCATGTCGCGCAAACGGCACACCTCGAACAGTTTATACGTCTGGGTTTCGATCCCCTTGGCGCAATCCAGCACCATAATCGCGCTGTCCACCGCCGTCAGGACGCGGTACGTATCCTCGGAAAAATCTTCGTGGCCGGGGGTATCCAGCAGGTTATACGTCATCCCGCCGTTTTCAAATGTCATGACAGAGGAGGCCACGGAAATCCCCCGCTCCTGCTCCACCTTCATCCAGTCAGAGCGCGCGCGCCTGCGGTCCCCCTTGGCCTTCACCGCCCCCGCCAGCTCGATCGCACCACCAAACAGGAGGAGTTTTTCGGTGAGAGTCGTCTTCCCCGCATCGGGGTGGGAAATAATCGCAAACGTCCTGCGGGCTTTGATCAGGTCTTGTAACATAAGGGGGAGTTATAGCGGAGGCAGGAAAGGAAGGGAAGGGAAAATGACATGACATTGTCATCGCGAGGGCTTTTTAAAAGCCCGTGGCGATCCAGAAAAACTGGATTGCTTCGTCAGCCCTATTGGCTTCCGCGCAATGACGATCCGTAGACTCTAAAGAAACACATTCCCCATCCCGCTGTCCTCCACCTCAATCACCCAAATGTCAGGATCACGAGAGAGGGCGCGGGCAATAGAGGCATCGGCCTCCGCCTCTGGCTGTGGGTCTTCGGTCAGCGCCCGCCAAACCAGCCGGTTCGTCATAAAATCCCGCTCTTGCTCGTACAGGCGGACCTGCCCCTTCAGCCCATTGCTTTTGAGGATCACGAGCCCCGTATCATAATTGCCGCGCTTGATGACAAAACAAGGCGTTAACGCCTCATTCAAACGGCGAATTTCCGCCTCCAGCCACAACCCAACGGAGAGGCGATCAGACATACCTAATGCACATGCCCTGCACTGGTCCAGCGCTCGACCGTGAGATACGCATCCTGAACGGAATCTTCGGGGTGGTGATAGCTGTAAATAATTTTTGCGGCCTCCAGCGCCACAGACTCGGGCTGTCCCGCCTCCACCAAAGCGCCGTACGCCTTCATCACCGCACCGTAACATTTACAATCTGCGGCCTCTTTTACACCATTTTGTATAGGCAGGTTACATGTCATGCCGTTTATTTCCCCTATTTTTTCTGTTTCGGCAATTTCTTGCCGTAAAGCTCCAGCCTGTGATCCACCAGCGCATAGCCCAGATCACGGGCGATTTTTTCTTTCAGTTTCTCAAGTTCCTCGTTCCGGAATTCGATCACCGCGCCGGTTTCCAGATCCACCAGATGATGATGATGCTCCTGGGACACCTCATAGCGTGCATAGCCTTCCTGAAATTCATGGCGGGTGACCAAATCCATTTCATCCAGCAGGCTCAGCGTCCGGTACACGGTGGCAATACTGATCGAGGAGTCTATCCCTCTTGCCCGTTCATACACGGCCTCCACAGACGGATGATCTTCCGCCATACCCAAAACTTTTAAAATCACGCGGCGCTGGCCTGTCATTTTAAGGCCAGCCTCTGCACAGCGCCGTTCCAAATCAGACATATTGCCTGCCTCCCGTGTTCAGCATTCCATAGGCCTACCATACAAGCGCTTTGCAAAAGAGGCAAGAAGAAGAGCGCCCTGTTACGTTTTCACAATCCGGAACGCCGGAAATTCAACAAACACGGATGTCCCGCGCCCGACTTCCGATTCCAGATGGAACGTGGCAGAATGAAGGCCCGCCATCGCCTTGGCAAGAGGCAGGCCCAGACCTGTGCCCTGCACATGAGCGCTTTCCGGACGATCCGACACCTGCCCGAAGGGCTCCATCACACGGTCCAGCTTGTCGAGCGGAATGCCGATCCCCTCGTCCCTGACAATCATCTGCATCCGCCCGTCTTCAAGCATTCTAACGGAAATATAGACCTTGCCATCCGGCTTGGAAAACTTGACGGCGTTTGTCACCAGATTGATAAAAATCTGCCGCACCAGCCTCTGGTCGCCGAACAGGATGGGAAGCGCCGGCTCCAGATCCAGCCGGAGCTGGATATTCTGGCCAAAAGCCCGCGAATCCACCATCCGCACCACAGAGCGCATCAGGGCCGAAACATCCATCTCCACCTCGTCCAGATCAATCCGGCCCGCCTCGATCTTGGACATATCCAGCACTTCATTGATAATTTCAAGCAAATGATGTGCGCTGGAGTACACATCCTTGTTGTATTCCCTGTATTTTTCATGCCCCAAGGGCCCGAACGTCTCGTGGATCATCATCTCCGAGAACCCGATAATCGCATTAAGCGGCGTCCGGAGCTCATGCGACATATTGGCCAGAAAGACCGACTTGGCCCTGTTGGCCGCATCCGCGTCATCCTTGGCCACGCGCAGGGATTGCTCCATCTGTTTCCGGAGCGTAATATCCATCACCGTAATAATCTGAAAGCGCTGTTTCTGGCTAAACTCCAGCGTTGCCGTGGTGTAGAGTGTATTGGCCACACCCCCTTCCTTGTGCATAATCTTGATTTCCCCCGCGGACCGGATGCCGGAGCGAATGAATTCCTCGTGGTTTTTTCTCAGCATTTCGCGCTCGTCACTGGTGACCAGATCCGAAAAATTCTTACGGATCAGCTCCCCCCTCGACCAGCCATATGTCCGGACAAAACTGTCGTTCACCCGCACGATTTGCGCGTTATAGTCTGTGACAACAATCCCGACCTCGCTCACATCGAAAATGGATGTCATCAGGGACACCGCATCGTCCCGCTCCCTTTGCAGGATAGATTGATCCACCACATCGAGTTGCCCGATCACATCCAGATATGCCAGTTCTTCGTCCGCCCCCAACACAGGGGTGATATAAAACCCGTACACCTTGATTTTTCCAGGCACACCTGGAAGGGATTGAATAGTTACGGAGCGCTTCTTGGAAACACAGACCTCGAAAGACTGTTGAAAGTGCAACGCGGCCTCCTGACTGAAAACCGCCTGTATTGTTTTGTGCAGGACTTCCGTTGCCGGTAGATCAAGATATTTCAGGGCCAGTTCATTGGCGGCCACAAAGGAAAAAGTCTCCGCGCCGGACACACGGAGGATAAAACGCGGGATCGGCATCTTGTAAAAGAACTGCTGAAAATCAAGAGCGTCCTGTGTCATGGATTTTCGTAAAACCCTATCCTGCGTCACAAAAAATCAATTCTCACCACCCGTCTTCATAAAACGCTGGAGAGGACTCATTTCATAATATGCCAAAACCGCGCCCTTTTCCCGCACCTGCGTGTCCAGATCCTTGCGCAAATCCTCAAGCAAATACTGGATATTGTCCTCTGCGGCAGGCATGGCCACACAACACGACATCGTCAGGGGCCGGACCTCTCCGTCTATCACGTAGGTTTCCTCCGATTTTTCCAGCTGGTCTCTCAGGCGCTCCAGCGCCTTTTGCCCGCCCATCAAATCGGATTGCTTGAGCAACAGGATAAAATGATCCCGATCCAGACGATAGGCTGTGTCGAAAATCCGGAGGCTCCGGCCAATAAAATCGGCCACCAGCTTGATCAGACGATCACCCTCGTGACGGCCCAGAGCCTGATCGATTTCCTTGAAATGGTCGATGCGGGCCAGCGCTATCGCAAAGGATCGCCCCTGACGCGCCACGCGCTCCATCTCCTGAGAAATTTCCTGAATCATCACATGCCGGCTTTTCAAAGCGGTCAGGATATCCAGCCCCCATTCTTCCAGGATATGATTTTGACAGGCCTTTTGCATCCCGTTGACAAAGACTTTGAACAACTCGGAAAAATTCTCGAAAATCTTTTGTTCCAAAGGCTGTTTCGTCCGCTCGACCTCAGCCAGAATATCCTGCGCGGCCTCCTGCAAGCGATGATGCGTGTCCTTGAGATGTGTCAAGGAATTGGCCATTGCGGAATCCAAAGCCCCGTCTTCATCCTCCATCCCCTTGAGGGACTCTACAAACAAGGAAGGCATGGAAAGAACCAAACGCCTGCTGGCCTGATCCGGATAAAGAGCCTGCTTCAGAACGCTGAAAAACCAGCTGTGGTAATCCACCAGAAGATCATTCAGACTGGAGAGTTCCTGCTGTAAGTCATATTTCTCGGACATGGATCACCACATTTCATGCTATAAAGATCAAAGTCTTTTCATTCTAAAGGAAAAAATAAAACTCTCTAGTAAAATGTGTGGTACGCGATACTGTTTTGAAAAAATCTCTCAAACCGGACACCATGTTTTCTCAAGGGAATCGAGCGTACCGGCCCTGATCGCAGTGCGCACCTCGCGCATCAGACGGTTGATCGTGGCCACGTTGTGCTGGGCCAAAATCTGCACCGCCAGTTGTTCCTTCGCCTTCAGCAAGTGATGGATATACGCCTTGGAAAAGAGGCTGGAGGCCGCAATCCCGTTTCTCTCGTCCAGTGGCGTGTGATCCTCGCGGTAGCGGGCATTCATCACATTCACCGTTTCGCCCTTCACCCCTTGCATGAAAGCCGTCCCATGCCGTGCCAGACGCGTCGGGATCACACAATCAAACGTATCCACCCCCATCCGGACAAAGCGGAAGACATCCCGCAGGCGCCCGATCCCCAAGAAATGCACAGGCCGCGCAGGGTGCGCATAGGGCAAGCTTTCCGCCACCACCGTTTCCATTTCCTCGTCCGTGCCACCCAGACAGCCGCCCAGCGCCGTACCAAAAAATGGGCGGTCCTTCGTATATTCCGCAGAAATCCGGCGCAAATCTCCATGCACGCCGCCCTGAATAATCCCATAGAGCGCCTGCGCACCGTTGTCATGCCGCACAAATTCGGCCAGACATCGATCCCCCCAGCGCATGCTCATCTCCATCGAGCGGGCCGTGTAATCCTTTGTCACATGATACGGCGTGCATTCATCGAATTGCATCAGCAAATCCGCGCCCAGCTTGCGCTGGATCTCCATGGCGCTTTCGGGGGTGAGGGTAATTTTCTGCCCGTCCACGTAAGAGCGAAACGTGCATCCCTGCTCCCTGATCTCCAGCAGGCTGTTATGGCCCTTCTCCGCCTTATCCTTGTTCCGGCCTTTGATTTCATCGGCGCACCAGCCATGCCCCATTGAAAAGACCTGAAACCCCCCGCTATCGGTGAGCATCGGCCCGTCCCAGCCCATAAATTTGTGCAAGCCACCCATCTTTTCTATCAGGTCTGCCCCGGGCTGGAGCATCAAATGATACGTATTGGCCAAAATAATGTCCGTCTGGGCCTCGCGCATCTGGGCGGGGGCCACGCCCTTGATCGCGGCTTTCGTGCCGCAGAAAATATAATTGGGGGTCTCAATGGTGCCATGCGGGGTTTCGAGCCGCCCGACCCGCGCCCCGCTGACAGGGTCTTTGTGCAGGATCTCAAAGGAAAATTGCGGATAGGTCGGCATGATATTCCAAGGATTTCTTTCTTTAGAGCATGCCATAGCAAACTTTTCAAGTGCGAGCAAGAAGCCTTTAGGTCATAAAATCGTCATTGCGAGGAAGCCGTATGGCTGACGAAGCAATCCAGAAAAAAGAAACTCTGGATTGCCGCGCGCCCTTATGGTCGCTCGCAATGACGGAAATATGAATCATTTTATTTGGGACAGGCTGTACATCCTCAAAATCCTAAAAACCATCAAGCAAACTCAAGGCCCCTTCTCCCTCGTCACCCCCGTCACACGCGAAGCGTGTCATAATGCGGGGGCCCAGCAAGGTGAGTGGCTTTGCCGCTCTCGTTACAAGCCTTTGGTGGAACCTTTACTCCAGATCCAGTTTCATCCCGTAAAAATCACCAAAATTATCCAGCAAGCTGTATTTCCCTTCAGACTTTATCGCCTCGGGAACAGTTTTGACTTGAGAAATCGTCCCCAATGTTTCTTGGTCCGGCACAACAACCGTGGCATTGTCTTCAAATTTGCCTGTAATCTTGTCTACCATAGTACGCGCCTCTCCTGTTGCAATTAAACATAAATACATGCCACTGAAAAATATGTCAACAAAAAACCCGCCATTGTCGGGGCGGGGTTTTAAAACAGATCAAACGAGCAATTAAGCCGCCTTGGAGCCTACAGCCTTTTCCAGCTTCGCCTTCACGGGGCGCAAATCAGGGTCCAGCTTGGTCTTGGGCGTGGCCAGCAAAAAGGCGTCAAACCCACCCATATGCTCAACCGTGCGCAGACCCGCCGTGCTGGTGCGGATTTTAACCCAGATTTTCAGCGCCTCGCTGTAAATGCTGGTATCTTGAATATTGGGCAGAAAACGTCTGCGCGTTCTGTTATTGGCGTGGGACACATTGTTCCCGCTCATTACGCCTTTACCTGTGATCATACAACGGCGGCTCATCGGCTCTATCCTTTAAAAAATCAAAATATGTGTTATCAGACGGGGGAAGATAGTCCAGTTCCACAGGCAAAGTCAAGCCAAAAAACTACAAGCCCTTATAACACCCCAGCAGAAGCGCAAAAAAGAGCAAATGCGCGATCACACTGATATACAGCCCCCGCCGCAGGTGTCTGTGCCCGATACGGGCGGTAGCGTTCTCGGGCCCCACCCACACGCCCTGAATGGCGCTCCCTGTAATCTCCTGCACCGCGCCGCCCAGTGAAACGCTTAAAGACCACGCCAGCGCAGAGAGCGGCCACCCCCCTTCCTCGTACGGGGCACGGTTTTTCCGTCCCCACAGCGCCACAAACCCCCGATGGAGCTTCGCCGTGGGGGTAAACAATGCCGCCCAGATCAGACAGAGCGCAGACAAAAACGATGGCACGATCCCCATCACGCGCTCTAAAAAAATTGGCACCCTGCCAAATCCCTTCGTAAACCCCCGCTTGCCAAAGCGCCAGACCAGAAAAGACAGGCCGCTATAAAGCCCCAGCGCAGTAAACCCGCCCAGAATATACCAAAAGGCCGGCGCGACCACCCCCTTGTCAAACGATGTGGCGACAAATCCCAGCCCTGCGCGGGCAATCCCGTACGCATCCCCTACCGCCAGATTGATCCGTGTCGAGCGCGCCATGGCGTAATAGCCGCCCTTTTGTCTGGCTTTATACTTGGGATTTCCCTCATCCATGACACGGTATAAACGCCCGAGCGCGAACCACACGCTCCCGCTTGCGAAAAACAGACATAAAAACAAAACCGGCGCCAGCCCCTTCAACGGTTCAAGGGCACAGAGCGTTTCCAGCAATCCCCCGACCAGCGCTGAAAAACCCAGCACAAGGACCGTCAGGAATATCCCCCGCCCCACGAGAACCAGCGCCCGCCGCTTGGGCTTGTCCAGCCGTTCACCCAGCCCACCAAACAGCATATCGCAGAGAATCCAGAAAAAAGGGACAGCCCGTCCCGCGATTGGCCCGATCAACAGCCCGCCGACAGAGGACAACAGAAGGGCTATCACAGCTTCTATGATATGGGATTGCACCCCCATTAGACCAATATTCAATGTCTGCACGTTATCCGCGATTTTAGACCACGCATCTTGAGTCAACTCATCTCTCCCTGTCTGTCCTTTCATCCGTCATTGCGAGGAAGCCGCATGGCTGACGAAGCAATCCAGTTTTTCTGGATCGCCACGGCTCTTGCCCGAGCCTCGCGATGACGATAGAACGGTCACAATTATAACCCACAAGAATCCATTCCAGACTCCTTTTTTTTCCTGTATGATACCCTCATATAAAAACAAAGACAAACCCGTCTTGGTCACACGCCCGCCACAAGGATTTTCTTCATGCTTTACCAACTGTATGAAATGCAACATGCCCTCCTGACCCCTCTTCGTTTTCAGGCAGAACTGGCCCGCACGGTGTTTCAAAACCCCTGGAATCCCCTCTCCTATTCGCAGATCGGACGCTCCATGGCGGCCAATGCGGAAATGATGGAGCGTTTGACACGCCGATTCGGACGGCCCGAGTTTGGCCTGTCCGAGACCATGATCAATGGAAAAAAGGTGGATGTGCTGGAAGAGGTCATCGTGCAAAAACCTTTTTGTAGCCTGCTCAATTTTCACCGTAAAACCAAGCGCAATGACCCTAAAATCCTTCTGGTGGCGCCCATGTCGGGCCACTACGCCACCTTGCTCCGTGGCACGGTGGAGGCCCTTTTGCCCCACCACGATGTCTATATCACCGATTGGGAAGATGCGCGGCAAGTGCCTTTGCAAGATGAAATGTTCAATCTGGACACCTATATTTCCTATTTACGCGATTTCATGAGCCTTCTAGGGCCGGAAACGCACGTGATTGCCGTGTGCCAGCCGACAGTCCCTGTGCTGGCCGCCGTATCCCTGATGGCCACGGACAACGACCCGAACCAGCCCTTGACCATGACCCTCATGGGCGGGCCGGTGGATACCCGTATTTCCAAAACGACCGTGACAGAGCTGGCCGAGACCCGCCCCCTCAAATGGTTTGAAAAAAGCGTGGTCTATGACGTACCCTTTTACTACCCGGGCGCGTTCCGGCGGGTCTACCCGGGCTTTCTCCAGCTCACAGGCTTTATGTCCATGAATCTGGACCGGCATGTCGGCTCCTACATGAAATTTTACACACACCTCATACAAGGGGATGGTGAAAGCGCCGAAGGGCACAGGAAATTTTACAATGAATATCTCTCTGTCATGGATATTCCGGCAGAATTCTACCTCCAGACCATCGAAACGGTCTTCATGCGCCAGCTTTTGCCACGGGGGCGCATGAAATGGCGTGATTCCCTGACCGGTCACCTGATGGATGTCCGTCCGCAAGATATCGAGCACACCGCCCTTCTCACCATCGAGGGGGAGCTGGATGACATTTCCGCCCGTGGCCAGACCACAGCGGCGCATGAAATCTGCCATTCCCTGCCCCAACGCAAGCAATATCACCATTTCCAGCTGGAATGCGGGCATTACGGGATCTTCAACGGCCGGCGCTGGCGGGAGGAAATCATGCCCCGTATCCGGCACTTTATAAGGCATTTTGATCCGGACAAGGACCCCGTCCCCGAAAAGGACCTCTTGTCCATCCCCGATATCGCCACTGAAAAATATAATCGGGACAGGCACGGCATTGCCGCGATCCGCCGATGGATCAAGGAAAACCGGATGGAAAGCCATCGGGAAAATGCCGATTAAAACTGTTGATTTCCCTTGTTTTTTCATAATACAATAAAACAGGGGCTTGCAAAACCTTTTGAAATGGAGTTTACTCACGTCACACACACATACAACTTTTGGGGACAGGTGCAGGTTGATGCTAAAACGCATGATTCTGAAAGAGCCGGAGACTGTCGAGTTTCCAGACCACATTCAGGTCAAACGGAGTGCCCGTGCGCGCCGTATGGCTCTGCGCTTTGATCCCAAGGACCGCGCCTTTCACCTGATCTTGCCCCGTGGTACCTCCCTCACCCGTGCCTACCGTTTTGCCGAAGAGCATGACGACTGGATGCTGGACAACCTGCGCAAACTCCCCGAGGCCATCCCTTATGAAGACGGGACCGTTCTGCCCATTTTTGGCCGCAACCGCCGGATCGAGATTATCTATGATCCGTCCCGCAAGACCACGGAAATAGAGCTCAAACTCACGAAATTACAAGTTTTGACCAATCAAAAGGACCCCTCCAGCCGGATCGAGCGCTTCCTGAAGCGCCTTGTGCTGGGCGAGCTGGAAAAGCTGTCCCGCGAGAAAGCCCGCCGTATCCGCGAGCCGTTGCAGAATGTCTCCGTCCGCGATACCAAAAGCCGTTGGGGGTCCTGCAACTCGGAAGGCAATATTTCCTATTCGTGGCGGCTGGTTTTTGCCCCGCACGAGGCGCTGGATTACGTGGTCGCCCACGAGGTCGCCCATTTACGCCATCTGGATCATTCCGCGAAATTCTGGGCGCTGTGCCGGAAACTGTCCGAAGACTTTCTCGAAGGCCAGTTCTGGATGCAAAATCACGGACACGAGCTCATGCGATTCGGCGCGGAGCGTTAGGTCTTCCGTCATCCCGTTGGTCTTTTGCGAAGAAAAATTCACACTTTCAAACGACCCTAAAGCCGGATATCACAGGCAACCAGCACATCCACTTCCTTTGCAAACTCCCCGCCCTTGGGGCGACCATGCACAATATCTTCCGGCAAATTGGAATGCACCACAAGTGTGTTGTCAGAGGCGCCCCACGTCTGGGCATATTTTTTGCCTTCCGGAATAAGAGCCAACACATGAGACATAAAATCAGGATATGCAGTTCTCAGGGTATTTCTGGGGAGCGCATCGACCCCCGATGTCAGGGAAAAGCCATAAGAGTTTTCCCGCATTTTATCAACAGCCACTGTCACATGCACCGGCAACCCTTCCGGCACAGCGAGATTTTGAATCGCAGAGCGCACGGCGCTTGTTTTAGCGTAGCATGTGGGCGTGGAACGCGAGGCCCCTACAAACGGCTTGCACAGCATGGAGACATGTCTTGCACCGAACGAAAATTCATCCCTGTGAAACGGATCTTGCATCAGGCAATTATCAAGCGTCCTACCACGATTGACCATGTCAAATTGTCCGACAGCCTTGCGTGAAAAGGCTCTGCACAAGGACAAGAAAGAAAGCGCATGGGTTTTTGCAATCAGCGCTTTTTTGTGCCTCTCATCTATGAAAATAGCATCCACACAACTTTCCTGCGCGAAAAGCACAGACAAGCCCACCTCCCCTTCCATCACAAAGGAGGCGGCCTCGATTTCAGCCTCAAAAATCCCTTCGAGGGCACGGATCTCTTCATTTGGTACACCGGACATATTTTTTCTTATACGGAAAAAAATGCACTATGTCAATATTTATGGCCTTCCATTCAAATACCCCAGCGCGCCGTTCAAGATCACCTGCGCCGCCAGTTTATCAATCAAGCCAGAAGCTTTTGCATTAACACGTGTTTTTCGTTTTTCCACCAGTTCATCCACAAGGTTTTCCACTGAAACTGTGGATAACCGTTCATCCCACAGCGCCACCCATGGCGCGGGGCCCACAACCTCGGGAATCCTGACCATCTCCGCTACAAAATCCCGTACCGATTGGGCCCGTCGCCCACTACTGCCATCCATATTCAAGGGATAGCCTACAACAAAACCGGTGACCTCATATTCCTTTACGATTATGGTTAAAGCGGCCATATCCTTAGTAAACTTGACCCGCTCTATCGTCTGGAGCGGCATGGCATAGGCCCGCGCAGGATCGGAGAGCGCCAGCCCAATCGTCTTTGTCCCGACATCCAGTCCCATCAACCGGCCTTCTTTGGGGCAGAAACCTTGAATATCTTGCAATAATCCTGTTGGCATCCTCATCCTATAATGCTAAAAACTATATTGAATAGTCGTTTAAAGAATAAAACCTGCCCCCTGACCTGTCATCCCGTGGGCATTTTGCGAAGCAAAATTCGCACGCACGGGATCCAGAAAAAAGAGAGCCGTAAACGGCTCACATTACTGGCCCCCCCGCACTTTCAGCTTGCATGCGGCAAGCGGCGGGGGTGACGATTGAGAACTATTTTTCTTATAGAGCGACTATATAACACCGATGCAAGATAACACCTACACAAGAAAGACACCATAAAATGTCCCTCCCCAAGGAAACAGTCCGGAAAATTGCCCATCTGGCCTATCTGGAGATGAGCGAGGCCGCGCTGGACCGTGCAACCCCTCAGGTTGGCGGTATCTTGAACTGGATCGAACAACTGGCCGAAGTCAACACGGATGGCGTGGAGCCTTTGGCCAATGTTATCCAGATGCCGCTTATCCTGCGCACCGATGCGATCACAGACGGCGCCTGTCAGGACAAAGTGCTGGCCAATGCGCCCGAACACACCCAAGGATTTTTCGTGGTCCCTAAAATCGTGGAGCAGGCAGAATGAGCACACTGACACACCTGACAATCGCCGAAGCCCTTACCGGACTGGAGAAAAAACAATTCTCTGCCGTAGAGCTCACGCAAGATCACCTGTCCGCCATGGAAAAGGCACGGGCTCTCAACGCCTATATTGTGGAAACACCGGAGATTGCCATCAAACAAGCGCAAGACAGCGACACCCGCAGAGCCAAGGGCGCGCAAACCGGCCTGCTGGACGGCATTCCACTGGCCATCAAGGATCTGTTCTGCACGGACGGCGTGCAAACCACCGCCGCCAGCAACATTTTGCGGGGCTTTATCCCGCGCTATGAATCCACCGTTACCCGCAAACTGTTCGATGACGGCGCGGTGATGCTGGGCAAGGCCAATCTGGACCAGTTTGCCATGGGCTCCTCCAACACCACCAGCGCATTCGGCAATGTCATCAACCCTTGGCACGCCAGCGATGGCAAGGATCTCGTCCCGGGCGGCTCCTCCGGCGGTTCAGCCTCTGCAGTGTCTGCCCGCATTG
Organism: uncultured Pseudobdellovibrionaceae bacterium; assembly: GCA_964348795.1. Classification (GTDB taxonomy): domain Bacteria; phylum Pseudomonadota; class Alphaproteobacteria; order Micavibrionales; family Micavibrionaceae; genus JADLAT01. The sequence goes on along the minus strand of CAYGDY010000005.1, from coordinate 32,141 downwards.
CCATGGGGGCCACAGCCACCGACACGGGCGGCTCCATCCGCCAACCTGCGTCCTTCTGCGGCCTTGCGGGGATCAAACCCACCTATGGGCGCTGTTCGCGCTGGGGCGTGATTGCCTACGCGTCCTCCCTCGACCATCCGGGCCCGATTGCCCGTACGGTGGAAGATTGTGCGCTCCTGCTTCAATCCATGAGCGGGCATGACCCGATGGACAGCACATCCGCCAACCTCCCCGTCCCTGATTTTGCCAAAGCCCTCACCGGTGACATCAAGGGCCTCAAAATCGGCATTCCGAAGGAATACCGGCTGGAGGGCATCCCTGCCGAGATTGAAACCCTCTGGCAAAACGGCATCCGCTGGTTGAAAGAGGCCGGAGCCGAGATCGTAGACATCTCCCTGCCCCATACGAAATATGCCTTGCCGACCTATTACATCATTGCGCCGGCAGAGGCCTCCTCCAACCTCGCCCGCTATGACGGGGTGCGCTATGGGCACCGGAGCAAGGCCGAAGGCACACTCAATGACATGTACACCAAAACCCGCGCCGAAGGGTTCGGGGAGGAAGTCAAACGCCGGATTCTGATCGGCACCTATGTGTTGTCCGCCGGCTATTACGATGCGTACTATATCAAGGCGCAAAAGGTCCGCCGGTTGATCCTGCAGGATTTTGAAAAAGCCTTCGAGACCTGCGATGCGATTTTGACACCGACCGCGCCGTCCGGCGCCTTTGCCATCGGTGAAAATGAAGATGACCCAATCAAGATGTACCTGAACGACGTCTTTACCGTCACGGCCAATCTGGCAGGCATTCCGGCCATGTCGGTCCCTGCAGGGCTGGATGCGCGGGGCCTGCCTTTGGGTTTGCAGATTTTAGGTAAGGCATGGGACGAGCAAACGGTCTTTAACATCGGACGTTCCCTCGAGATTGCGGCTGATTTCAAAGCCATACCCCAGACACTTTTAAAAAAGGCGGCGTGAGGAGCAAAAAGATGACATCATCACACCCCGTCATCCATTCACACCTTCCTGTCATCCCGTTGGCGCGTTCCCTTTGGGAGCGCTTGCACAAACGGGATCCAAAGAACGCAAGCGTCAAAGCCGCGCCTCTTGTTTTTCTCCTGTGCCTCTTTTTACTCCTTGCCCCAGAATCAGCACACGCCGCAGACATTTTCGTGCGCCCCAAGTCCGCGCAGATCCCCCCCCAAAATACCCCGCCCGTTGTAGATGTGCCGGAACTGGAAGACATTCCAGCAAAGCCTGCGGAAAATACACCACCACCCTCCAGTATGAAGGATTTCTCCAACGCCTATTACAAAAACTGTATGGCGCAGGACCACCCGATTCTCAAGGGGGAGTCTCTCAAATTACTGTGTGGCTGTACGGCGGCCAAGTTGCCGGAGGCCATGACCATCCCCCAGTTGCAGGCCATGGCGACCAGCACCGCCGAAGGCGACCTGCAACGAAGCCGGATGATGATGTTTGTCTATGCGCCGTGTATGGAACACCCCACCAAAGCCCTGATCCTTGATCAATGCATGGGCGACCCGAAAGTCCGAAACGGGCTGAAACACGCCAACCGCGTATGCGAATGCCTCGGGGATGAAATGGGAAAATTTATGAAGGAACGCGGGCCCCGAGTCATCGAAGGCGCCCTGCGCCGCAATGTCAAGGATCTGGACCCCTTGGGAAGCCTCATGCAAAGCAAGGCCTTCGACAAGGCCTCCCAAGCCGCCCTGCAGGATTGCATGGCCCTTTATGAACTCGGACAGGCTTATCAGTAATTCACGAACAACAAGGACAAAAAACCATGGCACAACTTATCAAAGGCGAAACCGGCAACTGGGAAATCGTGATCGGGATGGAGGTCCACGCGCAAGTGACCTGCCAGTCCAAACTGTTTTCGGGTGCGGCCACACAATTCGGGGCAGAGCCCAATAGCCAAGTTTCTCTCGTGGATGCGGCCATGCCTGGCATGCTTCCCGTGCTCAATGAAAAATGCGTGGAGCAAGCCGTGCGTACTGGATTGGGGCTCAATGCTCAAATCAACAATATTTCGGTCTTCGAGCGTAAAAACTATTTTTACCCTGATCTGCCCCAAGGATACCAGATTTCCCAGTTTCTGCATCCCATCGTGGGCAAGGGTGTGATCGAGATCGACCTGCCCGACGGCACCACAAAAAATATCGGCATCACGCGTTTGCATCTGGAGCAAGATGCGGGCAAATCCGTGCATGATCTTCACCCCACCAAATCCTTTGTGGACTTGAACCGCTCCGGATGCGCGCTGATGGAAATCGTGTCCGAGCCTGATATCTCAGGGCCGGAAGAAGCCACCGCCTACCTGTCTAAACTGCGGATGATCCTGCGGTATCTGGGCACCTGTGACGGGAATATGGAGGAAGGCTCCATGCGGGCGGATGTGAATATCTCTGTGCGCAAGCCCGGGGATAAACTCGGCACACGGGCGGAAATCAAGAACGTGAACTCCCTCAAGGCCGTCTCGCAAGCCATTGACTACGAAGTCCAAAGACAAATCGAAATCATTGAAGACGGCGGCACCATCCGGCAGGAAACCCGCCTGTGGGACCCCGTCAAGGGCATGACGCGCTCCATGCGCTCGAAGGAAGAGGCGCATGATTACCGCTACTTCCCTGACCCTGACCTCCTGCCCCTGCACGTGAATGACAACTGGATTGCGCAGATCAAAGCCACCCTGCCTGAACTGCCGGACCAGAAAAAGCACCGCTTTATGAAGGATTATGGTTTATCGCTCTATGATGCCAGCGTCCTGATCGCAGAGCGCGCCCGCGCCTATTACTTTGAAACCGTGGCAAAAAACAGCGACCCCAAACTGGCCGCCAACTGGGTGATTAACGAGCTTTTGGGCGCGTTGAATAAAGCCGGCAAGGGGCTTGAATCCTCGCCCATCTCCGCGCAAAATCTGGCCGCGCTGATAGGTCTGATTGCGGACAACACCATCTCCGGTAAAATCGCCAAGGATGTCTTTGCCATTATGTTTGAAACGGGCGGTGCACCCGCGCAGATCGTTGAGGAAAAGGGCCTGAAACAAGTCACAGACACGGGCGCGATCGAAACCCTGATTGATGAAATTTTAGCCGAAAACCCCGACAACGTGGCGGCTTACCGCGCGGGCAAGGATAAGCTCTTCGGCTTTTTTGTCGGTCAGGCCATGAAAAAATCGGGCGGCAAGGTGAATCCGGACATGGTGAATGAGATTTTAAAAGCGAAATTGGGGTAAAGCGGATATTTTTTTCACGCCCACACACTCCCGTCTTGCCAAAGCGGGGGTTTGGCTTTACAACTCTGCCCTAGCAAAGGGGTTATCCCTCCAAAGGAGCCCCAAAAACACAACGGAGACGTGGCCGAGAGGCTGAAGGCGCGCCCCTGCTAAGGGTGTATGGGTTAATCACTCATCGAGGGTTCGAATCCCTCCGTCTCCGCCATTTATTAAAAAAACCTGCCCTTGTGGCGGGGTTTTTAATACATAACGACAGAGGATTTGAACCCGACAAGAGAGTTCGACCATATCTCTCATCCAAAACAGAGATCACACGATCGGAAATCATACTCTATACCGAAAATTTTTGAGGGGAAAATGGCTCCTCGACCAGGATTCGAACCTGGGACCAATTGATTAACAGTCAACTGCTCTACCGCTGAGCTATCGAGGAATGCTCGGTAAAAAGTCCGCGCAAATTAGTACACTTCCTGCGCCGTGTCAATATAAAGACCGCCTGCCTGTTATTCCCCTGCACCTTTCCTCACACATCTGGTGATTTTGAACGGGAATCACTATAAACTTCACCCAAACAACCCTCGCACTCTCAGAAAAAACCCCATGCCACATGATCCGATTCTCGATGCCCCGCAAGCGTTTCTGGCCCGTAAAAAGAAGCACCACATCCCTGTCTTTCCTGTCACAGCCAGAACCTTCAACAGCTGGCTGAAAAACCAGTCGCCCGCGATCAGGGCCCAGATCACGCGGGCGGGCTACATTCCCACGCCCGAAAAAACAGTGATTCTATACGGGGCAGAAGGCCAGATCACAGGTGTTATAGCGGGAATTTCAACCCCCACAGCCCTGTATGACCTCGCACACACCGTGGAGAGTCTGGCCAAAGCCCTGCCCGCCAGCCTGATCGAAAGCACCAGTTTCGGGCTGGAAAACACAGGGGGGCTCTCACCCGAGGACCTTGTGACCGCGCATGCGGGCTGGGGGCTGGCACATTATGCCTTTTCGGCCTACACATCCCGCCCTGCTCCAAAACCCGCGCTTGTCATGGCCAAAACCGTAGACCAGCACGCCGTCATAACCCTGCTGGATGCGGTATGCATGGTCCGCAACCTGATCAACATGCCGTCCAACGATATGGGCCCCGATGAACTGGAACAGTCTGCCCGCGCCGTGGCCAAAACCCATAAGGCAAAAATCACGGTCCTGCACGACACTGCCCTGCTCGACCAGAATTTTCCTCTGGTTTATACCGTGGGACAAGCCAGCCCCCGAAGACCCCGCCTGATTGACCTGCGATGGGGTTCACCCAAGCACCCGAAAATCACGCTGGTTGGCAAGGGGGTATGCTTTGATACGGGCGGGCTCGACATCAAGCCTTCTTCCGCCATGCGTACCATGAAAAAAGATATGGGCGGAGCCGCCCATGCGCTAGGGCTCGCGCACCTCATCATGGCCCATCACCTGCCCATCCAGCTCCGCGTCCTGATTCCGGCTGTGGAGAATGCCGTGGGTGGCGCATCTTTTCGGCCCGGCGACATTATCCGCTCGCGCAAGGGGCTCACCGTTGAAAACACCAACACCGATGCCGAAGGGCGTTTGATTCTGGCCGATGCGCTCGCCTATGCGTGCGAGGATTCTCCCGAATTGCTGATTGATTTTGCAACTCTGACAGGCTCGGCGCGCGCGGCGCTGGGGCCTGATATTCCGGCGCTCTTTTCCAACGATGACAGGCTAGCCCGCGATCTCCAGAAAACCGCCTTTGCCTGCAGTGATCCCGTCTGGCACATGCCCTTGTGGCGGCCCTACCGGAAGTATCTGGATAATAGCATCTCGGACCTTATCAACAGCGCGGGCACGCCAGGTGATCTGATCTACAGCGCCCTGTTCCTTGAACATTTTGTAGAGCCGAGCGTCCCTTGGGTGCATCTGGATATTTACGCGTGGGAGCTCTCGGGCCGCGCCGGCAGACCCGCTGGCGGATGTGATACCGGTTTACGCGCGGTGTATAGCTACTTAAGTGGACGCTATGCCAAAGTCTGACATGCAGATCAACCGACCTTCCGCGCGTCTGCTTGACGGGCCGGACCTTTTGGCCGAAACAGCTTCGGAGCTCCTCTATGGGGAATCCGTGACCGTTTTGGATACGCCCGCACCGTCCGGCTGGGCCAAAATCCGGTGCGAGACCGATTCCTACGAGGGGTTCGTAGAATCTTCTGCGCTGGGGCCCTTGGAACACCCCCACACCCATGCCCTCACCACCTTGCAAAGCCACCTGTACCGCACTCCGGATTTCAAAACCCCGCCTGTGCACAGCCTCTCCTTCCTGTCCCGCCTGACCCCCACGGGGGAACAGCAGAGCGGCTTTGCGCGCCTTGAAAAGGACCTGTGGATATGGGCGCAAGATATCGCGCCGCTTGATGCCCCGCCCAAATCCTCCCCCATCGACACCGCCTTACGTTTTCTGGGTACGCCTTATCTGTGGGGGGGGCGCACAGCATGGGGGATCGACTGCTCAGCCCTTGTGCAACTGGCTGTGCTAGCCAGTGGCCGCCCCTGCCCCCGTGACACGAAGGACCAAATCCTGCACCTGGGGACCGATCTGGGGGCGGATAAAACACATTGCCAGCGCGGGGATTTTGTGTTCTTTGAGCGCCATGTGGGGATTATGGTGGACCAGCACACGGTTTTAAATGCCACGGCCCGTCCTATGCGCACGGTTTTAGAGCCACTGGAGGATCTGTGCGCTGGCTATGGGGGCCTCCTCAAAATCCGAAGGCTTGTTTGAAAAACAGCCCCTCTGAGCGTCATCCCGTTGGTCTTTTGCGAATTAAGCGTGCCTACGGCAAGCGGCGGGGGTGACAACAAAGGGATAATTTTTGAAGGACATAAAAAACACCATGAAACACCTGATCCCAAAACTCTTTTTGATCCTGTTTTTTACGGGCGGGCTTATGGGCGTCTACGCCTCTGCCATCGAACCCTTTACGCTTAAAATCACGGAATATACCGTCCGCACACCAAAATGGACACACGACACGCCCCTTAAAATTGCCCTGCTGAGTGATCCGCATGTGATCTGGCCTTCCACCACGCCCGAGCATGTCGCACGCATTGTGGCCCGCGCCAACGCCCTGAAACCCGATGTGATCCTTCTGCTGGGCGATTATGTCGGCACACACCCGTTTGGCATCCAAGTCAAACCGGAAGACGGCATCGCGCCCCTGACAAAGCTGTCTGCGCCTTGCGGCGTGTATGCCGTACTGGGGAATCATGATCTGCACAAATACCCCAAAGGCTGGCCCGAAGCGATCCGCAAAAGTCCTATTCCCGTTTTGGAAAACCGTGCCCTCCCAGTAAAATGCAAAGACCTGTCTTTCTGGGTTGCCGGTCTGGCAGAGCGCTGGACACAGCACGCCGATATTCCCGAAACACTGGCGCAGGTCACAGATACCAATCCTGTTATCCTGATGACCCACAATCCGGACCCTTTTGCGGATAGTCCTGATTCCGTAGCCTTGATGGTTGCGGGCCATACGCATGGCGGGCAGATCGTCCTGCCGTTCTTCGGCATGGTACCCGCCGTAGTGCCCTCGCAATACGGTCTGCGCTACGCCTACGGGCATGTGACAGAGGGTGAAAAGGATCTGGTGGTCACCAGCGGCCTTGGCATGACAGGCCTGCCCCTGCGCCTTCTCCGTCCGCCTGAAATCGCACTTGTGACATTGGAGAGGGAGTAGCAACAACATCGTCATTGCGAGGTGGCCTTAAGGCCAACGAAGCGATGACGATGAAATCACTGCCCGGGCAGAAGCGATGTCGGCTTGCGTGTGGAGGTGTCAGACGGATTGAGCGCCTTGATCACGCTTTGCAGGTCCCCCTTGTCGGGGCCCTTTGGCCCTTCTGTAAAGGCCTCCGCGCCGCCCTCATTTCCCACCGGCACAGCCCCGCTTTTCTGGCGTTTGAGCGGCACAACCTCTTCCTTGTACTTGTCCGCGTTCATGCGGGGCACAGCCGGTAAAAACTCTTCGAGATCATAGGAATCAGGCGGGCGGATATCGGGATTATTCTGCGCGGGAAGCGCGGAATCCAAAAGCGGCATACCGGTAAAATCAATCGTAATCACGTCCGGATACCGGAACATCGCGCCGGAAGCATAGTCCCAGCCCGCCCCGACCCCCGCATTCATCGCATTCCACGCCGTAGTCCCCGCGAGGGCGGGTGCGACAACGCTGTTCTTCCGGCGATTTCCGGGGGCCTGACAATCCACCGTGATATCATGGCCGGATTTATACAAATTGATGGTCTGGGGGGGGCGCACCAGATATTTCGTACCCTCCACATAGGCGTAACACAAGGCATCCTGCGCCCCGGGCGTTTCAAATTTGACATCCTGCGTTGCCCCATCAAACACGGAAGCGCACCCCGTCAGGAAGAGGAGCAGGAGCAAAACAGAGCGTGGCAAAAAACGGTGTGACATGGGTCCGGATGAAGAACGAAGGTGAGAACAGCCCGAAAGAGCTATCCCCTACAAGGTACTAGAAATTACAGGGTAATGCAATGGACCGTCTGCGCAGGGCCCAAGTCATCCCACCATCTTCTTCGTCATCCCGTGAGCGTTTTGCAAAGCAAAACTCGCATACACGGGATCCAGGGGCATGAGCGGCTTTGCCGCTCTCTTTTTTACGGACCCCCGCATAAAAGCGGGGGTGACGACCATGCGCCTCACGCCGCAGATTTCACGCTCTCCGCCTTTTTCACGGCAAAATCCAGGGCGCCGCCCCTGACGGAAATCTTGACCACCGCGCCGTCCTGCACATCGCCGCGCAAAATCATCTCCGCCAGCCTGTTTTGCAGTTCTGTTTGAATGACCCGTTTCAGGGGCCGTGCGCCATACGCCGGCTGATACCCCTTATCACCCAGCCAGACTTTTGCATCGTCCCCGATATCGAGCGTCACATGCCGGTCCTTGAGCAGATCCCGCAAGTATTGCAAACGAATCTCGACAATGCCCGTCATCTGGCTTCGATCCAGCCGCTTGAAGAGTAAAATTTCATCCAGACGGTTCAGGAATTCAGGCCGGAAAGCCCTGCGGACGACCTCCATCACCTCTTCCCGCACTGCGTCCACATCCGCGCCGTCCGGCTGGTTTACCAGATATTCCGCACCAAGATTAGAGGTCATGATCAACAGCGTGTTACTAAAATCCACCGTGCGCCCCTGCCCGTCCGTCAAGCGTCCGTCGTCCAGCACCTGCAACAACACGTTGAACACATCCGGATGCGCCTTTTCGATTTCATCGAACAGCACCACCTGATAAGGGCGCCTGCGCACGGCTTCCGTCAACGCGCCGCCTTCCTCATACCCCACATAGCCTGGCGGGGCGCCGATCATGCGCGACACGCTGTGCTTTTCCATATATTCAGACATATCCAGCCGGACCAGCGCCGTATCATCGTCAAACATAAATTCCGCCAGTGCCTTCGTCAGCTCCGTTTTCCCAACACCTGTCGGCCCCAGAAACAAAAAGGAGCCCATGGGCCTGCGCGGGTCCTGCAGGCCTGCCCGCGAACGACGAATGGCATGGGACACCGCCACCACGGCCTCGGTCTGCCCCACCACACGCTGTCCAAGCTTTTCTTCCATTTTCAAGAGCTTGTCCCGCTCCCCTTCGAGCATTTTGTCAACAGGCACACCCGTCCAGCGACTCACAATGCTAGCGATATCATCTTCCGTCACCTCTTCGTTGATCAGGTTCGAGCGCGTAGCGCCCTCCACCTGCACGGACGCACCGCCCGAGGCCGCAATCTTGCCCTCCAGCTCCGGAATCTTGCCGTATTTCAATTCGCTGGCCTTGGCCCAGTTCCCTTCGCGTTCGGCCTGTTCCAGCGCACTGCGCGCCTGATCCAGCGCCTCGGTATATTTCTGGCCCACATTGAGCTTTTCTTTTTCCGCCCGCCATTGCGCCGTGATATCCGCAGAGCGCGATTCCAGAGATTTCAGTTCAACTTCCAGAGCCTTTAAACGCTCCTGAGAGGCTTTATCCTTTTCCTTCTTCAAGGCTTCGCGTTCGATCTTCAGCTGGACAATCCGGCGATCCAGCTCGTCCAGGGCTTCGGGTTTGCTATCAACCTGCATGCGGATGCGGGAGGCCGCCTCGTCCACCAGATCAATCGCCTTGTCGGGCAAAAAACGATCCGTAATATAGCGGTGGGACAGTGTGGCGGCAGAGACAATCGCGCTGTCGGTGATCCGCACCCCATGATGCAATTCATATTTTTCCTTTAATCCCCGCAGGATAGATATCGTATCTTCAACTGTTGGTTCAGATACGAAAACCGGCTGGAAGCGCCGCGCCAGCGCCGCATCTTTTTCAATATGTTTGCGGTATTCATCCAGCGTTGTAGCCCCAACCATATGGAGTTCGCCCCGTGCCAGCGCGGGTTTGAGCATATTGCCCGCATCCATTGCACCTTCCGCCTTGCCCGCGCCCACCAGTGTATGCAGTTCGTCCAGAAACAGGACAATCTCGCCCGTGGCGGCTTTAACCTCGTCCAGCACGGCTTTGAGGCGTTCCTCGAACTCTCCGCGATATTTCGCCCCCGCCAGCATCGCGCCCAGATCGAGCGACATCAGGCGTTTGTTTTTGAGACTCTCGGGCACGTCCCCATTGATAATCCGTTGCGCGAGCCCTTCGATAATGGCCGTTTTCCCTACGCCAGGCTCCCCGATCAGGACCGGATTGTTCTTTGTCCGGCGGGACAGCACCTGAATCGTCCGGCGGATTTCCTCGTCCCGCCCGATAATCGGGTCCATTTTCCCTTCCTGCGCGGCCTTCGTCAGGTCATGGGCGTATTTATTGAGGGCGTCGAACTGATCTTCCGCGCTGGGGCTGTCAGCGGTGCGACCCTTGCGCATGTCATTGATCGCCTGATTGAGGACCGTGTCCTTCAGGCCCGCCCGCTCCAGAAGGCCTGAAATTTCCATTTTCCGCGCCATCAGCATGGCCTGCAAAACCCGCTCTGCTGTGACGTATTTATCTCCTGCTTTTTCAGCTACATTCAAAGCGCTATCGACCGTCTTTATAAAATCAGTTGAAATACGGAGTTGCCCCGCGCCCGCCCCTTCCACCACCGGAAATTTGGCAATTGCCGTCTCGACATCCCGCTTGAGCCGTGCGGGGTCAACCCCCGCGATTTTCAGCACCTTCTGCACCAGCCCGTCCGGATCCTCCAGCATGGCTTTCAGCAAATGCTCCGGCTCGATCGACTGGTGGGAATGCCGCGCCGCCAGAGTCTGGGCGGACTGCACAAAAGACTTTGTTTTTTCAGTAAATTTCTCGAAATTCATCAGGGGCCTCTCTCAACAACAATACGGCATATAAGGGATATATGTAGTTATTTCAAATAAGACTCCGTCATTGCGAGCGACCACAAGGGAGCGCGGCAATCCAGTTTTTAAAGCCACGGCCCTTTGCAGGGCCTCGCGATGACGAAGTGAACTGTCTTAAACGACTATATATAACCCCGCAAACGGCTTTCAATGACAAAAGTCAAAAAAACCGCCTTTTAAAAAAGCGGTTTTTTACATCTACGGAAGGCCCCACAAACAAGAGAAGAGAGCCCCTACCCCATCACCCCTTCAGACGTACGGGCAGACTGTGCTTGCATTTTTGGTTGAGCATTCATTCCCAAGATACTGGTTGGCAAAGATAAATCCATTACAGACTCAACAACAGGGTCCACCGCGTCCTCCAAAGAAACAGGGGAAGAGTCCGGCGCATTCATGGGCTGTACGCCTTCATCAAAGGCGTTGATAATTCTCTGATAATGCTCGGCATGTTGCAGGTAGCTTTCAGCCACAATCCGGTCACCACTCGCCGCCGCATCTTTTGCCAGAATCAAATATTTTTCATGAACCTGAAAGGCCGTACCTCTGATACGGACATCCGGCCCGTTGCTGTCGAACACCTGCGTACGGTTGTGTCCCGCGCTCCGGCGCTGGCCTCCACCGCCATTATTGCTTCCCCTGTTGCGTTGCCGTCTGCCTGATGTGCCGTGTCTCATCTGTTCGTTCCATTCATTGTTCGTGTTTTGAATCACACATACACGTACACCATACAGTATTACAGTACGTGTGACTAGCCCCAAAGGGCTCAAAAGCACAATATCTTGGGTTCTTGCTCTCAAACCACAACCGCATCTAGCGGGACTGTGTGTTGATGAAAATCACCCTACCTGCCGCCTCCGATTCTGATCAAGAGCCAAACAAAAAAAAAATTACTTATCCCCATTCTGCTGAGTAAAAAAGATTTCGACGACACGGGGAAGGCCTGCGGAATCAAGGCACAGCGCGGAATCAAAAACGCCAGAGTCTGCGCTGAGTCGTGGCACAGTTTTTCCTTGATCGGCTCCGATTTCAAAAAACGCCCGCCCATGTTTTTTCAGGAGACGGGGAAGCTGTGCAAAAAGAATTTCATACGCCGCCAGCCCGTCTTCGCCTCCGTCCAGCGCCAGAATCGGATCATAATTTCGCACAGAGTCCGCCAGCGAGGGAATCACGGACCGCACAATATAGGGCGGATTGGAGACTACCAGATCAAACGGCGCCTGCACGGATTCGGCCCAATCTCCGCAGACAAACCCCGCCCGTTCCGTCACGCCCAGCGCCTTTGCATTCTCCCGTGCCGTGCGCAAAGCCCCTTCCGAGAGATCGATTCCCACACCAACCGCCTGCGGAAATTCACACAGCAGGGTCAACAAGAGACACCCTGATCCCGTCCCCAGATCCAAAACCTTCAGAGGCGCGTTTTGATCCTTGAAAGACGCAAGCACCCGCGACACAAGCGTTTCCGTATCGATTCTGGGGTCCAGTGTTTCGGGGGAGAGCCTGAAATCCCGCCCCCAAAACGCCCGTACACCATACAGTCGCGACAGCGGCATGCCGCCTTTCAGCGCCCGCAGATCGTCTGCAATCTGCGCCAGAACGGTTTCAGGCAGAATCGTTTCGGGGCGGGCAATACACGCCCCCCAGCCCAGTCCCGTACGCTGTTTGATGATATAGCGGGCCTCTTGGGGGGCGACATCTGCTTCAAGGGCGCGGATCAGGGCGGAGAGTCTCATGGCGTTTCCAGTTTCAAGGTGTTATGGGGTGCTTGAATGACAAACCCTGCACTTTGGCACCGTCATCGCGAGGCCTCCTTCAGAGGCTGTGGCGATCCAGTTTTATTATCTGGATTGCTTCGTCAGCCCTTAAGGCTTCCTCGCAATGACGAATCCCGCATTTGTACGACTACCCCTCCATCGCCGCCAGTGCACCGGCATGATCTTCGGCGATCAGGGCGGTAATAATCTCGTCCAGCGCAGACCCGCCCAGCACCTCGTCCAGCTTGTAGAGCGTCAAATTCACGCGGTGTTCCGTGACGCGGCCCTGCGGGAAGTTATACGTGCGGATGCGTTCGGACCGGTCCCCCGATCCCACCTGCGATTTCCGGTCCTGCGCCCGCTCGGCATGGAGTTTTGCGCGTTGCTGGTCGTAAATCCGCGTGGCCAGCATTTTCATCGCCTTGGCCTTGTTCTTGTGCTGGGAACGCTCTTCCTGCATTTCCACCACCACGCCGGTGGGGATGTGCGTAATGCGCACCGCGCTGTCTGTCGTGTTCACATGCTGACCCCCCGCCCCTTGCGACCGATACGTATCAATCCGCAAATCTTTTTCCTCGATATTGACATCTACCTCTTCCGCCTCTGGCAAAACGGCCACCGTAGCCGCAGACGTGTGAATCCGGCCCGAGGATTCCGTTTTGGGCACCCGTTGCACGCGGTGCGTCCCCGATTCATATTTCAATTTGGAAAACACATTGCGGCCCGTGACCGAAGAAATGATTTCCTTATACCCCCCCATTTCACTTTCAGAGGCCTCCAGCACCTCCAGTTTCCAGCCCTGCAGGGCCGCATAGCCCTTGTACATGACAAACAAATCTCCGGCGAACAGGCCCGCCTCGTCCCCGCCTGTACCGGCGCGAATTTCAAGGATAGCATTTTTCGTATCATCGACATCCTTGGGGATCAACGCCATACGCAAGGCCTGCTCCAGCACCGGAATACGCGCTTCAAGCGCGTAAAATTCCTCTTCCGCCATCACCTTCATATCGGGGTCCTGCAGGAGTTCTTTCAGGCCCGCCCGCTCTGTCCGTGATTTTTCCAGATCCATAATCGCCTCGACCACAGGCGTGAGCTCGGCATATTCCCGTGACATTTTCGTAAAGGCTTCGCCACTGATCCCCGAGGCCGACATCAGCACCGAGAGCTCCTCGTGGCGGGCCTTGATAGTCGCGAGCTTGGCTTGGAAGGACATGTTTTTTCTTCTTGTTCGTTATTACAATATGCACCAGATCACAATATGCACCAGCGTCATCTGCGCCCTCCCTCTCATCTCTGCGAAAGCAGAGATCTGAGCCCACTCAGACAAGAACGAGCCCTGTTTTCGCAGGCATGACAAAGAAGGCAACACGTTATACACATGATTCAATACTGTGTTTCAACAGGTTTTTGTTGCGGCAGGGCAAAATCCCGCTTCAGGCTTTGCGCATCCAGCCGCAAGTTCCGGCGAACATCCCCGACGGCCCCCAGCGGTTTCAACGGGGCCCCGTCCACCTCGACCTGCACCCCGCCGGCATTGCCGATGGAAATAAACAGGTCAGGCCGGTCCGGTACAAAATACTGATCCCCCGCCTGCAGGACCCGCGAGAGCACGACCTTTCCGGTCTGGTCCCGAATTTCGACCCAGCTATTCTCCAGAATATTGAGGATAATGCCTTTTTTCGGGGCTTCCGCGACCGTATCGGGCAGGGGCTCTGCCGTCTTCTCCGCCGGACCTGCGGCAGGCGCCACCTGTACGGGCCCTGCGGGCTGTGCGGATTGCAATGAGGCCTCGGAAGGCGGCGTCACAGCAGGCGCGGGCGGGGCGACTTCAGGGAGCACCGTTGCAACGTCCTTCATACGGGAGGGCACAGGCGGCACGGTCTCGACCACCGCTCTGCCGGACATCTGGGAAAACGCGACAAGCCCTGCCACAACACAGGCCAGCAGGAGCGTCCCTCCGACAAGCCACAGACGCGGCATCTTGTTTTCCGAAGGGATCACAGCAACATTCGTTTCCTGCGGAAAGATTTTTCCGGCGCTCTGGACTTTGAACAAATGGATCATCTTGTCCCCATCCAGCCCCAGATACTCGGAATAGGTCCGCACAAACCCCATCGCATAAAAGCGGCCCGGTAGTTTTTCCAGATCGCCCCGCTCGATCGCATCCAGCTGATCGGCCCTGATCCGCAAGGCGCGCTCGATATCATACAGGGACTGATTATAATGCACGCGGGCGCGGCGCAGGATCTCTCCGACCGGTATATCGGTTGAATTGCGTTTCGTGTCACTCACCGCTTCGGACTTTCGTACAGCATCAGCCATGGCAGAAGACTATCCTATTCCCGCGTGATATTCCAGAACTCTTAGTGTTTTTTTTGTTTCAAAAAAACACTACCCCGCCACATCCAGCCCATACGCCGTATGAAGCGCCCGCACGGCGAGCTCCACATAAGCCAGTTCGATCAGGACACTGATCTTGATTTCCGATGTGGAAATCACCTGAATATTGATCCCCTTTTCCGCCAGTGCGGAAAACATTTTGTTGGCCACGCCCGAATGGCTCTTCATGCCGATCCCAACGACAGAAACCTTGGCCACATTGGAATCATGGCGGATTTCATCACACGCGATGTTGGCTTTTCTCAGCGTTTCCAGCGCGCGCGGCAAATCGGTTTTGGTGACGGTGAACGTCATGTCCGTTGTCTTGCCGTCTGCGGCAATGTTCTGGACGATCATATCCACATTGATGGATTCTTCGGCAAGGGGCTGAAACAGCTGGGCCGCGACGCCTGGCTGGTCTTTCACGCGCAAAAGGGTAATTTTCGCTTCGTCCTTGCTATAGGCAATACCGCTCACAACTTCCTGTTCCATAATATCTTCCTCTCTTACAACCAATGTTCCAGGCAGATCACTCCCGACCGCCTCGTCAAAGCTCGACAAAACCTGTAGCGCTACGCCGTGCTTCATGGAAATTTCCACCGAACGGGTCTGAAGCACCTTGGCCCCTAAAGAGGCCATTTCCATCATTTCCTCATAGGAGATTTTTTTCAGTTTCTTGGCCTGTGGCACAATGCGGGGGTCTGTCGTGTAAACCCCGTCCACATCGGTATAGATATCGCACCGATCTGCCTTGAGCGCGGCCGCCAGAGCCACAGCAGAGGTATCAGATCCGCCCCGCCCCAGCGTGGAAATCCGGTTACGGGCCGTGACCCCTTGAAAGCCAGGCACAACCGCAACCTCCCCTTCGTTCAGGCGCTTATGCAGTTCATCCGTTTCAATACCCAAAATACGGGCCTTGCCGTGCGTATTGTCCGTTCTGAACGGGATCTGCCAGCCCAGCCACGAGCGCGCCGTGACACCCCGCTTTTGCAGGGCCAGTGCCATCAGACCCGCCGTCACCTGCTCTCCGCTTGACACCACCGTGTCATATTCGCGCAAGTCGTAAATATTGTTAATCGCCTCGCAATAGCCCACAAGCTGGTTCGTCACACCGGACATCGCCGACACAACAACCACAACCTTGTGCCCCCCCTGCACCTCACGGATCACCTTGTTTGCGGCGTTTTCAATACGGGCCACATCCGCGACGGAGGTTCCGCCAAATTTCATGACAATCAAAGACACGGTCTTAAAAATCCCTCGACTTCATCCCAAAAGAGCCTGTAACATCCAAAGCATGATACATACTGTCGATCTAAAAGAAATTCAACATTTTTCCAAAGACTCTGCGCAGTGGTGGGACGAAAACGGTCCTTTCAAACCCCTGCACCGCCTCAATCCGGTGCGGATCGGCTATATCAAGGCTCAAATCCTGAAGCATTTTGCTACGCTGGAGGGATTGAAAATCCTTGATGTCGGATGCGGCGGCGGCTTGGTGTGCGAGCCTTTGACGCGACTAGGCGCGCACATCACCGGAATCGATGCCGATCCCGTGGCCATTGAAACGGCCCAATCCCATGCGGCAGAGTCCGGTCTGTCCATCCCCTATATCCACGGCGCAGTCGAGGACCTGACAGAAACCTACGATATTGTTCTGGCTCTGGAAATTGTCGAACATGTCGCGGATATCCGCACGTTCGTACAGGCCATTGCAAACCGCTTGAATCCGAACGGCCTTGCGATTTTCTCGACTCTCAACCGCACGCCCAAATCCTTTGCACTGGGGATTGTTGCGGCGGAATATATCCTGCGCTGGGTGCCGCGTAGAACACATAGCTGGAAAAAATTCATTACCCCTGCCGAGCTCTCCCGTATGTGCAGAACCAGCGCCCTGTCCCCTATTGATATCACGGGACTGATGTTCAATCCCTGCACAGGGGATTTCACCCTTTCCAAACGCGATATCGCCGTGAATTATTTTTTAAGTGCAAAAAACCAGAGAGCATAAAGCAATCCTCCCTTCTCCTCATCGCGAGACACCGTAAGGAGCCGTGGCAGTCCAGAAAAAACTAGATTGCTTCGCTATGGCTCGCAATGACAGGAGGGGATAATATTTTATTTTCATAAAATATTATCTTGACATTTTTTATACACTATAATACCCTATTACTATCAAAAATAACAGGGAGCCCCTTCACATGAGCCAGAGTCTGAATCAGGAATTTTTTAAAAACAGCGAAATCATTTTCAAAAAAGACGATGCGCCTGACGTCATCGCGCAGGAACTGCGCGCCCTTGAAAGCACCTACAGTGCGCAATTTGAAGCCGCAGGCCTTCCACCGATCACGGCAGAAGATGCGGTCCTCACAATAGGCGTCTCTCGGAAAGAAGTACCAAAACAGGATGCTGTCTTGCAAATTCTGGCTGTATGATGTTTAAAGGGAGACACCTGTAACAGCAAACCCTCTCTCCCTTTATGATGATGACCCAAACCATGATGATCCTCACCCTCCTTGCCATGATCGCCGTTTTGGGCGTGCTGGGGCTTGGCGTATACGCCATGATGAAGGGCGGGGAATTCAACAAAAAATACGGCAATACACTGATGCGCGCCCGCGTGATCCTCCAGGGGCTTGCCTTTGCGCTGTTTGCCTTGGCGTACCTGTCTTCGGGGCATTAAACATGCCCTCATCCACACCAAAGCCACGCCAGAACTGGGAAAAGGCATTTGCGGTGGCTGAGAAGACACCGGCCGAATCCCTTACAGACATAACACCAAACACCTTTGATGATGAAGAATGGACATGGTAATATTGCAGGAAATGTTTTCGTAGAGCGCTTTCTCATGTGAGACACAGGGGGAGCGTTTGTTTTTCTTCAAACTCTGTGCTAAAAACGATTCCAGTGTCAAACAACAGCCCTTAGAAAATCCCATGAAAATCCTTGTCCCCCTCAAGCGCGCCCTTGATTATAACGTGAAACTCCGCGTCAAAGCCGATCAAACGGGCGTGGATCTGTCCAACGTCAAAATGTCGATCAATCCGTTCGATGAAATCGCGGTGGAGGAAGCCGTGCGCCTGAAGGAATCCGGCAAGGCCACGGAAATCATCGTGGTCACCATCGGCCCTGAAAGGGCGCAGGAACAGCTCCGCACCGCCATGGCACTGGGGGCCGATCGCGGGGTCTTAATCAAAACAGACCTGCCGATTGATCTGGGCGGGGTGGAGCCGCTCATGGTCGCCAAGACCCTCAAAATCATCGCAGAGCGCGAAAAGCCGGACCTGATCCTGATGGGCAAGCAATCCATCGACGATGATTCCAACCAGACGGGACAAATGCTCTCCGCCTTGCTCGGCTGGGCGCAAGGGACGTTTGCCTCGAAACTTGTCGTTGAAGGGACCACCGCCACGGTCACGCGGGAGGTCGATGGCGGGCTGGAAACGCTCTCCCTCAATTTACCGGCCATTGTGACCACGGATTTGCGCCTGAACGAGCCCCGCTATGCCAAGCTCCCCGATATTATGAAGGCCAAATCAAAGCCGCTTGAGATTCTGGAGCCTTCCGCGCTAGGATTGGACTACACCCCGCGATTGAAGCTCCTCTCCGTAAAGGAACCCCCTGTGCGCAAGGGCGGCGGGAAAGTGTCCTCCATTGACGAACTCATCGATAAACTCAAACACGAAGCGAAGGTGATTTAGGATGAATAAAATCGTCATTGCGAGCAAAGCGAAGCAATCCAGTCTTTTTTCTGTCATCCTGAACGCAGTAAAGGATCTCTTTCTATGGTTTGCGGGATTCTTCGCTTCACTCAGAATGACAACAGAGAAAACTTTGTGCCTTGGTGGTTTAAAAACATTATAATACAAGGAAGAAACGCATGACCCTCCTTATCCTCGCCGAACATGACAACACAGGCCTCAAGCCCTCGACCCTGAACACTATCGGGGCCGCCCTTGCCATTGGCGGGGAGATACACGTCCTTGTCGCGGGGCATAACGCCCACGCTGTCGCCACGCAAGCGAGCCAAATTCCCGCCGTAACAAAGGTTCTGCACGCAAATTCCCCTGCTCTGGCGCACGGGCTGGCGGAAAATATCGCGCCCCTGCTAGCCGAGCTTGGGAAACACTATACCCATCTCCTCACGCCGTCCGGCACATATGGCAAAAATATCCTGCCTCGCGCGGCGGCCTTGCTGGACGTACAGCAGATTTCCGATATTTCAAAAGTGATTGACGCTCGAACTTTTGAACGCCCTGTCTATGCCGGCAATGCGATTGCCACCGTGCAATCCTCGGATCCCGTCATCTGCCTCACCGTGCGGGGTACAAACTTTGACCCCGCCCCCGCCACAGGCGGCAATGCGCCGATTGAAACGATCGCAGACAAGGGCGAGAGCGGCCTGTCCCGTTATCTTTCCACAGAAGCCGCACTCTCTGAACGCCCCGAACTCACGGCGGCCAAAATCGTAGTCTCCGGCGGGCGCGGCGTAGGCTCGAAGGAGAATTTCTCAATCATCGAGGCGCTGGCCGACAAGCTCGGAGCCGCTGTCGGGGCCTCTCGTGCCGCCGTGGATGCGGGGTTTGTACCCAATGATTGCCAAGTCGGGCAAACGGGTAAGGTCGTTGCGCCGGATCTTTACATCGCAGTCGGGATCTCCGGCGCGATCCAGCATCTGGCGGGCATGAAGGACTCCAAAGTCATCGTGGCGATTAACAAGGACCCTGACGCGCCGATCTTTCAGGTTGCCGATTACGGCCTTGTCGCGGACCTGTTCCAAGCCGTTCCGGAATGGACGGGGAAGGCGTAGACCTTCAAGCCCGTCATTGCGAGCGCATGCGAAGCAATCCAGTTCTTTTATCTGGATCGCCACGGCTACATACGTAGCCTCGCGATGACGACAAAACATTCACCCCACTGGTATTTTAAATACACGGGTACGGGTTACAGGCATGATAGCCCCTTCCGTCTGAGCACCCTCCATATTCGCCCCTTCCAGCCGTGCGTTCGTAAAATCCGCATCACGCAGGTCCGCGCCGGACAAATCCGCATAGCTCAGATCTGCGCCCTTGAAGACCGCGCTTTTCAGCTGGGCCCCCGACAGATCCGCATAGCGAAGCTTGGCCCCTTCAAAATCACACGGACTAAAGCGCTTTGCGCCCGCAGAACTGCCGAACATCAGCGGTGCGCCGTTGATCCCCTTCAAACGCCCTTGCGAAAAATTGGCCCGCTTGAAACTCGCCCCGCGCACATCGGCCCCCTCCATATCGCAATTGCGGAAATCGGATTCATCCAGCACCGCACTTTGCAGTTCGATCTTATACAGGTTCATCCCGAGGAATTTGGCCCCCACCGCCCGAATCGCCGTGAGCTTTTCCATCTTCAGAGATTTCAGCGCCCGCATATCCACCGCGCTGAGATCAAGCTGTTTCCCGCTCTGACCCGCGCTCTGGACCCAGCTTTTGTGATGTTCGATCAATTGCGGCAAGGGCTCCGACAAATCCGAAACCGATACGCCGACATTGTCATCCGTAATCGCTTGGCTTAGATCCACATTGCTGGACAGGAAATCCGCCACGGCAATGCCCGTCAATATCGCCGATTTCAGGTTCGCGCCGCTCAACTGCGCGCCACCGATTTCTGCACCCGATAAATCCGCGCCCTCCATCTGGGCGCCGCGCAAATCGGCCTTGGCCATATTCGCGCCCGCCAGATTCGCATCCGAAAAATCCGCCTTGGAGGCGATAGAGCCGGCCAGCTTCGCCCCGCTCAAATTCGCCCCCCGAAAATTCACCGCCTGCCCGCTATCGTATGTGCCGCCATCCGACAAGCCCCCCACGCGCAAGTCCGCCCGTTCCAGATCGGCCCCCTGTAGGCTGGCATTTTCGATCCGCGCCCCGCGCAAATCCGCCCGCACAAAGCAGGTCTTGTTCAGGTTAGAATGGCTGAGATCACAGGCATACAGGGCCGCTTCCTGAAAATTTGCGCTGGACAGGTCCATATCCGTCATCACACAGCCCATAAAACTGGACTGCCGCAAGTCCCGCCCCTTGAGCGACAAACCTGACAGATTGACCGTCCGGACTGTGGCCCGCCGTCCGCCCAGCCGGCCCTCCAAAAACCGGTTGTGAAGCCCCACCAGCGCATCGAGCTGATCCTGCGTAAAGCGTTCGATATCGTCATGGCTGGGGGGATGTTCGGGCATAGTTTCCATTATGTCTTTGAAATGTTAAAAAAGAATGTCATACAGAAAGAAAGTGTACAGTTTTTTTTGAAATGGTCCAGAGTGCGCTCGCCCCGAAACATTCACTTTAAATATGTTATTGCATAATACAAAAAACTATGATCAATAATGCGCAATATATCACCTTTCTGAGAATAAGGATTGTCCATCATGAACATAAAACCTCAACACGCTCTAATGCTTACATTTGTTGCCGCAATTACGACAGCAGGGTGTGACGACGAACCGCCGCCGAGCAACCAACTGGCGATAAATAGAATTATGGCCCAAGGTCCCTTTGCCGACGAAAAAAGTCCTCCAGCGACAGGCGTAAAACCTATCGACCTGAAACAAAAATTTCGTTTTGTAGGGCAAGAGACGATCACGAAAAAAATTGTCGACGCAACCATTGAAATACCGTGCGATAAACTGTTAGGAACGGTCAACCAGATAACAAGAACCCATGGGCAAAAATTCGCACTCAGAAGTGTAACCAACCATGTTATAGACAACATGGCCGCTAGTTTGGATATGGAGGCTACCTCCTATAGCAAAATACGGAACGTCCCAAACGTCATGAATGATGAAAGTCGCGCTCAACCGGTACTTCAGGCGACAAAGAACTGCTATTTCGGCACCGATCAGCTCTTCCGCGATCTCAACTAAAAGCTCTGGTAACGTGTCTATGAAGCGTTACCAACGCCCTAAATTTTCAAGCTTTCAAACAGCGGAGGGGGGAGGTATATTGTGCTATTCACAATACCCGAAAAGAGGAGCCCAAACTCATGAAACACAGCCTTTTGATACTCCTCGCGCTGGGCCTTGGCGCCTGCGGGATCAAGCCCGGGCAGGTTGCTTCTCCGGACACGTCCAGAGCGGATGATTTTCCGCGCACCTACCCCGATATCCACACAGACCCCAGACCTTACCCCTGAACCATCAAAAAGGATTGCCCCCATGTCCGCCTTTCACTATCAAAACGGTGTCCTGCACGCTGAGTCCGTGCCGCTGACCACGCTGGCGGAGACATACGGCACGCCAGCCTATATCTATTCTGCGTCCAGCATCCGCACGCAATACGAGGCGCTGGCGGGCGCCATGCGTACAGCTCTGCCGCCCCAGCGCCAGCCCCTGCTGTGCTTCGCCTGCAAGGCCAACAGCAACACCGCCATTTTGCGCCTCTTGAAAACGCTCGGGAGCGGCCTTGAGATCGTCTCCGAAGGGGAGCTCCGGCGCGGGCTTAAGGCAGGCTTTGATCCGGCGCGCATCGTCTCGACCGGCGTGGGGAAACAGGCCTCGGAAATCACCACAGCCCTCAAGGCCGGAATTCATCAATTCAACGTGGAATCCCTGCCGGAGCTGGCCCATATCCAGCAGATTGCGCAAAGCCTGAACATCCCCGCCCATGTCGTCTTCCGCCTCAACCCCGATGTTACGGGCGGGGGGCACCATAAAATCTCCACGGGGCGCAAGCGCGATAAATTCGGCCTCTCCCGCGAGATGATTTTTACAGGCTTCACACAAAGCCAGTCCATGAGCCATATCAGGGCCGTGGGCCTTTCGATGCATATCGGTTCACAGGTCTTTACGGTGGAGGCGTTCAAGCAGGCCTTTGAAAAGCTCCCCGTGCTGGTGGCGGAACTCCGCGCACAAGGCCATACCATCACCCGCCTTGATATTGGCGGGGGATTCCCCATCGTCTACAAGGACGAAACGCTTCTGAACTTGAGCGCTTATGCGCAGTGGGTGCGCGATATCATCCTGCCGCTGGACACGGAAATCATCATGGAGCCTGGCCGCTACCTTGTCGGCAATGCGGGGGTGTTGCTCTCCCAAGTGCTGTATGTCAAGGAGACGCAAGACCGCCGTTTTCTGGTGATTGATTCAGCCATGAACGACCTGATCCGCCCGACACTGTACGAGGCCTATCACGGCATTGCGCCTGTCCTGAAAACCGGAAACCCCGTGCACCCCTATGACGTGGTAGGGCCCGTCTGCGAGACAGGCGATACCTTTTCCACGGACCGCGCCCTGCCCGCCATGAATGCCGGAGACCTGCTCGTCATCCAGTCTGCCGGTGCGTACGGGTTTTCCATGGCCTCCAATTACAACACCCGCCCCATGCCGCCGGAGATTCTTGTGGACGGGGCGAGGCACGCCCTCATCCGTCCCCGCCAGACCTATGAAGACCTTCTCGGGCCGGAAGCCATGCCGGAATGGCTGTAACCGTACACTCTTCAAACACACTGTCATCCCGTTGAAAAACGGGATCTATAAAAAACCCACCGCCAAGCCTCACTCGTCATTGCGAGGAAGCCTTCATGGCTGACGAAGCAATCCAGTTCTTTTCTGGATCGCCACGCCGCTTGAAGCGGCTCGCGATGACGATTATAATCATTTCAAACCTCTGAGACCTCACACTGAAAAAACTTGGTGCCTTCGTATCTTAGTGGTTTAATACGGGCATGATAATAAAAACCCTTGCCGCCCTTATCCTCCTCCTCGAAGACCTCACACTTCATGGCTGGCGGCTCTTATGCTGGATTTTGGGGTTTGCGGGCCTTTGGCTGTTTGATCTGGGCGCGAATATCCCCGTTTTTCTGCTTTTTGCAGGCGGGGCAGGATATTTCGCATGGCATGATCTGTATCACATCCGCCTCCCACAAGAGCATGCCATATTGCGCCGCCTTGAACAGGACAGCGGCCTGCCCCACCGGCCTTTCAGCGCCCTGTCCGACACCCCCGTGAACACCAGCGAAGACCATCCGCTCTGGAAAGCCCACCGGACCGCGCTGAACCGCCTGCTTTTAAAATGCCGTGCCCCGCGCCCCAAAGCGCTTCTCACGCGCAAAGACCCCTACGCCTTGCGGCTGTTGGCCAGTCTTTTATTTATATCCGGTCTGATGGTCGCGGGCCCGCAGGCCCTAGAGCGTCTTAAAACCGGATTGATGCCGTTTTCATGGCCTGCCCGCACAGCAGAGACAGCGCAAACCACCCGCGCGCTCTGGATAATCCCCCCCGCCTACACCCGTCTGGGGCCCTTGCCCCTTCAGGACCCCACAGCAGAGTCACTGGCCATTCCCGAAGGCAGTACCATAAAAATCTTTCTGTCCCATACCGCGCCTGCCTTTTTGGGAAAGCCGTTTTTATACGTGGATACAATCGGTTTTCCTCTGACAGTGGCGCCTGATGGCACGGCCCTGATGGCACGCACACTTTCAGAAGGGCACCGCCTGACGCTCTCGGAAAATTTCTTTCATAAAACGACATGGGCCTATCACCTCATCCCCGATACCGCCCCCACACTCACACAGGACAAACCACCGCAGGTTTCCGGACAGGGCGCCCTCACCTTTCCCCTGACCCTGAAAGATGATTACGGCGTGAAAACCCTGACCCTGCATATGACCCTTGCGCAGTCCATGGAAAAAGAGCCGCTCGGCGCCCCCGTCATGGACTCCCGCACGGTGATGTCCGCACCCGATACCCCGCTGTCCTTTTCTCCTGTCTTTGATCTGGCGGGTCACCCGTGGGCGGGCCTTCCCGCCCTCATCACCCTGACAGCAACAGACGAGGCCGGACATGCGACCCACAGCCTCCCCATTCCCCTCACCCTGCCCGAGCGCCCGTTTCACAATCCTCTGGCCAAAAACCTGATTGAAATCCGCAAGAGCCTGATCCGCGATCCGACAGCCTCCTATAATGTCAGCGCCACTGTTCTTGAAATGCTTCTGGAGGAAAACGCCCCGCTTCTGGACCGGATGACCCGCATGGCCTTTCGCTCTGCGGCGTCCCGCCTGTTTTACAATGCGCCATCCCGCCAGACCTCTGCCAGCCTCGCCCCTCTTTTGTGGAAAACGGCCCTGCATCTGGAAGACGGGAGCCTGAGCCTGTCCGCTGAAGCCCTGCAAAAGGCTGAGAAAGCGCTGGAAGACGCGCTGGGCAACCCGCAGACCACGCCCGAACAACTGGCCGGCCTGATGGACACCCTGCGCCAGAAACTGGCAGAGTACCTGTCCGCCGCATCGGAAGAAATGCAAAAGCGGGCACAACATGGCACCCTGCCCGAGTCCCTGCCTGCGGAACTTCTCGCGCAGACCCTGCAAACCAGTGATCTGGCGGATCTGCTGGACAAGATGGAAGCGGATCTGCTCTCGGGTGATAAAAATGCGGCCCGTGATATGCTCTCCCGCCTGCAACGCCTGACAGAGGCCCTCAATCCCGACCACGACCACACCCTGCCCAAAGACATCCAGCAGATGCTGGAAGGGCACAATGTTTTGAAAGAACTCATCGCACGGCAGGAATCCCTCCGTGACAACAGCGTGGAACAAGCCAAAATTATCGACATGCTGAGCGAGATGGGGCAACTCGACTCCACGGGGCGCACCCCGCCGCCCTTTGTCAAAACACAGGAACAGGCCAAAGCCCAGCAGATCCTGCAAACGGAACTGGACACGCTGGCAAAGACCCTCACGCCCCCGCCCGAAAACATGGCCCCCGCCAGTCGCGCCATGGGTGAGGCGGTACAACCGCTCAAAAACGCCAGACCCGATCAGGCCCGCCCGCTTCAGGAGGACGCCCTGACGAATCTGAAAGAATCACAATCCCGCCTTTCGCAAGCCCTTGCCCAAAGAATGAAGGATCTCACAGGTCTTTCATTCGGCGGAATGATGGACGGTGCGGGAGGGCGTGATCCGCTGGGCCGACCTCTGGCGCAGGATCAGAACGCGGATGTGACGATTCCGGATGAGGCAGAGGCGAACCGGATTCGGGAGATTGTGGAGGAGATTCGCCGGCGGGCGGCAGACCAGACCCTGCCACCGGAGGAGCTGGACTATTACCGCCGGTTGTTGAAACGGTTTTAAATGGCCGTCACCCGCGAGGCCTCTTTTCGTCATCGCGAGGTCATGAAATGACCGTGGCGATCCAGAAAAAGAACTGGATTGCTTCGCGTACGCTCGCAATGACGCGCGCAAACAGCAATCTCCTCCTGTCATCCTGAACGAAAGTGAAGGATCTCTTCTTATGCTTTTTGAGATCCTTCGCGTTGCTCAGGATGACGACATCTTTGAATACGTCGCGTCTTCGTGGTCAAACCTTTTTCTGTCATTCCCCCGCCCCCAGCACGAACCGCAACGCCAGTGTACGGGCATCCGTGATATCCCCCTGATACGCGGCCTGAAAGGGCAAAACCCCTTCCTCTGCGATAGAGGTCTCTGGCAACGCGATATACCATCGGGCTTTCACCTGTCCCTTGTGATCTGTCACGGTCGCCTCGATCATCGGCAGAACTTGTGTGAGAGACGACAGGTTCAAAATCCGCCCCTGAATCCGGAGCCCTTTTCCCGCCTCTTGTGCCACGGCCAACTGGTCAAAGGAGAGCCCTTCGCCATAGCCTTCGACAGACAGCCCCAGCGCCTGATACAGCCCCGCCGAAGGAAGCCACACCCGCACCATCACCGGTTTCATGACAATCAAAAGCGCAAAAACCACGACAAAAACAACACCGGCCCCTGCAAAACCAGCCCCCATCGTGCTGAGGGGATTTTCTAGCCCCTCCGGCTTGTCCTTCCGTAAGACGGGCAGGGCCGAACCCTTCGGGATCGGCTTGACAGAGTCCGGAATTTCGGCCATCTGCCGCTCGATATTTTCCAGCAACTCGTCCGGATCGGGGAGCTGGAACCATTGTTCACGGCACGCCGAACAGCGCACGCGCCGCCCCTCGGGCGCCAGCATCTGGGCCGAAAGCATAAAGCGGGACGCACAATTGGGACAGGTTAAAATCATAAATCAGAGTTCGCCTTGCTAAAAATACCCCAGCATTAAAACATGAAACCACCGAAAAACCTTCTCAAAAATCGGGAGGTATTGTATTTATAAGCAAAGCAAATTATTTCTGGCTGATCAATGGACATTATGCGGATTCCCAAAACCACCTTTTTCCTTGTACTGCTTTGTCTTGTCCTTGTGCCCCGCGCAGGCCATACAGCAGAAGACTGCACGGCAGACAACCGCGCCTGCCTGCTGGAACTGATTGAAAAAGAGTCTGCGCAGATCGACACCCTGAAATGGAAGGACCAGACAATCCGCGAGCTGGCCAAAACACGGGCCTTTGACGGGCAGGCCATGGAAGCCATCGCCCTGATCGACAAGATTGAAACGCCCGACACCAAGGCCATGACCATTCGCGGCATCGGCATGGCAACGGCAGACCGGCATTTACAGCCGGCAGAGTATGCAGAGATTTTCAAGGCCCTGCGGGCGAAGGCTGACAGCATCACAGACCCGCCCTCCTACGCCATTGCGCTGACCTATATCGCCATGGCGCAGGCCTTTGCCAAGGATAACGAAGGCGCATGGAAAACGGCCTCCGACATGCAGAACGAGGCCCTGCGCCATAAAGCCTATGGGGAAACGGCGGAAATTCAGGCTGAAAACGGGGACGCCGTCTCCGCCATGAAAAGCATCGGGTTTATCGAAAGCGAAACCTACCGGAACAAAGCCTATACCACCGTTTCCAAAATCCTGACCAATGGCGGGCATTACGCCGAGGCGCTCACCATGCTGAACGCCATCACAAACCCCTACAAAAAAGCCGAAGGGATTCAATACCTGCTCGACACCCAAAAACCACGGGAAATCCCGCATCAATGATCCATTTCGAGCATATCGGTCTGCGGTACGGGATTGGGCCGGAGGTCCTGAACGATATTTCGTTCAAACTGGAGCCTGGCTCCTTCCATTTTCTCACGGGCCCCAGTGGCGCGGGGAAAAGCTCCCTGCTCAGCCTCATGTTCTTGGGGCGCAAGCCCACACGGGGCTTGATCCGCATGTTCGGGCACCATATCAACGGGCTGGAGCGCCAGAAACTGGCGGCCTTCCGCCAGAAAATCGGCGTCGTGTTTCAGGAGTTCCGGCTCCTGCCCCATCTCTCGGCCCTTGACAATGTGGCCCTGCCCTTGCGGATTGCGGGGGTGCCTGAAAAGGAAATCAAAAACAATGTCAATGAATTGCTGGAATGGGTGGGGCTGGGGGATTACAAAAACGTCCTGCCGCCCACGATGTCGGGCGGGCAACAGCAACGTGTCGCCATTGCGCGGGCGGTCATCGCCCGACCGAAACTGTTATTGGCCGACGAACCCACGGGAAATCTGGATGATGCCATCGGTTTTCGCCTGATGCATCTGTTCGAGCAACTCAACCGTATGGGCACCACCATTGTGATTGCCACCCACAATCAGAGCATGATCGAGCGCTTTGGGCACCCCAGACTTATTCTGGAAAGCGGACATCTTTATAGTCAGGGGTAATGCCCCCCATTTTCCTCCCCGTCATTGCGAACAGAGCGAAGCAATCCAGTCCTTTTTTCTGGATCGCCACGGCCTCTTAACGAGGCCTCGCGATGACGAAAGCCCCCCCTCAGGTCACATAGGCCATCGGGTTATTCAGTGTCTGCTCATCCACCTCTTCGGGCGCCGGAACACTGGTCTGGGAAAGCCCGACATCATTTTGATTGGGGATTTCCATTGCGGGGGCGTACTGGCAAACCTGCCCCTGAACGGCTTGATAGGCATGTACCAGATCAATCTGGCTCTTGATCCCTTGCTGTTGCATCTCTATTCTCCCTTATTATTGTTGTTGTGTTGTCCTCACCGTACACCCTGAAAAACCGCCATGTCAATTTTCGACCTTTTTTACCGCACAAAAGACAGAAAACTTGGCATTTCCGAGGGCAAGGGGCGCTATGACCTGCCTCTCAACCAGAGCGCGGGCACTCAATTCCTGATTCTCCTGATTGCCCTGATGACCTTTCTGGTCATGATGGCCCTTGCGGGGAGCTTTGCCTTGAGTGCGCTGACGAATCGCTGGTCTTCGGGTCTTGAAAATGCGCTGACCATCGAAATTCCCGCGATGACTCCCGCCGAATCACTCCGTTCTCCAGACAAAATAGCGAAGCTCCAGAAAAATGTGGGCAAGGCACTGGGGAAATTTTCTGCCGTGGCCGGATACGATCTTCTGGACCGCACGGCTGTCCGTGCCCTCCTTTCCCCATGGTTCGGCGAAGGGACGGATCATAATGCGCTTTTGAAAGATATGCCCCTGCCCGGGCTGGTTTCTGTCCGCCTGAAAAACAACACGCCGGAGATTTTGAAAAAACTGAAAAACACGCTGGAAACCATTGCGCCCGATATCCGGATTGATGCCCATGAAAACTGGCTGGGCGATATTTTACGGCTGGCGGGCCTGCTGAACCTTGCGGCCTTGCTGATCACGCTGGTGATCCTGCTGACAACCATCACGGCGATTGCAGGGGCCATTCGTTCCCGCATGGCCGAACATGAAGCCGATATCGCGCTCCTGCACATGATGGGCGCCAGCGACCTTTACATCATGCGCCAGTTCCGGCGCCACGCACTTATTATGGGGATCAAGGGCGGCATTCAGGGCGTGCTGGCGGGCGGGCTTTTTATCGCGGGACTGGCCTTTACCGGTGCGGGGCAGACACAAAACATTCTGCCGGATTTTTCCCTGACCCCCTTGCAAATCGGGCTGTTGGCGCTCCTTCCAGCGCTCATTTGCCTGATCGCGGGGCTGACATCCCGTTTTACCGTCTTGCGCGTCCTATCGGAAATGCCGTAAAAGGGGGCATTATGCGCGTTGTCAAAATCATAGCGATGCTGTTCGTCACCCTGTCTTCCTTGTGGGCGGCGGGCTTTGTCTTCTTTTCGGCCTTTGCGATTTTGGCCCCGCCCTACAGCGCCCTCCAAAAACCCGACGCCATTGTTGTTCTCACAGGCGGAGATAACCGGATTCAGGAGGGTTTGAAACTGATGGCCGAAGGGCGGTCCCGCCACCTGTTCATCAGCGGTGTGCACAAGGATGTCACGAAAAACGAAATTCTGGCCCTGTGGACCGGCACGCCCGCCCTGCCGCCCTGTTGCGTGACGCTCGGCTACAAAGCCACATCCACCGAGGAAAACGCGCAGGAAACCAGAGAATGGCTGGCGCAAAACCACTTCACGGATATTCTGCTGGTCACAGGCAACTACCATATGGCGCGCGCCTTGCTCGAACTCCAGAGCACCCTGCCGGATGTGCGCCTTCATATCCACCCCGTGCAACAGCCGGATCTGGGGATCAAGACAATGCGCTTTTGGGGGCTCTTGCTTCTGGAATACCACAAGACCCTCTACCGGAGCATCCAGCTTTTTGCCTTATCGCTCTCCAGTTCTTCACAACCTCGTTGAAAAAAAGATAGCCATTCCCGATAAGGATGATACAGTCTTACGTCATTCCGTTGGACTTTTGCGAAGCAAAATTTACACGAACGGGATCCGTAAATAAAGAGAGCCGTGAAACGGCTCACCTTATGAACCCCCGCACTTTAGCTTGCCTACTGCAAGCGGCGGGGGTGACGTGTAGTAGTATGTATCATTCTTATTGGAAATAAAAAATACGCCTCATGAAACCCTGCCCTGTTCGCTCGACCCTTTTCAATGTGCTGTTTTTGTTGCTCGTGGGCATTGAGTGCCTCATTTGCCTGCCCGCCCTGCTTCTCCCGCGCCGGTATTTCCTGTATGTCGTCTACGGGTTTGTCCATAGCGTGCATTGGCTGGAGCGTGGGGTTCTCAATCTCAGATATGAAATCAGGGGGCTGGAGAACCTCCCGCCCGAGGGCAGTTTTATCGTCGCGGCCAAACACCAGTCCGCCTATGAAACCATGAAGCTTCATCTTCTGTTCAAGGATCCTGCCGTCATTTTGAAACAGGAACTGCTCTCCATTCCGCTGTGGGGGCAATATCTGAAGAAAAGCGATGTCATCGCCATTGACCGCTCCACGCCGGAACAGGCCATCCAGTCCATTCAAGATGGCGCCAGACGCATGATGGCTCAGGGCCGACCCATTGTGATCTTTCCGCAGGGCACCCGCGTGCGGATCGACCAGACTCCTGCGGAAAAGCCTTATAAAATCGGGATTGCCCGCATTCAGGAAGCCACGGGGCTCCCTATTATCCCACTCGCCCTCAACACCGGATTTTTCTGGCCGTCTAAGGGCTGGCATAAATCATCGGGAACCGTTATATTTAACTTCCTGAAACCACTCCCTGCCGGCCTTGAAAGGAAAACCCTCATGAGCGCACTGGAAAAGACACTGGAAACTGAAAGCGGTAAACTTCTGGATGAAGCCAAGGAAAAGGCGGAGGGAAAGACATGCTGTCCCATCAAACGCGCCTGTTGCGGGAAGCTTCTGGTGCGGACGTTTCTGCTGACCCTTCTTGTGCTCTTTGGCCTTTATACCGTGGCGTGGTTCCAGACCGCCAAAACCTTGCGGGCAGAGTATCCCAAAACTATAGCGAACCTCAGCACCGCTATGCCGGATGTGCCCTTGCCGCCCCCCGCAACTCCTGAAATTTCAGGGTACCCGGGTAAAATTAAACTTCACGTACCAGCAGAAACCCTCCAGACCCCTGACGGCACCTTGAAAATCACCGATATTCGCGGCGAAGGCTGGCCCATTCCGTTTCTGCCCATCACGCTCCAGACCGGCCCGCTCGAATTTCAGAGTTTCAAATGGCCCTCCCCGTTCATATTTGACCGGTTGTTTGTGCGCCTGACACAAAAGGGCAAGATCATTCACGTTCTTGACAGTGCTCTGGAAAAAGACAGCTTCAAAGGGATCATCACAGGCACCGTTGACACGTCTCAGGAGCCTATTCCCCTGATGGATCTCTCTTTGACCCTGCTGGACCACCCTGCCTTGTTTCTGGCCCTCTCGACACAGGGCGTGCTGGAAGAGCGCATGGCGCTGTTTGTCTCGGCAGGCCTCACGGCGCTGGCGGATAAGGACGGGAATATCGTCGTCCCGCTCCAGCAAAAGGACAACACGCTCTATGCCGGTGCCCTGCCACTGATGAATATTCCACAGGCAGGAGAGGACGGCGCGCCAGTCACGCCGGATGCGGTTGAAACACCACAAACACCGGTCAATCCAGTCACCGAAGAGTAAGACCTTCACTGTCATCCCCACTGTTGTCATTCTGAACCAAAGGCGAAGAATCTCTTTAAGAGCAGTGGGATCCTTCGGCTTTGCCTCAGGATGACAAAGAAAAGAGATGATAGACTGGCCGCCCCTCCCTTCACCC
>CAYGDY010000004.1:33334-120401 GCA_964348795.1 uncultured Pseudobdellovibrionaceae bacterium | reverse complement strand
GTAGCGCAGCCTGGTAGCGCACTTGCATGGGGTGCAAGGGGTCGGAGGTTCAAATCCTCTCGTTCCGACCATTCTTTCAAAGGCTTGGCGTATTTCCATACATTTTTGTATGACTCTGTATGACTTTTTTTGTATGACTGTCCTATAAAAAAAGAGTCACATCAATAAAAAATAGATTTAATCGATATTTTTAATTGACAGGGATATAGTTTTAATCTATATTTTAAATATGAAGATTGAGAAAAAAGCACTGAAAGCCCTTTTGAAAATGCCACGAAAAACAGCACAGCGTTTTTATGCGGCATTTGAATCCATAGAGGCAGGACACACAGAAGCGCTGGATATTAAAAAAATGACAAACAGCCCACACTTTCGCCTCAGAATCGGAGACTACAGAGCCATCTACACGCTGGAAATGGAAATCATCGTCATCACGGCGGGACCAAGGGGAGACGTTTACAAATAATGGAGGACTACATGAAAAACGAATATGAAATTAAAAACGGCCTTGTTCAGATACCGGAAGCTGATTTTATTGCCATGCAAAACCAATTGGAAGACCTGCAAGACGAAGCCGTACTCAAAAAAGCGCTGAGCACAGTAGAAGAATTTTTCCCTGGCGAAGTGTTGAAAGCCCTTCTGGATGGCGAAAATCCTGTACGGGTTTTTCGCAAGCACCGTGGACTTACCCAAAAAAAATTGGCAGAAAAAATAGGTGTTACTCAAACGACCATCGCGGACATGGAATCAGGAAAAAACAAAGGGTCCATTGAGACATTCAAAAAACTGGCTGAAGCACTCGATGTCGACATTGATGATCTTGTATAAAAAAACCGCCCCCCCCGAGTATGCGAAAGTGAGAGCCCCCCTGCAGAAGACCACCGCAACAGCTACATCGGGCGCTGTTCTATCACCTGCAAGAGAACATCACTGACGACATCTTCGCCAAGGACCTCTGTGCTGATGGTGGAAAGCTTTTTCTTCAGGTAAGACACCTGAATCACCCCGCCTTTCATGGTCGCCTTTTTGTGCAACATCCCGTACAGTTCCTGAATATAAGCATCTTTCAAACGCGGCTTGAGGGATTCGACTTCGGCCTTAGCCTCGGAATTTGGCACCTCCAGCGCGATCACCAGACTGATCGTCTGTGTCACCCCGCCAGCGTCAATAATCGGCAAGATCAAGGGGTCCAGCTCAACAAATTCTGTCGCCTCACCATGCCCGCCCTTTTCTTTTTCAGCTTTTTTCTCGACTTTTTTGTCAACAGGCGCATTCGGATCCACCGAAGCTTCTGCAGGCCTTACAAAATAAAAATAGGCGCCAGCCCCTCCTCCACCCAGAACGAGCAAAACCACTCCGATCATTATAATTTTTTTCATAAAATGATTTGCCCTTGAATCTTAAGAACCCCACAGATTCCATACTAAACCATCGAGCTTAAGAGTTTCTTATATTTTCATAAAATGCAATGTACTTTTTTGGCAGTGCAACACTCTTTTGATGGCCTCATTCTCAGGCAAACATACGGGCAATACTGTCCAGAACCCCGTTCACCAGCGCCACCTCGCCCCGCGTATAGAACGCATGAGCGATATTGAGATAGTCATTGATCAAAATAGGCGCGTCCTGCTCCCGTATCAGCAATTCGTAAGCGCCGCACATCAGCAAGGCCTTCAATAAAGGCTCCACCTGCCTGTCACTGGCATCCCGTTTAAGATTGGCCGCGACAACGGCCTCTATTTCAGGAAAGCGGTCCTCGACCCCATAGAGAATATTCTTCAACAGCGCCGGATCAGGCGGCACGAGTTTTTCTCCCTCGATCTCCATATCGCTTCGGTACTGGAGATATTCCTCGTAGACCCCGCGCATGGGCTGGGTATTGTGATGCACCTGATAGAGCGCCTGCACAGCGCAGAGGCGCGCAGAAAGCGCTTTGACCCTGGAGGATGATCTCTTGTTCTCGCTCATGAGACAGCGCCCCCTGAAAAGCGGTTGCGTATTTCATACTGTCCCAAAGCGGCCAGCACCGCATCCCGCCCCTTGTTCTTTTGCGCGGGATCAGCCCTGCGAAGCGCTTGCATCTTGTTCTCGCACGTTAAAATCCCGTTCCCGAGACATAAAAATGGCGGACGGATGGTCAAGTCCATCAGGGCGCGCGCACTTTCTCCTGCCACGATATCATAATGCGAGGTTTCTCCACGAATAACACAGCCCAGCGCGACAAAAGCCGCAAAACGCGAGCCAGCCTTCCGGTCTACCGCCATCGCCATGACGGCTGGAATTTCAAGTGCGCCGGCAACAGTGATGCACTCCCATGTGACGCGGGCCTCTTTCAAGGCGGCCTGTGCGCCCTGTAAAAGGAAATCAGCGACATCGTCATAAAAACGGCTTTCTACGATCAGGATATGGGGGATAGGAACAGACATGGGCGCTTTCAACTTTTTTCCAACGGACGGTGACCGTCTATATACAACCCATAGCCTTCCAAGCCAATGACATTTTTCGGGGTATCCGATAAAAGCGTCATCCGGCGGACTCCCAGATCCCTTAGAATTTGCGCGCCAATCCCGTAATGGCGCAAAGTCCCGTCTTGGGCGGGTGCCTGCGGGGGAGCACCCAGATGTTGCATACGGACAGACAGGGCGGCCGGATCGGAATCACGAAGGATCACTATGACCCCTGCCCCCGCAGACCCAATCATCCGCATCGCCGTATGAAGGTTTGAATCCGCTCCGCCGCCCAGAATATCCTTCATAAAATCCACGGCATGCATCCGGACCAGCACAGGCCCCTGCATGGCCTGCGCGACAATATCCCCCTTTACCAGCGCCACATGCTCTGTATATTCCAGTGTGTTGGCATAGACGATAAACTTGAAGTCTCCGCCATAACGACTCTGGAAATCGGTTTCATACACACACCGGACAAGGGATTCTGTCTCCCGCCGGTAGGCAATCAAATCAGCAATCGTCCCGATTTTCAAGCCATGCTTCTGTGCAAAGATTTTCAAATCAGGCAGACGGGCCATCGTGCCATCATCATTCATGATTTCACAGATCACGCCAGCACCCGAAAAACCCGCCATCTTGGATAAATCCACAGCGGCCTCTGTATGGCCGGCCCGCACCAGAACCCCGCCATCTCTGGCCAGCAAGGGAAAGACATGCCCGGGCGTTGCAATGTCATAGGGGCGCGTTTTCGGGTCAATGGCAGTCAAAATGGTATGCGAGCGATCAGCGGCCGAAATACCAGTTGTCACGCCGTCCTTGGCCTCGATCGAAACCGTAAAGGCCGTACGGTGCCGGCTGTTGTCCCCCCGCCCCATCAACTCCAGCCCGAGCCGCTCCACCATCGCCCGCTCCATAGGCAAGCAAATCAACCCCCGCCCCTCCTTGGCCATAAAATTGATGTTTTCAGGTGTGGCACGTTGCGCGGCCACAATAAGATCCCCTTCGTTCTCCCTGTCTTCGTCATCGACAAGGATGACAGGTTTCCCTGCACGCATATCGGCAATAATCTCCGGAATGCTAGACAGTCCCACGGCGCACCTCCACAAGGCGCGCCATATAGCGTGCCAGCATATCAATTTCAAGATTCAGGGTCTCTCCAGCCTGTCTGTCACACAGCGTGGTATGCGCCCATGTGTGGGGAATGATATTGACGTCGAACACGGCGTCATGGACACCGTTCACCGTCAGGGAAATTCCATCCAGCGTCACGGAGCCTTTGGGTGCAATAAAAGCCTTCAAGTCTTCCGGTACGACAATTTCAAGCCTGTGACTCTCACCATCGGGGCGTATCTTTAAAATATGCGCCACGCCATCGACATGCCCCGAAACGATGTGCCCGCCCAGAGAATCCCCGACCCGCAAGGCGGGTTCCAGATTGAGCCGCAGGCCCGTCTCCCATTGCCCGAGTGTTGTCTTCGACAGGGATTCGGCAGAAACCTCCACCGCAAACCAGCCCGCGCCACACCCTACAACCGTCAGGCAACAGCCATTACACGCCACAGAAGCGCCCCCGATATAGTCCCTTTCAGGCAAGTGCGTTTCAATGACATACCGCCAATCGCCCGTTTTTTGAACGGTACGCACACGGCCCACATCGCAGATCAATCCTGTAAACATCTTCCGCGCACTCTAAAGAGGCCGTGCATAAATTTCCAGCAAATCCTCACCCAGAACGCGTGTTTTTTGAAGCGTCAGCCCTGAAAAAGCGGGAAGAGCAAAAATATCCTGCGCGGGTAAGGCCGGAACAGCCCCCGCCCCCAGCCTCACAGGAGATTTCAGAAGAACAAAGGAATCCACCACGCCTTCTGCCAGAAAGGCGGAATGGATACGGGCCCCCCCTTCCACCAGCAGACGCGTCACCCCTTCTGTGGCCAATACCGACAAAAGATGTCTTATGTCATAAGGATCAATCGGAAAAAGACGGACACCCCGCGCGTGTAACGCTTTGATTTTGTCCGGCGAACCTGCTTTGTAAAACACCCAAAGCGGGTCATACCCCACAGACTTGACCAACATTGAATCCATCGGAATTCTGAGGTTTGCATCCAAAACGATCCGGCGCATGACGTGAGAGTGACCCACAATGCGCGCCGTCAAAAGCGGGTCATCCGCCAACGCCGTTTCGATCCCGATCAAGATCGCATCGTGAGAGGTCCGGAGCCTATGCTTGTACTGATCGGCAAGAAAGCCACTGATCTGTGTACGCTCTCCCGTAGCGCAGGCAATCCTGCCATCCGATGAAACCGCGAGCTTTGCCGTCACCCATGGGCGCTGTTGCGTCAGCGTATAAAAAAACCCCTGATTGCCTTGACGGGCCTCTCGTTCCAGAACCCCCGTAACAACAACAACCCCTCCGGCTTGCAACTGCGCAAGCCCTTGACCGGATACCCGAGGATCCGGATCCTGACACGCCACCACCACGCGCGCCACACCAGCCCGTACGAGCGCCTGCGCACAAGGACCCGTCTGGCCCCTGTGGGCACAGGGCTCCAGCGTCACATACACACATGCCCCTTTGGCCTCGTGGCCCGCTTGCGCCAAAGCACGGGTTTCCGCATGGGGCCGTCCCCCGTCCGCCGTTCTCTGGGCGGCCACAATCACGCCTTTTTTTACAATAACACACCCCACAGACGGGTTTGGGGCCACGCGCCCCCATCCGGTCTTCGCATGAAACAGGGCCACACGCATAAAAGACTCATCTTCGGGCGTCTGCATGGCGGCCCGTCAATTCTTCTTGCGGAAAGGAACAGGAGAATCCTGCGGATCATGGCGGGTCGACTGGATATCTTCCAGAAACTGGTTGAAATCTTCTGAATTACGAAAATCTTTATACACCGAAGCGTAACGGATATACCCCACAATATCGAGCCCGATCAAGGCTCTCATCACAGCTTCCCCGATCTGGCCCGAGGAAATTTCAGCTTCGCCCTGCGTTTCCAGATGCCGCACGATCTCGCCCGCCACCTTCTCGATCGTTTCCAAAGGCACAGGGCGCTTCTGAAGAGCAATCTGCATGGATTTGACCAGTTTGTCGCTG
This sequence comes from uncultured Pseudobdellovibrionaceae bacterium, assembly GCA_964348795.1. Lineage (GTDB taxonomy): Bacteria > Pseudomonadota > Alphaproteobacteria > Micavibrionales > Micavibrionaceae > JADLAT01. The sequence continues at coordinate 114,854 of CAYGDY010000004.1, read as the reverse complement.
TCAAACGGTTGTTTGCGACCGCCGGCCTTGATAACCGTCATTTCACGCAACTGCACTCGCTCAAAGGTTGTAAAACGACTGTCGCACTGCGGGCAAGAGCGACGACGACGAATCGCAGAATTATCCTCCGTAGGACGCGAATCCTTCACCGCCGTTTCTTCATTGCCACAAAAGGGACAGCGCATATATTACCTTTTCACAGATCGGGATAAATTGGAAAACGATTGCACAGCGCGCTCACTTTGGTTTTTACGGCCTTTTCAAGGGCCGCATTGCCCTCTGCACCCTGCACCGCCAGACCATCGAGCACCTCGACAATCATCTCGCCGACCTGTTTCCACTCCACGGGACCAAATCCCCGTGTTGTGGCCGCGGGCGTCCCCAGACGCACGCCCGACGTCACCATCGGCGGCTCGGGGTCAAAGGGGATCGCATTTTTGTTACAGGTCATGCCGGCGCGCTCCAGAGCTTGCTCCGTGACCGTACCCGTCAGTTTTTTAGGACGCAGATCCAGCAAAACGATATGAGAGTCCGTCCCGCCCGACACAATATCGCATCCGCCCTTTTTCAAAGTATCGGCCAAAACACGGGCATTATCGACAATCGCCCTGGCATACGCCTTGAATGCGGGCTGGAGGGCCTCGCCATAGCATACGGCCTTACCGGCGATCACATGCATAAGCGGGCCACCTTGAATGCCCGGGAAAATCGCGGAATTGATCTTTTTGAAAATCTCCAGATCGTCCGTCAAAATCATGCCTCCGCGCGGCCCCCGCAAGGTTTTGTGCGTGGTGGTAGTGGTCACATGGGCATGAGGCACCGGAGACGGATACACACCGCCCGCAATAAGCCCCGCATAATGAGCCATATCCACAAACAGGTATGCCCCCACAGAATCGGCAATCTCGCGGAAACGCTTAAAATCAATATGGCGAGGATAAGCCGAAGCCCCTGCAATAATCATCTTGGGCTTATGCTCTTTGGCCAGACGGGCCACTTCATCATAATCGATCAACGCATCGCTCTGCCTGACACCATATTGCACCGCATTGAACCACTTGCCCGACTGATTGGGGGCCGCGCCATGGGTCAAATGTCCGCCAGACGCCAGCGCCATCCCCAAAATTGTATCCCCTGGCTGGAGAAGGGCCATCATCACGCCCTGATTCGCCTGTGAACCGGAATGAGGTTGCACGTTCACATATTTTGCCCCAAAGAGCTTTTTGGCCCGTTCCCGCGCCAGTTCCTCGACCACATCCACACACTCGCACCCGCCATAATACCGCCGCCCCGGATACCCTTCCGCGTATTTGTTGGTGAGCACAGTCCCCTGCGCTTCCAATACGGCATTGGAAACGATATTTTCAGAGGCAATCAGCTCAATCTGATTTTGCTGACGCCCCAGCTCGTCCCGAATGGCTTTATACACTTCACCATCGGTTTCGGCCAGATGCGCCGTAAAAAATCCATCGCCGACATATTCATTTTTTACTGCATTCGTCATTGTTTTCTAGTGTCCTTTCTGACTGAGTTGTTCCACACGGGCTGTATGCCGCCCGCCTTCAAAAGCCGTATTCAAAAATGTTTCTACAATATCAATGGCCAGTGCGACCCCGACCAGCCGCGCGCCCAGACACACCACATTGGCATCATTATGAAGCCGTGCGAGCCGCGCCATTGTTGAATTCATACACAAAGCCGCCCGCACCGCCGGATTGCGGTTTGCGGCAATGGAAATCCCCACCCCTGACCCGCAAATGAGCACACCACGGGTCACCTGACCCGATGTTATCGCATCTCCCATCGCAAAGCCATAGGCGGCATAATCCACAGAATCCGGCGTATACGCCCCCAAATCCAACCATTCAACCCGTGACACAAAATGGGTCACAAGGTCTTGCTTCAAAGCCAGACCGGCATGATCATTCGCAATGGCAATTTTCTGCACCATGACAGCTATATAGGCCTTGAATTTTTAAGAAATCAAGCCTTTCTTTTTCATGACATATTCCAGACGTTTCACCGCATTCCGCTTGAGCATCTCCTGCCCCGCACTCGCAGGCCCTTGTATGGACACTTCCGTCAGGCTGACAACATCCATGGCGGTGACCTTTACGATTGCCCCCACTGGAAAAAATTCCAGAATAATCTCCCGTCCGTGCAGATTTTCTTTGGTCATTGTGCTTCTTTCGTTGTATTTTCTATTCGTCATGCCCGCGCAGGCGGGCATCCAGTCCATTTTCTATACAATCCTTTTTCTGGATTCCCGCTTTCGCGGGAATGACGGTATACTCTAATACCTCACCCATGAAGGAAAGCCATCATAATGCACAAACGCGCCACATTTCAATGGGAAGACCCTTTTTTGCTGGACGAGCTGTTGAGCGAAGAAGAACGCCTGATCATGCACACCGCGCGGGATTATGCGCGGGACAAGCTCCTGCCGCGCGTGGTGGAAGCCTTCCGGACGGAAGAGTTTGACCGCCATATCATGCGCGAAATGGGCGCGCTGGGCCTTCTAGGTCCCATGATACAGGGCTATGGATGCGCGGGCGCCAGCTATACAGCGGCGGGCCTCATTGCGCGGGAATTGGAGCGCGTGGATTCGGCTTATCGCTCCTGTTATTCCGTCCAATCCTCGCTCGTGATGGTGCCGATTGACCTCTTCGGGAGCGATGAACAAAAACAGCATTATCTCCCCAAACTCGCCAGCGGGGAATGGATCGGGTGCTTTGGCCTGACAGAGCCCGATGGGGGCTCTGACCCGTCCACCATGCGCACCATTGCCCGAAAAGACGGTTCAGGCTGGCGCATTTCCGGTGCAAAACAATGGATTTCCAATTCCCCCATCGCGGACGTGTTTATTGTCTGGGCGCGCAGTGAATCAGGCGATCTCATGGGCTTTATTCTGGAGAAAAACATGAAGGGCCTGACCGCGCCGAAAATCGGCGGAAAACTCTCTCTGCGCGCCGCGCCGACCGGCGGCATTATGATGGAAGATGTTCATGTGCCCGATGAGAACCGCCTGCCTCTGGCCACCAGCCTCAAAGCCCCGATGCTCTGCCTCAACTCTGCGCGCTACGGCATCACATGGGGTGTGATGGGCGCGGCAGAGGATTGCTGGATGCGGGCGCGGGACTACGTGATGGAACGCAAAATTTTCGGCAAACCACTCGCCGCGCAACAACTGATCCAGAAAAAACTGGCGGATATGCAAACGGAGATCACACTGGGCCTCACTGCCTGTCACCGTCTGGGGCGGCTGCGCGATGACGACCGCGCCGCGCCAGAGGCGATTTCACTCCTCAAACGCAATAACTGCGGCAAGGCGCTCAACATCGCGCGGGAGGCGCGGGATATGCTCGGCGGCAATGGCATCGCGGACGAATACCACATCATGCGCCATATGTGTAATCTGGAGGCCGTCAACACGTATGAAGGCACGCACGACATCCACGCGCTGATCCTCGGGCGGGCGATGACGGGGTTTTCAGCATTTGGGTCGTAGCGTCCTTGCATCCCGCACCCCTTTTGTCATCCCCGCGCAGGCGGGGATCCAGCTTTTTAAACTACAAACAAGGCAAGATGTCATAGATAATTTTAGGCATCCTCAAGCTCTATCATCATTCGGTACAACTTAACCTGTATTTTTTCGGGCAATAAACAGGCTTGCCGAAAACTCTCGTCAATCATGCCCGCAACAACGATACCTGTTATTTTTTTATCTGGAAATTCTTTTTGAAGCAAACCGATATACATAGATATCTGCCCGTAAACCTTATAATCAGCAATACCAGATTTCAACTCCACAACACACAAGTCACCTGTCACAATATTTTCAAGAAGAACATCAATTCTTCTTTTGTCAATTGCGTATTCTATACCCTTGTTGGCGTTCCCAAATATTTTGTACCCTGGAAACAATTCAGAAATTTGAGCGCATAATGCTGTCTGTAAATCTTTTTCATAGGCAAATCTCGCTTGTTGTAGTTCATTCTCCAAGATTTCTTCGCTTTGATTCTTTTCAACCGCACAATCCCTTTCAGCTCCATTTTTTTGAACAAAAAATTCAGAATAACGCGCAATCGCAGCTCTAAAACGACCATGCTGCTCATATCCAAAAGCTGAAAATTTTCCAGATTGACTATAATCGTGTGCTAATTCACTAATTTTACTCTGATCTTCTACAGAATAAATATCAATATGTTGTCCTGTTTGCTCTGTGTAATGCCTTGAGATTTGAGAAATAGCTGTCGAATAACTGTTAGCAGCTCCCGTTTCCTTGTATCCGCGTTTGATAAGCCATTCTTTGAATTCTTTTTGCATGCGCAATCGTAACACTACCAAAAGGCTCTATTCAAGCACACATAATTTGATCATAAAAATCGTCATTGCGAGGAGGCTTTAGCCGACGAAGCAATCCAGAAAAGCAGAGTAAACTCTGGATTGCCGCGCGCCCTTACGGTCGCTCGCAATGACAAAAATTTGAACCATTTTTCTGATAAAGCTACAGATCCCTCGGCTTCGCTCGGGATGACTGGTAAGGGGCGGGCGATGACGATGGAGATAAACCTTCGTGTGCTTTGTGTGCTTCGTGGTTCAAAACTTCTGGATTCCTGCTTTCGCAGGAATGACGGGTTTAAGGAAAGTGAAAAAACTCTACGGTCTCTGCGCACTCTGTAGTTCAAATAAAAATAGATCCCCGCCTGCGCGGGGATGACAAGAAAGGGGGACAGAAATGACAAGGTATAGGTGGGGGCAAAAAGATCCTTCGGCGTTGCCTCAGGATGACAGGAAAGAGCGTAGAAACAAGACGTAGGAGGACGCCTCCCCTAAAACCCGCCGCTGAAATTCGTCTGCCGCGCCCAGAAGCGTTCGAGGGTTTTGAGAATATTATTCAGTGTCCGTAATTTTTCATCTGTCACGTCCGTGCCCTTGATGTCGGCCTCATGCCGTACAAACATCGCGGAGACGAGACGTTTCAGCTCCAGCCCCTTATCCGATAATTTCACACGGATCGAGCGCTTGTCATGCACGGAGCGTTCCTGTACCAGATAGCCGTTTTCAACCATTTTCTTGACGTTATAGGACACGTTGGAGCCCAGATAGTACCCGCGGATGGTGAGCTCCCCCACCGTCATTTCGTCTTCGCCAATGTTATAGAGAATCATGGCCTGTACGTTGTTGATATCCTGAATGTTTTTCTTATCGAGTTCGACCTTCAGCACGTCCAGAAAATGCCGGTGCAGGCGCTCGATCAGTTGAATGGCTTCGTAATAGGGTGTCTGCGTCACAAATCAATCTCCTTATAAACTCTTGAAATATTACACAGCCCCCCACGCAAAAACAAGAGCGAACGCGCACATGTCCGGCATTCCCCCACATGCTCCTTTCTCTATTTTACAAAAAATCATTAAAATAAGAGTGAAGGGGCTCTCCCGCTATTTCCTCGAAAGAGGCAGGATTCCAGCGCGGTTGCTTGTCTTTGTCGATCAGAGCCGCTCGCACGCCTTCGTAAAAATCGGGGGCAGAAATAAAACGGCGAGTCAGAATCAGATCCTGCGCAATCACCGCATCAAAGGACAGCATGGGCGCGCGATGGAGATATTCATGCGTGACCGCGACACTCAAAGGCGCCCTGTGAGACAGCGTTTCCAGCGTCGCCAGCGCAAAAACAGAATCATCCTTTTCCAGTGCAGACAACACGCCGGCCAGACTCCGGCTGGAAAAAGCACTTTCAATCGCATCCCGTTGCCAGAAATATACCCCTTCGCGTTCGTACGACATGGCCAGCCCCGCCAAAGCCATATGGATTTGCGCATCGTCTTGCGCGGCGCGCAAGGCTTCAAGGAGTTCTGGCAGGCGTATTGCGCTGATATAGTAGTCCGCCAACCCAGCGCCCAGCATATCGGGGCCCGAGATACAATGCCCCGTCAGGGCCAGATAATGTCCAAAAAAATAGTGAACCTGCCACAAATGATGGACACTCCCCACATCGGGAAAAAGCCCGATCCCGACCTCCGGCATGGCAAAGGTTGTCTGGTCCGTGGCAATTTTATAACGGCAATGCCCTGCTATCCCGTACCCGCCGCCCATGGTAATCCCGTCCATAAAGGCCACAAGCGGTTTGGGGTAATGAAAAATCTGCTGGTTCATGGCATATTCCGCCTTGAAAAAGCCGAGCGGCAGACTGATATCCGCGCGGCCCTGCCGGTATTCCAAGCCTTCGTAATAAGAGGCCTTGATATCCCCGCCTGCACAAAATGCGCGCGGCCCTGCGCCACAAAAAACAATCACGCGCACAGAATCATCTGTCTGCCAGCGCGCCAGCGTCTCCGAAATGGTGCGTACCATCCCCAAAGACAAGGCATTCAAGACCTCGGGGCGATTGAGCGTGATCAATCCCACCCCGTCCCGCACCGCCACCAACACTTCGTCTTGCGGAAACACTTGATTCATCCTGAAAATACCGTCTTAATACAGGCCAATACACACAAGACACCAGCCCGAAAGCGCTCTTATGCCTCTGAAAACACTCTGCCACGATACGCCGTTTTCTCTCGTGACACAAGCCGGCCCCGTACACCGTCCGCGCCGCCTGCGCCGGACTCCGTGGCTCAGGACACTGAACGCCGAAACCACGCTGGGCGTAAAGGATCTCATATGGCCTGTGTTCGTACAGGAAGGCCAGAACCAGCGCACCCCGATCCCTTCCATGCCGGAGGTCTTCCGGATGAGTCCCGATGTGCTGTGCGAAGAACTCCATAGCGCGATCCCCCTTGGCATTCCTGCCATTGCCCTGTTTCCCGTTGTCTCGCCCGAAAAAAAATCACCGGACGGAGAGGAAGCCCTGAACCCCGACAATCTGGTCTGCCGGACATTGAAAATCCTCAAAGCCACCTTTCCGGATCTCGGCCTCATCACCGATGTCGCGCTCGACCCCTATACCACACACGGCCATGACGGCCTTCTGAAAAACGGAGAAATCCTGAACGATGAAACGGTCCAGCGCCTCTGCCAGCAAGCCCTTCTACAGGCACAGGCGGGGGCGGATATCGTGGCCCCGTCCGATATGATGGACGGGCGCGTAGGGGCCATCCGGCGCACACTGGATCAAGCCGGCTATACCAGCACCGCCATTCTCTCGTATGCGGTCAAGTACGCTTCCGTCTTTTACGGGCCGTTTCGGGAGGCCGTGCAGACAGGCGCGCTCCTGCAAGGGGACAAAAAAACCTACCAGATGAACCCCGCCAATACGGATGAAGCCCTGCGCGAGGCCGCGCTAGACCTTCAGGAAGGGGCGGACATGATCATGATCAAGCCGGGCCTGCCTTATTTAGATATCATCGCACGGGTCAAAAATGCGTTTCATGCGCCAACCTTTGCGTATCAGGTCAGCGGGGAGTACGCCATGCTCCGTTTTGCCGCGCAGGCCGGCTGTCTGGACTACGAAAAAGCCCTGATGGAGAGTCTTTTATGCTTTAAACGGGCAGGCGCCGATGCTATCTTGAGTTACGGCGCACTGGATGCCGCTCGCCTTCTTGGTAAAAAATAACGTATTTTAATAAAAAATAGACTATTGCCCTGTATATTTGAGGGGAAGCGCCGCAAGGGCTTGTGACTGACTGCGTATTTTTAAATATGACAACATAAAGAGCCCCATGTCCGAAATCCAGCAAGACGTCAAAACCCAGAGAGATCGTTTCCTTGCCTTTTCCTTTGCTTCGGCCGATCTGTTTATCGAGGTCTCGGAAGAAGGCAAAATCATTTACGCTCTCGGCGCCTCCAAGAGCATGATGGGATTTGACGATAAGGAAATCACCGGAAAAAAGTGGCTGGAGCTGTTCTCGGTCTACGATCAGGCCCAGATTCTCCACCTGTATGAAGTCTCCAAGCCCGGGAAACGGTGCGGCCCCCTGCTCATTGATCTCAACGAGATGATTTCTAAGCGTAAAGCCGTATTTACCGGCATCAAAATGCCAGGAAGCAACAAATTCTTTATCACGCTCGGGCTGGGAAATCTGCTGATGGGGAAAATCGCGGGGGCGCTGGGCAAACCCTGCACCGGACAGCTCATGACCCGTGAACTGTTCCTTGATCAGGCCAAGGAAACCCTTGAAATGGCCCGTTCTCTAGGACAAGACGTTGACATGACCCTGCTGGATTTTTATCCAACGGAAGACGACAAAAAACGTCTGGGAGAGAAAAACTGGAGCGCCCTTCTGGAATCCATTTCCCATCTGCTCCAGTCCCAATCCATTGACGGACAAGCCGCCGCGCAGATTGGTGATGGCCGTTACAGTATTATCCATGAAAAAAACATCAATGCCGAGAGCCTCAAAAAACAAATGGAAGCGATCATGCTCCAGAATGATCCGACAGGTCAGGGGATTGTCGTCCAGACCAAAACCGTGACATCCGACCTGACGGCACTGGATGAGCGCGATGCGGCCAAGGCCCTTGTTTACACGATCAATGAATTCGAGCGCAAAGGAACCAAGCTCACTATCGAAAATCTCAATTCCGGCTTTGCTGATTACGCCAAGGCCAATGCACAAAAAATCAAAGAGTTTCAAGCGTTGATCCAGCGCCTTGATTTTTCGCTCTATTTCCAGCCTATCGTCAATCTCAAGACCATGGAGGTCTCGCACTATGAAATGCTGAGCCGCTTCAAGAGCGGCGATACACTCGAATGGATGATGTTCGGCGAAGATATGGGCATGGCCCCCGAGTTTGATATCGCCCTGTGCGAACGGGCCATCAACCACATCAATTTCAAGGCTGGCACCTCCCGTACGAAATTCTCCGTCAACCTGTCGGGACAATCCATTGAAGACGAAGCCTTTGTTGAAAAGCTGGAAGCCAAGCTGTCTGCCACACCGGCCCTTTCGGACCGCCTGATGTTTGAAATCACGGAATCGGCTCATATCAAGGATCTTGACCGTGTCAACGCCGTCATTGAAAAACTCCAGAAACGCAAATTCAAGGTCGCGCTGGATGATTTCGGGGCCGGTTCCGCCTCCTTCCAGTATCTCCAGAAGCTCCATGTCGATATGGTCAAGATCGACGGAAAATATATCCGCAAACTTCTTTCCTCCCAGCGGGATGCGGCCATGGTAAAAAACATCACCCAGATGTGCAAGGATCTGGGGATCGAAGTTGTCGCAGAATATGTCGAGGAACAGGCCCAGTCCGATATTCTCAAGGAAATGGGCGTGGGATTCGGACAGGGGTATTTCTTCGGCAAAGCCGAATCGGCTCCCTCCTTCATTCCTCCCAGAAAATAGCGTTATATCGGGCGATGACCCTTGATCTCTGGTTGAAAAAACGGGAGAATGCATACCATGTGAATCGTTCTGGCGATAGGACGGCGCATTCTTTTTTTTCTGTGTGCCCTAACGACAGTGATCACCGCCAGTCAGGATTTATAACGCCCCATGAAGTTTGTCGGCATATTATTGGTTTTTGTGTGCACCTTCGGTGGTTTGTTGATAGCCATGCACTTCGAGGTTCCGAAATTCATGAAGCTGGTCATGGTGATTCTGGGAGCGCTCCCGGGCGAGTTCGTGATTATTTTCGGATGCGCGGTCGCGGCCTTTCTCATCGCCAATTCGGGAGATGCTATCAAGGGGGTGATGAAATATTTCAGCGCGCTGACCAAGCCGTCTGCCTATGCCAAGGCAGATTACACCGAAACCCTGAGCATGCTGTTCAGCGTCTTCAAACTGGCACGGACAAAGGGCTGGCTGGCGATCGAACAACATATCGAAAATCCCCATGAAAGCACGCTGTTTGCCCAGTTCCCGAAATTTCAGCATAATCACCACGCTCTCGTGTTCCTCTGCGATTATTTGCGGATCATCTCGCTGGGGAACGAAAATCCCCACCAGATCGGCGACCTGATGGATATGGAGATCGAAACGATCGAGCAACACGAAGGGCATGCGGGTCACGCTGTCCAGACCATGGCCGACGGGATTCCCGCACTGGGAATCGTGGCCGCCGTTTTGGGGGTCATCAAGACCATGGCCTCTATTTCCGAACCGCCGGAGGTTCTGGGGCACATGATTGGCGGTGCGCTTGTCGGGACCTTTCTTGGGGTCTGGCTGTCCTACGGGATGGTGGCCCCCATTGCCGGTGCCATGAGCGCAAAGGCGCAAACCGAAGTCATGTACTATAAATGCCTGAAAGTCGGGATCATTGCCTTTCTGAACGGGGCCGCGCCACAAGTGGCCGTGGAGTTTGCCCGCAAATTCCTGCCCCATGATGTCCAGCCCACCTTCCAGGAGCTTGAAGCCACTTTGAATGAACTTCCGGCCCCGGGCTGATGCGACCATGAACCCACAAGGCGAAAGACAAAGACACCGTGGCTGAAGAAGGCAAAGCCGTACAACCCATTATCGTAAAACGGATCAAAAAGGGTGGCGGGCATCACGGCGGCGCATGGAAGGTGGCCTATGCCGATTTCGTGACCGCCATGATGGCCTTCTTCCTTCTGCTCTGGCTTTTGAACGTGACGACCGAGGAAGAAAAAAATGCCATTTCCAACTATTTCGACCCGACACACCCCAAGGTCTCGCAAGCGGAAAGCGGCGCAGGCGGCGTTTTGGGCGGTTTGAGCGTAGCCCCCAAAGGCGCGATGGTGAGTAACGTCCAGCCCATCTCTGCGCCACAGGTTTCCGGCGTGGCCCTCAATAACCGGTCGAAAAACAAGCAAGACCCCAAACTCGATCCCACCCCTTCCAAATCCGCTATAGAAAAAGCCAAGGAGGAACTGCGCAAGGCCGAAGAACAGCGCATGAAGGTAGCACAAAGAAATCTCGAAAAAGCGATTGAAAACAGTCCGGAACTCAAAAAACTGAAAGACAATCTGCTCATTGACATGACCCCCGAAGGCCTGCGGATACAGGTCATCGATCAGGAAGGCAAGCCGATGTTCCCCTCGGGCAGTGCCCAGATGTTTGAAAAAACGAAAAACCTCCTGATCAAGATCGGTGAAGTGGTCCGATCCCTGCCCAACGAGCTGTCTATCCGTGGTCATACCGACAGTGTCCCCTACGCGCAAGGGGCAGATTATACCAACTGGGAACTTTCGGCGGATCGGGCCAATGCGTCACGCCGCGTCCTGCTGGAAAGCGCCTTGCCTCTCACCCGCATCAATAATGTCATGGGGAAATCCGATACCGAACATCTGGATAAAAAGGACCCTGCAAACGCCCGCAACCGACGGATCAGCATCATTTTGTTGAAAGAGGAACTCACCAATCCGGATTTCACCAAAAAAGCCGCGCAAAAAGCCAGAGCCGAAGGCCTGACGGATGACGCCTCTGCGGGTCAAACGGGTCAGATGGCACCGGAGCAACCCGCCTTCCCGAAAATCGGCACCTTCCGCAAAACAACCGGCGCGGTGGAGTTTCCCTGAGGGGAAAGCAGGAAAACCACTTATCCGAATCTGTTATTCTTCGGAAAACCATTGGGCGGCATTTTTCCCGTGCTGGCGCGTTTGCCGAGCCACGGGTTGAGATCCGGCACGATCGTTTCTCCAGCACCATATTTGAAAGACAACCCCGTATCCCACGCAAAGGTCTTCACATCGGACAGCCCGCCATCCTTGAATTTCTGGAGCATCACCCCTTTGCCGCGGGTCATTTCCGGCATTTCCGCCATCGCAAACACCAGCATTTTCCGGTTTTTTCCGATGACGGCCACCGTGTCATGCGCCGCCTCCACGATGCGGCAAGACAGCGCTTCCGCGCCACGATCTACATTCAAAACCTGTTTTCCACTGCGGGTTTGCGCCAGAACATCATCGGATTTGACCAAAAAGCCGTGACCCGCCGTTGAAACAACAAGGATCTTTTGACCCGCCCGATAGAGCATCATGTCCGCGATATCCGCCTCATTGGGCAGGTCAACCATCAGGCGCAACGGTTCGCCGAAACCCCGCCCAGGGGGCAATTTGTCACATCCCACAGTATAAAACCGCCCGTTCGTCGCAAAAACAAGCAACTTATCCGTGGTTTGGGCCTCCATCACAAAGCGTTCGGAATCCCCGTCCTTGTATTTCAACTCAGCGGCATTTTGCCCATGCCCCTTCATGGCACGAATCCAGCCCTTGTCCGAGCAAATAATGGTAATCGGTTCGCGCTCGATCATCGCGTCTTCCAGATTGACCGCAACGGGCACGGGAGACCGGCCAATCACCGTCCGGCGGGCGCCAAGCTTCGTATCGGGCCCGAACATCTTTTTAATCACGCCGATCTGTTTTTTGATCCGCGTCCATTGGCGCGCTTCCGAAGCGATCAGTTTTTCCAGCTCGTCCCGCTCCTTTGACAGGGCATCATGCTCGCTCTGAATTTCCATTTCTTCAAGCTTGCGCAAGGAACGCAGGCGCATGTTCAAAATCGCCTCGGCTTGAATTTCGGACAATGTAAACGTTTTCATGAGGGCTTCTCGGGGGTGATCCTCCTCCCGCACGATCCGGATGACTTCATCCAGATTGAGATAGACAATCAGGTAGCCCGCCAAAACCTCCAGCCGGTGCAACACTTTTTCCAGACGATGCGCGGAACGGCGGACCAGCACGTCTTGCTGGTGATCCAGCCAGGCCTGCAAGACCTCCTTCAAATTCATGACACGCGGGAAGAGTCCCTTCTCCAGCACGTTCATATTGAGACTAAAGCGTGTTTCCAGATCGGAATTCCGGTAAAGCGCCTCCATCAGCAATTCCGGCGCCACGTTCCGGTTTTTGGGCACCAGTACAAGCCGGATATCCTCAGCGCTTTCATCCCGTACGTCTTCGAGAAGCGGGAGTTTTTTGGTTGTAATCAACTCCGCAATTTTTTCAATGAGTTTGGATTTTTGCACCTGATAGGGAATTTCCGTTACGACAATCTGGTACTGCCCTTGCTTCAAGTCTTCCTTTTCCCATTTGGCCCGCAGACGGAAGGACCCCCGCCCCGTTTCATAGGCCTGCAGAATGTCTTTCCGGTCTTCGACCAGCGTCCCGCCCGTCGGGAAATCGGGGCCAGAGACAAGCCCCACCAGCTCTGCCATACTGGCATCGCGCTCCAGCATCAAAGTCATAGCATCACACAGTTCCGCGACATTATGGGGCGGGATGGACGTTGCCATTCCCACTGCAATCCCCGATGACCCGTTGGCCAGCAAATTCGGAAACCCACCCGGAAGCACCACAGGCTCAAGTTCCGATCCGTCATAAGTGGGCCTGAAATCCACCGCATCTTCCTCGATCCCGTCCAGCAACAGCAAGGCCACATCCGTCAGGCGTGCCTCTGTATATCGCATGGCGGCGGCGTTATCACCGTCAATATTCCCGAAATTCCCCTGCCCGTCCACGAGCGGGTAACGCTGGGCAAAATCCTGCGCCAGACGCACCATGGCATCATAGACGGCCGTATCACCATGCGGGTGGAATTTCCCGATCACATCCCCCACCACACGGGCCGATTTCTTGGGTGGCAAATTCGGCTGGAGCTTGAGCTGATACATCGCGTAAAGCAAACGACGGTGCACGGGTTTCATCCCGTCGCGCACATCAGGCAGGGAGCGGCTCATAATCGTAGAGAGCGCGTAAGACAAATACCGCCCCGAGAGCAGGTCGCCAAAAGGCTGGTCAATGACACTGTGTTCGATCAAAACGGTGTTATCCTGCGCCATGGTTTTTCTGTATCCCTGCCCTGCCGAAAATCTGCCTGTCGGGCGCATGAGGGCGCCCCTCCTCTTCTTTCGCAAAGCTGTGCCCGTATTGCAAGCGGAATCTCTCTTCCAGACGCAGGCGGGCTTCGGGTGTGCCCTTCATATGGTGGATAAAAGCCCAGTGCTCGAGAAAATATCCCGTCATCTCCAGTCCCTTCAGGACTTCCGCCGGTGCACCCGCACCCCCCTGAGGCGTCAGAAAATCGGCAAGGGGCAAAAGCCGGTCCTTATACGGTTCACCGGCCTGCGTGCTCACGGCTCTGCCCGTTTTAGGGCTCACATAGGCCAGATCCTGCACAGATCCCCCCCCTGCGCAAGAGCGTAAATCCAACGAAAAGCCCAGTTCGCGCAAAAAGGCCATTTCCCACATGATATAAGCAGGGGCCCATACGTCCGTTTCCAAAGCCGAAAACAAGGCCAACAGCCCATGGAACAAACCGGCATGGGCTTCGCGTTCCGGCAGAGCCGCATCGCACAACCCGCAAGCCGCCTGCAATGCCAGCAGGCGTAAGGGATCAGACAGCACCCGTGCGGAGAAATTGCTCACCAGCTCCAGCGCAAACGTCCCCAGAGACTCCGTAGTACGGGAGGACCAGTGCACATCCAGAAGGTTTCCACATTCCAGAACGCCGCGCAGTTTTGTCCCGTGCGTGCCCCTGACATACCCCGCATGCCGCCCTTGCCCCTGCGTCAATAACGAGACAATCGCACCATTTTCTCCATGAGGTTTGACCCCCAGAAGGATCCCTTGATCTTGCCACAATTCCATGGCACTACAATAAACAAACCACAACAGAAAGCCATGGCATGACAGCGAACATCCCCATAAAAAAAGTTGGAATTGCCGGACTGGGCGCGATCGGAAGCGCCGTAGCCAAAGCCCTGTGCGAGGGGATCACGGGGTTTACTCTTGTAGCGGCCAGTGAGAGCGCGCCCGAAAAGACCCGTGCCGTGCCTGACCGGATCCCCCTTGTTGATTTTGAGACACTGGCCAGAGAGTGCGATCTGGTGATTGAATGCCTGCCGCCTGCCGCTGTTCCGGCGTTAGTAAAGAATGTTTTTATGTATAAAAAAGACCTCGTATTGATCAGTGCGTGCGCCTTCATTCTGTTTCCGGAACTCATCGAGCAACAGAAACAATCCACAAGTCGCATTTTTGTTCCATCCGGTGCATTGGCGGGTCTTGATGGTGTACAAGCCTTGAAAGAACTAGGTATTCAAAGAAGCGTTATAACGTCAACGAAGCACCCGCGCGGTTTTATCCACGCCCCCTATGTGGATAAAATGAGAATGGATATGACGCAAATACGGGTCAAAACAAAAATTTTTTCCGGCAATACATTCGAGGCCGCGCAGGGATTCCCCGCCAATGTCAATGTCGCCGCAACGCTCTCTCTGGCAGGAATCGGACCGGAAAAAACGCAGGTCGAACTCTGGGCCGATCCCGATGCGCAAAGCAACCGCCACGAGATCACGGTCACGAGCCCCTACAGCACGCTCTGTGTTTCCATCGAAAACCTGCCGGACCCCCAAAACCCGAAAAGCTCTGTTCTGGCCGCCCAAAGCATTGTCGCGCTCTTGCGCAAGGCCCAAAGCCCGCTTGTGATCATATAAATATCATATTAAGGAGACCCGAAACATGCCCCTGCCCCTCAAACATTTTTACATGATCCGTCACGGGCAGACCGAGGCCAATAAAGCCCAGATTATGGCGGGGAGCCTCGATTCTCCACTCACAGTCCTAGGGATTGCCCAGGCGCAACAAGCCCGCGATGTGGTCAGGGCCCTGACCGTCAAGCCGGTTGCTGTTTTCCATAGTCATCTCTCCCGTGCCCGTGATACGGCCCATATTATCAACGAGGCCCTGAATGCCCCGCTCTATGAAGAGCCCGATCTGGCGGAGATCCATGCAGGAGCGTGGGAAGGGGCCCCCTACGAAGAATGCCCTGCCTTGTTCGACGGATGGGAAAACGCGCCAAACGGTGAACACCCGAAAGCCTTCTTCGATCGGGTCAAACGCGGAAAAACAAAGGCTCTGGAGCGGTTCAATGACCCGATTCTGATTGTTTGCCATGGCGGAGTGATGCGCGCGTTCGGAGAATTGTATGCCGTCCCGACTTCAGGCGTATTCGAGAATGCCCATCTGTACGAATTTATACCTTTTTCGGAATCAAAAGCTTTTCCGTGGCAAGTCTATAGCTACAGACTCTGTGAAAACACACGTACGGCATTACGGGAAATTTCTGTCGTCTATCAGCCCTAGGGTCTCCCCTCATTGATTTTGTAAAATTCTGTTGAACAGGAAAGATAAAGATACAATGAAAATAGGCGAAAGCATAGCCGTAGCTACGGTGAGACTGTTTGAAGCAGGAGATTTGTCTTTCCTGTTCAACCCCGAAGGGGCGCAGAATTTACAAAATCAATGAGGGGAGACCCTAGGAGGCCGCAGACCGGAGAGATTCAAATACGGAAAACGCCTGCACGGTTTCAGCCACGTCATGGACGCGAAACACCTGTACGCCTTGCGACAATCCCCAAAGGGCCGAAGCCAAGGATCCAGCCAGACGATTTTCCGCTAAAGCCTCTTTCGATAATTTTCCAATAAAACTCTTTCGAGATGTTCCCAAAACAATTGGGAGCCCAAAATCATGAAATTTCTTTATATTTCCTATAAGTAAAAGATTATGCTCCAGCAATTTCCCAAATCCGATCCCTGGGTCAACCAGAAGCAGATTCAAATCAAGACGGTTCACCTCGCAAACGCGAATACGCTCTTTTAAATACACAAAAACGTCTTCTACTACATTCTTATAAAACGGTTTTTTCTGCATAAATTCTGGATTTCCTTGCATATGCATCAAAATGACAGGCACTTGTGCGTCCCGTGCAACAAAGAGACTCCGGGGATCATGGGAGAGCGCGCTGACATCATTGATCATATTCGCACCTGCTTTTAACGCCGCTTCCATGGTTTTTGCATGGCGGGTGTCCACGGAAATCCAAGGCACACAGCCCTTCAGAGCCGAAATAACCGGCACAATCCGCCGGATTTCCTCTTCCGGATCCACAGCCTGCGCGCCCGGACGAGTCGACTCTCCGCCGATATCCAAAAGGGTTGCGCCTTGATGCACCAAAGAAAGACCCTGCGCTATGGCCTTGTCAAGATTGAAATATTGCCCTCCATCGGAGAAACTATCCGGTGTCACATTGAGCACCCCCATCACATGATATCCACAGGTAAACGGGTTATTTATCAACACGTACACCTCTCTTTCCTAGACTGCAATATCTTTTGGGGCGGGAAAAAGGCACTGCTCTGCTGACAACCGTGAGATCAATCCGGCAATCCCCTCTCGTGTCACGGGATGTTTCCAGTCTGGCGCAATTTCCTGCAGGGGAACGAGTACAAAAGCCCGCTCATGGGCTCTGGGATGCGGCACCACCACCCCCACCTCTTCGACAATGAGATCATGATACGCCAGCAAATCCAGATCCAGCACACGGGGTGCGTTGCGCACGGGGGCGTCCTCTCGCCCGAACATTTTTTCTATACCCTTGAGCACCGCCAGCAGAGCCACAGGGGGCAAGGCCGTTTCGACTGCGACCACAGCATTCACATACCAGTCCTGCTCCGAGGCTGGAACAGGAGCACTTTCCCAGAATCCTGACTTCTGCACCACCTGAATGCCCGCAGAACACAACGCCCCCATGGCGGCCCCGAGTGTCTCCACCGGTGTGCCAAAACGGCTGGGCCTGTTGCTTCCCAATGCGATATAAATCACGAACGCCCCTTCCCCTCTCTCAAAGAGGGGCAGTCTACATGACAGAAGACGGCTTATAAAGAAGAAGTTATAGCGCCCTGAAATAAATGGTTATTTCAGGGGCATCCTACCAGGAACGCACCGTTCCCGTATCGACATGCACAAAATCGCTGTTGGGGTAATAACCGACACCGCCCGCCTTCAGCCCTGTTGCCAATGTCCGCAATTTCCGCGTGTCAAAGCCCTTGATCCGCATATCAAGCGCCTGCCCGTACATATGGAAGGAGTTCTTTGCCACGCCGGAACTCTCCATCCGCAGGCCTGCGTTTGTTTTGGGACTGCGATAGCCGGAGAGAACATCGACGGGCTGTTTCTGCCCTGCTTTTTTCTGAATAACCGCCATCACATCGATCACTCGCGGATCCATCGGAAAAATCTCTCCATTTCTGTAATCACGCAAGACATAATTCAGCCGCTCGAACGCATCGGGCAAATATTTATTCCCCACACGATACACACCGTTAAAGCTTTCACCCGTATGGTTGTTGCGGAACGCCACGCGCCATGCGCCGCCTGTGGAGGCCTCCACGGATTTTACAAAAGACAAGGGCACCACGCTCCCCAGAATGCCCGCCAGCCCAAGCCGCAACATATCACGGCGGTCAATCTGGTTCAAAGAGACATTGGCAAGGGAAGATGAAATTTCAGAGACAAGGGTATCGTGTTTTTCAAACATACCTGTTCCTTTATGTTTTCGTTGATTTCAGGACCACACAGCACATAAAAATGTGGCCCGACATACTCTGACACAATCGCGTGACGGGCACGGGAACCCGAAGGCAATACTCCTACCAGAAATTCCGGTGCAGGAAAACCCAAAACGCAAACAGCACACAGAAAAAGAGAGAAAAATACCATAAGACAGACTTCTACCAAGCGCTACTCATTTTTAGCGAAAACCGGAAGGCCGTCAATCTTTTTCAAAAGATCGGCCAGAATTTTATCATATCCGTACAAATCGTTCCCATAAATCAGGCGCCCCGTGCGGTCCACCCACATCGTATGATAGAGCATGTACACGGGCACGCGATACGGTACCCCGATATCCCGCGTTTTTCCGTCCAGGAGCCAGTGCTCCATCTGTGCGGGCGACCAGTCTGCACGGGCTTTCATCAAAAACGCCGCAAGCGCTTCGGGCGCACTCAAGCGCACACATCCCGAGGATTCCGCCCGTCCCGCCCTGTTGAAATACTCAGGCTGGTTCGTGTCATGCAGATAAATATTATACACATTGGGCATCAGGATCCGCACACGCCCCAGCGGGTTATGCGCCCCTGGAATCTGCACCATGCGCATCTGGGCCAGCTCCCCCGCCGTAATCGTGGCCCAATCCACAGAGGCCGGATCAATCTGCATCGCTTCTGCGCCGCTCCCCTTGATCAAGGCCATGCCTTTCTCCGAGAGATAGGCCGAATCCGCCTGTAATTTGGGAAGGATATCATCCTTTTTAATGGTGGGCGGGACGGTCCAATTCGGATGAAACCGCACCCCCGTAATATCCGCCACAAACATATTGGTCGGACGGGCCTTGCGTCCCACGATGACAGGCATTTCGAGCGCGATCTGCCCGTTTTCCACCCCCCATAACGTAGCAGAAGGGATGTTCACCATCACGAATTTTTCTGGCTTTTCATCATAGACCCAGCGCAACCGCTCCAGATTGGCCAACACCTGCCGGATTTTGTGATCCCGTGTAATATTGAGAATCTCCAGCGTCTGCCCGCCGACGATCCCATCGGGTTTGAGGCCATTTTCGCGCTGAAAGGCAATCACAGCGGTAGCCAGCGCCTCATCATAGAGAGAGGCGTCTTCGCCCTGTTTTTCGGGCACGCCCAGACGCACGCGCAAAGCCGGCACAGCCTGCGCTTTTTCATACGGATCGAGCGTCCCCTTGATCGCAAGCGGCAAAACAGAATCATACGCCGGCGCGTCCGAAGACAACAACGTCTCAAGTTCGGCCTGAAGCCGCTTATAGGTCTGGCCCTGCGGGGCAAAGGACTCCAGCAAAGCGAAAACATCACCGGCCTGCGCCAGCCTGCGAAGCAAAGCTTCGGGCGTGTAGGGCGCTTTCCAGTATTGTTTTTGTGTTCCCAAGGCGGCGGGATTGACCCGAATGCCTGATAAATCCTGCCCCAGATGGATATAGGCCCGCGTCATCAGGGCTTCGAGCGCCGGCGCCTCAGCCGCTTGCGGCTCTGCCTTCAAGCGGGCCGTCATCTCCGCCAGATCATACGAGGCCGGATTCAAACCATGCCGCCAGCTTTCACGGAGGGCACGAAGCAATTCCTCCCCTCGCGCCGACACGCGGCCCTGATGGAGCCAAAACGGCGTATAAACGGAGTCCTGCGCCACAGAGGGCGCGGCATAAGAGGGCGCATAAGGGATCGCCACACCCGCCAGACACAGCAGAACCAAAAGCCAGTATCGCCAGCGCGGAACTTTCTTACATCTCATTTCAAGGGCTCACACGGGGAAAGAAGGGGAATCAGAAAGACAACTGGGAGACTATCACGCTTTGAAGGGAAAAGACAGACCTGCCCACCGCCAGCCCGTTTCTTGACAAGGCGCCGTGATATATGGAATAACCAGAATCAATACTATAAAAAACTGGGAGAAAATACCATGCGAAGAACGTCGGATACGATCACAGATATTTTCGAGGACGCCAACGGCACGGACATTGATCTGTCTTTCGGACAGAACGCGATCCTGCATATCAAAAAGACGAGCGGCCTGACAGCGGAATCCCTGTCGCGTTTCAAGGGGGTCTTTTTAAACCTGATCGTGAAAGACGATGAAACGCCCGAAAGCGCGAATATCGGGGACCAGATCACCATCCCCGCCAACCTGCTGTCTTTGGAGTACACGAAGTAGCCCCCCTGCCCGCCTTGTTTTTCCTTCCTGTCATCCTGAGCGCAAGGCCTTGAAAAGGCCTGAAGCCGAAGGATCTCCCTTTTTTTAATGCGTCATTGCGAGCGGCCGTAAGGGAACGCAGAAATCCACTGTGTCTTTTCTTTTTTCTGGATCGCCACGACCGCATACGCAGTCTCGCGATGACGATTCAGAAAAAACTTCGCGTGCTTTGTGTACTTCGCGTACTTCGTGTTAAAAAAAACCGCCCCATCATCTCAAAACACACACGTGTCATCCCTGCTTCTCCCTTGTCATCCCTGCGAAAGCAGGGATCCAATCCTTTTTTTCAATCCCTGATTTTATATTGGCACCCCCAAATACTCTGCTATCCCAACCAGAAGCAGGAGAAAAATAGTCACCCCCGCAAAAGCGACTATGTTTTTAATAAAATCGCGCTTTATTTTCATGTGGTCATTTGATCTAAAAATTTGATACGGCTCAAGACAACCCGCTTAAGAACAATTGGGGCTAAAAGGCCTACTGTAAATAAAATCGGTGCAAAAATTAAAAAATTGAGGTCATCCCATGACATGAAATGGAACATAACGCCTTTTGTGAACCCAATCGCGAGGGTGTTAAATAGATACACAACATAGGAATACTGGCCTATCGTAAGAAGTAATTTTGATTGATTAAACCGCTTCATCCGAACCAGCCCGTGTATGGCTGGAAGGGACAACGTGCCGATGATGAGCATGGTTATTTTCCAGTGCAAATCAAAAACCAATAACCCGAACGACAGCAAAAATAACGTAATAAAGTGCAAGCTCCACCGGTCTATAAAAGCTAGATATTTTTCCAGATGAAGCGTTACCACACCCCCCATCATAAAGAACAGGAAGAAATAGCCCATTTTGTTTAAAAACATATAGTGAGGCAGTTCAAAGGGATACATAACTAACCCGACCACGAATAACAAAATGAGATTGTTTTTAAACACCCACATAAGCGGCGGCAAGGCAACACAATAGATGAAAATACAGTAGATGTACCACAGTGATGAAGCGGGGCTTTCTTTTGTATTAAAAAATAAGTTAACAATCCCATCAATCACGCTTGCCGGTTTGTTATCAACAAACATAATATTCGCAAATAGAATTTTTCCGAACAAAACAAGAAAACCCATCAAGGAATAGGGGATGAGAAATCTATAAGCTCTTTTTTTAATAAGAGAATAGTAACCATTTTTTTCAGAATAAGCGGCTCCTGAATAAAACATCAAAAGCCCGCTAAGGTACATATACAAAGGCATATCAAATGCCGTGACGATTTTATTTAGTATAAAATACCATTCATTATTTTCAGGATAACCGCGTAAGTTTATATGAGAAAACACAACAAGCGGGATCATAACGCCCTTCGCTCTATTAATATCCAATAAACGCGGCTTTCTTTCTTTAGTATCTATCGACATTCAGAAGGCCCTTCGCGTTTTTTTATTCATAAAAATAAGTCCAATTCCAATAATATTAAATACTCTCCCCTATTCATATATTTTGTTTACGATCGTGTACAGTATTTTTGTACATCATAATGAACAATCTTCAACCATGGTAGACTTACACTCCATCGGCAGGACAATTGCAAAATTCAGGACAGAAAAAAGGATGTCTCAGGAAGATTTGGCAGGTGAGGCAGAGATCAATCGAGGTTATATTTCAAGAATCGAAAATGGGCATGTCGCTTTCTCCATACCTGTTCTTCTTAAAATTGCGGAAGCATTAAAAATCCAGCCTTCAGACCTATTGAAACCTTGATGTATTATAACTCCACAAACACATGCGTTTCCGCCTGCGCGCCCGCATGCGTGACCGCGCCATCCCGCGCGGGGCCCACGAGCGCCGCGTATTTCTGGAGCGCGCCGCTGTTATAATTGGTCTTACGGGGTTTCCAGTCTTTCCGCCGCTCGGCCATCTCCGCATCCGAAAGCTTCACCTCCAGCGTGCCTGCATGCGCGTCAATGCGGATGATATCGCCATTTTTGAGCAATCCGATGGGCCCGCCCACGGCGGCCTCTGGCCCCACATGCCCGATACAAAAGCCGCGGGTGCCGCCTGAAAAGCGCCCATCAGTGATGAGAGCCACCTTGCCGCCCATCCCCTGCCCGTACAGGGCCGCGGTGGTGGAGAGCATTTCCTTCATCCCCGGGCCGCCCTTGGGTCCCTCATAGCGCAGGACAATCACCTCGCCTTCCTTGTATTCACGGTTTTGCACCGCCGTGAAACAGGCATCCTCCCCGTCAAATACGCGGGCCGGCCCTTCAAAAACGAGTTCTTCAAGCCCTGCGATTTTCACAATCGCGCCCTCGGGGGCCAGATTGCCTTTCAGGCCCACAACCCCGCCGGTTTTGTAGATGGGATTAGAGCAACGAAACACAACATCCTGATTTTCTGGGAATTTCACATCCTTGTAATTCTCCGCCAGCGTCCGGCCCGTTACGGTCACGCAATCCCCGTGCAGATACCCCGCATCCAGCAATTCCTTTATAACAACCCCAACGCCCCCGATATCATACAGATCTTTTGCTACATATTTCCCGCCCGGGCGCAAATTGGCAATATAGGGCGTTTTCTTGAAAATCTCCGCCACGTCAAACAGATCAAACTTGATTCCGGCCTCGTGCGCCAGCGCAGGCAAATGAAGCGCGGCGTTGGTTGAGCCTCCCGTCGCGGCCACAACAGCCGCCGCATTTTCCAAGGATTTACGCGTCACGATATCCCGCGGATACGGCCCGCCGTTTTTAATCAAGCTCACAACAGCCTCGCCGGAGGCCTTAGCGTACGCATCACGGCTTTCATACGGCGCAGGGGCCCCCGCAGAATGGGGAATGGCCAGCCCTATCGCCTCGGACACACACGCCATCGTATTGGCCGTAAATTGCCCGCCGCACGCCCCTGCACTCGGGCAGGCCACGCATTCCAGCTCATGCAGATCCACATCATTCATCGTACCGGCGGCATGTTGGCCCACAGCCTCGAACACGTTCACAATATCCACGTCCTTGCCCTTGAATTTTCCTGGTAAAATCGTCCCACCATACATAAACACGGAGGGCACGTTCAAACGCACCATCGCCATCATCATGCCAGGCAAGGACTTATCACACCCCGCAAGCCCCACCAGCGCATCATAGCAATGCCCCCGCATGGTGAGCTCCACAGAATCGGCAATCACTTCGCGGCTGGCCAGCGAGGAGCGCATCCCCTCATGCCCCATGGCAATCCCGTCCGTTACGGTAATCGTGGTGAATTCGCGGGGCGTGGCACACAAGCCTTCCGCGCCCATCTTGACCCCGATTTTCACGGCCTGTGCCTGACGGCCCAGCGCGATATTGCACGGCGCGGCCTCGTTCCAGCACGTCGCCACCCCGACCAGCGGCTGATGGATTTCTTCCTCCGTCAAACCCATCGCGTAATAATAGGCGCGGTGTGGCGCCGATTTCGCCCCTTCCGTTACATAACGGGATACCAGCTTTGCCTTGTCCCACCCGTTTTTGTGCCCGCGCTTTTCGTTATACATAGGGTTTTCCTTAGTTTTGATTCAACATCGTCATTCTGAGGTGTAGCTGAAGAATCTCTTTAAAAATAACAAGATCCTTCGCGACGCTCAGGATGACACAACAATACGAATGGCACCATCGCACAACCCTATAGCCTTTTTCAAGAGGCGGTTTATTTCAAATAAAAACTTGACGTATTACAGTCCCGTCTGTAAGAAGACATAAAGACACGAAACGATACCGAGGAACTGCCATGACCATCAAAACACAGCTGAATCTGACCTTTAACGAGAAATCACAAAAAATCGCAGAGATTTTTGAAAAAATCGGGGTTGATTTGGAAGTCACCGAAATAAGACCAGCAGAATATGCACAGCATGCTCTTGAAAATGGAAACAACGCTGTCGCCTACGACACCCATCTCTACACATAAAATGCCTCTCACAACCCCGTATTATCCGGTCACTTTCTGCCCAATACGGTATCCAGACTTTTCATGCAATACACATCACATAATTACCATACAACCCCAGACGCTTCGATCAAGACAGCGTTTGAATCCCTGCAAGAGAGCCCAGACCATTTTCCACAGTTTGTCAGCATCCCAAATCCCTCTGGCGAAACCCAAACCATTTACACCCTTGAAAACGGCAACAATCTAGACCAAGCACGCCTCAGAAAAATAGGCACCATCGAAGACGAAACCTTTCTGCCCTGTTGACAGGGAGCATTGCTCAAGGCGAAGAATAACGCTACTCCTCCGCCTTCCCCTCGCGCTCCAGCGTGAGGCGGTTATAGGCCTGCCGGAATTCCCCCGCATTGCCCACATAGGGGATGGTGATATACCGCTGGCCTGTGCCCATAATCACCACATTGGCATATCCCATCAGATAGCCCGGCACCATCCGCTCCAGCTCCAGGCTTTCAATTTTGGAGAAACGGATATCCACCACGTCCACCTGCAAAATACCGTAACGCACAAAGACCCGCTGATTCGTGAGGACCAGCAACAAAATTTCTTTTTTGAGCGTCGCATAAGCGAACATCAGTATGGCACTCAGTGCGAGCAACATCCCGAGCTGGACCGCCACCAGCCCCATAAGGAGCGCCAACCCGAATACCGCCACCGCCTGCCAGTAAATGCCCGCATGGATGTGCCCGCGGCACACGACCTGCTCCCCCTTCATCAGGGAGTCTTCTATGGTGTTACGCTTGCGTTTCGCGCTTTTGCCTGCATCCTGATCCTGTAAAACCTGTGTTTCGCTCATATGCTCATTCCTTCCCGTCGCACAGGGGGGCCCTGAAGACCACCCCCCCTTAAAACCCACCTCCACCCATTATACATTGTTTTTTGAAAAATCAAAAATCCGTTTAAGGCATGAGGTCAATTCTTGTCTTAAATGGAGCGCGCCCTTTCAATGGCCTTGCGAAAGGCAATCGGGTCCGCGATGGGGGGCAAAATGACCTCCCCGATTCCCATGCCGCGAATGGCCAACCGGCCATAATTGAAAATCCGGCCCATCATGGTCTGCATCACATTGACGCCTTCGATGCGGTCGATACTCATCTCCCCCACCTGACGGGCAATCAGGCCGCGCTTATAAACCAACCTGCTGTTTGTAATGGCAATTTCCGTTGTCACAAGCATCAACATCTTCTGGATGAACGTGACAAGCCCCAGCGCAAAGATCACGAACGCCATGATTCGCAGGCCCGGATGCAAGGCCGGCACCCCTTCAAAAAACCCCACATCAGGCAAAAACCAGCCAATTTTCCTGTACATATACACACACGCCATGAGCGAAACGATACACCCCGCCACGCCCCAGAAAATCCCCATAAAGGCCTGAAACGTATGAAACCAATGGAATTTTCCGACATGGACCAGCTCTTCATCCGGCCCCAGCGATTGTTCGACATATAACATAAGCGCCCTTACCCTCATCCCTTTGCACCGGCTGGAAAGCCTACCATAACAAAGCCCGATGCAAAACACATGATCTTCTGAAGTCCCCTTGAAAAAGCATTTTGCAAAAAATGTTGACATATCCGCGCACGATCTTCTATAATCCTTTCCGAAACCATAAAGAGGAGAAGTGTTATGCAAAACAAAACAAACGGAAACCTTGCGCTGATCATCAGCCTCTCGGCTGTCTTTGGCGCCG
Source organism: uncultured Pseudobdellovibrionaceae bacterium (assembly GCA_964348795.1). Classification (GTDB taxonomy): domain Bacteria; phylum Pseudomonadota; class Alphaproteobacteria; order Micavibrionales; family Micavibrionaceae; genus JADLAT01. The sequence continues at coordinate 88,737 of CAYGDY010000004.1, read as the reverse complement.
CCTACAAAATAATGGGGCCCGACACCGCCAGCACACCCCAAACCACACACCCCACCGCCCTGTCTGTGGCGCAGGCGAGCACAGCGCCTCAAGCTGAGACGACCGTGCCCCTACCAACCCAATGAGCCGTCACGCCCCCGCCAAAGCCTTCAATGCGCTGTGGCTGTGGCTTTATCTTGATTTCCCCCCATGACCTCGAAAACCTGACCGCCCCGCCCCTCAAGGGGGTGTTGCATAACGCAAAACAATACCTATGAAAAATTTTATTGACAAACAAAGAGACCTCCTTTACACCATAAAATACCAAAAAGGAGACTCCTGTGTCATACAAAATAACATTCTTGCCGAATCAACTTCATATCTCTGATTTTTTTCAGCAAAAAGCACTGGCACCACATCCGGAAGAAATCACCCCTTCCGAATCTCTCGCCTCTGCGATTCCAACCCTGCTCAAACTGTTTAATGAGCACATCCCGAACACCTTTGCGCCTGTTGAAATGCAGATCAACGGATTTTTTCAATTCACTTTTGAAGTACCGGAAATCGCCATGGAAGAGGAAAAAAATCTGGAAGAGGAAGTGAAAAACGGAAGCCTGTACGGCGTGGCGCTCGGGGATCAAAACAACAAAACCGCGACCATCCATAGCTCTGGCAGGGACGGCGCCCTCAAAACAGTCAGCGCCGTCGGTAGCACACAGCTCCCCGCCGTCACCTTCAGTTAACAACGCCTCACAGGCCCTGACAATCCCCGAAACATATCCCCAGCGCACGGGCGGTATGCACCAGCGTAGAATCGGGACTCACCGTCCGGCACCGCGCAATGGCCTGTTCGATTGGCACCGCCACAGCCTGCCTGTTCTGCCAAGCCACCATTTTCCCAAAATCGCCGGCCTTAATCAAATCCACGGCCTTCACCCCCAAAGCCTGCGCCAGAACACGGTCATTATGCGTGGGGCTTCCGCCCCGCTGGACATGCCCCAGCACCGTTACACGTGTTTCAAAGCCCGTCAGAGCAGAGATTTTAGGGCCCAGATACTCTCCGATCCCGCCATAGCGCTTTTCCCCGCCATGATAGACCACCTGCACCTTTTCGCCATCGGACAGTTTCACCGCTTCGGATACAATGACCAGAGCGAAATTCCGCCCTGTTTCCTTCACCTGCGCGATTTTTCGGGCGATATTTTCAAGGGCATAGGGAATTTCGGGGATCAAAATCACATCCGCCCCGCCCGCAATACCGGCGGCCAGCGCAATGTGCCCCGCATCACGACCCATCACTTCCAGAATCATCACGCGGTCATGGCTGGCGGCCGTGGGCTGGAGCCGGTCCAGTGCCTCTGTGGCCACCATCACCGCCGTATCAAACCCGACCGAAAGGTCCGTCAAATCCAGATCGTTGTCGATCGTCTTGGGAATCCCGATCAGGGCAATCCCGCCCTGCGCCGCCAGACGGCTTAGAATATCGAAACTCCCGTCCCCGCCGATCCCGATCAGCGCTTCAATCCCAAGGATCTTGAGCGCCCTGATCACGTCTTGGGAGCGATCCGCCACCGTTCCATCCGGCATCTTGTACGTGAAGGGGTTCCGGCTGTTCGTGGTCCCCAGAATGGTTCCGCCGCGCCGCATCACAAACCCGTCAAAATGCTCTGGCTTTAAAATCCGCGTCTTGTAAGGCTCTTCAAGCAGGCCTGCCGTACCGTTTTCGATCCCGATCACCTGCCAGCCGAGTGCGCTGGCCCGAAACACCACCGCCCGCATAACGGCGTTGAGCCCCGCGCAATCCCCGCCACTCGTGAGAATTCCAATCGTTTTGGACATTGTTTTGCAATTCCTTGTAAAATGTGATAGAGTTTTTCTCTTACCAGACAGCAATTTTTATGATATACTTTATAGCTTAGGGTTACAACATTGTACGATTTTTCTTTCATGGAAGACGAAGAAGAGCTTGCGCTCAAACTGGCAGAGTACCGCACGGAGCACAAAGCCCTCGATGATGTCATCGAGCGTACGCTATCCAGTAACCAGCCCGTCAATCTCTTTCATATCCAACAACTCAAGAAGAAAAAACTCTGGCTCAAGGACATGATCCAGAAGCTGGAAAGCGCCTTGATAGACGATATTATTGCGTAATTATTGCGTAATATTTTTTATAGCTTGACAGATTTTCAATTCTATGAAAAATATACCCATGCTCCCGCCACCGGAATATCTTGCACACCTCAGAGAAAAGTTTTCCCACTCTTGCGCCCGAAAATCAGACCTCAAAAACATCCTCTTTCTTGCAGAAGACGTGGACACAGAGCTCTGCTGGCACGCACAAAGCCAGTTACAAGACGCACTGGGAATATTGAAATCCCTTTTCAAACCTGTCGCAAAAGAGTTTAATCTTCAGATTCTCAATCCAAAACAAAGCCTGAATGGTCACGACCTTCTCAATCCTGAAAATCATTTTCAGGCGGATCTTGTGATCATAAACGAGATCCCCAGTCTGGATATTCTCAGCGGCCTTTCTGAAAAAACACCAGAAGATTTTGGTTACAGCACCTATCACCTGACACCAGACGCCTGGGCAGGCGCGATCAAACGCACACAAGCCTCCCTCGTGGCTATATTCGGGAATCCTGACATTGAAATTGGCCCCCCTCACGTCTCAGGGAAAAACAGCGCAGATAACATATCTGAAATATACACCAACCCCCTTACACATTTAAATATTTTTGAAGTCACATACCCTCCGCGATAAGGGAAGCTTGCGAATCATTTCCTTTTTCCCGAAAACATCCGATATCCATTGCCTCCCCGCCCATTTTCCCGTATATTACCGCTTCAGTTTCAAAGCGTGAGCAGGCGTCCAAGGCGAGGCGCGCGGGGAACGTACTTTAAGGTACGTGAGCACGCCCGAGACCGAAGGACAACGCCCTCACGGGCAGAAAATGAAGCGGTAAATATGACACACAGCGACCAGAACCCTCTCGTTGGCATTATCATGGGCTCTCAATCCGATTGGGATACCATGCGGGAATCGCATGATATTTTGCATCTTCTTCATGTGCCACATGAGGTACGGATTGTCTCCGCCCACCGCACACCAGAGCGCCTCATGGAATACGCAAAAACCGCAAAAAACAGAGGTTTGCGCGTGATGATCGCAGGCGCGGGCGGGGCGGCCCACCTGCCCGGCATGGTTGCCGGTATAACCCCCCTGCCCGTGCTGGGCGTGCCCATTGAAAGCAAAGCCCTAAAAGGCATGGACAGCCTGCTCTCCATTGTCCAGATGCCAGGGGGAGTCCCTGTGGGCACACTGGCCATTGGAAAGGCCGGCGCCAAGAACGCAGGCCTTCTTGCGGCCAGCATACTGGCCCTGAATGACCCCGCCCTCGCGCGCGCGCTGGAGGATTTCCGAATCCGCCAGACGGAATCCGTTGCACAAACACCTGTGGACTGAGAGAACATCTCCCCATGAAACCCCTCACACTTGGTATTCTCGGTGGCGGACAGTTGGGGCGCATGAGCGCACTTGCGGCGGCACGCCTCGGGATCAAAACAGTAATTTTTACGCCGGAAACGGACTCTCCAGCCTCCCATGTAGCCTTCAAAACTTTTGTTGCAGAGTATGAGGATGAACGCGCCCTGCGGGAATTTTCCGAAAGCGTTCATGTTATATCTTATGAGTTTGAAAATATCCCAATAAAAACAATTCAATATCTCGAAAAACTTAAACCGGTTTATCCGGACAAAACGCTTCTGGAGATCGCGCAGGACCGGATTACTGAAAAATCCACCCTCAACGCACTCGGCATTCCCACAGCCCGCTGGGCCACGCCCCAGAGTGCACAAGAGGCGCAGGACATACTCAAACAATGGGGTGCAAGCGCCTGTATTTTCAAAACAACACGGATGGGCTATGACGGAAAGGGCCAGGCCCGTTTTACCGCCCCCGCCGCGATGGAACCCCTCTGGGACACCTTCAACAGCACCCCGCTCATCATGGAAGAGGTTGTGGATTTCACCAAGGAACTCTCCGTCATCGTAGCGCGTGATTTCAAAGGAAAAACAGAATATTACGGACCAATGTGGAATGAACATCACAACCACATCCTTTCCCGCACGCAGATTCCCGCCCCCGTGCCGGAACATCTGGCAGAGCAGGCCAGAGCCATGACACGCACACTGGCAGAGGCCGTTCATTTGCGCGGAGTCCTGACGCTTGAGCTCTTTCTCGCACGGGACGGCACGCTTCTGGCCAATGAAATCGCGCCACGCACCCATAATTCGGGCCATTGGAGCATCGAAGCCTGCGTGATCTCCCAGTTTGAAAACCACGTGCGGGCGGTGTGTGGCCTGCCCGTTGCGCCGCCCGCCCGCCATTCGGACGCGGAAATGCTGAATATTCTCGGCGAAAACATAAAAGATATGGAAAAATTCCTTGACGAACCCCATACGGCCGTGCATCACTACGGAAAACAAGAGCCGCGCACGGGTCGTAAAATGGGCCACATCACGCGACTTTTAAGGAAAGAAACCTGACACAGCCAAGGACACACCACAATGCGTACCAGTACAACACTCAGCCCTCTCTTCGCTCTCTACCTCTCGGCCTGCGCCACCACGCACGACACCCTCCCTGCAAATACGACTCCCCTGCCAGAGAGTGTCGCCGTGACCAAAGAGCGTATTATAGCCTTTCACAACGCAACCTACATGAAGCGCAACGGCACGCAAGCATGCGTGGACGCCTTTCAGGAAACCCTTTCGGACAATTATAAATTTTCTGTGGCAGAACAAATACATCAAAGCGGGACCTATTCCATTGCAGAGCGGACCAAGGCCGAAATGGCGGCGTACTGCACCATGGCATCCAGTCCGGTTGCCGTGCTGGATAGCATTGTGATTGCGCCGAACAACCAGACAGGAACAGCCCGTTATAGAGAACAAAACGCGCCGGGCCTCATCACGGACTGCATGAATGCCTTTTCTGTCCATAACGGACAATTTGAAAACACAAGGACCATCTGCATGACGGGCACACCCGCCCAGACAACAGGGTTTATCCTCGACCAATAAGTTTTTCCCGTTTATAACCCCCTCCAGAGGAAATATTGCCGATTGAAAAATCCGAACCACCTGCTACATTCGCGCCATCACCTGACATCAAGCCGATGGAGCCCTATACCATGACACAGCCCGCCACAGCCGCGAAAAACAGCACAACCCGCACCGAAACCGATTCCATCGGCCCGATTGAGGTGCCCATGGACGCCTACTGGGGCGCACAAACACAAAGAAGCCTCCAGAATTTCGACATCGGCACGGAAAAAATGCCCGCCCCCCTCGTGCGGGCTCTAGGGATCCAGAAAAAAGCGTCCGCCCTCACCAACATGGCGCTCGGCGATCTTGACCCGAAACTGGGTCAGGCCATCACCCAAGCCGCAGACGAAGTCATTGACGGGTCACTGGCGGGTCAATTCCCCCTTTCCGTCTGGCAAACCGGCTCTGGTACACAAACCAACATGAATGCCAACGAGGTCATTGCGGGGCGCGCCAATGAAATCCTGAGTGGCACGCGCGGTGGCAAAGCACCCGTGCACCCGAATGACCATGTCAATATGGGGCAATCCTCGAACGACACATTCCCCACCGTGATGCATATTGCGGCGGTGGAGCAACTCGAAACCACGCTTATTCCGGCTCTGGACGGCCTCCATAAGGCGCTGGATACCAAAGCCAAGGCCTTTGAAAAATACGTTAAAAACGGACGCACGCACTTGCAGGACGCCACACCGCTCACCTTGGGACAGGAATTCTCGGGCTACGCCACGCAGATCAAATATGCAGGGGCCCGCGTGCGCGATACCCTGCCTCGCCTGTATCAACTGGCACAGGGCGGCACCGCCGTCGGCACAGGAATCAACACCCGCATCGGCTTTGCGGAAAAATTCGCCGAACAAGTGGCCCAGATCACAGGAATCAAGGGGTTCAAAACAGCCGAAAACAAATTCGAGGCACTGGCCGCCCATGATGCACTGGTCGAGGCCTCTGGCGCGCTCAACACGGTGGCCGTCAGCCTCATGAAAATCGCCAACGACCTGCGCCTGCTGGGCTCCGGCCCGCGTTCGGGGATCGGGGAGATTATCCTGCCCGCCAACGAACCAGGCTCCTCCATCATGCCTGGAAAAGTCAACCCCACGCAGTGCGAGGCGCTCACCATGGTCTGCGCGCAGGTGATGGGAAATCATGTCGCTGTCACGGTTGCGGGCTCCAACGGGCATTTCGAGCTCAACGTGTTCAAGCCCGTCATCATCTACAACGTCCTGCAATCCCTGCGCCTGCTGGCCGATAGCGTCAACAGCTTCACCCACCGGTGCGTGGTGGGGATCGAGGCCGATGAGAAACGGATTGCCGCCCTCATGGAAAATTCTCTGATGCTGGTGACTGCGCTCAACCGCCATATCGGGTATGACAATGCCGCAAAAATCGCCAAAAAGGCCCATGTGGAGGGAACAACTCTCAAGCAGGCGGCTGTTTCTCTGGCCCTTCTGACGCCCGAGCAGTTCGATGAATGGGTGAAGCCAGAAGATATGATCAAGCCCCGCTAGAAAGAGATTGACAATAATGTTTTTCATAGTATAAAAATCCTCCTATGAACACTGCGTTGTCCCATTTCAATACCCATCCCTATCAAGCGGAAGAGGCGCAAACCGCCTATGTTCTGGGATTTTTGGAGTACGCGCTGGAAAAACACCATTCTTACGCAGGACGCAAACAGGCCCTCAGACAAAAATTTCTGGATGTCGGGATAGGAACCGGAGAGCGGCCCGCGCTGTTTCGGGACACTCACCCCGATTGGGACCTCTACGGTCTGGATGGAGCGCCGGAAAATCTGGACCGGTGCAAGGCCAACCGTATTCCTGAAAAAAACCTCACGCTCATAGATCTAGAAAAAGAACAATTCCCTTTTGATTTCAATACATTTGATCTGGTCGTCAGTATAGACACCTTGAATTATCTCCAGAATGCCTGCCAAGTCATCGAAGAGATGATCAAGGTGGCAAAGCCCTTCACCCCCATCGTCCTGAGCCTTGTGACCCATAGCGGCGTGGGCACACTCCTGTGTCCAGCACGGACTCCCGTTCAAAACCCTGACCTGCACTGGTATATCCCCCCTGCACAGGATTTCAAGACGATTTTCAATCACACCTCTGCCGCCATCGTGGAGGATTTCGCTTTTAAAAAACAACATAAAAACACGGCACTCACAACACACCTCTACTGCCTTGAAAAAAGTGTGTAGTCGTTCCCAATAAGAACCATACAAAACAATCGTCACCCCCGCCACGTGCGAAGCACGTTTAAAGTGCGGGGGTCCATGAGGTGAGCCGTTTCACGGCTCTCTTTTTCTGGATCCCGTTCGTGCGAATTTTGCTTCGCAAAATGCCAACGGGATGACAGGGAATGTATGGTTCTTATAGTCGTTTCAAATAAGACTCCGTCATTGCGAGCGACCGGAGGGGAGCGCGGCAATCCAGTTTTTTTAAATCTTTCTGGATCGCCACGGCCCTTTGCAGGGCCTCGCGATGACGATGTGAAATGTCGGATTTTTAACTGAAACGATTATAATTTGAAACGATACTATAAGGCAAAAAATTCTGGTATGCCTTGCGGTAAAACGATACCATTCTTCCATGAAAAAACGCTCTGTCACCATCTCCGGCCACCGCACCAGCCTGTCTCTCGAAGAAGAATTCTGGACGGCGCTCAAAGCCGAGGCCAAAGCCCAGAACCGCACTTTGGCCGCCCTGATCAGCGAAATTGATGACGCCCGTGTTGCACATAAAATGCCGCACAATTTATCAAGCGCCCTGCGATTGTATATCCTTGAAACCCTGCAGGCGCGCCTTACTGCAACAAGCCCTTCAACACGTTATTGATCGCATCTTCGGGCGTGGGCTCTTCGTCTGCGGGGGGTGTCGCAGGCTCTGATTCTGGTGCAGGCACAGACTCCATGGGCGCTGGCACCTCAGAAACAGGGGACGGCGCCGTCCCCTCACCGGCGGCGGGATCAAGGGCCGGCGCAGACGGCACTGCGGAAGGGGCCTTTTGTGGTGGTAAAATCCCGAATTTCTGGAGCTGACCGCCCAGTTTATCCCCCAGCAACCCTGGCAATTTCTTGGCCACCTGATCCTGCACCTTCTCCCGCAGGAGCGTATCAAACATCCCCTTGCCAAATGTATTGGCCGGATTGTCGAGCGGGCCCTTGATCGTCACCTTGAACGGCGCAACCTCACGGGCGTTTTTGAGCGTCACCGTGTGGACCGTATCCAAAGTCCAGCGCGGCATATTTGCATTTCCGGTGGAGACAATCATCGCCTCCGGCCCGTCCATCTGCATGGAATCAATATGCACCACCCCGTCCGTGATCGTATAACCACCTTCAATCGTATCAAAAACCGTTTCGCCGCCGCTTGTCGAAGCCCCCAGCACACTCTGGAGACGATCAAGGGGCTTGTTGCTGTCCATCAGGGCTGTGGCCAGCCCTGCCAGATCAAACCCCTCCATCACCACATTCTGCCCGTGTAAATCAGCCTTGCCCTTCAAGGTATTCACGAGCGCGCTCTGGCTTGCCCCCGCGCCCGCCACATCGAAAGACAAAGAGGCCTTGCCCCGCGCCTTGATCCGTCGGGAGCCTGAAAGCGCCGTGGCCAGCTGTTCCAAATTCACATCCGTGACCGTTGTTTTCGCCTGCAAGGCCAGAGGCGTACCGGCGCCCGCACTGCTCAGACGCCCCTGCAGGGCCATCTGACCATCAAAGACACCGGCTTTCAAATCCCGAACGTCCAGCGCCCCGTCCTGCAGGGACACTGTCAGAGAAGGAGAACGCAGATCCCATGTTTCGTACAACAGGGACTCCGCCGTGACCGCGATATGCGCATTCATTGCCCGCATCCAGCCTGTATCCATCGGGATGGTGGACCATTTCCCGCCGCCGCCCGTGGAAGGGACCCCGCGGGTACCGGAAGCCGCCGCCGTTCCCCCGCCACCCGCACTTTGAAGCACCAGACGCCCGAACCGCACATCCCCCGAAACGGCAGGCACCGCGCCAGATGCATCATAGCGCAAGCCGCCCGTCATATTCGTTCCGGCCAGCGTTGCCTTGATCCCCGCCAGTGCCGTCACCTTGCCCTGCATATTCACTGTCGTGTAGAAATCCACAGGACCCGAAAAAGAGCCGTAAGCAGGCGCGCTGGCCCCGAAATTCTTCAAAGCCTGCGCCATATTCGGATGCTTGACCTGCAAGGCCACATTGCTGACCGCAGGCGCATGAAGCGGGTCCGCCACCAGCCCCTTGAAAATCAGCGTCCCGCCCATAGCCTGCACATTGGCCTGCGTATCCATGCGGGATAAATCCCCCTCCGCCTTGATATCAGCATGTGTCGCGCCCAGATTTCTCGGCCAGCCGTCTGTCGGAATCCGGAGGGCACTGGCCAGCTTGTAAGGATCCGGCGTCTTCACAGAGGCTTTCAGTACAACCCCCCTGATGTTTTTGAGATCGGCAATCCGGCCCGAAAGATCAAACGCGGCCCCTGCGAATTGCCGTGCACTGATTTTGGAAATATTCAGGGCATTGGGTTCCACACCCACAGCCGCCTTGAACCCTTCGACCTGATACCCCTGTATTGTGGCCTTGTTGACCGTCACATCGGCCTCCAGATCAAACGGAAGCGCCAGTGTTTTCAAAGATTCCAGAGGGTCTCCCCCCGCCGGTGTCTGGCCTTTGTCCGCGCCCGACAGCGCGTCAAAATCCATCTGGTCTGCCAAAATCCTGACTGTCAGGCGTTCGCGCGCCGTATCCCCCCGACTTTTGTAAGAGCCGGAAAGCGCATAGGCGGCCTGATCCAGATTCACTACGCCTTTTTCGAGTACAAGCCCGCCATTTTCCGTGACGTACCCCGTCAGATCAAACAATCCGGTTTTCGTATCCTTGATCAGGGGCAGGTCCCGAAGCCCCGTCACCGCCTCGACCATCATCGGCAGGTTCCGGCTTTGTCCCTTGAGAGACACCGCAACAGAAGGATGGCTATACACCACCGCGCCCGTCTTGGGGTCCGGTGCTTTCTTGGCATAGTTCAAATCGGCCTTCAGCGCCACAGGACCCTGCCCGGGCATATCACCCGCCTGAAAAACAAGGGCAAAGCCCTTATCGGTATTTTGAAGCGTCAGAGCCACAGTCTTGTACATGTGCCTGTTATAGGCCACGGTGGGCATAGACAGGTTCACACTCACAGGCCCCAGAGCCGGCAAAGACAAGGTTGCAGGGACCATCACACCGCCGCCGCCTTCTGCAAAAGTTCCGCCCTCGCCGCCGTGGCCGGAGCCGAGCAGGTCATCCAGATTCAAGACGCCGGTCCCCTGAAAATCCCCCGTCACAGAAAGCGGTGAAAAACGGGTTGTCAGGGCCCCTTCAAACGTCTGATCCGCCAGATGGAGCTTGGCCTCCTTCAAAGAAGCCCCCTGGGCATTGGCCTGTATCATCCCTGTCAGGGCCATGGAGCCGCGAAGCGTTTCGGGGACTGCCATGCCGTTTTTTTGTAAAAATTCCGGCAGGGCGCCGATCATCACAGACGCCTCCCCTTGAATCTCCGGCGCTTCCCCTCCGCTCACAACACCGGCATACGTGAGATGCAAGCCACCCACATCCGCCTGCGCGTTCAGGCTGGCCGCCTGCGCTTTCGGGTCAAAGCGACCCATTTTCGCTTCAATTTCGACCGGCTGATCATTGTAAAGGAAGGATCCGTCAAAACGATACGGTCCGTCCAGAGCATTCGCCTGAAAGTCCATATGGATTTTTTGCACACTATAGCTTTTCTTCTGAAGCGCGTCCTGATAGGAAAACATGCCATCGGAAACGGCCACAGATCCAAAAGAAACAGGCGATTTTTCCTGATGTTCCGCGGAGCGATCCCCCGCCATCAGCGCCGCGATCTGAGGGGTCATGACATTCAGATGCCCCTGCGCGTCCTTGCGCAAAAACACGGCAGGATGATCCAGATGCACCGCACTGACCGCAACTCGACCGCCCAGCAAGGACCACAGGTCCAGACGCACATCGAGCCGCGCCAGTGTCAAAACCGTGTCATCCGGATGCGTGCCTTGCGGGTCTTTGACGCGCACATCTTCGATGTAAACACGCGGGGACGGCAAAAACGCCACGGACAAATCCCCCTGCAGATCGACATCATAGCCCGTCATGTCCGCAATCTGCTTGCGGGCTTCGGTCTTGTAACTCTTCCAGTCCATCAATTGCGGCACAAGCCAGACCCCGAGCACAGGCACAGCCAAAGCCGTCGTTATCAGCAAAGCACGTTTCATGGAAAATCTCCCTCGCCACACAATAGAACCAGAGCTCCAATCTATAGTCGTTTCAAATAAGAAAGTTACATCCTTCCGTCATCCCGTTGGCATTTTGCGAAGCAAAATTCGCACGAACGGGATCCAGCAAAGAGAGGCCCAAAGGGCCTCACCTCATGGACCCCCGCACTTTAAACGTGCTTCGCACGTGGCAGGGGTGACGATTGCTTTGTATCGTTCTTATTGGAAACGACTATATAACGAAACAGGAGAAAAAAGAAAGGAAAAGAAAAAAAGCCCGTCCGCCACCAGACAAACCAAACGCGCGGAAAGTCCCTATTCCTTGAAGCGGTCCTCGAAAGATTTCACAGCATTCATGAAATCCTCAAGCTTGGGCAAAACGGCATTTTGAAAGGTGCGTTGCTGGGTCCGTGGCAAAGTGGAAAAAACATTCTGGTAAATAACGCGCGTTGTATCGACCAGATCGGCAATATCGCATTTTTTGTTGATCACAGCATTATTGGCCGAAATCATACGCTGGGAAAACATCTGCACAATGGCGCGGATGGTGGGGTCGCTCTTTTCAAGTTTTTGTTTGAAAGACTGGCGCGTAATCACGATCAGGTTGCAATCCTCCAGCGCCGTAACAGAAGCCACGCGGGGCTCATCAAAGATCAGGGCCATTTCCCCGAAAATCTGCCCCATCTCCAGCTTTGCCAAAACAATCTTTTTTTCTTCATGGGCCGTCGTCACCTCCACAGAACCCGACTGGATCAAATAAGCGGAGTTTCCGGCCTCGCCCTGCTTCATAATCAGGGTGCCGGCAGGCACAAAACGACGTTCCAGAATAATAGGGACAGCACGACTCATAAGCACCACTCTACCTGTTAAATCATGTATTGACCACCATTGGCTGTCATGGTGGCGCCAGTTATAAACGCCGCCTGCGGGGAAACCAGAAACGACACCAGCGCCGCAATCTCGACCGGCGTACCCATGCGCCCCAGGGGAATCTGTTTGATGATGCTCTCCAGCACGGCAGAATCCATCGCCTCCGTCATTTCCGTTTTGATATAGCCCGGGCATATCGCGTTCACGGTAATCCCCTTGCGGGCGCTTTCCAGCGCCAGCGCCTTCGTAAAGCCCAGCATCCCCGCCTTGGCCGCAGAATAATTGGCCTGTCCCAACTGACCCTTCTGCCCGTTGATCGAGCTGATATTGATGATGCGTCCGGCCTGACGGTCCCGCATCCCTTCGATCACCGCACGGCACATATTAAAACAGGAGGTCAGGTTCGTTTCCATCACCGCATGCCATGACTCGTCCGTCATTTTGTGCAACATGCCATCGCGTGTAATACCGGCATTATTGACGAGAACAGACACGCCGCCGAGTTTTTTTTCGATCTTCTCGACCGCCGTCATGCATTCCTGCAAGCTGGCCACATTGACCTTCAGGGCCATCTGGCCCGTTTCATCGCGGAATTTTTGTGCGGAATCTTCCTTGCCGGCATAGATTGCCACCACGTCGTACCCATCAGCAACCAACGCTCTGGAAATTTCAAGACCAATACCGCGCGTTCCGCCCGTTACAATTGCACCACCACTCATATGTCTACTCCTTTTTCAAACACACTTACGACCGCTCGACCGTCATGGCAATTCCCATGCCGCCACCAATACACAACGTTGCCAGCCCTTTGGAGACATTCCGGCGTTTCATTTCATGCAACAAGGTCACGAGAATACGCGCGCCCGAAGCGCCGATCGGATGCCCCAGCGCAATCGCGCCCCCATTCACATTGGTGATCTCCGGATCAAAGCCCAGCGCCTTTGACACGGCACAGGCCTGTGCGGCAAACGCCTCGTTGGATTCAATCAGCCCCAGATCTTTCACCGTCCAGCCCGCCTTGGACAGCGCCAGACGAGAGGCCGGCACGGGCCCCGTCCCCATGACAGCCGGATCAACCCCCGCCGTGGCCCACGAGCGGATCGTTGCCAGAGGCGCCAAACCTCTTTTTTGCGCCTCGCTCTGACGCATCAAAAGCACGACGGCCGCCCCGTCATTGATCCCCGAAGCATTTCCCGCCGTAACGGACCCGTCTTTTTTAAAGGCCGGACGCAAGCCCGAGAGCCCTTCGAGCGTAGCCCCAAAACGCGGAAACTCGTCCTGATCGAACGCCACCTCTTCTTTCTTTTTCTTCACCATCACCGGCACAATTTCATCCTTGAACTTTCCGGCCTTGATAGCCGCCTCGGCCTTGTTCTGGGACGCCACGGCAAACGTATCCTGATCGGCCCGCGAAATAGAAAATGTTTCCGCAATATTTTCTGCCGTCATCCCCATGTGATAGTCATTGAACTGATCCCACAACCCGTCCACAATCATCGTATCCTTCAAGGAGACATCCCCGAACTTCACACCATCCCGCATGTGCAGGGCATGGGGCGAGAGGCTCATGCTCTCCTGTCCGCCTGCCATCACGATATGGGCATCCCCGCACAAAAGGGATTGCATCCCGAGCGCCACAGCCCGCAGGCCCGATCCACAGACCTGATTGATCGTCAGGGCCGTTTTTTCTTTTGGAAGGCCTGCATGAATGGCTGTTTGCCGCGCCGTATTTTGCCCCAGCCCCGCTGTCAGGACATGCCCCAGAATAACCTCGTCCACATCGCCGGCGGACACCCCCGTTTCGGACAGGATCTTTTCAATGACCGCCTGCCCCAGACGCACCGCAGGCACACCGGCGAGCGCGCCACCAAACGCGCCGATCGCTGTTCTTTTTCCTGCAACAATCACAACGGGATCCTGATGGCTCATCACACAACTCCTCGGGTCAAACGATTCCAAATTACAAGGGCTAGATATATCGTAAATTTTTGCATGTGCAAAGCCCTCACCGGACAATATTTAAGACGCACTGCAAAAAACACTTTTCATGGTTTGAAATTTGTGCGATAAAAACGGAACTTCCAGTGCAACAAAATTATGAATGTCTTTCAAGAGGTGCAAAATGGCCAAACAAAAACGCGGACAAAGTGAACCCACTGTTATCAAGAAATATGCGAACCGCCGTCTGTATGACACAGGGCGCAGTAGCTACGTCACACTCGAAGATTTGTGCGAAATGGTCAAGGAGGGACACGACTTTGCGGTCTATGACGCGAAAAGCGGCGAAGACATCACACGCGCCGTCCTGACCCAGATTATCGTGGATCAGGAAGGCAAGGAAGAAGGAAGCAGTCTGCTTCCCATCGGCTTCATGAAAAACCTGATCGGGTTTTATGGCGACAACATCCAGTCCATGGTGCCAGGTTATCTGGAGCAGACACTGGAAACTTTCGTCAAAAACCAGGAGCAAATCCGCGAGCAGATCAGCAAATCCCTCGAAGGCATGAATACCATGCCCGGCATGCAAAACATGTTCCCGCAAGGCACCACGAATTTCGAGGATATCACCAAGAAAAACATGGAAATGTTCCAGAGCGCCATGAAAATGTTCAAGCCCTTCGCGATGAATTTTGCCGCCCAAGGCAAGCCGGATGACAAAAAATAGACCATCTGTCACAGGGTGTTAACGTGAAAAAAGGGCGAAACAATCGCCCCTTTTTTATGCCTGCCTCACACAGAGACCATCCCCCCTCCGGCAAACCCTTTCAGCCTGCCGAAGCCATGACAGCCT
The DNA here is from genome assembly GCA_964348795.1 of uncultured Pseudobdellovibrionaceae bacterium. Lineage (GTDB taxonomy): Bacteria > Pseudomonadota > Alphaproteobacteria > Micavibrionales > Micavibrionaceae > JADLAT01. Next base: position 73,709 of record CAYGDY010000004.1, on the reverse strand, counting down.
GAAGAACCTCATCACGGCGGGCCATGGCTTCATCCAGCCCGTCCGTCGGGGCTTCATGCGCCACAACGGTAAACGTGCCGCCCTGATTGAAAAACAGGAGAGAGGCCCCCGCGCTCACATTCTGCCCCACGCAGGCAATTTCATAACTGTCAGCACGCACACCGCCCTGATCTGTGCTGTCGTCCGGCACGATGGCAAACTCCCCCTGACAGCGACTTTGCGTGCGCTCGAGATAGTCCTTCACCATCCCGTCAAATTGTGCAGGGGAGGACAGCGGCTTTTGCTCGGCCGTCCCGAAAATGGCGCCGCCCTTCCACTGATAAGACACTTGCGCGGGACCGGACGCCGAGTCCACCCGTTGCAGGGCAGAAGAGGGCATCAGGCGCGCCTGCGAAAACATCTCCGGCAAGGGGTGCGCGGGCGTATAATAGCCCGCTGTTTCCGGCTGTTTTTCAACAGGTTTCAAAGCCTCTTGCGCAGGCGGTTTTGCGTCCGCAGGCGCAGACACTTGCGCAGTGCGCGCTTTGGGGACATCCTCCAGCGGAGGGGCCGCCCCGCGCATCACGGACAGGGCCTCTTCGTTCAGGCGGGCTGTTTCGGGGGCTTCTTCCGCCAGCACAGCCTTTTCACGGCGCTCCATCTGCTGGGAGGACGAAAGAGGCCCCTCCACCGGCACGTCATCCACGGCCCTTTGGAGCACACGGCCCTCTTCCGTTTCCACAGCCATGCCCTCAAACGGGTCTTGCGTCCGGCGCAGAGCCACAGCGGCGGGCACGGATTTCACAGGACCGGAAACAGGGGCAGGTCTGGCATGTGGCGCAACAGCCTGCACAATGTCCTCGGCGATCAGCGGCTTTGCGGCAGAACGAGGTACAGACACGGGCGGTACCAACGGGGCGGATTCTGCAACAACCGGCTCTGTTTTCTCTTCCTGTGTCTCCACAGGCTCTGGCGTCTGCTCTTGTGGTAAGACCTCCAGTTCATGATGTGTGACATGCTCTGCCATGACAGCCGGAGCGGGTTTTGTAGCAGTTTTCGCCTCGGCAAAGGCCCGTTGGAGGGTCTCGTGATCCTGACGCAGGGCTGAGAGTTGCGTTTCAAGCGTTGTGACCTGTGCCTGCGCGTCTTTCAATTCTGCGGAATCCACAGCAACGCGCTTCAATGCGTCTGCCTCCCCCTGCGCCTTATATCTTTCATTTTCTGCCGACAGGCTGGACACAGCCTTTTCGAGCGCCGCGACATCATCGGCAGAACGCCCCTTTTCCGCGAGTTTGCCCTCCAGCGCCTGAATCTGCGCCTCCAAGGCCGCCACGCGCGCCGTATCATCCGGCTTGCTCTGCAACAGGTGCTCCAAAGCCAGTTTTTCGGATTTCAAGGTCTCCACCGTTTTCTCAAGCGTTGCAACGGTTTCATACGCGACAGACGTTTTTTGCGTCTGGGATTTCAGCGCAACAATTTCAGAACGCAACGTATCGTTTTCATTTTTAAACCGACTCTGGATAGCTTTGTTCTCTGCTATTTCCGCCTGTGAAACACGCGCCTTTTCCAGATCGGATTTCAGCGCGATATTTTCAGCCTTCAAACGACTCAGATCATCAGCGAGCGCCACAGACATTTTGGCAGGCACCATACTGGCCTGCAACGCTTCCGCCTGCGCCAGTTTTTGCTCCAGTCCCTGCACCTGCGTTTGTAAGGCGGCCACGCGCGCCTGCACCGCACGCGCTTGACCGGCAAGCGCCTCTTTTTCCTGCGCAGTCTTCTCAAGCGCCTGTTTTTCAGCGTTCAGGGAGTCAACGGTCGCCTGAAGCGTTTCCACACGCCCCCCTTCAACGTTTAGCCTTTGCAGACGGGCCTTCAGGCTTTCATTTTCCCCCTGAACCGTTTTCAGCTGTTCCGCCAACTCTACGGCTTTCAGGTCGGGCACGGGTTCTGCACCCTTGACATCCGGCGCAGGCGCAGGCGCCCCCACGGGCACCGCCTCTGCCATGGATTCCGTTTGTTTTTTGAGGGCGTCATGTGTTGTTTGCAAAGCCGTCAACTGACGGCGGAGTGTATTGATTTCCTGACGGTAAGACTCCGTCTCCGAAGCAGACTCAACAGACCCGCCCCCGTCCACGGCCTCACCCCCCGCCGCAGGCAATGCCATCTGCGCCACACAGGCACTCAGTTCTTCCTGTCCGGAGTCAATATCGGACACATTGAAATTATAGCTCTGCGCGCCGGATTCAATCCGGAGCAATCCCGTTTTCTGGAGGGCTGTAAAAAACGGCGCATCCGCGCCCATATGGACGACAAACGCCCGTGCGGAAATCGGCTGGAGATCATACCGTCTTTGCTCCCCCGCCCCTGGGTCCAGCGTCACAGGCATGGTGCCCTTCGTGTTGAACAAGGGACGGTGAAAATCAAGGGCAAAGGACATCTCCGCCTTTTCATTTTTTGCAAAGGTCAGCACGGCATCCTGTTCGTACCGGCGCGCCAGCGCACAATAAGGTCCGTCGGCGTGATCGATCTTCGTCACCGCCCACGCACTGGCAGGCGAGACAATCCCGCCCTTTTGCGCCAGCGCCTCGGTAAACAGGGCTGAAGTCGTGACCAGCGCGGCCACCATCACCGATGTCTTCAATAGGGTGCGAATGGGCATAAGAAATCCTCCTGAAAGACAAAGACGCCCCCGAGGCGGAACGCAAAAGAGAATCGGGGCACACAGTCCTTGCTGGAGGCAAGTCTAGCCCGATCACAGGCAGAATCAAAGCCTATACACACCGTCCTGCAAAGGGATGTGGATAACTCGCCGCCCGTGGATCAAGACGCATGGGCCGTCTCGACCACCAAAACCGGTCTGGGCTGGCCTGGCGCCTTGTAGAGCTTGGCCGCAGGCTGGCGCGCAGTGCCCTGATATTGCCCCAGCAGGGCCTGCACAGCCTCCTCGTAGGAACCGGAAATATCCAGCGGTTTTTCAAGGGTAAGGGTCTGGTCCGTGGCCCACAGGAAATCCACATGGGCCAGATTGGACCAGTTTTGCAGGACGTCCTGCACAGTCTGGCCGGCCTGAGCCCCCCACCGCGGGGCCGTCTTTTCCACCGGCACCCTCACAGGAGAGGGTTTTACGGTTTTTTGCGCCTGTTCTGCGGCAAGCTTTTCGGCGAGGATTTTTTCGAGTCTGGCCTTCTCCGCCTGTAACTGGGCAATTTGATGATGCTGTGTCGCAGACAGTTGCGCCTGCGATGTCTCGAAATTCTTGAGCTGGTTCTCCAGCCGTGTGATGGCGGCAAGGCTGGCCTGATCCTCAGGCGCCTTCTGCACAGGTTGTTTTTCGTACTGGTGGATGACAATCACCTTCTGCTCTCCGCCCTGTGTGCCGCTGGCTGGTGCAATTTCGCTCACTTTGATAGCTTGTGGCAGGATATCCTGTGGCGCCAGCACCGCCGCAATGGCTTCATTTCTTTTCCGGTTGCTGTCCTGCGGGGCCTCAAAGGCCTGCTGTTGCGGGGAGACAAGAGGCGCCGGAAGAGCCGGTTGAGACGGCGCCACCCCCCTTTCATCAAGCGCGTCCTTCTGCAAAAAGCGCTGTTCGGCAGATTCCATCCGGACAGCTTCCGTTGCGGGAAGGGTCTGTCGGGGCGCGTCAAGCGGAAACGGACTGATCTTCAGGCCTTCCGCCATCAGAGGGCCAGCGCCCGCCACGAGCGCCGAAACCCAGACAACGCCCGCCAGCAATCCCGCCTTGATTCTTACATACTTCATGATACCCGCCTCCTGTTGAATGCGAAACCTTATACCCCTTGGATAATGCATGGGAAAACAATACGCAACTCGGCACACTCTGGCAAGGTTGTTTTTCATCTGGCCTGCAATCCGTCCCCCGCAGGCCCGTAAAGCCGTCAGGCCTCCTCCTGTCCGCCCAGCCTCTGGGCGAGGGAGGCTTCCAAAAACGGGTCGAGCGCGCCATTGAGCACATCCTCGGACTGGGTGGTTTCAACGCCGGTCCGCAGATCCTTGATCATCTGGTACGGATGCAAAACGTAAGAGCGAATCTGGTGCCCCCACCCGATCTCTGTTTTTTCACCGTGATCCTGCGCGGCCTTTTCCTCGCGTTTGCGCAGTTCGGCCTCATACATTTTGGCACGGAGCATATCATAGGCATGGGCGCGGTTCTGGTGCTGGGAACGTTCGCTCTGGCAGGCCACAACGATTCCGGTCGGGATATGAGTGATCCGCACGGCGCTGTCCGTTGTATTGACGTGCTGGCCACCCGAGCCCTGCGAGCGGTAGGTATCAATCCGCAAATCTTTCTCGGCGATCTCGATATCAATCGAGTCGTCAATGACCGGAGACACCGAAACCGATGCAAAGCTGGTATGCCGGCGGTCATTCGAATCGAAGGGAGAGATGCGCACCAGACGGTGCACCCCGTTCTCGGTTTTCAGCCACCCATAGGCCTGATGCCCCTCGATCTGGACCGTGGCGGACTTGATTCCGGCTTCCTCGCCTGCGCTGACCTCCAGCACCGAAGCCTTGTAGCCATGGTGTTCCGCCCAGCGGATATACATGCGCAGGATCATATTGGCCCAGTCCTGCGCCTCTGTGCCACCGGCCCCCGCATTAACCTGTAAAAAGGCGGAATTGCCGTCAACCTCACCGGACAACAGGCTTTCCAGTTGCAGGCGCGCCACTTCGGTTTTCATGTGTTGCAGGGCGCTTTCGGATTCCGCCACGATCGCAAAGTCCCCTTCCTCCTCGCCGAGCGCAAGCAGGCCGATATGATCCTCCAGCTGTTGCTCCAGCCGGCGAATGCCTGCGATCTGCCCCTCCAAAATCGTGCGTTCCCGCATGATCTTCTGGGCTTTTTCGGCATTGTTCCACAAATCGGGATTTTCACTCAGGGCATTGAGTTCTGCGAGACGGGGGAGCGCACGCTCCCAGTCAAAGATGCCTCCTCAGCAACGCAAGGGACTCCCTGATGGCCCCTGTAATTGCTTCCATTTCTGCTTTCATCGTCTCTTCGCCTTGAAAAAGCGCGGCTTTCTTGCGTTATGCCGCCTGTTGCACGGTATTTTTGGCCTTTTCAGCCGACTCAACCAGAAAACGGGTGACCGCCACAGAGACCTCTTCCGATCCCTTTTCATCACTCCGGCCAGACATCACATTCCGGCTTTCCACAAAGGTATCCGTGCACCACACGGCGCCTTGCGTTTCGGCCTCGACCTGCAAGGACTCCGGACCTGTCAGGGTATAGCCACTGGCCCGCCCTGCAAACATCAGCAAAGAAACCGCATCCTCGAAAAACGCGACCGGCTTGCCGGCGTCCACGAACCCTCCGATAAAGCGGCGGGTATGGGCGGTCAGTTTGAGTTTTTCCGCACTGCGAGCGCCACCTGGCACGATCAGCATATCAAAATCGGCGGCCAGCGCAGAACTCAGCACCTGATCGGCCGCAAAATTCAAACCCCAGCCCGAATCGTTCCAGCTGTTGACCAGCCCCTGCTCCATACTGACGATCCGGATATGGGCGCCTACAGAAACCAGCGCCCGCTGGGTGAGTGTTAAATCTTTTTCTGAAAAGCCGTTTGCAACAAGCACAGCAATTTTTTCACCGAGCAGGGGTTTTTTCATACCGTGGGAGTCTCCTGAACTACATTAAGGGGTCGTGATGTTTTTATTTATAATTCTTTTCATCTTCCGGCTTCGGGCCACAAACGGCACGGACGATCCCGATGATCGACACGCCGGAAAAATGCGTGACGGAGTTATCTCCTTTTTCGACAAAAAAAGTCAAGACAATTCTTTTCCGGTCTTCCGCCGGCGCAGGACAATGATCGGCACCCATCATAAAAAAATTGTTTGTAAAAGAGATTCCGCCTTTGACAATGGGCGACAAGAGCGCTAAAACCCTGTTTATGTGATTATATAAAGTTTCCTGTATCAGGATTTATTTTTGAGGAGCCCATTAGAATGAAAACTCTGCGCAATATGCTTTTGACAGCCGGTTTGCTGGCTCTGGCCGGAACGACAACGGGCTGTACGGCTTTTGAGAGCTACAGCGAGGTCGAGGCTTTGAACGATGCCAAGGCCAGCGGAAGCCCCTTTACGCAAGCGCTGGCGGGGGAATATCGCCATTACGCCAATAGCGAGTTGAAAGACATGTTCGATTATCCGGATGCGCTCCATTTCGCCCGCAAGGGATTGGCGGCGGCGGCGGGAGAAGCCGTACTGCCGGAGCCTGTCGGGGACTGGAATCTGGATGACAAACACATCGCCGAACTCGGTGTGGCGCGAGGCAGGCTGATTACGGCCTACGACTACGGTGCGCGGGAATCCTCTCCGGCGCTGTCTGCCAAGGCGCAGGCCAAATTTGATTGCTGGATCGAAGGACAGGAAGAAAACTGGAGCGATTCGCATGAAATGGCCTGCAAGGATGAGTTCCTGAAAGCCATGACTGCGTTGGAAGGGAAAGTCCAAAGGCCGCCGCCTGCGGTTTCCACAGGCCCCGAAGGGGCGTTCGATGTCGATGCCTCCAAGCCGATGGCGGCAGAAAACGCCATGTATCTGGTGTTTTTCAACTGGGATGAAGCCATACTCGGGGCCGGCGCGATGAATGTTCTGGATGCCGTGGCCGAAGAAGTGAAGAAAAACCCGCCCCAGACCATCAATGTCGTGGGTCACGCCGATACGTCCGGTTCCGCGACCTATAACCAGCGTCTGGCCTTCAAGCGGGCCAACAACACCAAGGATGCTCTGGTTCAGCGCGGTGTGGATGCCAACCTGATTCAGGTGGATGCCAAGGGCGAAACGGAACTGCTGGTGCAAACCCCCGATAACGTCCGCGAGCCTGCCAACCGGCGCGTGAACATCTCCTTCAAATAAAAGACGGAATCATGCCGTAATTTCAAAAGCCGGAGCCCCTGAAACGCTCCGGCTTTTTTCATGGTAGCCGCCTCTCCGAAAGGCTATACTGGAGCAACCGTTTTCGCCCCCAACATTTCTGATCACAGTGTGTGCCCGATGACCGCCAAACCGCTCTTTTTCATTCTTGGCCTCCTTCTTCTGGTCCTGAGCGTCATTCTTGTTCCCCCGCTCCTGACAGATATTATTTTCCAGCACGAAGACTGGAAAATTTTTGCGTTTTGCATTGTGGTTTCGGCGTTTTTCGGGGGCGGCCTTGTCATGACCCAGCGCACACAATCCCTGCATTTTACCCTGCGGGAAGCTTTTCTGGCCAATGTTCTGGGCTGGCTTTTGGTGTGTGCCTTCTCGGCCTTGCCCTTCCATTTCTGCCAGCTGGACCTGACCTTTACCGATTCGTTTTTCGAGGCCGTGTCAGGGCTGACCACCACGGGGGCCAGCATCATGATTCGTCTGGACGATGCCGCCCCGGGTATTCTCATCTGGCGGGCGATGTTGCAATGGATCGGCGGGCTCGGGATTTTAATCACGGCCTTGTCTGTTGCGCCGTATCTGAGTATTGGCGGGATGCAGATTTTCCGCGCCGAGCTGTCCGAAAATGAAAAAACCCTGCCGCGCATGATCTCGCTGTCCCTGTCCGTTTTCCTGATTTATTGTGCACTGACACTGGCCTGCCTCCTGTCTTATCTGGCGGCGGGCATGGGAAAGTTTGACTCTCTTGCACACGCCATGACGACTGTTTCCACAGGGGGGTTTTCCACGCACGATGCGTCCCTCGGGTATTTTGAAAATCCCGCCTTGCAGTATATTGCGTCCTTCTTCATGCTGTTGAGCGCTCTGCCTTTTCTGCTGTATTTAAAAGTTTTGAAAGGGCATACCGGTGCGCTCCTGCGGGATTCCCAGGTGCGGTGGTTTTTGGGGATGCTGATATTGGCCATTCTCGCCTGCACCACAAGCCTCATACGTACAGAACACATGCCTCTGGAAGAAGCCTTCCGGAGCGCCAGTTTCAACATTGTCTCGCTGGCCAGCGGCACAGGCTACACCGTTGAAAACTACAATCTGTGGAATGGTTTTGTGTTTACACTGTTCTTTTTCCTGATGGCGGTGGGGGCGTGCGCGGGCTCGACCTCCTGCGGGATCAAAATTTTTCGCTTTCAAATTCTCTGGGCTGTCATCCAGATCCAGTTCAAGCGCCTGCTCTACCCCAACGGCACGTTCATCGCCCATTATAATGGCAGACCCCTCCCCCGTGACGTGCCACTGTCTGTCCTGAGTTTCCTGTTTTTATATGCGCTGAGTTTTGCGGGCCTGTCCCTTATACTGGCCTTTTTGGGGCTGGACACCCTGACGGCGCTGTCGGGAAGCATTTCCGCGCTCTCCAATGTCGGGCCCGGATTGGGCGATGTGATTGGCCCGATGGGCAATTATGCCAGCCTGCCCAACACCGTAAAATGGGTTTTGAGCTTTGGCATGTTGCTCGGACGGCTGGAAATTCTATCCGTCCTGATCCTCTTCCATCCGGCCTATTGGCGGGAATGAAATCAAAAAGGCCCGTTCACTCCGCCTCCCGCTCTTCTATAATCTCCGCCAGCCCGAACACATATTCATGACTGCAAAACTCGCATTTCATGATGATGTTCCCGTCCAGCGCATAGCCCGTCAAGTCCTCCACCGAGATATGATTCAGAATATTTTCCACCCGCTCCACATTGCACCGGCATTTCTTGATCACGGGGATCTGCGAAAAGACCCGCACCCCTTCCTGCAGAAACAGACGCGCGAGCAGAATATTAGAATGCAAATCAGGGGCCAGCAATTCCTCTTCCGTGCAAGAGCCCATCAAGATCATCGCCCGCCGCCAGTCATCTTCCTCCGTATTACCCTTGGGGCGTTTTTCAAGATCACCGCCTGTTTCCGGCATGATTTGCAACAATATCCCGCCGGCCCGCCATTGGCCTTCCACACGCCCGACCGCCATCGTAATGGCCGTCGCAATCTGCTCCGACTGCGTAAAATAATACTGGACACACGCCATGAGCGATTCCCCCCGCACATCCACAACGCCCTGATAGCGTTCGGGCATGCCGTGTCCTGCGCGATCCTGATCCACGGTAAAGGCGCAATACCCTTCCCCGATAAAACGTTCAACCGGACTGCGCAATTCTCCGTCCGCCTTGTCCGCCAGTGCGAAAGCGAGCCGCTCGGTATCATACGAGGCACAGGCGCGCACATGCCCGTCAGACGTCACATCGGCCACCAGAAGGGAGACCGGCCCGTCTCCCTTGATCTGGAGGGTAAAAATCCCGTCGAATTTCAGCATGGAAGACAACAACAGGGCCAAAAGCATCGTTTCGGCGACCAGTTGCGCAACAGGCGGGGGATAGGCATGCGGCGCAAGAATCTCTTCCAGCACGGACCCCAGCCGCACACTGCGCCCGCGCAGACCTGACACATCAAGCTGAAAGGGCTGGACGACATTATCGTCTGTATCAGAGGGATTCATATTCATATTGGCGGGTTCTTGGATCATATTGCAATAATATCATCGTTCTGTTGTGCTGTCATCCCCGCCCCTCTTTCGTCACCCGCGAGCACAGCGAAGCAATCCAGTTCTTTTCTGGATCGCCACAGCCACATGCGTGGCCTCGCGATGACGTATGACTGTGTGTGCCTTGGCAGTTTAAACAAGGGCACCAAAGCGCAAGAAATATCTACTCCTGAAGAACCATAAAGCACCCTTGTCACTCTGAGGCTTGGAATCTAACTTTTGATTTTGTATCCGCTTTCGAGCATTTTGAAAATCAACAATCCCAGCACGGCGTTCATGGCCAGCAAGACCAGCAATCCCGTCCACGGGTGCCCGTCCGCCTGCCCGATGAATCCATAACGAAACCCGTCGATCATATAGAAAAACGGGTTATAATGCGCCAGAGTCTCCCAAAAGGGCGGAAGCTGGCGCACCGAATAAAACGTGCCCGACAAAAACGTGAGGGGCGTGACAATAAAGTTTGTCACGGCGGCGATATGATCGAATTTTTCGGACCAGATCCCCGCCGCCACACCGACAGAAGCCAGCAGGAGCGTCCCCAGCAGGGCATAAGCCAGAATCAAAAACGGTGCATGGATATGCATCGGCACGAACAGCGCCATGACACTGGCGGTCACAATTCCCACGACCAGCCCCCGAAGGACTCCGCCCAGTGTAAAGCCGGCATAGAGCTCGAAACTCGACAAGGGCGGGAGCAGGATATCCACAATATTGCCCTGCACCTTTGAAATCACGATGGAAGACGATGTGTTGGCAAAGGCGTTTTGCACCATCGTCATCATCACAAGGCCAGGCGCCAGAAACTCCAGAAACGGCAGATTTCCAATCATGCGGGACGTCCCGCCAAAGGCCAGCGCAAACACGGTGTAAAACAGCCCCGTGCTCACGACAGGCGCAACGATTGTCTGGAGATACACATTCAAAAAGCGCCCGACCTCCCGTTGCACGAGTGTATACAGACCAATGGTATTGATCGTCTTGATTTTCAAAGGCTCTGGCATCATGGGGGCGTTCTCGCTTATAGTGTGGTCATGAGCCAAGATAAACCGTTCCGGCAGAATGACAAGACGACAGGGGCCCCACACCCGAAAAAACCGGTGCGCAAAGCAGAAAAAATACCAAAAAAAATTACGGCCTCTTACCTGCATAATGCAGGCCTGTATTATCTGGAGCGCTTTTCAGCCAGTACCGCGCATTTCAGAACGGTCATGCGGCGCAAGATTCGCAAATCCTGCACGGCCCATCCCGATCAGGACGAAACCACATGCCACGCCCTGCTTGAAACACTCATAGAAACCTTCGTGCGCGCCGGACTGCTGAACGATCCCCTCTACGCCAAAGCCCAGATCACCAGTCTGCGCCGGAGCGGAAAATCCGCACGGGCCATTCAGGTCAAAATGCTGGTCAAGGGCGTGCCGGCGCCGATGACAACGGAAACATTGGGCCAGCTTGACACCGAAACCCACACCGACCCGCAGGAGGCCGAATTTCAGGCCGCCCTGCGTCATGCACAGAAAAAAAGGCTGGGCCCGTTCAGGACGCGCGGGGAACCCGAACCGCAAAAAGACCTCTCCCGTATGGCCCGCGCAGGATTTTCATTCGATACGGCGCGGCGCGTATTGCATTATACGGACGATGATTTTTGAGAGAGAGGCGAAAGTCCGCTACCGTTTTCTGACAACCCGCTCCGCCGGCAAAATCATCGTGGCCGTGGTGCCGATCCCCTTCTGGGAAAAGAGCTCGAATTCCCCGCCATGGATTTTCACCAGCGCGTCCACAAGTGTCAGACCCAGCCCCGTACCCGATCCGCTCCGGCTCAGGGCATTGTCCATCTGGCCGAAGGGGGACAGGGCCTTCTTGATTTCATACTCATCCAGTCCGATCCCTGTATCTGTCACAGAAAAATGAAAACGCCCGTTTTTCCCGACATGGGCTGAAACGGTAATCCGCCCGCCTTCGGGCGTAAATTTCACAGCGTTCGAGAGCAGGTTCAGGACAATCTGCTTCAGGGCCAGTTCTTCCCCTATAACTTCCGGCACACCCTCCAGCGCAAGAGACACCGACAGATGCGCGTTGGATATCTTGACGGAGAGCATATCCAGCGAAGCACCCACAACCTGTTCCATATTGACAATGCCTTCGTTGAGTTGCCGTTCTCCCACCTCGATCTTGGAAATGTCCAAAATCTCGTTGATCACTTTCAGGAGTCGGCGTCCGCTCTCATGGATATCACGGGCATATTCCTGATAGGTTTTTTGCTCTATGGGCCCGAGGACCTCATTCTTGATCATTTCAGAAAACCCGATAATCGAGTTCAGGGGTGTACGGAGTTCATGACTCATATTGGATAAAAATTCCGATTTCGCACGGTTTGCCAAATCCGACTGGATCTTGGCGCGCCGGATTTCCGCATCGGATTCCTTGCGCTCCGTAATATCCTCTATGCTCCCCTCCACGAACAGGAGCTTGCCATTTTCATCCTTGACCGCTCTGGCATTTTCATTCACCCATATGACAGCGCCATCCCGCCGATGCACCTGAAATTCATAGTTATGCACCACATCATTCTGCGCCAGATCCTGATAAAACTCTTCACGCTGGAAGGCATTCACATACACACTTTCGTTGCAGTTCTTCACCAGCCGCAAAAGCTGTTCAGGCGTCTCATACCCTAAAATACGGGCCATCGCGGGGTTGGCACTCAGATACAGACCCTCCGAAGTCAGCTGGTATATTCCGCCCGCCGCATGCTCCACAATCGAGCGATATTTTTTCTCCACCTCACCCAGCGCCTTTTCAACCCGCCGCCGCTCCTCCATGTTGCTCATACTTCCAATGTAGCGAATACCCCGTTCCGCATCTTTTTTGATGACAGACAGATACAGCTCGACAGCCCGAAAGGTGCCATTCTCTGTTAAAATCTGGGTCTGTTTGTGGATAATCTCCCGCGTCCCTTCGAGCATCTCCGCAAAGAAATCGCTCATCTCCGCCTGATCCTTGGGGTGTAGCATTCTGATAAAATTCTGCCCGAGAGACTGCACAATTTCAAAGCCGGACAAGACAGACCAGGCCCTGTTTAAAAACACCACCTGCCCGTGTCGGTCAACCTCGAATACCGCATCCTTGATCGAATTGATCACGGAACGGTTTTCCTTGTCCGAGTTTTTCAGGGCACGATCAAGACGCGCCTTTTCAAGCCGCTCGCCCTGTAATTCAAAATTCTTTTGCGCCACTACAATGACACTCTTGCGCCTGTTCTCAAACGAGAACCACACCGCCAGCACCAAAACACAACCCGCCCCCACCACCACGAAGGGCAATATCATCAAAACATGCGCGGTGGCGTTACCCGCCATCCGGTCTGAAATCACCAGTGTTTTACCGGCAAAGGGAACCTCGTACCTGTACTCGGCAAAAACATCGAAAGGATTCCCTGCCCCGTTATCCGGCGCTGTGCGTCTCTCCAGCGCCCACAGCGTCTTGTTTTTCTCTATTTCATGGATGTGCAAGAATTCAAACGTCTCGTGCGCTGTCAGCCACGCCGGATCGAAAGCATGATTCAAAGTGATGACACCGACAAGAAATCCTTTTTCAGGCTTGCCCGTTTCCACCGCCTGCACCACGACAAAAGGGGAGGAGATGACAGAACCCAGAGCCCCTTCTGCCGGTGCTTCAAATCCGTCAACCCCCTCGACAATACGGGCTTTGGAAAAAGTGAGCGCCCCTTGCGCAAGAAAATACGACAGGTTTTTGGCATCCGCCTTCAGGGGCTTGCTATCGGGTCTTTGAAAAAACTCTGCAAACGTCCAGCCCTGTTGCGGTTTTTGATAGAACCACAGCACCTGTGAAAATCCGTTGTAAAAAAGCCCCGCCTGACCGGAGTCCGGAGTCGCTTGCAACGTCTGCTCCGATCCGCCGTCCTTTATGATTTTAACGATGATATCCAAAGACCGTTCGTATTCTTCCAAAGTCCCGTTGATCTCGTGGGCCAGACGTTCTGACATGCGGGCCCGCTCGTCCCGCACAACAGTCCCTGTAAAGGTCTGCAACGCGACGAACGCCCCCCCGCATAACACGAACCCGATGATCAAAAACAAGGTCTGGCGCATGACAAAAGCGGGCGGCCCCGATGCCGGCGCCCCCGTTAAAAATACTTTCTGGTCTTCAGTCTCCTGGTTATGCACGATCATTCCCATATACAATGGCATGAAAAAGGACGCAGACACTCTTCCCTCAAAGATGCAGAAAAAACTTTAAGAAATCCCTAAGAGAACCGGAATGGAACGCCCTGAAACACTTCAAAAAAATAACCATAACAACAAGGTTTCTAAAAAAGGCGTTGTATACCCGTAAAAGATACGCTAAAAGTGAGAAATTCCTTGATATAAGTCAGATGAAAGAGAAAACTCTCTGCTATAAGGACTCACCATCTTCCTGTTTCAAGGATGGGTTTTTCTGCGTAGAACCAAGAACTGACACCTCTTTTTAAAAGGATTGCGCTCCATGGCTGATACCACGACCCTCTTCAAACCGCTGTTTTCAAACAAAATGTTTTCGACGCTTTTCGAGAACCCGACCAGCGCCCTGCCTCTGGAGCCCCTTCCGTTTCATTTCACCGCTTTGATGGAAATCAATCGAAAGAACATGCAGGCGCTTTCAGATGCCCAGCGCACGGCCTTTGAAGGCCTTCAGGCTGTGGGCCTGCGCCAGCGCGAACTCTTCTCGCAGAACCTGAGCGAAAACGGCGCCATGGCCACCGATATTCTGGGGGAAGGCGCGCCGGAGGACAAATTCTCCAAAAACGCCGATATGATCCAGCGCCTGTACGAGCGGGGCGCCAAGGAGATGATGGAACTCTCCAATATCCTGCACTACACGCAACAGGAGTCAGCGAAAATCCTGCACAAGCGCGTATCGGCCAGCATTGCCGAGATGAAAGCCTCGGTTGAAAAGCCCCGCAAGAAACGCTCTGCGTAACATTTCGTTCACCGCTCACACGGGGAGAAGAATTGTGACCATCAGGCCGCCGTGTGCCGTGCTTGGCCCCAGCGTAATGTTCCCCCCGTGGGCGTGGATAATATCCAGCGCGATAGCCAGCCCCAGACCGACACCGCCGGTATCGGCATTTCGGGCGGAGTCCACACGCACGAAGGGCTTGAAGACGGCTTCGTAAAATTCCGGCGCAAGACCCGGGCCATTATCTTCGATCCGGATCACGAGTTTGTCGGGTCCGGCCTCCACAGATCCCCACACCTGCGTTCCGTATTGTCCGGCATTCACGAGAATATTGTTCATCGCCCGCTCGAACGCCAGGGGTCGTACCATCAGGCGCAGACCAGGCGGAATGTCGATGGAAACAGGCGTGCCCTGCCGCCGCAGATTTTCGGCACTCTTCTCCAGAAGGTCGTGCAGGACCACCGAAGCAAACTGTTCTTCGCCGTCCCCCCGCACAAAATCCAGATAGCCGCCGATCATGCGCTCCATATCCAGCACATCCTGTTTCATCCCCTGCGTATCGGGCGTGTCGGGCAACAGCGCGAGCTGAAGCCGCAAGCGGGTTAGCGGCGTGCGCAGGTCATGCGAAACACCGGCGAGCATCTCCGTCCTTTGGGAGATCTGGCGCTGGATCCGTCTGCGCATTTCCAGAAAGGCCAGAGCGGCCTGCCGGACCTCGATCGCCCCTTCCGGCTTGAAAGAGGGGGTGTCGCGCCCCTTCCCGAAACGCTCTGCCGCCACCGCCAGCTTGCGGATAGGCCGGATCTGGTTGCGCATAAACACAATCGCCACACCCAGTAATAAAAAAGACGCGCTGAACATCCAGAACAAAAACACATAGCCCGAAGAGGAAAACAGCCGGCGGGCGGGGAAAGACACACTCAAAACCCCGTCCACCATCTGGACCAGCACCGTAATTTTATCGCCTTCTGCGTTCGTTTCGATGAGGAACGGCTCGGGGATCTGGGCCGATAATTCGGCGCGCAAACGGTCCGCCATTGAAATTTCCCAGAAATGCACATCCTCCAAAGGCCTGTTCTGCGCAGGCAGACGGCTCAGGGGGCGAAAGCGCACAAAGATCTCCAGATTATTCTGGACATTTTGCAGGACCCGCACCGCCTGCCCACGCTCCGCCGGATTGCGCAGAGCCGACGTCACCACCGCCACTTCTCCCGAAATCGCAAAGGCCAGACGGGTCATCATGCGGTTCCAGTGGCGGTCAAAAAACATATAGGTTGCAAAAACCTGTATCAAAAACACCGGAATAATCAAAATCAACAGCGAACGCCCCAGCAAGGTTCGGGGCAAAAATCGCTTCAGAGACATGAAACGGGCCATTATATTTCCTCTGCCCGCAGGATATATCCCTTCCCGCGCAGGGTCTGGAGATAGCGCGGGTTCTTGGTATCGGCTTCGATCTTCCGGCGCAGGCGCGTCACCTGCACGTCAATGGTACGCTCGCCGGCATCGTCCATCTGGCATCGCTTTGCCAGATCCATGCGGGTCACGACCGCACCACAACTCTGGGTCAGAGCCCTCAGCAAGGCACCCTCCATGGCTGTCAGCTTCAAATATTCAGGGCCCTCTTCTTGCATCAGGGCGTCCTCGGACGGGTCAAAGACCCAAGGTCCCATCCGGTATCTTGGCGTTCTTTCCATTTTCGAGACGGAGCGTTTCAAAATGGACTGCAGACGCAACAGCAACTCTCTGGGCTCAAACGGCTTGGGCAGGTAATCATCGGCGCCCGCCTCCAGCCCCCCGATCCGGTCCTGCGCCTCGCCACGCGCCGTCAACAGCACCACCGGCACCACCGAATGCGCCCGCAGGTCCCGTATAAAATCCAGACCACTCTTGCGCGGCATCATCACATCCACAACCAGAATATCAACCACAAAACTTTCCAGCAACGCCTCCGCCTCCGGTGCGTCTGCCGCCTCCAGCACCACAAACCCCTGCCCCGCCAGATAGCGGGACAGCAAAGCCCGTATCCGGTTATCGTCATCCACCACCATCACATGGGGCATGGATTCAAAGCGGGTATTCAAAAGCACGTTTCAACACTCTCTTTCACATTTTTACGCAGGAAACCGTTTACAAAACCTGCGCTTTTGACTTATACCTAGATGCTCTCTATAACATTTTAAAAATAAAGAAGAACAAGACCCATGGCAACAATTCCTTTTGACGATCGTGATGGCATAATCTGGATGGATGGCAAGATGCTTCCCTGGCGCGAGGCCAAGGTGCATTACCTGACCCATGCCCTGCACTACGGGACTCAAGTGTTTGAGGGCGAGCGCGCCTATAATGGCCGGATTTTCAAAAATCGGGCACATTCCGAGCGCCTGATTGCTTCGGCCCACATCATCCGTATGGAGATGCCCTATACCGCCGAGGAAATTGATGGGATCAAAATGGAGGTCCTCAAGGCCAACAAACTCGAGAACGCCTACCTGCGCGCCGCCGCATGGCGCGGGGCGGAACAGATGGGAATCGATGTCACGGGCACCAAAACCCACATGGCCGTGGCCGCATGGGAATGGGGCAGTTACTTTGACCCTGCCGTCAAGGAAAAAGGCATTTCCCTCAAAAGCACGGACTGGCGCAAACCCGCGCCCAACACCGCGCCCACGGCGGCCAAGACAGCCTCCCTCTACAACCTGAGCTGTATGGTCAAGATCGAGGTCAAACAGGCGGGCTATACCGATGCGCTGATGCTGGACCACGAAGGCTTTGTGGCGGAATCCACAGGGGCCAATTTCTTTGCCGTGCGGGATGGCGTGCTTCACACCCCGATTGCCGACCGGTTCTTGAACGGAATTACACGGCAAACAGTGATAGACATCGCCAAGGATCTGGGAATCACGGTGGAGGAGCGCCGGATCAGGCCGGAAGAGCTGGAGAGTTTCACGGAAATCTTTCTCACCGGCACGGCCGCCGAACTCACAGCCGTTGGCAAGATTGATGAACAGCTCTACAGCGTGGGCCCCATGACCCGCAAGCTCCAGACCGCCTATACCCTGCTGGTCAACGGCGGTTAAAAGACTTACTCAGATAAATTGATTCACCCCCTCTCCCCTCTGGGGAGAGACTCTGATCTTCTGCCCCCTCTCCCCTCTGGGGAGAGACTCTGATCTTCTGCCCCCTCTCCCCTCTGGGGAGAGGGTCGGGGGTGAGGGGTACAGCATAAAAAATTCCCCTCATCCCTCGGGCAGGCAAAATCACGTCCGGCACGGCGACTCTAAAGGCAAAAGGTTAACAAATCGTTAACATGCTGTTTTATTTGTAAAATTTGACTTTTCCCCGCCAAAGCCCTATACTGACCCTAACAGACACAAGCACACATATAAAAAGAGGGTACAGGGCTTGCCAGAAGCGAACACAACACCGGATTTCGGGACCGTCATGGAAAGTGACGTGCTGGCCGTGCGCGACTGGTATAACGCCAACAGAGAGGCGCTGAAGGCCCTTGTCCCCAAAACCATCCCCAAAGAGGAACAAGACATTAAATACGCCGTCCCGCCTGCCCTGCCCGCCGGAGAGATCGCCTATAACAGCCCCGCCTTTTTGGAGGCCATCCAGCAAACCACGCTTATCCTGAACGATCTGGGAACGGATGAACTGAAAAAAGGTTTTTTCGGGCGGATAACCAAGCTTGCGCCCCTCGGACCGGCAATGGAGTCCTCCGCGATTCTCTATGACACACTCGGCAAGGACCTTATCCTGCCAACAGAGCCTCAGAGGATTGCCAACGGGGTTTCTCTGATTCAGTTCAAATCCCTTTTGATGGCGGCCAAAGAGCAAAAACTTACACCGGACACACCGGTGTTCGAGATCAACAAGGACAATGCGCTGAACCCGCGGGACCCTGCCTTTTTGTCCGCCCTCTCTGCCACGCAGGAGTCTCTCAAAACGCAAAAAATGACGGCACCGGAGATTGAAAAAAAATTCCAGACCATACTGGATAACATACAAAAAGATCCCAAGACGACCGCCGAACAAAAAAAAGAGATCACAGCGCTCAAAACACTGGATGACAAAGCGCAATATCTTTTGAACGAGGCGCAAAAAACAACCAACACAAAATACATTGAAGAGACAAAAAAACAAATTCTGGCCCTGAATATCGCGCGGGGGGCCGAAGCCCTCGCACCCCTGATGCAGGACCCTGCGCAGGCCACAACACCGGAAACAAAACAGACAAAAGCACAGCCCGTTGCCGTTGAAATCCCTCTGACACGCGAGGAAAAACTGGCCCTGCTTGTGCAGGAAGCCCACCCCGAAGCCTTCATGCACAAGCTGATGGCCGTGCAAACCGCTCTCAACCTTCCGCAAAAAGATGGGCTGTACGACATCCCCGTTCAGCGCAAAATCGAAAAAGCCGTGGAAGGTGTTTTCAAAAATTATCTGGACGAATTGCAGTATAGAAAAAGCAATGGAGAGGGGAAAAACGATCCCGATTTCCTGCAGAAAAACATGCGCATCATTGGCGCACAAAGCCACACGGTTTATGAATTCGATGAAGAGGGCAACATCTATACCGTTGAAAATCAGAACGGCAAACTGGTGCGAGGACCCAAAAGCGGAAATATCAATCAAGGTATTGTAATAAATAATAAAAAAGAGCGCCCGCACGAAGCCACCGTTGCCCTTCTTGGAAAACTCTATGTCGACAAGGAGAAAAAACTCGGTCAGGAAACAGCAGAGCGCGATGCCGCGCTCCAGCACAAATCGGAACAGGATCCTTCCGCCCTTCTCTACCCTTTGAATACTCCCGTTTCCGATGGCACATTTTTCCATCATCAGCACGACACTGGCGCAACAGAAACCCTGTATGATTTGTTGCACTACATGAATAGCGATGAAAGCTATGATCCTGCAAAACAATTCCGTCTGAAACAAGCCGCAGGCCTGCACGACAACATTCTGGGGATGGATGCCTACAACATCATGCGCAATGTTCAGGCGGGCGACCTGATCCCCCTTCATGCGCTCTACGATGAAAATAATCCTGCGCAAAAAGAGTCCCTTCTCAAAGCCTTCGGCACAGATATCAACAAGGGCATTTCCAGACAGGATGTCCTGTCCTACGTGCAAAAAACATTTGAAGAGCGGGCCCTTAAAACACCAGGCATAACGTCCCTCTCCGACATTTCGCAAGCCATGGCAGAGGGGAAATTCAATCCGTATGAAAAGGATGTAAAACTCGTTTTCCAAGCCCTTCCTCCACCCTCCATGCATGACCCCATGATAGAAAAAAATATCAACGACATGCGAAGAAACGGTGTTTTTCCCACGGCGGAAATGGTGATAAACAACCACCTTCTGACAAAAATGGAGTTGAAAGATCTTGTCGGGCGCGAATTCAACGGCATGACACCGGACGATAAACTTTCGTCCCTGAACAGGATTTTGAACAACCCCAGCCTTGTCCCCGATACGCCGGAAGCCCAAAGCGCCTACGAACGCCTGACGATGAATTTTTACGAAGATCATCTGGGCGGCTTTACCTACTGGCGCAACGGCGATATCCATACACACGATCAAAACACGTGGAACGGGCGTTATGGCCCGCCGAACGACGATCAGTTACTGCACATTTACATGCGGTATAACTGGAACAAACTGGATAACACATTCGGACCGCAAGCCAATATCCTCTTCAAGGACAAGGAGCACGCCTACCTGAACTACGACATAAAATTTTCCGATCTGCCGCCTGCGTTGGCCGCACACATAAAGCCCGAGATCGACAAACTCACAAACCCCTCGCTGTATATGGACCTGATCGAACTCCGGCCGGATCACTATCGCGATTTACGCAATGATGTGTACGGACCGAGCCTCGTAAAATATAAAATGCCGGAGGCCCCGCACACACAACCAGAACAATCCGCTTCAAATCCCGCAGGAAGCGCCGCACAAAACACAGACGCACAATCGAAAAACAATGCGCCCGAACAGACACAAAACAATACGCCGCCAACCCCTTCCGGAAAAGACACCGCCCCGCTTGCCGGAACCTTCAAGGATGCGGCAGGAAATTTTGTGCAGGATACAGGAAAATTTGTGCACGACAACGGCCTTGCCGGATACGTCAAAGGGCAGGCGCTCAAAAAAATATACGACACCGCGACAGGCGAAAAATCCGTAAAACCTGTGACACCGCCGGAACCTTCTCCCGAACACCCCAAAGCAGGAACACCACCCAAAACCGCGCCCGCACCGGACAGCGCAAAAATTCTCGGCACCGCAATTGAGCCCGAAACAAAAGAGATCAGGCCCAGCACACGCAATCCAGGCCCCTCTACGAATGCACAAAAAACGGAAAGTTACCTGAAGGATTTTGGCGCGCCATCAAGTCCGAAAAATCCTCCGGCGCTCACCCACACGCCAGAGCCACCACCCACACAGACCCGCGCACAACCTGCCCTGCCCGCGCCGGAAACCTCTGCAACAAAATCATTGCCCGCGCCGGAAAAAGTACTGGAAGGGGAATACATCCCCAAAGAACAACCACACTCCGGTTCCAAGCCAGAACCCAAACACCTCCCGCAAAAGTCTTCCGAAATCATTGATGGTGAATTCCGCGTCGTGGAAGAAACCAAAACACCACCGCATGCGCCACCAAAAACCCCAGCACTCCCCGCCCCCGTACAACCCGCCGCACACTCTGCCGCACAAGCCGCCATAGAAACGGTAGAGACAGGCTCCAGACTCTTCAACATGGCGGCCAAAGCCGCCAAGGTCATCGGGCAAAACCTGCCATGGGTGGGCACGGGCCTTGTCGCCGCCGAAGCCGCCTATCTGATTGCCAAGCAAGAGGCGCTCATCACCGCTGGCCTGATACCAGAAAACGCCAAAACGGCGATTAATTCTCTCTACACCTCCAACGCCGCCGCCGCAGGCTTTGATCCTACAATTTTGGGCGGCGATGTTGTCGCGGAGGAAGCCTATGAGACCATGATGACAGAATACGGCCTAGACCGTGCCACGGCAGATCTCCTCAAACCCACTTTTATCAGCACGCTGGTCCGCAATGCGTTGAGCGACAATATTCTTTCGCCCGAAGAGACCCAAAAACTGAAAGACACTTACAGCCCTGAAAACATGGAAAAAATGTACGAACGCGTGATCGAGAAATACAATCTCCCCAGCGCGGCAAAAATCGACCGGTTTGAAATGGAAGTCCCCTTGAGCATTGTCCTGGGGGACAAGGCCGGCACGGCGCAATTTCTGATCGAGCATCCGGAATACAAAGACGGTGTGCAGGCTCTGCAAATCCTCAATGAGGCCTCCGCAAAGGCAGAGGTTCTTCTTGCACAATCCGAACAGGCGCAGGCCGAAAAACATGCACAATCCGCACAGGCCCCGAAACCTACCACGTCCGCTTAATGCAAAAAAAAACGGTTTAGACGTTAAACCGGAACAATATAATATCGCCGTCCTGCACCACGTAGTCCTTGCCTTCTTGGCGCATTTTTCCGGCTTCTTTCGCGGCCTGCTCCCCGCCCAGCGTGGTATAGTCTGCAAAAGCCATCACTTCGGCCTTGATAAAGCCTTTTTCAAAATCGCTGTGAATTTCGCCTGCGGCCTCCGGCGCTTTAGCCCCCACGCGCACAGTCCACGCCCGCGCCTCTTTGGGCCCCACGGTGAAATAGGTCTGCAAGCCCAGCAAGCTGTAACCCACGCGGATAATCCGGTCCAGCCCGGGCTCTTTCAAGCCCAGCGTTTCCAGAAATTCCGTCCGCTCCGTTTCACTGTCCAGTTGCGCGATCTCTGATTCAATCGCGGCGCAAATCGTCACGGCCTGCGTGCCTTGTGCCTTGGCCATGGCCTCGACCTTGGCCGTCCATGCGTTGCCTGTGGCGGCCTCGGCTTCATTCACGTTGCACACATATAAAATGGGCTTGAGGGTCAAAAGCCCCAGCGTTTTGCGCGCGCGCGCCTCGTCCTCTGTATCGGCCTTCACCGTGCGGGCAGGCTGTCCGGCTTCCAGCGCGGTTTTGATTTTCTCCATATCCTCCAGCTGGTTTTTGAGCGCCTTATCGCCTGATTTCGCCTTGCGGGCCATATTGTCGATCTGCTTGGTCAGGCTCTCCAGATCTGCCAGCATCAGCTCCGTTTCAATCGTTTCCGCATCACGGATCGGATCAACCGAGCCCTCCACATGCACCACATCGCCGTCCTCGAAACAGCGCAGAACATGCACAATCGCGTCCGTTTCGCGGATGTTAGCCAGAAACTGATTGCCCAGCCCTTCCCCCTTGCTTGCACCCTTGACAAGCCCCGCAATATCCACAAATTCCAGTTGCGTCGGCACAATCTTGGCGGAGCCCCCGATTTTACAAATTTTTGTCAGGCGGGCATCGGGCACGGCGACCTTTCCTACATTGGGCTCGATCGTGCAAAAGGGGAAATTGGCGGCCTGCGCCGCCGCCGTGGCGGTCAACGCATTAAACAGCGTGGATTTCCCCACATTCGGCAAGCCCACAATCCCGCAATTAAAACCCATGTCATCGTTCCTTTTTTGTTGTTAGCAGGCCGTTATAAAAGAAAAAAACGGCAAAGTCACGCCCCGTGTGTATGAAACACGCCCGCCCCGTCATCCCCGTCATTGCGAGCCGGAGGCAAAGCAATCCAGTTTTGTCATTCTGAACGCAGTGAAGAATCCTTTTCCCGTCAAAGAGATCCTTCGCCTTGCGGCTCAGGATGACAAAATGACGTAATCTTGCAATGACGATGGACGTTGAGAATGTCTTCGTGTGCTTCGTGTGCTTTGCGTTAAAACGCGCTACCCCGCCGCCAGTTTTGTCATGAAATCGTCATATTTTCCGGTCAGAAGTAGCCCAGCATGTTCCGCGATGGCCTCGCTCAGCCTTTGCACCTCGGGCAACTCCGCCTTGGAGAAATCGCCCAGCACATGACCCGTCACGCGCTCCTTTTGACCTGGGTGACCGATCCCGATCCTGACACGGTGAAACGCATCGGTTCCCAGATGCGCCTTCAAGGATTTCAAGCCGTTATGCCCCGACAGCCCCCCACCCGTCTTGACCTTGACCTTACACGGAAGCAAGTCAAGCTCGTCATGGAATGCCACGATACGATCCGGCGCGATTTTATAAAAATCCGCGACCTTCCTGACACTGTGTCCGGACTCGTTCATATAGGTCTGGGGCTTCAAAAGAATGATTTTCTCTCCGGAAACCGCGCCTTCCGAGAGCAATCCTTGAAATTTTGCCCGAAACGGGCTGAACCCGAAATGCGCCGCCATGGCCTCCACAACCATGAACCCGATATTGTGCCGATGACCCGCATAGTGCGGTCCAGGATTGCCCAGCCCGACAAACAACCACATCTGTTCCTGCCTCTCCGGAAACGGTTCAGGCGGACGCAGGGGAAACCATCGTTTCAAAACCCCAAACATCCGCCCGCCCTCAGGTTCAAACTATACGAAACGGTTCGTATCTGTTTATTTTTTTGCCGCTGGTTTTGCAGGCGCCTTCACGCCTGCCTTGACCGCCGCTTGCGGGTTAGCCGCCAGAGACGCCGCCTGTGCCGCCGCCGCAATGGCCGCATCCGCTTGTTCGTCCGCACCGGCTACTTTCGGCGGCACGAGAGTCGCAATCGTAAAGTCGCGGTTCGTGATCACAGGCTTTGCCCCCTTGGGCATGATCGCAGAGCTGACCTTCACAGGGTCACCATGCTCCTTGCCGGCCAGATCCACTTCCAGATATTCCGGAATATCCTTGGCGAGACAGGTGAGCTCCACCTCGTGACGCACCACGTTCAGCGTCCCCTTGTTGCCAAAGCTGGGGCACTGGTCTTCATTGATGAATTTCACGGGCACGAACACGTTGATTTTCGTGGTGTCCGTCACGCGCATGAAATCCACATGCTCCACCACATCCTTGACGGGATGAAGCTGGACATCACGGGCCAGAAGGAGGTGTTTTTCTCCGTCCACCTGCATATCACACAGATTCGTGAACATATGGGCCTTGTTGTATTCGATATTGATCTCCTTGGCGGGCAGGGAAATCATGACAGGCTCTTTCTTGTCGCCGTAAATCACGGCAGGCACTCTGTTTTCACGACGCAATGTTCTGGCCACCCCTTTACCGGCCCGAGATCTTTTGGTCGCTGTCAAAGCATAATGATTGGACATAGCGTTTTTCCTTCACTTTTAGGGGGACTGCCTCCAGGGGTGCAGACCCGTTACGTTTGATTAACGGGGCACATTAAGCAGATTTCGGGAAGGTTTTCAAGGATTTTTATTTAAACAACGCGGAAATCGAGCGTTCTTCAGAGGTCCGCAGAATGGCCTCGCCCATCAAATGCGCCACGCTGAGCTGTTCCACGCGGGAAGACTGGCGCACAGCCTCGGTGGCCAGAATAGAATCCGTCATCACCAGCGTTTTCATGGGGGAATCTGTGACACGCGCCACCGCCCCGCCGGAGAGCACCCCATGCACCACATAGGCGTGGACCTCCTTTGCGCCCTTTTCCATCAGGGCCACGGCGGCATTGCACAACGTCCCACCGGAATCCACGATATCATCCACCAGCAGGCACACCTTACCATTCACATCCCCGATCACGTTCATGACCTCGGACACGCCCGCCTGCTCCCTGCGTTTGTCGATAATCGCCAGATCCCCGTCCACCCGCTTGGCCAGCGCGCGCGCGCGGATCACCCCGCCCACATCGGGGGAGACAATGCACAAAGGCTCACCCTGAAACATGCTCTGAATCTGGGCCGTAAAGACGGGGGCCGCCACCAGATTATCCACCGGAATATTGAAAAATCCCTGAATTTGCGCGGCATGCAGGTCCATCGTCAACACGCGGTTAGCCCCTGCCGCCGTGATCAAATCCGCGACCAGCTTGGCTGAAATCGGGGTCCGCCCGCCGGTTTTCCGGTCCTGCCGCGCATAACCGAAATAGGGGATGACCGCCGTAATGCGCCGCGCAGAGCCGCGCTTAAGCGCATCAATGGCGATCAGAAGCTCCATCATATGGTCATTGGCCGGATACGAAGTGGACTGGATAAAAAACACGTCCTCACCACGGACATTTTCCATGATTTCCACAAAAATCTCCATATCGGAAAACCGCTTGATGCTGGCCTGCGTCAGGGGCACATCCAGATAGGCTGAAATCGCTTCGGCAAGGGGGCGGTTAGAGTTTCCGGCGATCAGCTTCATAGCGCGTTCAAGACCTTTATATATGCGAAAGGGTGGTGTCCATGCCCGTACTGTACGGAAAAACAGGGGTAAAAATCAACACCTGATACACGGCGAGACACAAAAAAACGATCTACCTTATAGCGACAACGGCAATCTGCCGCCCGTAATCGGGCTCTTTCCGGTGAGTTGTCCTGCGATAGCTAAAGAAATCCTCTTCATGGAAATAGGTATCCAGATCCTTGATACACACATCCCGCACCCCCGCCCGCGCCAGCCGGAAAGCGCAATAGCCGGCCAGATCGAACATGACATGTCCGGCCCGCCGTCCGGCCATAAAAAACCGCTCGGATTCAGGATCCTGCGCCAGAAACGGCGCCCTAAAATCATCGGTCACCTCATAGGAGGCCTGCCCAATACACGGGCCAATGGCGGCGGAAAGCCTGCCCCCCACAGCCCCCAGCGCCATCATCTCCCGCACCGTGGCTTCCAGAACGCCGTTGAGAGCGCCGCCCCAGCCCGCATGAGCCGCGCCGATCACGGGCGCGCCGTCCGGTTTTTCCCCATAAAACAAAACCGGCGCGCAATCGGCGGTTAAAATCCCGAGCGCCAGCCCTGCGCGGTCCGTGACCATCGCATCGGCCTGCGGGCGGTTTTCCATACGCCATTCTTCGGTGACCGGCAAACAGACCGCACTGTGAATCTGGTACAGGCTGAGGAGGCGTGCGGGCGCAACACCTGTAAATTCTGCCACAATCCGGCGGTTTTCCATGACATGCTCGAGCAGGTCCTCCGTACCGACACCACAGTTCAAGGCCGCATACAGTCCAGTGCTCACCCCGCCAAGGCGCCCGAAAAACCCGTGAAAGACCGGTGCCTGCCCTTCTGCGAGACGCGCCCCGAATCCCGCGCTTGTGTAGTATGGACGCTCCTCGAACGGGCGGTTTTGTTTTGGGCCATCAGGGCCGGATATCACATGCGCCTCGGGCATCGGATCACCGCGCGGGCTGGAGAGCATAGGTACAGGCGGGCCCCACGCCCTGTTTGTGCCCCTTCTGACACTGGATTTCCTCCAGAAACTGCGCCCCCTTGTAACAGTGCCCCGTAGAGGAATTCAGGCGGGCGGCCTGCCGCACCAGCATCCTGCACCCCTCCACACTTAAGGCCGGCCCGTACATCATCGAGTTGGACGCATAAATCCAGATATGGGTGGCGGGGGCGGCGCCTTGTGCCTGAACATCTCCATCAGGTCCCAGACACATCATACCGGCCAGCCCGCACAATAACAGGCGCCCCTTCCAAAAAAATTTCATGCCGGACTCCTCTGGTTTTTCCACCATAACACCTTGAACAGATCCCCCATCTGGTCCCTTCCAATCAGGCGGACCAGACCATTCTGCACGGACGGGTCCGATTCTTCAAGCCTTTTGGCCCGGGCCTCAATCCCGCAGGCGCGCAGAAAATCCCCTTGTGTCTGCAAGGTGGCCTGCGGCACCCGCTTTTTCAGTGCTTCAAAATCCACATGGGATGTCAGGTCCGCCTGCCCTGCGTCCGCCAGCACCGGCTGATAGGCGTGGTTTTTTACGGCCTGAAACGTATCCCCGTAGCCAGAGCGGGCCGGACCATAATCACACAACAGCCCTGCACCCCCCTGCCGCTCTATCTTCTCTGCCAGGACCCTGACAAACGCTTCCCGCGCGGGGGCCTGCTCGTATATCATCCCGTCCTGCGCAGGCGGCAGAGTGGACGGCACCTTCGCCAGAACGCTGTCTTCCGCAGGGCACAGGGAAAAGACCAGCCGGCCCTCGGGTCCGCATGTAATCACGCGCGCCTGCCAGCCCTCTGGCGTTCTTTGCAGGGCGTTAAACGGCAGGGCATCTAAAAACTCGTTCGCCACGACAAACAACGGACAATCCTCCGGCAGGGTTTCCAGACTCTCGTGCCATGTGGGAGCATAACGCGACAAGGCGTTGTGTTGCAGGGATTTCAAGACCGGACTGATTTCAAGCAGATGGACCTCCAGTGCCTTGAAAAACGGGGGGAACATACGGGCGGTGCGAAGAAGATCCGCCATCAGCGTTCCACGGCCAGGGCCGCACTCCACCAGTGCAATCTTGTCCGGTGCGCCCCTCTCCTGCCACGCCTGCACGCACCATACGCCGATCATCTCCCCGAAAAGCTGAGAAATTTCAGGCGCAGTGACAAAATCCCCCGCCCGCCCCAGCGGATCGCGTGTCATATAATAGCCGTATTGTGGATGGGCCAGCGCCAGCGTCATAAACCGCCCGATCGTCATCGGCCCGCTTTCGGAAATCTCTGTCTTTATAAGCTCTTCAAGTGGATTGTTCATCTGTTTTACTGTTCCCGCGCCACAGCCCCGCCAGCACCAGCCCTGCCCCTGCCAGCATCATCGGCAGACTCAAAATCTGCCCCATGGAGATCACCCCCCCGATGAGGCCGAGTTGCATATCCGGTTCGCGGAAAAATTCAATAACAGACCGGAACAGACCGTACCCCAAAAGAAAAACACCCGAAACAAGACCCGCCCGTTCCCGCACGGCGGGGGCCCGCATCAGAGCGAACAGGATCATAAACAACACCGCCCCTTCCAGCCCCGCCTCGTACAGCTGGCTCGGGTGGCGCGGCAGGGGACCGCCCTGCGGGAAGACCATCCCCAGCGCAGAGTCCGTAGTGCGCCCATAAAGCTCTCCATTCACAAAATTGGCCAGCCGCCCGAAAAACAAACCAATAGGCACGCAGGCGCACACAATATCCGACAGGCGCAACAGGGCAATGTTCTGGCGGACCGCATAGAGAAAGAGCGCGAGGATGACTCCGGCGGCGCCCCCGTGGAAGGACATCCCGCCCTGCCAGAGTTTAAAAATATCAATCGGTTGGGCAGAATAATGCGCAAACTGGTAGAACAAAACATACCCCAGACGCCCGCCCAGGATCACACCCGTAATCGCCCATGGCAAAAAATTGTCGACATCCTCGGGGGTTGGCCGCAAACCTTCATACCGTCTGGCAAGCGCCATACCATAGCGCCAGCCCAGCACAAACCCCGTCACATACGCCAGTGCATACCAGCGGATTTGAAACGGCCCCAGGCTCAGCGCCACCGGATCAAGATGCGGAAAATCCCATGTCATGACTGTTATTTGCCGCCGTCCGCTCCACAAAGTCAACCCCGCATGGTGTCCAAAAAGATCGTCTGTTTTTTTCCACAGGACAATGCTTTCCGGACTCATGAAAAGAATTGCTCCCTCCCGAACGGCATGCTAGTAACCGATCCATTGGCATGCGGTACGAGAAAAGGTGCACAATGTTTCCGCCCAAGGACCATTTTCTGGATCAGTTGAAAAACACCGCCACAGGCACATTGTCGGCGATGGAAAGTCTGGCACGCGGCGCACGGACCCAGATCATGGAAGATCTCAGGGTACGGGCCGATGAGTGGGCCACACGGCTGGATCTGGTCCCGCGCGAGGATTTCGAGCGCCTCGAACAGCGTCTGGCAGAGACCAGAACCTTGCTGGATCGGCAGACACAACGACTGGACGCGCTGGAACGCGCCCTGAAAGACGACACACCTGTAAAAGCCCTCGGCCCCGTTACAGCCAAACGACTCTGAGTACCACCCATAAAAACAAGACAATACACAACAGAGAGCCCCATGAGCACACCGTTTGACAGTCAGCAAGACGAACATCTACGCCCTGCGCACCCCCTTGACAGCGTCGAAGACGTCCTGAACGGCCATAACTGGACCTTCCGACGGGTCAACCCCGATGAGCTGGTCGTACAGGTGACGGGCAAAATGGGTGATTACCGGATTTTCTTCATCTGGCAGGATTCCCTGCAGGCGCTCCAGTTCTGCGCGCAGTTTGATCTGCACGTCAAACCTTATAATATTCAGGCCGCACACTCTGCGCTCCTCACACTGAACGAACATCTGTGGATGGGACATTTCGACCTGCCCAAAGACACGGCCATGCCAACCTACCGTTACACCGTGCTGTTTCGGGGATTAAACCACAGTACGGCCACCGAAACCATCGAGGATATCGTCGATATCTCCATGGCCCAGTGCGAGCGGTATTTTCCGGTGTTCAGCTTCCTCTCGGGCGCAGATCTGGTCAACGACCAGCATCTCTCGCTTGCCCTCATGGAAACAGCCGGAGAGTCCTGAAAGCGCGCCCGTGGCAGACAAACCACTCTCCGTTGTTCTCCTCGGCCATGGAAAAATGGGCGGCGCCCTGCTGGAAAGCTGGCACGCGATAGGGTGCCCGCTCACCTGCACCGTGATTGATCCGGTGAGCCCTTCTGCAACGGTCCCGTCTATACACGAAGCCCATGACGCCCTCTCCACCGCCGATATCATCCTGCTGGCCGTCAAGCCCCAGACCCTGCCGGACCTGTGCCCCGCGCTGGCCCGCCTGCTCCCCGAAAGCGCCCTCGTGCTCTCGATCGCGGCGGGGACACGGCTGGAAACTTTTGCGGGCTGGTTCGGGGCGCGCCGTCCCGTGATCCGTGCCATGCCCAACACCCCCGCCGCGATTGGCAAGGGTATCACAGTGGCCGTTCCCAATGCACAGGTCTCTCCGGCCCAGAAACACAGCGCACAGATCTTGCTGGAAAGCACAGGACACCTGTTATGGATCACAGAGGAATCCCTGATGGATGCTGTCACAGCGCTGTCGGGAAGCGGTCCGGCTTATGTCTTTTACCTGATCGAAAGCCTGAGCCGCGCCGGCGTGTCTTTGGGCCTTTCGCCGGAGATCTCTGCGGCACTGGCGCGGCAAACCGTGATTGGCTCTGCGGCTTTGGCAGAGAGCCAGAGCGGGGTCCCACCCGAACAGCTCCGGCACGCTGTCACCAGCCCGAACGGCACCACGGCGGCGGGCCTTGCGGTGCTGATGGACGGGCGCTTTGATGAGGTCCTGCAGGATACGCTTCACGCCGCCTGCGCACGGAGCAAGGCCTTGTAGAGTGATTCCCAATAAGAAGAGTCCATTTTCCGTCATCCCGTGGGCATTTTGCGAAGCAAAATTCGCACACACGGGATCCAGAAAAGAGAGCGGTTTTGCCCGCTCACCTCACTAGCCCCCCGCACTTTAAGCCTGCTGACGCAGACGGCGGGGGTGACGAGGTGTGGATCATTCTTATTTGAAAGGACAATCAGAACTTATCCCCCTAAAACACGTTGCACCCTTTGAGAGACGCTGACATCCGGCGGGCGCAGGTAAACCGGCGCCAGATCCGTAGAAAAATAGAGGGCCCGTGAGTCCGGTTCCGCGAGGTGCTCCACCATCACAGCCACGTCCGGCATGTCATAACCGGCCTGAATCACAGCCCCGTCCACGCCCCCATCCGACAGTGTGAGAAAACGGGGAACAGCATCCCCGATCAGAACCCCGCCCGCAGGCAAAAGCCTCTGCACATTCTCTGCGGAGAGCGCCTGCGGGTCATACAAGGCGTGCGCCGTGCCATCGAACCCCTGCACATAAAAATCGGTGCGCTTGCTTTCCACCAGAACGGTGCAGGGCGAGGCCACCCGACGCATATGCGCCAGCGCCAGCGCCTGAAGAGTCGTGATCCCGTAAACCGGAATATCAAGGCTCAAACCAAAAGATTTCGCTGAAGACAGCCCGATGCGCAGACCCGTAAACGCGCCCGGCCCGACCGTCACGGCGACCGCCTCCAGCGCCGCATAAGACACACCATGCGCCGCCATGCAGGCCTCCACCATGGGAATGATCTGCTCCGCCTGTCCGCGTTCCATGGACATCATCCGTGACACGGTTCTGCCGCCCGAAAGCACAGCCGCGCCACACCCGTTCATGGCGGAATCAAGGGCTAAAACGCACCCGTAACGGCTCATACACACCTCAACTCAGAACTGATCCGTAAATAAATGCAGAGTCCCATCAAAATTCCTCTTTACGGATACGTTCTAAAGAATCCGGCACGCCGTATCAAAAGACAGGCGCGGCAGGCGCGGATGCATCCCTTCGGGCGTGCCATAGCCGATATTGCACAGGAAATTCGGGATAAAACCCGTTTCATCAAAAAATTCCTTCCGCACACCTTCAGCGTCAAAGCCCCCCATCGGGCCACAATCCAGCCCCAGAGAACGGGCCGCCAAAATCAGATACGCGCCCTGCAAACTGCCATTCAGCACCGCAACCTTTCCGGCTTTTTCAGCGTCATCAGCATACCAGCCCCGCGCATTGGCGGCATGCGGGAACAATTCCGGCAAATAATCGTAAAATTTGGGATCGTACCCGACCAGAGCCGTCACAGGCGCAGACATCGTCTTGTCGACATTCCCCTTGTCCAGAAACGGTTTCAAACGCGCCTTGGCTTCGGGCGTTTTGAGAAATACAAAACGGGCGGGGCAACAATTCGCACCCGTAGGCGCCAGCTTCAGCAGGTCATACAGGTCATGGAGAAGGGTTTCGGGGACATCCCTGTCACACCAGCGATTATACGTCCGGGCCTCCCGCCAGAGAATATCCAGCGCCCGTTCCCCGAGTGCATCATCCGTTCCGCCCATATTCTGCCGTTCCTTTCTCTGCCATGTGATACCTGACGTTAGATATACGGCAGAACAAAACAAAAAACCACCCCCTCTCACGAGTGACGGATCTAGGGTCTACCCTGGCATCCATCACTATTCGGATGACAAATAGCCTCAACCGCGCTATATGATACCCCATGCGCACCCCTCGGACGGTTTTGACAGTTGCCTTTGCCATGGGCTTTGCTCTTGCGGGGGTGTGGTGCGGGGCCGCCATGGCCCAGACCGCCGCCCTGCCGGAAGATTCAGTCAAAGCCGTGATCCTCGTCTATATGCGCGTGGGGGAGGAAGCAGAAGCGGACAGCACGCTCCCGACCGCGCAGTTCGAGGAACATCTGACAGAGCTGGAGCGCGGCGGATATCATGTCCGGCCCCTGCCAGAGATTTTGGAGGCCATCCGGAACGGGACGCCCCTGCCAGCGGGAACGCTGGCCCTCACCTTCGACGGGGCCTATCGTTCGACCTATCGCAACGCCATCCCCCGCCTGCTGGAAAAAAAAATTCCCTTTACGCTCTTTTACGCCAGTGATCCTTTGGATCAAACCCTGCCCGATTTCATGAGCTGGGCAGACCTGCAGACGCTGGCCCGCTACGAGACCGTGACCCTCGGCGTTCTGCCCGCCAGCGCCTCCCACATCACCCGCCTGCCCGCACAAGGCATGATCAGCCAGCTCAACAAGGCCCGCCAGCGTTTTCGAGAAAAATTCGGACAGGAAGTCAACCTGCTGTCCTATCCGTTCGGGGAATATTCTCTGACCCTCAAGACGCTGGCGCACCGTCAGGGATTTTCAGCGGCCTTTGGCCTTCAATCGGGGGCGCTTTCACAAAAATCGGATTTTTATGCCCTGCCCCGTTTTACGATGACGGAGCATTACGGCGATCTGGAGCGCTTCCGGATGGTGGCCCATGCCCTCCCCCTGCCCGTGACAGAACTGGAGCCGGAAAATCCCGCGCTCCGAAGTACGCAGGAATGGATGACGGGTTTTACCCTGCCGCCTGCGCTGGCCAATGAAAGTCAAAACCTGTCTTGCTTTATTGCCGGAGAGGCCACGCCACACATCGAGCGACTGGGGGCCCGCATTGAAATCCGGAGCATCACCCCTCTGACCGGCATTGATAAAATCCGGATCAACTGCACCATGCCAGGCCCCGCAACAGACGATCAGGAAGCGCAATGGCGCTGGCTGGGGCTTTTGTACTACAGGCCAGAAAACACGGGCCTTTCAAGCGGCCCCGCCCTGACATCAACTAAACAACCCGCCCCCCTGACAGACACCGCGCACAGAACGGCTACGCCGCCGGACGAACCTCCCGCACTTCTGGAATAAAGTGTTTGAGCATATTTTCAATACCGGCCTTCAAGGTGGCGGTGGAGCTCGGGCACCCCGCGCAGGCGCCGCGCATTTCCAGATACACAATCCCGTCTTCAAAGCTGTCAAACACAATGTCCCCGCCATCCATCATCACCATGGGGCGCACGCGCGTTTCTATCAATTCTTTGATTTGAATTACAATTTCATTATCAAGATCCGCATCAGGCTTGACGGGTGCCACATAGCCCGCCCGTATCACAGGCTGGCCGGTGGAAAAATGCTCCATCAGCACCGCCAGCACCATAGGCTTGAGCATCGCCCAGTCCGTATCCTCCGCTTTTGAAACCGAGATAAAATCAGCACCCAAAAAGACTCGCACAACCCCCTGCAAAGCAAAGAGCCGTTCAGCCAAGGGCGACGGACCCGCCTCCCCCGCGCGGGAAAAATCCATCGCACCCGTCTCCAGCACCATCACACCTGGTAAAAATTTGATGGTCGCGGGGTTGGGGGTAGCTTCGGTTTGTATGAACATATGCAGTCTCGCATCCTTGTCTAGAGTCTGAAAGACTATATAGCCACACCCCGCATAAAAACGAGTCCTTTTTGTATAGTCGTTTCCAATAAGAATAAACCATCCTTCCGTCATCCCGTTGGCATTTTGCGAAGCAAAATTCGCACGAACGGGATCCAGAAAAAGCGAGGCCCCCTTCGTGACCTTCGTGGTTCAAATCGAAACGA
Source organism: uncultured Pseudobdellovibrionaceae bacterium (assembly GCA_964348795.1). Classification (GTDB taxonomy): domain Bacteria; phylum Pseudomonadota; class Alphaproteobacteria; order Micavibrionales; family Micavibrionaceae; genus JADLAT01. Next base: position 39,440 of record CAYGDY010000004.1, on the reverse strand, counting down.
TAGCCAAAATCATATAATTTGAGGATAAAAACCGTCATTGCGAGGCGGCCCTAAGGCCAACGAAGCAATCCAGAAAAACAAAAGAAACCTCTGGATTGCCGCGCGCCTTCTTGCCCTGTTTTTTTCACAAAAATTTTTGAGTTTATTCCGGAGAATTCAAACCCCACACCCTAGAAACCTGTTTGCCTTTCTGAAAATCTACACAGCTATTGTAGCTTTTCTGTGTTTCAGCCACCAGCAAAGCAGGATCGTCCCCATACCGACGATACGCTAAGCCCGCATTGCCTTCCAGATTTGCACCTTCCTCTATAACAGCCACAATATGACCTGCCGAAACACGGCATTTCTGTTCAATCGTCAGTGCATTATTATTAAAAGCTTCTTCTATTTCTGCCGTTTTTTTATCCGAAAACCTATAAAACTCTGCCTCTTCTGCCGTTAAAACATTGTTATCGTCATAGGGGTCACTGCCTTGCACGTCACACCCCTGCAGGCTCACCAACAAAGGCAAGGCACAAAATAAGCCCGTAATTCTCTTTTTATCCATTTCACATCTCCTTTGTTTTTTGTAAACAGGGCGACCGTAGCACAAAACATTAAATTATGTCAAAAAAAATTTCTACACATGATCTGGCACAACCAAAAGCGGCACGCGAAGCGCCCGTAGCCCCTTCCGCGTAAAATAGGAGACCAGCGGGTTGGAAGATTCCGTCCCTGCGCCCAGCACCAGCATCTTGATATAGGGGTCCTCGTTCAGAACCTCTAAAATCGCCTCGCGGGGTTTGCCTTCCTTCATGTAGTAGATTGCGGGCTGGCCGCCATTCATCTCCATCAGACGCCCTGCGACCTCCCACACCCGTTTTTCGGCCTCGGCGCGCTGGTGATGATAAATGCGTTTTTCGATCAACCCCCAGTGCAAAAAGGCCTGCTCCTCGATCACATACAAAATCGCCACCCGCCCGTTATTCTGCTGGGCCAGTTGCGCGGTTTTTTTCAAGGCATTCTGAAACTCCTCGCTTTCATCAGCGATCAGGAGATACACACCCCCCTGCGGTGAGACCATCGGTGACACTGCCTGCGAGGCATCCTTGTATTGTGGCATCTTCAGCTCCTTCCTGTCATCGTTATTTCCGTACCAGCAAGTTTGAAACCCAGCCGGCAACACACGCAATCAGAACGCATAACACCCCATACAGCGCGCTTTGCTGGTGCGCCATTTTATAAATTTTTGCACTGAGGCCGGCCTGCCCGACGCTCATCTTGCGGGTGGCCTCGAACACCACCTGCCCGTCACGGACCAGCACCCCCCGCACCGTGTATTCCCCCCGTGGCACGTTGGAGGGCAAGGGAAAATCAACCCGAAACAGGTCATTGTCCAGAAATACGATATTCCGCGAAGCCACGGGAAAAAGATTCTGTTTTTGTTTGTTGCGGATCAGGGCCTCCTGAAAGGCACGGGTCAAAGGGGTTTCATAGATATCGAACACAGGCTCCGGCGAGAGCGCCTGCACCCCGATCTTTTCCTGCCGCAACCGGTCTTCGGACATCAAATCCGCATCCTTGAACACATTGTCCGCGTAATCATAATAGGCGGGCACATGGTTGAACTGAAGCCATGAACGGTTCATCCACGCGCCCAGCACGCGCTCTTTTTTGCGTACCATATTGTTTTTTTCGGGCCCTTCGAGAAGGATTACAATTTCCCCGTCACCCCGCTTGTTGCCAAAAACCGTCAGGACAGCGCCGGTAAAGCCCGTTGAAATCAGGATATGGTCCTGCACCAGTTCCAGCGCAAGCGGATCGGGACGCATGAACAAATCCGCCTGCGCAGGGATCATGCCCCCGAAGACCAAGCCGGAGGCCAGAAAAACGGCAAAGCCCTGACGCAGATTTTTTCGGAAAGCCCGCCTCATAAAATCACCGTGGAAAACACATCCGCAGGCCGGATAAACAGCTCCATGGAAAGCCGGATACACACTGCCAGAATCAGTGCCGCCAGCAACATTCTGGCCATATGCCCCTTGACGAAGCGGGCGAACACCACGCCGATCTGCGCCCCAAGCACCCCGCCCGCAATCAGGATCAGCCCCAGAACCACATCCACCGTCTGGTTGAGAGAGGCATGCATGATCGTGGCGCCGGCCGTGACAAAAATGACCTGAAACAGCGAAGTCCCTGCCACCAGCAACGGCGGCATACCCAGAACATAAATCATCGCGGGGACCAGCAAAAAGCTCCCGCCAACCCCCAGAATAGAGGCCAGAAGGCCGCCCACAAACCCGATCCCGCCCGGCACCAGCACACTGATAAACAGCTTGGAGCGGGGAAAACGCATCTTGTACGGCAGGGCCTGCACCCACGGCGACAGCTGGCCTTTATTGAAGGCTTTCGTCATATCCGTCTTTTTGACAAAGACAGAAGACGCCGTTTCCAGCACCATCAAAAGACCGATCGAGCCCAAAAGCAAAATATAAAGCAGGGAAATGACCAGATCAATCTGGCCCAAAAGTTCCAGCGCCTTGAAAATAAAAGCCCCGATAAAAGAGCCCATCAGGCCCCCCGCCATCATGACCCCGCCCATCTTGATGTCGACATTGCCCCGCCGCAGATGCGCCAGAGAGCCCGCCACGCCGGAAGCGACAAGCTGGCACCCTTGCGTCCCTACGGCTATCGCGGGCGGAATACCTGAAAAAATCAAAAACGGTGTTGTCAAAAAGCCGCCGCCCACACCAAAAATACCGGACAGAAGACCCACGAACGCGCTCAGAAAAAAAAGGGAATCCGCCTCAACGGCCATTTCCGCAATCGGTAAATAAATCTGCATCGGACCCCTTTAACGCAAAAAATCTTTCACAGAGCCCCGCACGGGAATGGGACCCCTACCCGTCCGCGCCAACAGCGGGTTTTTTCACAGGCTTGGGGGCGGGGCCACGGGCGGCCTGTTGCAATGCGGTGACAATACGGATATTCCGTTCGATCTCGGTGCGGTGCGGCGAGAGAGTCTGGGCCTTTCTCAGCAGATCGACAGATTCATCCAGATACCCCTGCGAAGCCAGATTCAGCGCCAGATTATTCATGACCGTAGTGGGGTTCCCCTGCCAGAGATCCAGCCCCTTGCGGAAGGCCTGTTCGGCCTCGGGATGCTTGCCCTGCGTTTCGAGCGCAAGACCCAGATTGTGATACGCCTTGTAATTGCCGGCGTCCAGCGCCACAACCTTACGGGCCGCGGTCTCCGCTCCCGCATAATCACCACGGGCCAGCAAAACAGAGGAATATTCCAGCAAAACAGGAGGCACCGCAGACGTGCTCTTCGCAAAGGGTTTCAGAACCTCCAGCGCCTTCTCTGTGAATTTCGCCTCTCTCAGCGCGCGCGCATATTCCATCGCGGCCAGCGGGTCGGACGGGTTCTTGTTATACAGCTTTTCCGCTACAGGCAACGGCTTGGCGGGGATATCTCCGGCCGCATTGGCCGCCCGCGCCGTGGCAGAATCCACGGAAGCCGACAACATCGGCGCGTCTGTCATTTTGCCGTTTGTGGTCTGACACGCCGAAAGCGAAAGACAAACCACTGCGCCCAAAACCAAAGATCTGTATGTTTTCATATTTTATTTCCCGTATAAGACCCTCACAGGGTCAGAATGTTGAGATATCATTGATGTATCAGAAGTGTATTGCAGAAAAATTAGCATATTTCAAGAGCGCTGAAAAGAGGCCGCTACTCGCCTTCCTCATCCCCCGTTTCTCCGGAATCCGCCCCTGCGGGGTCTGCCGTTGTGCCCTGCGCCATGGAGCCTGCCGTCCCTGCCGCAGAGGCCGCAGACGCTTGACCACTGCTCGCGCTGGCACTGTCACCGTCACTCACAATAATCTTGTGGCACATATCGGGACAATAAAATACGCTGGTTTCCTGACAATCCGCAGACTTGCCAGAAGCGCAGGATCGGCGCACCCGCATGTATTTTTCCTGCGGGCTGGCGACCAGCACATGTCGTTGCATGAGCACCCTGCCCGCCTGCCCCAGCACAGTCAGATATGTCGCGCCAGGGGCACGGGGCACCAGCACCAGCGTCAGAGAGGAATCCGCTATCACACTCAAATGGTTGGGATTTCCAACGATCACGCTGTGGGCGGGGGCATCGAGCCGGATCATCTCCGACTTGTCAGGCGTCATTTTCAGCGGGGGATGCGTGATAGCATCGGTGTCTATCATCAGGCCTTTTTTGAAGGCCATTTCGGCGGGCATGACATCAATCGGCGGCAGGGGCGCGGACGCCCCCCCGTCCTGCGCGTGCGCAGGCCAGACCAGAAAACAAATCCCCAACGCAAGGCACCCCAAGCGCTTCAATGAAAAACACGACATGAAAAATCCTCTGGAACACGAGGTGTGGAAAAAACTCTGACCCACTATAGCGCAAAATCATGGAGGGAGCACGCTCTATTTTTTAAAAGTTCCCGTAATCCAAATTCACCCCTCTCCCGTCATTGCGCTGGCTAGGGCATGTGGTCAATTGAAGGATTTTGTGCCGAAAATGCTGGTTTTAGCAGAACCGTATCGCAGAATACTTTTGGGTATTTGAGAAACGGAAGCCCAGAAAACCATCATTTGCAGGCCAAAAGGCGATAGAAGCTTCTCTTTGTAAACAAGGAAGAGGAAGAGGTCGATATTGTCCACATGCCCTACACCAGATCGTGATACAGCCCCTCTGCCAGAAAGGGAAATTCATCCTTGATTTTCTGGTGTTCGGCCAGCGCCTGCTCGATAAAGACAGACCGCACAGACAGCGCGTCATAGGCATTTTTGGCATTCTCTGCAATGATATTCATGCGGTCCCTGTCCTTTCTGCCGCCTTCCCCCTTGCACGCATTCACAAAAGCCAGCGGCAAAGAGGTCATCTTGATTTCGCATTTCATCAAATCCGCCAGCAAGTCCGTCTTGAACGCCAGACTCTGGTCCAGCAGGTCATAGAGCGCCTGCGGGTTATTGAGCGTCCCCGCCGCACCCAGAGCCTTCAGCTCGTCTTTGAGCGCGTGCGCATGGGCATCCAGCCCGCTCTGGTAATGATTAACACTTTTGACAGCCGCAGGCCCCACGGCCTCCACCACCAGAAAGCTATCCTGCCGTTGAAATTCGAGAGAGGCCATATCCGTTTTTGCAATGGCCGCATGTCGCGCAAAGACTTCTTTCAAGGGGGCCAGCTGTTCCAACAGCATGTCCTTGCTGAATTTTTGAGCGTTATACACTTTTTTGGAAAGCCATAGCGCTCTCGATGGCGGCTGTTCCAGCAAATTCTGCGCTGTGCGGAGCTTATCGCACGCGACATGGCAGATTTTTTCATCCACCCGTGCATGTGTCAGCGCAAGACTGAGGAGCCTGTAGCGCTCGATAAACACCTCTCCGGTTTTCTCGCTGAGAACACTCAATGCTTTGTTGTATCTGCTGTTTTTTGCAAAAATATTCTTGTTGAGCCCGGGGAAATTATGCATGCCCGTCGCAGGGTTCTTGAAATCAAGCACAGGGTCCAGCATCAGCCGCAAACTCTGGGCCTGCTTGAAAAGCTTCCCGATATCATGCGGGAACTGCACTTCCGTGACATACTCTTTTTTCCCGACCCTTTTCAGGATATTTCCGCCCTCATACACACTGCGGGGTGCGGACCCGTTCGGGGCCTGCTGGCGGGCTTGGGAGAGGGTATCGGACATGGCGCGCTCCTTTTGTTACCATAATTTTAACGCGCTTATAGCCACCCCCTGCCATAATGTCAATAAAAAATAACAAAAAAGTGTATTTCAATATACTGTAGGCATTTCAAATCAGAACGAACCCAAATCCGTCGTCCTCCCCCGCCCCCTTTTATCATCCCCCTCTTCCTGTGTCATCCTGAGCAACGCGAAGGATCTCAAAACACACCAGATCCTTCCGCTCTGCGTCAGGATGACAAGAAGGAAAAACTCTTTTCAACACGAAGCACGCCAAGCACACGAAGTTTCTTTTGCGCGTCATTGCGAGTGTACGCGAAGCAATCCAGTTTTTTTGTCCTCCCCCGCCCCTTTTGTCATCCTGAGCAACGCGAAGGATCTCAAAACACACCAGATCCTTCCGCTCTGC
>CAYGDY010000004.1:0-33234 GCA_964348795.1 uncultured Pseudobdellovibrionaceae bacterium | reverse complement strand
GTCAGGATGACAAGAAGGAAAAACTCTTTTCAACACGAAGCACGCCAAGCACACAAAGAGCACAAAGCACTTCGTGTGTCTTCGTGAACTTCGTGGTAAACCTTTTTAGCAGACGTCTCATCCCCCCGGCTTGATCTCGCTCTTGCCCCTTCTCCCCTGTCATCCTGAAGGCGAAGCCGAAGGATCTCAAAAATGAAGAGGCACACGCCGCCTACCCCCCGCCCACGCCAGCGGCAGACGCTTGAATGCCCGCAGGCCCCAGAATGATAATAAACAGCGCGGGCAGAAAAAACAAAATCATCGGCACAGTGAGCTTCGGCGGCAGGGAGGCCGCCTTCTGTTCGGCGGCGGCCATGCGCATTTCGCGGATTTCATCCGACATCACCCGCATCGCCTGCGACACCGAGGTCCCGTATTGCTCGGCCTGTATCAGCGCCGTTGCAAAACTTTTTGCGCCGCCGCTCCCGACCCTGCGGGCGAAATCCTGCAAAGCCTGCCGCCGGTCATTGAGCATGGCCATTTCCGCACTCAAAATCCCCAGCTCTTCGGCCAGCGTTTCGGAGTGTTCGGCCATTTCATGCGCCACGCGGTCTACCGTCTGCTCCAGCCCGATCCCGCCCTGCACACAGATCAGCATCATATCGAGCGCGTCCGGAAAGGTGAGGTTGATTTCCTGCTGGCGCTTGATGGTCTTGTTTTTGATGAGCACATCGGGGAGTTTGTAGCCCACGATCATTGCAACAAAAAGCGCCGTCAGGGTCATGAGGTTTGAAATCTCCTTGTGACTGGCGGAGATCAGCATCATGGCCACGCCGCAAAAAACAATCGGCAAAACGCCTTGCGCAATCATAAACTTGATCGGGGCGGAGGGACTGCGGATGCCGGCCTGCAACATTTTATCGCGGATTTTCTCGCCCATTTCTCCGGCCATTTTTTGCATCTTGTACAGCGCCACCATCGAGTCTTTTGCGGAGACCGATTGTTCCTGTTTCATGCGGTGGATCGAACCGTCCTTTGTTGCATCAAACAGCGCTCTCCGGCGCTTTTCGATGACAGAACGATACCGTTCCTTTTTCTCCGAACGATTCAGATAGGGCAGTGCAAACGCCGCAAAAGATCCTGCCGCCAGCACCATACTCACGAGCGTAATAATCATCTGGTTATCCATGCGATAGCCCTCCTGTCAAATCTTGAAATTGATCATGACCTTCATCACGAAGACACCGATCACCATCCATGTCACCGCGCCCGCCAGCAAAATTTTTCCGAAGGAATCCGTGAACAGCACACTGATATATTCGTAGTTGGAAAAATACATCCCCGTTGCAACAAGACACGGGAGCGCCGCAATAATACTGGCCGAGGCAATCGCCTCGGACGAGAGTGCCTTGATCTTGCGCTTGAGGCGAAAACGCGAGCGGATCACACCGGATAAATTCATCAGCACTTCCGACAAACTCGATCCCGTCTGCGCCTGAATCGAAAGCCCTGTTGCAAACATCTGCATCTCGGGCAGGGGCATCCGCCGTGTGGCCAGAAGCGCCGCCTCGTGCAACGGCGTGCCTATTTTTTGCTGGTCGTAAATGCGCGACATTTCCTCGCCCACAGGACCGGTAAATTCACGGGCAATCATATGGATGGCTTCGGAGACAGGCATACCGGCCTTGAGCAGACGCACAGTGGCCTCCAGCGCGTCAGGGAATTCCTCCAGAAATTTTTTCTGGCGCTTGGCCGCACCACGGCGCAGTATAAATCTGGGAATCCCCAGCAGGGCAATAATCGCCACCATCGCCAGCACATACCAGGGCTGGTCCATCATCTTTGCAAAAAATGTGAGCACCACCATCAACAGTACGGAAAAAATCCAGAACTGCTTCACGGAAACCGTATAGCCCGCCTGTTCGATTTGTTGCGAAAGCGGCGCTTTTTTGTTGCGGTCTTTGTGCTCTTCTTCTTTGGAGTTTTTCAATTTTTGTGCAATTTCCGCACGGCGTTTGTCCTGCTGTCCGCGCTCGGAAAACACCTTGCGTTCACTGCCGGATTTTCCTTGTATTTTTTGCAACATATTGCGTTTTTTTGCGGTCTCCTGATTGACCACATAAAACACGCCCAGCCCCACAATCAGGGCTGTAATCAAGACGATTAAAATAATTTGCATGAGACTCATATCTTTTATCCAAAAGCCTCTTCCATTGCTTCCAAAACCAGTTTTTCCACGCCGAACTGCCGCGCGTTATCGTAGAATTTCGGGCGCAGACCTGTGGATTTATGGCGCGTGATCAGTTTGCCCTTTTCATCCTCGCCCAGAATTTCCAGCACGAACAGATCCTGCATCGTCACCACATCGCCCTCCATGCCGGTGATCTCCGTCACGTGGGTTGTTTTGCGCGAACCATCCCGCAGACGTTGCACCTGAATGACCACATTCACGGCGGAGGCAATCTGCTCCCGCACCGCTTTTTGCGGCAGGTTCAGACCGCCCATGGCAATCATGTTTTCCATCCGGCTGATTGCCTCTCTCGGGTTGTTGGCGTGCACGGTGCCCATGGAACCATCATGGCCCGTATTCATCGCCTGCAACAAATCGAAGGCTTCAGGGCCTCGCACCTCCCCCACGATAATACGCTCGGGCCGCATCCGCAGACAGTTTTTCACCAAGTCCCGCATCGTGACCTCTCCCACGCCTTCCAGATTAGGCGGGCGCGTTTCCAGACGCACCACATGCGGTTGTTGCAACTGGAGCTCGCACGCATCCTCGCAGGTAATGATCCGCTCCCCCGCCTCGATATAGCGCGTGAGACAATTCAGCATGGTGGTTTTCCCCGATCCCGTCCCGCCGGAGACCAGTACATTCACCCTGCATCGTCCCACCGCCATAATCAGCTTCGCACAAGAGGGAGTCATAGAGCCAAACTCCATCAGCTTTTCCAGTGTCAATTTATCCTTGGTAAATTTCCGGATCGTCATGCAGGCCCCATCCACCGCAAGCGGCGGAATAATGACGTTCACACGGCTTCCATCGGGCAGACGCGCATCGCAAATGGGGCTGGATTCATCCACGCGCCGACCAATGGCACCCACGATCCTCTGGCAAATGGTTGTCAAATGCTGGTTGTCGCGGAATTTGATAGCCGCCCGCTCGATTTTCCCCTTCACCTCGATATAGGTCGTTTCGGGGCCGTTGATCATGATGTCGGCGATGTCATCGCGCTCCAGCAATTCTTCCAGAGGGCCAAAGCCCAGCATATCATCGGCACATTCTTTCGCAATCGACTGCAATTCCGCAGGAGTCAAATCCAGATTCCGGAACCGCGCAATTTCCTCCACGGCGGAATACACCTCGTCCCGCGCCGCCTTTGCGTTCATATTGGCCAGCGCCTTGAGGTCAATCCCGTCCCGCAAATCCAGCCAGATCCGGTTGCGCGAGCGTTGTAAACGCATCACCGTAACGGAATCGCCCGCAGGCACATCCGCCGCCTGCACTTTTTCGGCATGGGCTTCATCAGAAAACGGATCTTCGGCCGTTTTTTTCTCGGGGGCCTGTTGCGGTTTTTTTTCCGGCAACATTTTGGCGGGCACGGGGTCCGAAGCCCCCTCCAACGCAGAAGCCTGAGCCACCGCCCCCGCCGGTTTTTCCGGTGGCGGACTTGCCTCCTGCGCGCCCCCTGTCCCTAATTGTTTCTTCCCGAACATGCTACACCCACTCGTTCTTGTACCTTCATTATCGTTCTTCCCCCCTCGTCATCACCCCCCTCCTGCGTCAGCAGACTTATAGAGCGGGGGGCCAGTGGGGCGAGGCCCCCATTTTTTTTGAAGGAGCCTCTCTTTATCTCTTCAACTTTTTACCTTCTTGAACAAACGGCCCATAAAACCGCCCTTTTGCGGCAGAGGAACCCCTTTTTCCTCCCGTAGTGTCAATCCCAAAGCCCGTCCCAGAAACGGCGCGAACAGCCCCTCGGCCAGAACACGGCCGGCCTTGTCCTGTGCCAGTCTGCGCCCTTCGTTTTCATTGCCCATGACCATTTTGGCATCGAAGGGAATCCATAAAGCAGGCTTCCGCTCCATGGCTTTTTCCAGATCCCCTTTGGACACTTCCGACAGGCCGGCCATGCCCTGCATATTCACCAAGAGATGAAGGCCTGCATCCCGTCCGCCCCGCACATCCTTGATCTCGGACATCAAAGCCCGTGCCAGCCGCAAGGCCGGCAACGTCGGGGTTGTTACCACGGAAATCTGGTTAGCCCGCACCATCGCCATGCGCTGGAGCACAGACGGGGCTTGCGAAACATCCAGCACCACCACCGGATATTTGGCCATCAGCCGGTCAATCAGGCGCTCGAACTGTTGCGGCGTGACGACTGATTCCATCATCCCGTCACTGCCGGTCCCCAAAACACTCAATTTTTCCGAAGCCTGCACAATCAGGCGCTTCAAATGCTCTTCTTCCTGGTTTTCCGCCGCCCGCACGGCCTGCGCCAGCGTACCGAGGGGTTCAAACCCCATCCCGACACTCATCGTGGAACTGCCGCCTGCGGCGTCCAGCACCATGGTTTTCTGGCCCAGAAGATCCGCTATCGTGCTGGCGGCCATCTGCGCCATCACGGTGGTGCCGACCCCGCCTTTTGCGCCGGTAAACACCATGAGCTGACTTCCGCTGGTGCCGATTTTCCCGATCAGGGCCTTGGCAATCACTTCGCCCAGCACCCCTGTTTCAATAGGCCGGACGAGATAATCACTCACCCCCATGTCAATCAGCCTGCGATACAAATTCACATCGTTATCGGGGCCGATCACAATCGCCGAGGTCCCCTCCTCGCAACACCCCGCCAAAGTCTCCAGATGGCTGGTAAAAGTATCGTCGATTGTATCGGTCTGTAAAATCAACAAGTTGGGGGAGACACGGCCTTTCAGGGTTTCAATCCCCGTTTCGACGTCCCCGTCCTGAATGTAAAATTCCACACGGGCAAAACGCCAGTCTTTCTCCAGATTGCGGGCAGACTCCAGAGTCTTGGGATCTCTGGAATACAGCGCCACTGCGGCGGCGGGCAATAACACGGCTGTACCAGCCTGTGCGTGCGGGGAAGTCCCTTCGGTGCTCATGGATGCTAAACTCATGCCTCGTCTTTGATCTGGTTTATTTTTTTATAGAATATCCTTTTGAATTTTATCGTATCAGGAAAAGGTTAAGAAGGGCTGTACTGTTTTTCCATATTAAAATAACGTACTCCCCTCTCCCCTCTGGGGAGAGATTCATCTTTAGCCCCCTCTCCCCTCTGGGGAGAGGGTCGGGGGTGAGGGGTAAAACCACGAAAGCCCCCCTCATCCTCACCGCCTCCCCAAAGGGGAAGAAGGGACTTCCTTGTGATCCAATAGCACGACCTTATGATGCGTATCCCCTACTCTCCCGAGGCGCCCTCTCCTTCCAGCGGCTTGTTGGGCGCGCCGGTGCGGTACACATCGACAATATTGGAGGCGCGTCTGCCGTCAGACGGCCCGTCCGTTTCCTGTCCCTTGAGGTCTTTGGGGTTGGCAATCTGGCGGGTGAAGACGGTATCGAACGTGCACCCCAGCTTGTAATCCGGATCATTTTCTACCGTCCGGTTCTCAAAACCTGGCATCATCGTGCAATCCTCGGGGGCGAGCGCATTATAAGCCGTATAGGACAACAGGACCTTCATCGCCTCGCCCGTGTCCATCACGGGCATAATACCCGCATGCACATCGGCAACACCAGCCTTGCGGAGCGTTTTGGCAAGACGGGCGGCTTCAGCACCAGCACGGATCGGGCCATTGTTGTGCGCGCGGGGATCATAGACCACAGTGAGCTCCAGCGGCCCTTCGGCATGGCGCCTGAAGTGGGTGGCCAGCGCCTGCACCTCCTGTTCTGAGAACTGGGAGACCGGCATATTTTGGGACACCTGTTGTTCCTCAAGCTGGATTGTAGAGGTCGAAAAATGATCCGGCTCGTACATGGTACACCCCGCCAGCCCGAACGAAAGCGCCCAAAGCGCACCCCCGCAGAACAAAGACCCCTGTAAAAACCCTTTAACCATCGACATCCTGCGCATCCTTTATACGTCCCCTAATCCAGCAAATACCCGAATTGCCCGTTACCGGCAAAAAGACTGGCATCCTCCACCTTGTACACACGGCGCACATTGGCCACAAACGGTCCTGAAATCGCACGGGCACTCACAGGCGCTTCCGAAGCGGTATTCTCGGCCTTCGTGACGGCAGGCTCTGCCTGTTCCTTGTCCGCGTAAGGCTCGACCAGATACGGCGTCACAATCACGATCAGCTCGGTCTCGTTGCGCTTGAAGCTGTCCGAAGACATCAGCTTACCAATGACGGGGGCCTTGTTGACCCCGGGCAGGCCGGACATCCCCTTGATCGCTTCCGATTTCAACAGACCGGCGATCATCAAACTGCCACCACTGGCCACCTCTACGGTTGTATCGGCCTTGCGGACATCCAGCCCGGGCACCTGCGTATCGGACAGCGTAATCGCATTGTCAAAGTCCAGCGAGGAGACTTCCGTTTTCATCTGCAGGCTGATCCGTTTTTCGGACAGCACCACTGGCTTGAAATTCAAAGACACCCCGAATTCACGGAATTCAATCACCAGATTGCCGACCTGATCACGCCCCACGGGGACGGGAAACTCACCCCCTGCCAAAAATCCGGCGGTTTCGCCCGATACAGCGGTCAAATTCGGCTCAGCCAGAATATTGACCAGATTTTTCTCCTCCAGCGCATCCAGAAACAGCCCGATCTGCCCCACACCGGCAATGCCGCTGTCCAGTATCGCACTGCCCGTCCCGACCGCTTCCTGCGACAGGGCAATGCCTTCGCCGACCGCCGCGCCCAGAGATTCCAGACCGGATTGATTGCTCCCGGGCAATTCGCCAAACAATGTCGTGGCCGACAACTCGTCTGGATCGTTGGCGTTGGTTTTCACCCCCAGCTCCTTGATAATACTGCGCTTGGCTTCCAGAATGCGAACCTGCAACATCACCTGTTGCCCGCCCTTGACCACCAGCAGATTGGACACCATCTCGTCCACGGGCTTGTCCTTGCCCTGTACATCGCTCACATACCGCCCGACAATACCGGCAATGCGGGAAGACACCTCGGCGCTCGACGCCGTACCCGTCAGCATCACCTGATCGTGGATTGCCCCGACCTGCACCGTCTCCTTCGGGAACAGATCCTTGATCAGTTGCCGCATCGCCATCAGGTCATACGTCACATGGATATCAATCCGCTTGACCACATTGCCCTTCTCGTCCAGCGCGATGATATTGGTATCTCCCACGCGCAGACCCACAACATACAGCTTGTCACTCTGCACCGCCTGCACGTCGATCAGTGTCGGGTCTGCGACCATCACATCCGAGACCTGCCCGCCGACATCCACCATATCCGCCTTACCCAGCGTGACCGTCAGGGCCTTGTGCGACGAAGAGGGCGCGCCGACAGACATCAAATCCCCCTTGTCAGCCTGTGCAGACAAAGGCACCGCGCCCACGGCAAACGCCAGCACGGCAAAACACAACGCCACCACGACAAGCCCCTTGCGGGACATTTTCTTGATTCTCTCGGACATGCTCAAAAACTTTCGGTTAGGAAGACGCAGAAGAAAAGAACAGCAGACACTTATAACAGAAGGGCCGAACGGCCAGCCTTAACGGGACGGGACAACAACGAGTTGCTCCCCGCTATAGATTCGCACACTATTACCGTTATTACCATCCTCTTTTTTTATCTTTTCATATTCTTTGTAAATTTCACCGACCACGCTGGTCAGCCGTTTGTCGGAAATGGTCTCCCATTTCTTTTCCTGCACAACCGCATCGCCGATCCCGCGCAGAGCCAGCGTCAGCTCCCCCAGCTCGGAGGCCAGCGCCAGTCGCTCGGAGTCCTCCATCGTGACGGCCAGCGTCACTGTTTTCCCGACCTTGATCTTGGCATCCTCGGGGCGCTCGGCCATCTGGTCTACCGCCAGAACCTTGACGTTCTGCAGGATCGTTTCTGTCGCCATCTTGTCCAGATTGAGCGCCAGCATCTTTTGCACGCGGGGGTCATCATCGTCCGTTTTGATCGTGGATTTATACGTCAGGATCACATCCACATAATCCCCGGGCCCGATAAAACCGCCCACCATTTTCTCGGCAGAGACCGCAATCGCGACCGCCCGCTTCCCGGGCTCCAGACTGGCGGCCACCAGATTGCCCTTGGTCTGTCCCAGCATGGCGGATTTGAGCAAGGGCTCGCCCTTGGCGATATTGCGCCCCAGCCGGCCACTCAGCGCCTCAAGGGGTTTTTGCTCTTTCTTCTCCTGAATCACGGCGCCTGGAAATACATTGCCCTTCGGCCAGGCCTGCCAGCGCACATCCCCGTCCTTGAGCTCTTTTCCAATCCCCAGATCCTTCTCCGCCACAAGGAGCAACACCCTGTCCTCCAGACTGGCAGACTGCTTCTTCCCGCCAAGTGTCACCTGCACCAGCATCGCCACCAGCACTGCCACCAGCACCGCACCGCCCAATACAATCATAATATTTTTATTCATGAGTCAAACCGTCCTTAAAACTATAGCGGGCCAAAAACTGAAACATCATCAGGAAACAAGGAACGAGGCGAACACCTCGGTGCCAATATATCCTATTTTCACAAAAGATACCAGCGCGCCGCCGACAATCGCAATCCCGTAAGGAACAGCGCGTTCTCCGGCCTGTGCGCGGGCGATCCATCCCCCTTCTTTCGGGGCCTTGAAAGGCTTCCACCGCGCCAGAACGAGCGCCCAAAGCCCCAGGGCGCCGCCGATCAGCGCCATATAAAACAAAAACGGCATCAGGCCCTTCAGGCCCACCCAGACCGCAAAGGCCGTAGCCAGCTTGGAATCACCCGCCCCGATCCCCTTGGCTATAAACAGCAACAGCGTGATCACAAACACCAGCGCGCCCGAGAGCAGGTGCCCCGCAAGCGGGCCCAGCACATCCGCCCGCCCGAACAGCCAGAGCACCACAAACCCCGCGCCATACGCACCCAAAATCATCGCACTGTAACTGTTGGGAATGGTCATGGCTTTAAAATCGGCAAGCGCCGCCATCAGCCCGACACCGACCGCACAAAAAAGACAGACAAGGAAAAGAGTCAGAAGAACCATGACCGCATCACTCTAACAGACATCAAGTTTTCACGCAAACTGCACATAATAAAAGCCCGCCATTTTTTTTTGAAAAACAGCGGGCTTTTTATGGTCTTGAGACCGGTTCCCCTTAAGGAATCTGGTCGTTCGCGCTGGACATCGCTGTTTCCATCGATCCAAACGTCGTTTCAAGCTGGTCACCGAATGTAAACACCACGGTCACAATCGCCAGGGAAATCCCTGCGGCAATCAGACCATATTCAATGGCGGTCGCACCGGATTCATTTTTGATATACGCATCTTTCAAAGCAAGCAATTTAAGTAACATCGTTTCTCTCTCCTAAATAAAATTTTCGGTCATGCTCATAACTTCAGAATTCATTCCCCGAAGTTCCCAACCGTTACAGTTACAGCATAGCAAGATTATCCTTAACAGACGGTTAAAAATTTTCCGGAATAAAATAAAAAATAAAAAGAATTTCAGACAGTTAAAACAAAATTTATCGGGAATTTAGATCAAATTTTAGACATCGGTCTTCCTGTAACCTCCAGCCTTTTCAAATCAGAACCATCCATTCCCCGTCATCCCGTTGGTCTTTTGCGAAGCAAAAGTCACACGAACGGGATCCAGAGATGCGAGCCGCATATAGTGGCTCACCTTATGGACCCCCGCACTCTGAGCCTGCTGACGCAGGCGGCAGGGGTGACGACTGGTGTTGTGTGGTTCATTCTTATCTGAAAGGGCCTCAACGCATGACAGCACAGACAAAATTCCCTTGACAGAACACCATAAAAGCCGTTTATATACGGCCCATGACACACGCACGCGCCCACAGACTTCTCCGACGACGCGCCCGCTGACCGCTTTGACGCGCTTGGCGTCTTTTTCCTGTTTTTTCCTGAAAATACGGTTGACCCCACTGGAACACGGGGAATTTGTCATTTATAACTGAAAGCCACACGGCGCAATTAAGGATGTGATGCACACCATGAAAACGATACAGATTGATAAGATTTCTTCCGTGACCAAAAATCTCGCCCTCAAGCACGAGGAGCGGCTGACCGATACCTTGTCCTGCGCCATGGGCACGGTGCTGGCCGCGCAAGTGCTGGAGGACAAATCCATTTATAATGAAATGGAACTTCCCACGGGCCGGATGTCCAAGCTCAAAAAGGACGATATTATCGCCGTAGCCTTGGGCGAGCGCATGGCCCTCAAGGGCTTTGTCGGGCGACTGCCCAAATCCCTCAAGGTCAATGACGTGATCCACCTGCTGAACTTTGGCGGGATTGCAGGCGTCTGCACCTCGGCCAACGTACAGGAAGTCGGCGAACCCTTGCGGATACGGATTTTGGGCGGCATCACACGGGACGGAAAAACACCTCTCAATATTGGTGATGCGGCGCTGTACAAGCCTCTCGAGACTATGAAAAATACGGTGCCCCTGATTATCGTCACGGGCACGTCGATGGATAGCGGCAAAACGACAGTGGCCGCCGAGATCATCAAAACACTCACGCGCATGGGCATGAAGCTGGCGGGCGCCAAGCTCACGGGCGTAGGCGCCATGCGGGATCTTTATAAAATGCAGGATTACGGCGTATATAATGCCGTATCCTTTGCCGATTGCGGAATCACCTCCACCGCCTGCATCGCCGATGATGACATGATCGCCGTGGCAAAGGGCGCGCTGGAATATCTTTCGACCTCGGGGCCCGATGCGATTATGGTCGAATTCGGGGACGGGCTGATGGGCCGCTACGGAGTAGACGCCATTTTGAAAGACCCGGAAATCCAGAAAAACGTACGCTTTCATATCGGATGCGCCCGTGATCCCGTAGGGGCGATTGGTCTGGCGGATGTCTGCCAATCCATCGGCCTGCCCATTGACATGATGTGCGGCCCCATTACGGATAATCAGGTGGGTAAGGATATTTTGAAGGAGCGCCTCGGCATCTTGACCTATAACGCCTTCAAGCCCGACAATGAGTGGCTGGACCTCATCATTGCGCGCTGGGCGATGCAATATAAAAAGGCGGCGGCGTGAAAATCAAGGCTTCCATAGTGGGAATTACGGGCTATACGGGGCTGGAACAGCTCCGGCTTTTGCTCGCCCATCCCCATGTGGAGATTGCCCATCTGACTTCCCGCCAACATGAAAATATGGCGATTGGTGAGATTTACCCGCACCTGTCCCACCTGCCTTATCATGTAACCAACACCGATACGGCCACAGTCGGACGGGACAGTGATGTGGTGTTTATCGCCCTGCCCCACAAAACCGCGCAGGACGTGGTAGCTCAGCTTCACGGCAAAACCAAAGTCATAGACCTGTCGGCGGATTACCGGCTGGATGATGTCGCCACGTACGAGAAATACTACGGCCCGCACGCGCACCCCGCCTTGCTCAAAGACGTGATCTACGGCCTGCCGGAAATCAACCGCGAAGCGATCAAAACCGCCTCCACCGTGGCCAATCCGGGCTGTTTTGCCCTGCTCGGGCAACTCCTGCTCCTGCCCTTCGCGGGCGCGATCAAACATGTCAATCTCTTTGCGATCACGGGCTCCAGCGGCGCAGGGAAAACCCCGACCGACGGCACGCACCACCCCGTGCGGAACCACAACATCAAAAGCTACTCCATCAACACCCATCGGCATATTCCCGAAATCACCCGCACGGCGCAGATCACGCCGGATCAGCTTGATTTTGTCCCCACCTCTGGCCCGTTTACACGCGGAATTTTCGCTACGGCGTTTATAATGCTTTCCTCTCCTATCTGTCATATTGAGCGAAGCGAAATATCTCCTTCAGATCCTTCGCTGACGCTCAGGATGACAGAGAATTTTTCCACCTTCTACGCCCCCCACCCCTTCATACGGGTGATGGACGAAGTGGCGCTCGCCAACGTGGTGGGCTCGAATTTCTGCGACCTGTCCTATAAAAAAATCACGGACACCACCTTTATCGCGCAAGGGGCCATTGATAATCTGGTCAAAGGCTCGGCAGGATGTGCCATCCAGAATATGAACCTGATGTTTGGCCTGCCCGAAACCACAGGCCTGATGACCCTTACCCCGCTTTACCCTTAACCTCTTGGATTACAAAAGAATGACAAACCCCTATAAAATGCCCCAGTTTTTTATCAATGCCTTTTACGAAAGCAAGTTCAAGGACAATCTGTTCGTCATCAAAGCGGGCGGTAAAATCATCGAGGACCGCACACATCTGGATAATCTGCTGGACAATATCCGCACGCTCAATCTTCAGGGCATTAAAGTGCTTCTGATCTACGGCGGCGGCAGAGCCATGGACGATGAAGCCAAAAAACGGGGCGTTCCGGTTCAAAAAACCGGAGGACGGCGCATCACGGACTCTGCCAGCATGGATATTATGAAACATGTTGTGGGCGGAAGCCTTTCCCTAGATGTGTCCAGTGGACTGACCCGCAACCAGATTGATGGATTATCCTTCAACGTCGTTCCTTCGGACTGGATGTCTGTTTCTTTGCGCCCTAAAACCCCTGAAGACCTTTTCACCGGCGGGATTGACGCCGTACACACCCGCCCCATTAACCGCCTGTTCAAGGTCACGAATTTTATAGCCTGCGCCTGTCTGGCCATAACGAATGACAACGGCACGGTCTGTAACATCAATGCGGACACCATCGCGACAGAACTGGCCATCGGCCTCAAAGCCCATAAGCTTATTTTCCTCTCTGATGTAGACGGGGTAGAGATCGATGGCAAGGTAGCAGGCCTCATCACCGCCGAGGAAATCGCAGGGCATATCACCAGCGGTGCTGTCACGGGCGGCATGACGGTGAAACTGGAAAACTGCAAATCTGCACTGGAGGCCGGCGTACGGCGCATCCATCTCATCAGCGGCCTGCGGACCGATTCCTTAAAGAAAGAAATTTACGAGCCCGTTGGCCCTGGCACGATGCTAATCCACGAATCCGACCGCCAGAACTACGAAAACGAAGTCGAGGCCCAAAAATTGATTGAAGGGCAGAAACCATGACCTACCCCCTCCCCGTCATTGCGAGGAAGCCTTTCAAGGCTGACGAAGCAATCCAGTTTTTTAATTTTCTGGATCGCCACAGCCCCCTTCAGGGGCTTCGCGATGACGGGATCAATACCCCGAAAGGAACCTTCTCACCATGACCACACCCACACAAACCATCATAGACGACACCTTCAAGCGGCTCATCAAAACCTACGCGCCCCAACCCGTTGTCATGGATTACGGGCAAGGGGCTTACGCCTTTGACACGGACGGGAAGAAATATCTCGATTGTGCCGTGGGAATCGCCGTGGCCTCTCTCGGTCACGCGCATCCTGTCATTCTGGAAACACTCCAAAAGCAGGCGGGCCGCCTCATGGCCGTGCAAAATTCCTATGCCACACGGGAAAAGCTCGAATGCGCAACCCTGCTCACCGATACCAGTTGCATGGATCAGGTCTATTTCTCCAACAGCGGCACCGAAAGCGTGGAAGCCGCGCTCAAATGCGCGCGCAAATGGGCCTACGAGGAAAAAGGGCCCGAATGCAACGAAATCATCGGCTTTCGCAATGCCTTTCACGGCCGCACCTACGGCGCCATGAGCCTGACGGAAAAGCGCTTTACCCAACCCTATTTCGGCCCCTATGTCGAGGGGACGCATTTTGCCACCTTTAATGATCTGGCGTCCGTCAAGGCGCTCGTATCCCATAAAACAGCCGCCATTATTTTGGAGCCTGTGCAGGGTGAAGGCGGCCTCACGCCTGCCACACCGGAATTCATGCAAGGTCTGCGGTCTCTGTGTGATGACCAAAACATCGCCCTGATTTTTGACGAAGTGCAAACCGGTTTCGGGCGGCTTGGGACGCTCTATGCCTACGAATCCTTCGGGGTGGAGCCCGATATCGGCGCGTGGGCCAAGGGCATGGGCGCGGGCTTCCCCGTGGGATGCATGATGGCCAAGGAAAAATTCGGCAAGGCTATTGTCGTGGGGACCCACGGCACGACCTATGGCGGCAATCCGCTGGCCTGCGCGGTGGCCTCTGCCGTCATCAGGGAAATGCGCAAACCGGACTTTCTAAAACAGATACGAACCGTATCGGATACATTTGTTTCGGGCCTGAAATCCCTGCAACGGAGTTCCAACAAGATCACAGACGTGCGCGGGATAGGCCTGCTGATCGGGGTGGATACCGTGTTTGACATCAAAGCCCTGCTCTCCGGCCTCCAGAAAAACGGGCTGATGGCCACGCAGGCCGGAAATACCACCTTGCGCCTGACACCGCCTTTGATCTGGACGGAAAGCCACGCGCATGAGGCGCTCGGTATCATCGAAAAAACTTTGCAGGAGTTATAGGGGAAAATCTCACCACGAAGTCATGCAGTACACGAATAAACACAAATCATTGAAACGTCACTCCCGCGCAGGCGGGAGTCCAGATTTTTAAATATAGTCTACTGGATCCCCGCTTTCGCGGGGATGACGATGTTTCTTTTATCCGTGTCTATCGGTGTTCATTCGTGGTTCAAACAACAAAAGGATAATAAACACCCATGCCCAACATTCGCCATTTCCTCTCCCTGACAGACATTCCACCAGAAACGCTTAAAGGCATTCTGAAAAACGCGCACACCTTCAAGCGCGAGAAATTCAACCCGCCCCAGATCTTCAAGGGCCTGTCTCTGGCCATGGTGTTTGATAAACGCTCGACCCGCACACGGATGAGCTTTGAAGTGGCCATGAAGCAACTGGGCGGCCATACGCTCGTCATGAATGCCGATGAAATGCAACTGGGCGGGGCGGAAAGCCTGAAAGACACGGCACAGGTCGTATCCCGCTATGTCGATGCCGTCATGATCCGGATGAGCGACCATGCCCGCCTGCTCGAATTTGCCCGCCACGCCAGCGTGCCCGTCATCAACGGCATGACCAATGCCCTGCACCCCTGCCAGATTATGGCCGATCTCATGACGATCGAAGAAAAGCTGGGCACCCTCAAAGGCCGGAAAATTGCATGGTTCGGTGATTACAACAACGTCACAAAAACTTTTGTGCAGTCTGCGCCGATCTGGGATTTTGAACTGGCGATCTCCACCCCGCCGGACCTCAAGCCCACCCTGAACAGCCCACAGGTCTCATGGACCGCAAACCCGCAGGACGCCGCGCAAGACGCTGATGTCATCGTGACAGACACATGGGTTTCCATGGGGCAGGAAGGCAAATCCATTGAAAAATTCATGCCCTATCAGGTCAATCCCGCGCTCATGGCGCGGGCCAGACAGCACGCGCTTTTCATGCATTGCATGCCCATCCATGCCAACGAGGAAGTCGCTCCTGCCGTGCTTGACACGCCCGCCTGCGTGATTTATGACGAGGCTGAAAACCGCCTGCATGCGCAAAAGGCCATTCTGGCATGGTGCCTTGAAAATGCAGGAGTTTCTGTAAAATAAACAAAAAATACGATACGGATCGTATCTATAAAGGATTTCACAGAAAAATGCGTAAAAAAACCTATAAAAGCAAGACCATCGGCGGACATACCCTGAAACCGGAATCCCTGATGATGTCCTATGGCTACGACCCCGCTTTGTCAGAGGGCTCCGTGAAACCGCCGGTGTTTCTAACCTCGACCTTTGCCTTTACCTCCGCCGAGGAAGGGGAAGATTTCTTTAACATCACCTCAGGCCGCAAGGAACCCCCCGCCGGACACACAGGCGGCCTTATCTACTCGCGCTTTAACCACCCCAATGTGGAAATCATCGAAGACCGCCTCGCCCTGCTCGAACAATCCGAAAGCGCCGTGGTATGCTCCAGCGGCATGGGCGCGATCAGCGCCGTACTCCTCAGCGCCCTCAAACCTGGCGATATTATCCTCCACTCCACGCCGCTTTACGGCGGTACAGAAACGCTGATCCGTGGTTTTTTTGCGGGCTGGGGCATTCAAACAAAATCTTTTGCCGACGGGCTTTCCGAAACGGCCATGCGGGAAGCCGCCCGAAAGGCCGCACAAAAGGGGCGCGTCGCTGTCGTGCTCATTGAAAGTCCTGCCAACCCGACCAATGCCCTGATCGATTTTCAGGCTTTTAACCGCGTTATAGATACTCTGGCACAGGACACAGGCCATCGCCCTCTGACACTCTGCGATAACACGCTACTCGGCCCCGTCTTTTCACAAGTCATTCCGGCCGGCATCGATCTTTCGGTATATTCGCTTACCAAATATGTTGGCGGGCATAGCGATCTGGTCGCGGGCGCGGTCTGCGGCTCACGGGCACATCTCAAACCGATCCGCTCAGCCCGAAGCGCGCTGGGGCTCAATCTCGATCCGCACACCAGCTGGATGATCTCCCGCTCTTTGGAGACCCTCACCATCCGGATGGAGCGCTCTTCTGCCACCGGCACCGCCGTGGCACGCTGGATTCAAGGCAACCCTTACACCCCCGCGAAAGTCTACCATCCGGAATTTCTGACGGACACCGCCTATCAAACCGTCTACAAACGCCAGTGTTCCGGCCCGGGCTCGACCTTTTCCTTCGAGATCCACGCACCCAAAGCGCAGGTCTTTGCCCTCATCAATGCCCTGTCCCTGTTCAAGCTGGCGGTATCGCTGGGCGGCTCGGAATCCCTCGTCTGCCATCCGGCCTCGACCACCCATTCCGGCATCCCCAAAGACTTGCGGGATAAAGTCGGCGTGACGGATGGGCTGGTGCGCCTGTCGATCGGGCTGGAGCATCCCGATGACCTGATTGCCGACCTCGATAACGCCTTTCAAAGCGTTTTCGGGCAACAACAGGCCAAAGCGTCATAACCCCCCGCACCGGAAAAAACTGTGAATTTGTGAGTCCCCTTCCGCGCACCCCCCTTGCCATGGGAGGCCAGCTGTGGCAGGAAGACACACAACCTTTTTTTACATGAGAGGACTTCACATGTTCAAACGTTTTCTTCTAACGGCTGGGAGCTTGCTTGCCATGACAACACTATCCTCCAACGCGCAGGCGGGAAATCCGGCTGACACCCTCTACCTCGACCTGTCTTCGGGCGGCCGTGTGGCGATTGAGCTCCTGCCGGACCGTGCGCCGGCGCATGTCGAGCGCATCAAAAAGCTGACGAAAGAGGGCTTTTACAACGGCATCACCTTCCACCGCGTGATTGACGGCTTTATGGCCCAGACGGGCGACCCGACCGGCACCGGCACAGGCGGCTCGAAAGAAGCCGATCTTCCGGCGGAATTCACGGATTACGCCTACAAGCGCGGCACCGTGGGCATGGCCCGCACCGCCGACCCCAACAGCGCCAATTCCCAGTTCTTCATCTGCTTCACCGATACGGGTTGCGGCTTCCTGACGGGGCAATACACCGTGTTTGGTCAGGTGACAGAAGGCATGGAATTCGTGGACAAAATCGCCAAGGGCGAACCGCCTGCCACACCGGACAAAATCGTGAAAGCGGCATTGGCCTCCGATGAAGCCTCTGCACCTTCAGCCTCCACCCAGATCGCGCCGGCCCCGGGTCTGACACCTTCAGCGACAGCCCCTGCCGCCGGAGAAGCCCCGACCGCCTCGACACCCGAGACCGTCACACCGAAAGAAAAAGCGGCGCAGTAAAACACCTCTCCCCTCTGGGGAGAGCCTCTCTATCCTGCCCCCTCTCCCCTCTGGGGAGAAGGGACTTTCTTGTCATTCTGGCAACATATAGCCCAGATCACATAATTTGAGGATAAAAACCGTCATTGCGAGACGGCCAAAGGCCAACGAAGCAATCCAGAAAAACACAGAAACCTCTGGATTGCCGCGCGCCCTTGCAGTCGCGCGCGGGTGACAAAAATTTGAATCATTTGATCTGACTGAGTCTATAGTGTCGTCCTGAGTGAAACGAAGGATCTCTTTTTGTGGCGGGGGGATCCTTCGCCTGCGGCTCAGGATGACAGAAAAAGGGGGGCCTGAGTGACGAAAAAGAAGAAAAACAGTCTTCCTTTCTTCCCGCCTTCCTGTAAAAATAGCCCTCTCTCTTCTTTCAGGGCGGATGAGGCATGCATGATAAGGGAAAAATGATATGACGCGCCAACAGCCCGCCCCCACCGAACACTTCCCATGGTGGAGGGGGGCTGTGTTGTATCAGGTCTATCCCCGCTCCTTCAAGGATTCCAACGGGGACGGGATCGGCGACCTGAACGGCATTACGGAAAAACTCCCTTATATTGCCTCGCTCGGCGTGGACGGGGTCTGGATTTGCCCGTTTTTTCCTTCCCCGATGAAGGATTTCGGCTATGACGTGTCCGACTATTATAATGTCGATCCGCTGTTCGGCACGCTGGAGGATTTCAAAGCCCTCCTGAAAACCGCCCAGAGCCTCAACCTCAAAATCATCATCGACCTTGTGCTCTCCCATACGTCCGACCAGCACCCGTGGTTTACGGACCATCAGGACTATTACGTCTGGGCCGATGGCAAAAACGGCGGGCCTCCTAATAACTGGGTGTCTGTCTTCGGCGGGAGCGCATGGACATGGCACGAAGAGCGCCAGCAATACTATCTCCATAATTTTCTGCCGTCCCAGCCCGACCTCAACATCCACAATCCGGCCGTCCAGAACGAAATGCTGGCCGTTGCGCACTTCTGGCTCGCTCTGGGGGTGGATGGTTTCCGGCTCGATGTGGTGAATTTTTACTGTCACGATCCCCTGCTCCGCGACAATCCGCCCCGCCCGCCCGCACTGGGAAGCGCCACCCAGTTCGAGGGCGCAGACCCCTATTCTGCGCAACACCACATTTACGATAAATCCCGCCCCGAAACGCTGGCCTTTCTCCGGCGCCTGCGGGCACTGATGGATCAATACCCGAACAGATTCACCATCGGGGAGATCGGGGATGATTCGCCCTATGAACGGGCAGTGGAATATACAGGCAAAGGCCTGCTCGACACCACTTATAACCCGCAGATGATGAGCGGCGCGCATAAAGCCCTGCGCGCAGACCAGATCCGCACCCCACTGGAAACCTTCGCCCGCCACGCCACGCAGGACCACTGGCCCGCATGGGCCTTTTCCAATCATGATGTGGTCCGGGCCGCCAGCCGCTGGCACAGCACGGGGGACGGGTTTTCGCACGATCCGCGCCTGTCGAAGCTCCTGATTGCGCTCTTGCTCTGCTTGCGCGGGACGGTGTTTTTATATCAGGGCGAGGAGCTCGGCCTGCCGGAAGCCGCCTTGCGCTTCGAGAATCTGCAGGACCCGTGGGGCAAACATCTCTGGCCCGCATGGCAAGGCAGGGATGGATGCCGGACCCCGTTCCCGTGGGACAGTGGCCTCCCCCACGCCGGATTTTCAACCGGAACACCATGGCTACCGGTGCCCGAATCCCATAAAACACTCTGCCAGACACAACAGGACGCCACGCCTGATTCGACACTGACCTTCACGCGGGACTTTTTGCGCTGGCGTCAGACGCAGACTGCCCTGCAGGAGGGCACGCTGGCCTTTCACGACACAGGCACCCCCGCGCTCCTGGCTTTCACACGGACGCATGACACCGATACTCTTTTATGTCTTTTCAATCTCTCGGATAGACCACAGCAATGGCGTGAAATTTCCCTGAATCCCTACTGTTTTCATATAAAATAGCCCTCCCATATTTCAACCCCAGCCCACTAATATATCAAAACAGATCACGCGCCCTCTTGACGCCCCCTTTGAATAGTCGTAGTAGATGGGAAACAATCACAACACTTAAGAGTATTAAAGGATCAAAACCATGAGCGCAGGAAATGATGTATTCCCTTTTAGCGGGGCGGTGGAACACCTCACCCTTACCCTAGTCAATCCGTATACCGGCGATACAGTTGATGTCGACGCCGATTACAATCTCAACACCTCCTCTTATGATGGCGAACTGGGCCTTGACGAACTGGTCATGACAGCACTGGGCGATGCCCTTTTTCTCGAAGATGCGTTCGGCAACCAGACCGTCAAGCACCTTGAACTGATTACAGCGGGCGATGGCAACGACATTGTTGACCTGGCCAGCCTGACCTTCAGCATTGGCAACATCACCATCAACGGCGACGCGGGGAACGATATTCTCTGGTCCAGCATCGGGAATGATATCCTCAATGGCGGCGATGGCGATGACAACCTGATCGGCGGTCATGGCAATGACGCCCTGAACGGCGATGCCGGCGATGATGTCCTGAACGGCGGACGCGATGCCGATGCCCTGTCCGGCGGCGCAGGCAATGACACACTGAAATACCACACGGACGGCGTCTGGACCTCCGCGCAGGTTGTGAATCTGGTTGGCGGCCCTGGCGCCCCTGAGCCCGCCTTCCTCCTGCCGAATCTGGACGGCTACAGCCGCTCCTTCGACACGTTCGATGGCGGCGCCGACTATGACACACTGGTGATGACTGATGGCGATGACGCCCTGTTTCTGGAAGACACGCTTTCGACCAGCTACACAGGTCTTCCAGGGGCCCGCTTGACCTCCATCGAGGAAATCAATGCCGGTCTGGGGAACGATGTCGTGGATCTGGCAACGAGCCATTACCTCTACACCGATGTAACCATCAACGGCGAAGAAGGCAATGACTGGCTCCGTGGCGGGTCCGGCAACGATACCATCAACGGCGGCGTGGGCAATGACGCCCTGCGCGGTTACGATGGCCATGACACCCTCCACGGCGATGACGGCGTGGACCTGATCGTGGGCGGCAAAGGCAATGACACCTTGTACGGTGATGCAGGCGCCGACTCCCTGTTTGGCGGTGCCAACAACGACACACTGTACGGCGGGGCGGACAACGACACCGTCTATGGCGAAACGGGCAACGACACCCTGTACGGCGAAGACGGCAATGACCGCGTCGTCGGGTCCGAAGGGGTAGACTCCGTGTTCGGCGGCGCCGGCAATGACCAGCTCTACGGCGGGTCCGAAAACGACGCGCTGTTCGGCGGGGCGGACAATGACTCCCTGTACGGCGAAGATGGCGTAGACGAACTGCATGGCGAGAGCGGAAGCGACATCGTGCAGGGCGGACACGGCAACGACACGCTCTACGGCGAGGACGGGATCGACAACCTCTTTGGAAACGAAGACAACGACACGCTCTATGGCGGGTCCAGCAACGATCTTCTGAACGGGCAGGATGGCAACGACACGCTCTATGGCGGCACAGGAGCTGACAAGCTCTATGGCGGTGCAGGGGCTGACACGTTTGTCTTCCTTGCGGCAGATCTGGACGGTCAGAAAGACACGGTGCAGGACTTCAGAACCGCGCAGGCCGACAAAATCGACATCTCCGACCTGCTTGTGGGTTTTGTGGATGGCGTCAGCGATATCGACGCGTTCCTGTCCTTTGGCCCGCTCGTAAGTGGCTTCAGCACGATGACCATCGACCGCGATGGCGCGGGCGGCGTCTACAGCGCCGTGCAGATTGCCAAAATCGCGACAGGCGGCGAAACCATCGACGCCCAGACGATGTACGACAACGGACATATCCTCGTCTAAGCCTTCGGCTGACGCTCACACAATATAAAAAAGGCGGCTTTTGGGCCGCCTTTTTCTATCATCCCGCGCCCCGTTTTTGTCATTCTGAACGCAGTGAAGAATCCCCTTCTTCGTCATTGCGAGCGACCGTAGGGGAGCGCGGCAATCCAGTCTTTGTCATTCTGAACGCAGTGAAGAATCCCCTTCTTCGTCATTGCGAGCGACCGGAGGGGAGCGCGGCAATCCAACTTCCCTTTTTTTTTCTGGATCGCCACGGCCTTTTGCAGGGCCTCGCGATGACGATATGAAATGTCGGATTTTTAACTAAAAAAACCCTTCGTGTGTCTTCGCGTCTTCGTATTCACCCTTCCTTTTTTTGCCCCATGAACCTTGAACCCGCGCGCGCCCTCCGCTACACTCCCCCCCATGACCCAAGATAAAACGGCCCCGTCCGAAGTCGAGCATATCAAGGCGCAAAGCCGTCATTTGCGGGGCACCATCGCCGAAACGCTGGCCGATGACAGCGCTGTGAAATTCTCAGACGCGGATGAACAGCTCGTCAAATTCCACGGCTTTTATCAAGGTTATAACCGCGACACCGCCACCGCCCGCAAGAAAATGAAGCTGGATAAGGAATGGGAGATGATGCTCCGCGTGAAGGTTCCTGGCGGACGCCTGACCTCTGCGCAGTATCTCGCGCTTGATGCCCTGACGGACCTGTTTTCCAACGGAACGCTTCGGGTGACCTCGCGGCAGGGCCTGCAATTCCATTGCGTAATGAAGGGCGATATCAAGCCCCTGATCGCGCGGGTCAACGACACGCTTCTCACCACCTTTGGCGGATGCGGCGATGTGGTGCGCAACACCATGGCCGTGCCCTCGCCCGAGCACAATCCTGTTGTGAAGGCCATAGAGCGGCTGGCCGATGAAATTTCCCGCGAAACCCTGCCCAAAACCACCGCCTATCACGAGATCTGGATCAACGGGGAACCGTACAAAGAGCCTACGCAGGATACGCCCGACCCTCTCTACGGGCAAAGCTGGCTCCCCCGCAAGTTCAAAATCGCCATCGCCACGCCGGAAGACAACACCGTGGACGCGCTCACCAATGATATCGGCCTGATTGCCGTGCATGACGGGCACACGGTTCAAGGCTATAACGTCTATATCGGCGGCGGTTTCGGCATGAAACACGGCAACCCTGCAACCTATCCCCGCATGGCCGAGGCGCTGGGATTTGTCGAGGCCCCCGATGTCATCCCGCTCTGCAAGGCCATTATCGCCTTCCAGCGCGACCACGGCGACCGGAGCGACCGCCAGCATGCCCGCCTGAAATATGTCGTGACCGAGCGCGGCATGGATTTTTGCAAAACAAAAATCGAAACATATTTTGGCAAACCCCTCAAACCACTAAAAAAAACACCGCCACTTCAGGTCAAAGATTATCTGGGCTGGCACGCGCAGGGCAACGGCCTGTTTTCTCTAGGCCTGCCCGTCACAAGCGGCCGGATCAAGGACACAGAAAAACACAGCCTGCGGAAGGCCTTGTGCGAACTTCTTCAGACTTATGCCATGCCCCTTATCCTCATGCCGACCGAGGACATCATCCTGTATGACATTGCAGAAGAACATAAAAACGCCATTACTGCCCTGTTCAAATCCCACAACGTGGCTTTGAAGGAAGACCATACGCCCGTCGAGCTCTGGGCCATGAGTTGCGTGGCCCTGCCCACCTGCGGCAAAGCCCTGACGGAAGGCGAGCGCGTGCGCGAACCCCTCATTGCCCTCGTATCGCACGCCCTTGCCCTCTACGGCCTGCAACAGGAAAAACTCAGCGTGCGAATCACGGGGTGCCCCAACGGGTGCTCCCGCCCTTATACGGGGGATATCGGGATTGTGGGGCGTGCGCCCGATCTCTACAGCCTGTACGTGGGCGGGGATTTTGCGGGCACGCGCCTGTCGCACAAGGTCGCCGATATGGTGCCCGTGGACCGGATCGGGGATTTTCTCTCACCCTTCTTCTCGGCCTTTGCACAAGAGCGCACAGGGCCGGACGACAGCTTCGGAGATTTCTGCGACCGCATCGGCGCGGACCGCAGACTTGCGCTGGCCACCGCCTCAGGGGCGGCGAAGAAATTGTGACATTCTTTCCGTCATCTCCACGCCTTATCGTCACCCGCGAGGCGGCTCTGCCAACGAAGCAATCCAGTCCTTAAAAACTTCTGGATCACCGCGCTCCTGATAGTCGCTCGCAATGACGGAGTCTTAATTTTAAGTGATTATATGATTATATATAGCCAAACCTTGCCCCCATCCCGCCTTCCTGTTAAACCTTGCCCATGTTCCCCATTATTCTCACGCCGCAGACCACGCGTCATTTTTGACCATCCCATAATTATTCTATCCGTCCTTGCTTAAATACATGCTATTTGTGAGAGGTACTGTTTTATTGGTCATTCACGTCCAGTCTCACTAGTATATAGTGACACATCCCTAAAGTTATAAAAGACACATACCCATACATTGAAATATTTTAAAAACAATATATTATGAGGACAGTAAAACACAAAATTCAGGCACAAACATGAATAGGATTGCACCCATAAAATCAGAAAAAAACAACCCGCAAGAGTCAGAAAAAAAGTGGGGCAAAAATGTTATGAGAGTAGGATTCGCTATTCTACCTTCGCTCATATTTAAAGCACAACAACGTCTTGGCTTGACCTCCCAACAGCTTGTTGTACTTCTGCATTTATCTGATTATTGGTGGGAGGCTGACCGCGCGCCCTGGCCAAGCGTCACAACGCTGGCAAACCGCATGGGGCTTCAACGCCGACAGGTGCAACGAATTATTACAGATTTGGAAACAGCTCATCTTGTGAAACGCATAGAAAGAAAAGATAAACACAAAGGAAAACTGAGCAACGCATATGATTTATCAGGGCTAGTAAAAAAACTCAAAGAGTTAGCACCCGAATTTCTAGAGATCGATAAAAAAACAAAAAATTTGAAAAAAGAGTTGGAAATACCAAAAAGCTTAAGAACAACAAAGAAGAAAGAACCGAAGCCATGACCAAGAATTTTGATGATTGGCATATTCTGAAACAAGCGCTCGATCGACATAAAACCCCGCCCCTGTTCAAAGAGCGTGAAATATGGTGGTGTAGCATTGGCGTAAATATTGGCTATGAAATTTTCGGAAAAGACGAACAATTCACACGCCCTGTTTTGGTACTGCGAAAATATAGTAAATTCACATTTTTTGGATTGCCACTGACTTCAAGTAAAAAAGATTTCCCTTCGTATTTCCCGTTAGATTTTCACGGAAAAGATGGAAGCATTTTGCTCGACCAAGGCCGAACGATTGACAGCAGGCGACTAGTTCGAAGAATGGGAAAGCTGAACGAAAACGAGGCGATGTCCATCAAAGAAGCCTTCATGGCTTTTCTTTAGGCAAAAAATTTGCCGCCCTCTTTTCAGAGGAGCGGCGGTGCCTGACGGCAATCTATGTTTATATTATGGGAGCACCCAACAATTTTGTCAATGAAAAACGGATACAGGGGCTTGGTATTGGACAACACTATCACGGCACAACCATAACACCCCCCCCTTCCCTTCTTTCCGCCTTCCTGTTAAACCTTGCCCATGTTCCCCATTATTCTCACGCCGCAGACCACGCGCCTCCTGCTGATCGGGAACGGTCCCCTCTCGGACAGGCGCTTTGCGCAACTGACTGCCGCCGGCATGCCCGTCACCCGCTTTAAATCCACCCCCCCCACGGCGGAACAGATCTCATCAGCGCACATTGTCTATATTGCCGATCTCCCGCCTGCCGAGGCCGAAACACTGGCCCGTCAATGCCGGACTCTGGGCACACTGGTGAATGTCGAAGATGTGATAGAGCTTTGCGATTTCCATACCCCCGCCATCCTCCAGCGCGGGGATCTGCTGTTTTCCATTTCCACAAATGGCAAAAGTCCGGCACTGGCCCGCCGGATCAAACGCGTGCTGGAGCGAATTTTTGACGCCAGATGGTCCGAAAAACTTGACAGCATCGCAAGTATACGGAAAGAATGGCAGGCACAGGGACTCTCGATGAAAGACATCGCAGACCGGACAGATCACGCCCTCACACAAAACGGCTGGCTTCCGCCCGAGACAGACACATAACGGATAACGGAACAGAGGGATGAACCGCGACGCACTGGAAAACCTGACGGCAGAATTCAACGCGCAGTACAGCACCCTGCCAGCACTGACCCTTTTGGATGCGATGATCACAAATCAATTCAAAGGCACTATCGCGCAAGTGTCCTCCTTCGGGACAGAGGCCGCGCTTCTTCTGGCGCTGGTGGCCGAGGTCGATAACACCACGCCCGTTATCTTTCTGGATACCCTCAAACATTTCCCCGAAACGCTGGCGTATCGCGATAAATTGATCCATCTTCTGGACCTCAAGGATGTGCGCGTGATCAAACCAGACCCCAGCGCGCTGTCTGCCGCAGACCCTGATGGGACGATGTATCACACCAATACCGATGGCTGTTGCCACTTGCGCAAAGTTGTGCCACAGGAAGAGGCCCTGACCACTTTCAATGCCCTCATCAACGGGCGCAAACGCATCCACGGCGGCGCGCGGGCGCATCTCCCCGTCTTCGAGCATGACGGGCGGCGGATCAAAATCAACGCCATTGTCAACTGGACCAAAGAGCAAATCGACACCGAATGGAAACGCCGGAACCTGCCCGAACACCCTCTGGTGTCCTTCGGGTATTTTTCTGTCGGGTGCGACACCCCCCTGTGCACGGCCAAATCAGACCCAAAGGATTCCAGCGCCCGTTCAGGGCGTTGGGCCGGACTGGGCAAAACGGAATGCGGCATTCATTACCGGCCAGCCGCCGCTCTTGATATTTCAGGCGACATCTGATGCTGGCACACCCGTTCATTCTCCCCG
The DNA here is from genome assembly GCA_964348795.1 of uncultured Pseudobdellovibrionaceae bacterium. Classification (GTDB taxonomy): domain Bacteria; phylum Pseudomonadota; class Alphaproteobacteria; order Micavibrionales; family Micavibrionaceae; genus JADLAT01. Next base: position 6,651 of record CAYGDY010000004.1, on the reverse strand, counting down.
CCTTTGACTCCGGCACGGTCTGGATCGCGGGCGCGGGGCCCGGCGATGCGGGCCTTCTGACCCTCCTGTGCGTAAAGGGCTTGCAGGAGGCCGATGTGATCTTGTATGACGCGCTGGTGAACGAATCCATCCTTGCGCTGGCCAAACCCACAGCCCATCTGCAATTTGTCGGCAAACGCGCCCGCGTGCGGAGCCTCAAACAACCCGAAATCACCGCCCTGATGATCAGGCATGCGCGGGCAGGCCAGCGGGTCCTGCGCCTGAAAGGCGGTGACCCGTTTGTGTTCGGGCGCGGCGGGGAAGAAGCAATGGATCTGGCGCGGGCGGGGATTTATTTCCGCGTGATCTCGGGCGTGACAGCGGGAATCGGCGGGCTGGCCAGCGCCGGAATTCCCCTCACCCACCGCGATATCAACACCGTAGCCAGCTTCGTCACAGGCCATGATTCCTCCGGCGCGCTCCCCCTGAATATCGACTGGGACGGACTGGTCAGCGCCTCACCCGTGATCGTGTTCTATATGGCGCTCACAACCATGCCCGAGATCATCCGGCATCTTTTGAAGGCGGGCAAGCCGTCCCACACCCCTGTGGCGATTGTCTCGGATGCCACCACCCCCCGCCAGACCGTCATTGAAACCACACTGGCGGAATATGCGTCCCTCGCGCACACGATTCCGCCCAGAGCCCCCGCCACCATTATCATGGGCGAGTCCGTCAAAATTCGGGGCTTGATCAAAGCGTTTCAGCAGACCCCTGCGCCCGCACTCTGCCCTGCCCCCCTCACATAATACGTTTTTTGTATGCACATGCTTGACGCACATACAAAATGCACCCTATAATAAGGCATGGAACATCTGACAGACGATCCCACGCAGGCAAGAAAAAGACCCGTCAACCTGACCATACGAACGGATCTCCTCGCGCTGGCCAAAAGCCTCAACCTGAATACATCTCAGGCCGCAGAAGCCGGAATCCGCGAAGCCATCCGTAGGGCACAGGAAACCACATGGCTTGAAAAACACAAAGACGCGCTGGAAGCCTGTAATGCCCGCATCTGCGCAGACGGCCCCCTTCTGCCGCCCGTCTGGAACCGCCCATAATGCCCCGCTTTGACGTGCACAGGCTCAAAAATCCCCGCGTTCCCCTTGCCCTGAATGTACAGGCCGATCTGCTGTCCGGCCTTCAGACACGGGTTGTTGTACCGCTGGTCCCCTTGGAAGCGGCTAAAAAAGAGGCCATAGAGCACCTCAAACCGGTCCTGACCATCCACAACACACGCTACCTCCTCATGACAACCGATATCGCCACCCTTCCCCTCACAGAACTGGGCCCTGTCGTGACAAATTTGAAAGAACACCATCATGTCATTACAAACGCACTGGATTTTCTCTTTCAAGGGTTTTAAATAGAGACGTTAAAGACAAAAAAAAGAGGGTAACACACACCATGACCGAAACCATTCACACAGACGCCGTCATCATCGGGGCGGGGCCCTGCGGGCTGTTTGCCGTATTTGAAATGGGCCTGCTTGATATGAAATGCCACCTTGTGGATATTCTGGACCGTGCGGGCGGCCAGTGCGCAGAGCTGTATCCCGAAAAGCCGATCTACGACATTCCGGCATGGCCCGAGATTTCGGGGCAAGCGCTCACAGACCGGCTCATGGAACAAATCGCGCCCTTCAAACCCACCTTCCATTTCCAGCACATGGCAGAATCCCTTGAAAAAACACCCGAGGGCCTCTGGCGGCTCAAAACCGATGACGGCACCACCTTTGAAGCCAAAGTCATTATCATCGCGGCGGGCGGCGGGTCCTTCATGCCCAAAAAGCCCCCCATTCCTAACATCGAGGCCTATGAAGGCACCGGCGTCTTTTACGCCGTCAAGAAAATGGAACAGTTTCGCGGCAAGAACATTGTCGTAGTCGGCGGCGGGGACAGCGCGCTGGACTGGACACTGAACCTGCGCCCTCTGGCCAAAAGCATGACCCTGATCCACCGGCGGGACGACTTCCGCGCCCACCCCGACAGCGTCCACAAAATGCGCGCCAGCGTGTCTGCGGGCGAAATGGCCTTCCACACGGGGCAGGTCAAGGCGCTGAACGGCGCGAACGGGCACCTGACCTCCCTTGTCCTCGAACACAGCGATAAAACGCAGAGCGAACTCCCCTGCGACATTCTCCTGCCCTTCTTCGGCCTGACAATGAAACTGGGGCCGATTGCCAATTTCGGGCTGAATTTGCATGAAAATCTGATCCCCGTGGATACAGAGAAATTCGAGACCTCCGAGGCCGGTATTTTCGCCATCGGCGATATCAACACCTACCCTGGGAAATTAAAACTCATCCTGTCCGGATTCCACGAGGCGGCGCTGATGTCCCGTCAGGCCTTCCGGTACGTGTATCCGGACGCGAAGCTGAAATTTGAATACACCACCTCCAGCTCTTCGCTTCAGCAAAAACTCGATAGAGAGGGCAAGGCGGCCTGACCCCCGCCTACACCGTCATGGCGCGCATAGCGAAGCACTCCAGAAAACATGACAAAAAAACAACCCGCCGTCTATATCATAACCAACCACAGAAACGGCACCCTTTATACAGGCGTAACGTCAAACCTCATACAAAGAACCGCGCAACACAAAACGGGCACGATAGAGGGCTTTTCAAAACAATACGACTGCAAGATTTTGGTATTTTACGAACTTCATGAAACGATGGAATCTGCCATTTTACGAGAAAAACAGATCAAGGCAGGCTCCCGAAAGAAAAAACTGACCCTGATAGAAGCCCAAAACCCCACATGGCGGGATTTATATGATGACATTGTCAGTTAACGTCATTGCGAGCGACCGAAGGGAGCGCGGCAATCCAGAAAAAACAAACTGGATTGCTTCGTCAGCCAAAAGGCTTCCTCGCAATGACGGGGGTGGGTATTGTAACATCGTCATCGCGAGGCTCCGAAGGAGCCGTGGCGATCCAGAAACCAACATGACACACGCCCGATTCTAGTGTAATAAAGACACATGAACAAAACCACTACACCACTTCTGTCATTGCGAGCACAGCGAAGCAATCCAGAAAAAAGCAAAAAGAATACCCCATGACCCTCTCCCCTCTCACCCGCCGGCGCCTTGCCCAATTCAAAGCTAACCGCCGTGGCTATTATAGCCTGTGGCTGTTTCTCGCGCTGTTTGTCATCGCCATGGCGTCGGATTTTATCGCCAATGACAAGCCGCTCCTGATCCGCTACGACAACGCCTATTATGTCCCGATTTTCAAGACCTATCCCGAAACCACCTTCGGCGGGGATTTTGAAACCGAAGCCGAATACCGCGATGAATTTGTGGCGGAAAGCATCACGAAAAAGGGCTGGATGCTCTGGCCGCCCATCCGGTTTTCGTACGATACGATCAACTACACGCTCCCCACCCCTGCGCCCTCCGGCCCTACCAGCGAAAACCCTCTCGGGACGGATGATCAGGGGCGCGATGTGATGGCCCGTGTGCTGTACGGGTTCCGGATTTCCGTGCTCTTCGGGCTCATCCTCACCGCCGTCTCCTCTGCGATAGGCATTACAGCCGGCGCGGTGCAGGGCTATTACGGCGGGAAGCTCGATCTGGTCATGCAACGCGGAATCGAGATCTGGGCGTCCATGCCCAGCCTGTATATCCTCATCATCTTTTCCTCGATGTTTGTTCAGGGATTTTGGACACTTCTGCTTATTCTCCTCCTGTTTTCATGGGTCAGCCTTGTGGACGTTGTGCGCGCCGAGTTCCTGCGCGCCCGCAATCTCGACTATGTCCGCGCCGCCACGGCGCTTGGTGTGTCCAACCCCGTGATTATGGTGCGGCATGTCCTGCCCAACGCGATGGTGGCTACGATCACCTACATGCCCTTTATCCTCACAGGCTCGATCACAGCGCTGACCTCTCTGGATTTTCTGGGGCTGGGCCTGCCCCCTGGCTCCCCCTCTTTGGGCGAGCTGTTGTATCAGGGCAAGAACAACCTGCAGGCCCCGTGGCTTGGCATATCCGCTTTTGTGTCATTGGCGCTCATGCTGACGCTCTTGACCTTTATCGGCGAAGCCGTGCGCGATGCCTTTGACCCCCGAAAGACGAGCCTGTAACATGACCCCCAGCATCCGCCCCGCCATTCAAGCCCTTCAACCTGACATCGCCACCTTGCGCCGCGTCCTGCACGAAAACCCGCAGACAGCCTATGAAGAAACCTTCGCCAGCGCTCTGGTCTGCGAACAGCTCACACAATGGGGCATCCCCTTCAGGCACGGACTGGCCAAAACGGGCGTGGTGGCCAGCATCACGGGCCGGCAGACCACCTCCGGCAAAACCATCGGCCTGCGGGCCGATATGGACGCGCTCAATATCGAGGAAGAGCACAACAAACCATGGCGTTCCAAAATCGCGGGGAAAATGCACGCCTGCGGACATGACGGGCATACGGCGCTCCTTCTGGGGGCCGCAAAAATCCTGAACGAAACCAAAAACTTCAACGGCACCGTTCACCTGATTTTTCAGCCCGCCGAGGAAGGCCACAAGGGCGCGCATGCGATGATCGACGAGGGGCTCTTCCGCGACTTTCCCTGCGACCGCGTCTTTGGCCTGCACAACTGGCCCAGCCTGCCCAAGGGCACGATAGCCACCCGCTCCGGCCCCATTATGGCGAGCGCCGATACGTTTCATATCACGGTCAAGGGCATCGGCGGGCATGCGGCCCAGCCCCACAAAACCGTGGACCCCATCGTGATCGGGGCGCAGATCATCACGGCCCTGCAAACACTCGTGAGCCGCTTTTCCCGCCCGACAGACCCCGTCGTGCTCTCCATCACGAACTTTAACGGCGGGACGGGCGCGCATAACATCATCGCCGACACGGCGAAGATGACGGGCTCCCTGCGGACCTATGACCAGAGCCTGCGCATGGCGCTGAAAGACAAAATCGAAACGACCGCGCGCGGCGTAGCGCAAGCCATGGGCGGGGATATTGATTACATATTTCATCTGGTGCTCGACCCCACCGTGAATGATCCGCAGACCACCGCCTTTTGCGTGGAGGTGGCACAGAAAATCTTCGGTGCGCACAACGTCAATCCCGATGTCGACCCCTCCATGGGCGGGGAGGATTTCGGGCGCATGATGTCCGATATTCCGGGCTGTTACATCTGGATGGGGCAAGGCGAATCCGACCCCGCCAGCATGCATAACCAAGGCCTCCACACACCCCGCTATGACTTTAACGATTCCATTATCCCGCTGGGGGTGGAGTACTGGGTCCGATTGGTGGAAGAGGCCTTGCCGTTGTAATCCCCCCGCCCCGCCTTTTCTGTCATTGCGAGCAAAGCGAAGCAATCCAGTCTTTGTCATCCTGAGCCGCAGGCGAAGGATGACACAATGACGGAGGCTATACGTACGGACTTGCCACCGGATACAACTGCGCATGCACCGGAATAAATTTTGCGCTCAACCCCGTGGCCACATCCGTTTTAAAGCGCACATCGCACTGGAGCTTCAAACCGCTCGTATACACCCCTGCGATATACTTCACCGGCAGGCATTTGAAATGCACCCCGTACAGCCCGCTCTGGGTTTTGAGGATACTGCCTTGTTGCTCGGGATAGCTCGTGCCGCTCAACAAGCCGCCATCCTTGGAGATCTGCGTACTGCCGTTAAAAATCCCGATGGAAAAATCGGCCGGATACGCAGAAGGGTCCGGCGCGTTGTATTGATCGAGGAGCAGGAGCATTTCCGCCGTGTACCACTGCCCGTCCACAAGGCTCCCTGCTCCCACAACCTGCGAAAAGCCGCCACCTTCCGCCCCGCCCAGCAAGGCTGGAAACGAAAAATCAATGACCTGCCGCCCCTGCCCGTCTTTCGACAAAACCCGCGTGGCCGGAGAGGTCGCATTCCCGTTCACATTGGCGGTCCAGTTTGTAGCCACCTGAGAGGGGTTCGTCCATGTTGTACTGCCCCCCGTGGCCGTCCCGCCCGTGCCGGTGAAACTGGGGTTCACAATCAGGTTCGTGGCCTTCTCGCGGTATTCGCCCACCCCGTACACCGGACTCAACACCTGCGCCATTTTCTGGCCCATCACCATCGCGCCCTTGCCGTTGGGGTGAATCCCGTCTCCGGTCATCCCCGTGTTATACTGCCGTGTAGCCGGATCGGCCAGCACACTGTAAAAATCCACCACCATAATTTCCGCGCCTTTCACGCTGGAGCCCAGCGTCTTGATCCACGCATTGTAACTGTCCCGCAGATCCTTTTGCGCCGTTGTCTGCCCGTCCCACGGCGGGATGGTCCCAATGATCACCCGCGCCTTGAGCGTAGTATGCACATAGGACATCATACTGTTGATATTGGCCTGATACGTGGCCAGCGCGACCAGCGCATTGGCATCATTCGTCCCGCCCACAATTATCACATCCGTAATCCCTGCCGTTTTGGGCAGGTGTTCACTCAGCCGCGCCACCATGCTGGAGGTCTGCTCGGACGACACCCCCCGATTCCCCCGTGCCTCGAATTCAAAGCGCTGTCCCATGAATTTCAGGGCATGGCCGATCCAGCTGTTGGAAATCTTCCCGATCCGGTTGTCGGAACTCACAGCCGTATTGCCGATACAAAAGGCCCGTCCCTGCC
>CAYGDY010000003.1:131552-174990 GCA_964348795.1 uncultured Pseudobdellovibrionaceae bacterium | reverse complement strand
GGGGAGAGAAGGAGATCAGGCTTTTTTCTCCCACCCTTGGGGGCTTTGTTGCCAGTAGGTTACGGTGTGGCCCGCCTCCTTGTAGTGTTTCCAGCGTGTTCTGCCCAAGGCTACGGCTTGGGCCTGTGTCCCGTCCAGCATGTCGCAGATCAGCGTATAATCCCCGAGATGTTCACTGTGTGCGCCCTCCACCAGCACCAGAACGCTGGCACCGTTGGGGTTTTCATCGCTGGCCGTGAGCCAGACGGGGTGCTCTGTCGCATGCCCGTCTTTCGCAGAGCCATGGGGCAGGAAGCTTTCGGGCCGGTCTGTCCAGAGTGCGGTATTCAGGCGCTCCACCGCCTCTGTGGACGGAGCTTTGACAAGCATTCTGTGTCCGCTTTGAAGCGCCTTTTCCAAAAGACGCGGCAAGGCCTGTGCCAGTGTTTGATGCGCCAGATGGTAAAAGCGGATGTCACTCATGGGGTGTTCTCCGCCCGCCGTTCGGTTTCGGGCGCATAAAGATGTGTGGTGCCCCGATAGTCTGTGACCTGATAGCCCCCTTGTGGGTCCGGTGCTATGTAACACGGTGTCAAGGGCACCTTGCCATGCCCCGCCGGAATATCCAGCATATAGGTGGGCAGGCACACGCCCGATACACGCCCCTGCAAAGCCTGCATGAGGGCTTGCCCCTCTGCTATGGATACCCTGAAATGACTGGTCCCTGCCGCCAGATCAGGATGGTGCAGGTAATAGGGCTTGACTTTGCGCGCGACAAGCGCCCGAAAAAGGGCTTCCAGTACCTCCGCAGAATCATTAATGCCTTTGAGCAACACCGACTGGGAGAGCAGGACTACACCGCTCTCGTGCAGAATTTTCAACGCTGTGTGCACTTCCGGCGAGAGTTCCTGCACGTGATTCACATGCACCGCCATGTAAAGGGGTTTTGTACAGGCACGCAACATATCGCACAGTTGAGGCGTTATACGCACGGGATCGGCGAGCGGCACGCGGGTATGAATCCGGATCACCTGCACATGGGGGATGGTTTCGAGCGCACCGATGATCTCCTGAAGCTGGCGAACGGAGAGCACCAACGGGTCACCACCCGTTAAAATCACTTCCCAGATTTCGGGATGGGACCGGATATAATCGAGCGCCGCTGTCCGTTCCTCTGGTTTCAAGACTCCCGATGACGGCCCTACATGCTCCCGCCGGAAACAATACCGGCAATATACGGCGCAGACCTGCACTGGCTTGAACAGCACACGGTCAGGATAGCGATGCACGATCCCCTTCACAGGGCTGTGGGCTTCATCCCCGATGGGATCGGACAATTCTTCCGGCAGGGTGGTAAGCTCGCGCGCTTGCGGGATGTACTGCGTGGCAATGGGATCCTGACCCGCTTCTCCTTGCATCAAGCCCGCAACATGATCTGTGATGCTGACCGCATAACGCGCTGTTACAGCCTTGAGAACATCAGGATTCATATTGATCCGCAACCAGAGAATCTAAAAGCCGGACTCCGAATCCACTGCCACATTTTGGCACTGTCGGAAGGTCCGTTTTGCGCCATGCGGTGCCTGCAATATCCAGATGTGCCCATGGCGTGCCCTCTTCTATAAAGTGATTGAGAAAACCCGCCGCCGTGCAGGAACCTGCGTTCCGGCCTGATTTTGCAATATTTTGGATATCGGCAATGTCACTTTCAACCTCCTTTTTCCACGCCTCGTCGAGCGGCATGCGCCAGAGTTTTTCGCCCGTTTTGATACTCGCGCTTTCAAGACTTTTCCACAAAGATTCATCATTGGAAAATGTGCCGCAATATTCATGCCCCAGCGCCACCAGAATGGCGCCGGTGAGTGTCGCCAGATCAATCACAGCTCTGGGCTTATAGGTTTTTTGTACATAGCTCAGGCAATCGGCCAATACCAATCGGCCTTCCGCATCCGTATTCAAAACCTCGATTGTCTTACCGGAATAAGAGGTCAGAATATCTGCCGGACGATACGCATTGCCGGAGGGCATATTTTCCGCTAGCCCCACAATACCCACCACATGGGCCTTGGCGCCGCGCAAGGCGAGCGCTTTCATCAAGCCCACGACTGCCGCTGACCCGCCCATATCCATCTTCATTTCATCCATACCCGCCCCAGGCTTGAGAGATATGCCCCCTGTATCGAAGGTCACGCCCTTGCCCACAAAGGCCACGGGGGCAGGAAGGTTCTTCGCCTTGTTCCCCCCCAAGCCATTCCAGCGCATGATCACCATGCGGGGCTGGCGCACCGAGCCTTGTCCAACAGCCATAATGGCCCCCATGCCCATTTTGAGCATCTTTTTTTCGTCCAGCACTTCGATCTCGACCCCGAGAGATTTGAGTTCGGCCACAATAATTTTTGCAAAGCTTTCCGGATACAAATCATTGGGCGGTGTGTTGACAAGATCCCGCGCCAGACACACCCCTTGGGTCACATGATGTAAAGATTCAAACGCGGCTTTGGCAGGGGCAAATTTTTCCGTGATCATTTCAAGAGTTTTGAGTCGGGCTGGTTTGTCCTTTGCCTTTTTGGACAGCGTTTTATAGCGGTCAAACGTGTAAGAGCGCAAAGAAAATCCATTGGCAAAATGGGCAAGCAACACAGGTGTTTTGAGAGACTCCCGCTCGAATTCATCATGGGCAATAAAGGCCACGTCTTCCATGCCGGCACCCGAGATCGCCGCATAGACTTTTCCACCAGCGGTTTCCATCTTGAGTCCATCGAGTTTTTTAGGTGATCCAAACCCGACCAGAATAATACGCGAAAGTCCCCCGTTTGCGGGCGGGTACAGCTCCAAAACCTCTCCCAGTTTACCCTTGAATGTTGTGTTCAGTGTCAGGGCATGGGCAATTAAGCCGCCGTTTTGTTTATCGAGCGCTTTGGCAGAATGTCCAAGAATTCCGCCTTCAAAAACAGGCACCATCACATGAGGCACCGTACGGGAGATTGTTTTTTTAAAGGACAGGGATACAGGCATAATAATTTCTCCGTGAGCTTGATTTCGAGCGATATTACCATGATTGGCGCTAAAAAAAACCCCTTTTCAGGGTGGATTTACAAAGCTTAAAATATATCTGGCTCCAAGGATGTTTCGCGCAGTTTTTTTGTGCAAAAATCCAGACTTTTTTTCCCAGCCAAAAAGACACCGCCGCCCATCATGCCTGTGGCGGCGAAAAACCAATGTTGCGGGATGTCATCTATCATCATGTATGACAGACCCGCGCTTGATGCTAGAAAAACACCGGTCAAGGCCCCGGAAAGTTCTTGTGTCTGCTCCCAAAAGACTGCCGTCAAAGCAGGATCAAGACGGGCGCTCATATTCATCATGCCGAAACTTACGACAGCAAATTTTTGGCACAATATTGGCTTTTTTTTCTGTAAAGGCGCGTGCTTTGCTACAGGCTTTTCTTCGGGTTTAAGATGCGATACAACCGCTGGAGCATCATGCGTAAGCGCTTTGATAAAATCAGGACGGGTTTGACGGCGGTGCAGGTCATGAATCACATATCCCGCCGCCCCCGCCCCAAGCCCTGCCCATATCGTATCAGGCGTTTGAGTCTGAAGCGCAACGTTTCCTGCGATCACCGCGCCCGCAAAAACCAGACTTAAGGGACGGTGGGATAGAGCGCGATGGAACATATCGACCACCTCATTTCGCAAGGCCTGCCACTCCGCATAATCCCTTGTCCCGAGCCTGCGGGTTTTGTGAAAGGCTAAAAGCGCGATGACCCCGTGCACCAAAAAATTTTCTATGATATTCAATTGGTTTATACCGTCTGAGACAGTCTCTGCCGCGCCCTTAAACCCTTTCATAAAAGGCGTTTTGGAATCATCTCCTACAGTCTCTCCCATTGCGCCCAGAGGTTTTTGTACCAAAAATTCGTACGGTGTTCTGATAAAATCAATGCTTTTTTCCAGACTCTGTTGTGCCTCTTGCGTCAGGTCTTTTAAAAAACTGGTGCAATGTTGAGGTAGAACAATAGTGTGTCCCTCCAAAAAATCCGCTAAAGGCGGCATGAGTTGTCTGATATGATCGTGGCATGTGGGTGCCAGTTTCGTATTTTCAAGCGGTATGGAGAGTATCTCCCCTGATACGGGATCAAGGCCCAGCGCAACAGGTTGAATAAAAGCCGTCTGGATGTTCAGGCTCATAAAAGCAAGCAACACTATTTCTGTCGCCAAAACAGCAGAAAACGCCTTGCGATGGTTGTGCCACTGGGTTTTGAGTTCTTCCCCTGTCTCTGTGGCATAATCCAGAACGGCCTGTTTGGGGTTCAAAGGTTTAAGAAGGGCGTAACGCTCTATCACATCCAAAATCGCCTTATAGGATTTTGGCAGGGTATTGCGGGTCCTGCGCAGGATTTTATCCGGTTTTCCGCTGAGGAGCGCCCCGAGATATTGCGCAAAATCCTGTCCATGCCGTGCCCATGTCTCTTCATTGGTCATGATATCAAGGATGGGATACTCCGCCCGTGCGCTATGGTGATATTCCGCCCAGCGTGTTTGAAAAGCGGCGCTGGTCAGAATTTTTAAAATGGTACCATCGGGATCAGACGGCGGGGTCTTCATGGCTTAGTACTCCAAAATCCATTGTCCCCCTTGTGCTTCCTTGTATCCTTCCGGCGCATGACCCGTGCATATTTTCATAGCGGCTTTTACTGGGCAGGCAACGTCTGTGTTGGGCAGGTGGGAAAGCGCCTCTGGCGAGGCCTTTCTTCCCACTTTGGTAGCCTGATAGGCACACAGTTGATGAAATCCATTTGTCCCGTCAATCTGGCTCCCGATATGGATCAGCATACCCGTTCCCGCAGAAAAATCATCTTCGTTGGGGAGAGCTTTTCGCAAGGGGGGCACGTCAAAAGGGGCAACAAAAGGGCCCGTCGGTGCAGGAAATCCCACGCCTGTTTTTGGGTCTTGAGCGATACCGATCTTTCTGCAATCTACAGTCACCGTCCGTGTATCGGTCGGATCATGGGGGTTTGTGACGGGTCTTTGCTGGATTTGCATCGTAATCATTTTTTGTTGAATTGCGGGTGACGGCTCTTGTGCTTGCACCACATTCATGCCAGCCAGCAGGGCCACGGTTGAAAAAACGCCTTTCAAGGCGGGAAACTGAGACTGTTTATGCATGGGGCACTCCTGAGATTTTTTTGGGTGTATGGACAATGATCGTCTTTTGGCATTTGCAATACGGCCTTCTTCTCATTGTCCATACATCATAGTTAAGAATAATTCCTATTCGCAAAAATATATACCGAAAGACTTTTGAATTGTAAATAAGAATCATTCTCAAATTAATGTTTGACGGTTTATTAGGATGCAAGTAAGAATGATTCTCAATAAAAAACAGGAGCACCATAGAGCCATGCCATCCCCGAAAACAGCGCCGGAAATCAGCCGTGCTTTTAATGGAGCCTCGTTAGGCGGGTTTGTGCAGTGGACGGCCAGTTTGGCCATGGCTTTTTTTGTGGGTGGCGTGCTTGATTTTACTTTCTTCCACAATCACCCCGCAGGGCAGGCCATTATCGGATATTGCAATGAGTTCCTTTTGAATATCTATGATAGCCTGGTCCGTGTTTTCGGGGTCTCGGAACTGGCACGAAACACAGATTTTCTGACACCTTCTGGTGTGTATCAGCCGCTAGACCTGCTGGGGTAACAGTGTTAAAGTCTGATTCCATGCGTTATATGGGCGTTTTTGATCGTTATCTTTTTAAAAATTTGTGCCTCGCCACGGTGTTTATCACGGCGGTGCTGGCTGTTATCATTTTTCTGACACAATCCCTGAAATTTCTGGAGCTTGTTATTGAGTCGGGCGCGCCTGCAGGAACTTTCTGGACTCTCACTTTTTTAGCCATGCCACGCTTTTTGGAAATTATCATGCCGCTTTCCCTGATGGCAGGCACGCTCTTTATCTATAACCGTATGACGGTGGATTCAGAGTTGATTGTGATTCGTTCTGTGGGGTACGCCCCCGCCCGTCTGGCGCGTCCGGCCCTGATACTCTCTTTGATCGTGACAGGGTTTTTACTGCTGACAACCTTGTGGATTGCTCCCCGGGCTATTTCGGCCCTCCAGCAGATGCGGCAGGTGATCAAAGCCCAGTTTTCAACGCTCATTTTTCAGGAAGGCATTTTCAATCAGGTGGGGCAGGGCCTGACCCTTTATGTACGGGAACGCGAACCGAACGGGATTTTGCACGGCCTGATGATTCACGACAACCGGAACGAAGCCGTCATCCCCTCGACTATTATTGCAAAGCGTGGCACCGTTTCCCTGACAGAGCAGGGGTACAAGATTCTTGTATCCGAGGGGTCTCGGCAGGAATACAACCCCCAGACAAAGACCCTCCAGCGGCTCAATTTCGACCGCTATACCATCGACTTGCCGGAAAGCGATCCTGTAAGCCAGCGATGGCATGAACCGGACGAACGTTCCCTGATCGAACTTCTCAATCCGGACCCTTTAAGCAAGAGGGACATGGAAAGCCTGCGGGATTTCAAGATTGAACTGCACAGACGGATTATTTCTCCCTTGTTTGCCGTGATCCTGACGCTGATTGCCACAACCACGCTTCTCCTCGGGCCGGTTGAGCGCAAGGGGCAGACCCTCAAAATTATTTTTGTCGTCACCTGTGCCCTGATCATACAAGGGCTCTATATTGCGGCCTATAATCTGGCACGACAAACAGATACCGGTCTGATCCTGATGTACGCGCTCGTCTTCGTTCCCCTGATACTGACGGGCCTGTTTTTGGGATATATCAAAAAAAGCGAAACGGTTTTACCATGACATTGCCCCTGACTCTCAGTCGTTATTTGGCCACCCGCTATATCATTAATACGCTGTTTCTTGTTGTGGGCCTGCTTTCACTGGTATATCTGTTCGACACGGTTGAGCTCGTGCGCAGGGCCAATAAAACCAGCAATGTTCCTTTTAGTCTTGTCCTGCAGATGGGGCTTTTGAAACTACCGGATGTCGGGCAGATTTTGTTCCCTTTTGCCATTTTGTTCAGTGCGATGTTTACCTTCTGGCAACTTAATCAGCGTTCGGAGCTGGTTGTGTTGCGGGCTTCGGGTTTTTCTGTGTGGCAGTTTCTCGCGCCGGTGATTCTCGTGGCCCTTTTGACCGGAATGTTGCAGGTTGGTATTATCAATCCCGTGGGGGCTCTTTTCATCGGGAAATATCAGCAACTTGAAAACACCTACCTCGAACGACAGGAAAACCAGATTGCCCTGTTCAGAGAAGGGTTGTGGCTCCGGCAAGAGCTTGACAGCCCGATGGGGCCACAAAAACAGCATGCAAAATCCTATGTCATCCTTCATGCCAAAAAAGTCCGGCAACCCGAATGGATCTTGCAGAAACTTACTGTCTTTTATTTTGATTCCCAAGACAATCTGGAGCGGCGGCTGGATGCGGATGAAGCTGTTTTAAAGCCGGACAAATGGGTTTTTAGAACAGCAAAAATCCATAGCACGGGCGGTGAAATCTCCGAACACACTACATGGGAGCTCCCAACCCGTCTGACGATACAAGATATCGAAGACAGCTTTTCTTCTCCCCAGAGCCTTTCTTTCTGGCAATTGCCCGCCCATATCAAAACACTGGAAGAAACCGGATTTAATACCAGCAGTCTGGAGGTTCACTATCAAAGCCTCCTGGCCCAGCCCCTCTTTCTGGCGACTATGGTTTTGCTTGCGGCCACTGTTGCCATGCGTCCGCCACGGGCGGGGCAACACCTGATCCTGATTGGTGCGGGTGTTTTTACAGGATTTTTTGTATTTTTCCTTTCCAGCTATCTGCAAGCGCTCGGCGCCTCCCAGCAAATTCCGCCTCTTCTGGCGGCCTGGTCCCCGACTGTTATTTTCGTGCTTCTGGGCTTTACCGCACTGATCAATCTGGAAGATGGATAGACAGATACAATTTAATATAAATCCGAAACGATATTTTACCACATTAAGACTTCCCTAAGAGAGTTATGGTTTACTATAGGAAAATGAGACAAAAAATCTGAATAAAATTCTTGGAATCTTCCTCTGCGTATCTTGACTTGCATACAAAATTCAATCAGTTATATGAGGTTAACAATGTCTAATTGTAAGGCGAAGCTTATGGCGCGGAAAGAAAGAAAATTGAAAACACTGATGGGCTGTGCTTTGACGCTGGCCCTCCTGTCGGGATGTGCGAATACTCCGAGCGAGCCTGTCATGGCGGGGGATATCCAGATCCATGATCCTCTGGAGAACAGCAACCGCACGGTTTTTGCTTTCAATAACGCCGTCGATAAGGCTGTGATCCACCCTGTTGTCAAAGGGTATAAGAAAATTGTTCCGGAGCCCGCCCGTACCGGCGTGGACAACGTGCTCAGAAACCTCAAAAGCCCCGTTACATTTGCCAATCAGGCCCTTCAAGGGGATGTGAAAGGGGCTGGCACTGTGTTGTTACGGACGGTCATCAATACGTTTGTCGGGTTGGGTGGCTTGTTTGATGTCGCAGGGGCCGAAGGTTTGAAATACCAGCCGGAGGATTTTGGCCAGACTCTGGCAACATGGGGTGTGGGGCATGGGCCTTATATCGTTGTGCCTGTTATTGGCCCCTCTTCCTTAAGGGATTATGCCGGATATGCCGTAGACTCCTACGCGGACCCGTTGCGTTGGTATCTCTTCAATACCGATCACGAAGAAATTTATTACGGAAAAATTGGGGCTGATTACCTGAGCCTTCGCGCTTCTTTGATTGATGTTCTCGAAGATCTGGAAAAGAGCTCCATAGATTATTATGCGGCGACACGCAGTGCGTACTATCAGCGCCGCGAGGCCCTTGTGAATGATCAGGATCCCGAAACCGTTCAAACGGCCATTCCGGACTATGACGAAGAAAATCTATGATCTTGTCTATCAAATGTAGTCTGTCAAGGAATGAGGCCTTTATGAGACGTATCTCGTGTTATGCGTGTGTTGTGTTGGTGTGTACCCTGTTCTCGGGACTTCCCGCCAGCGCATCCGATCTGGGTGCTGTGAGCCCTGCGGCGGGAGCAAAGGCTTCTGTGTCGAACACCAGTCCGGTGAAAATGGCCGAAGGCTTTATCCATGCATTGACTCAGGAGGGCATCGGTTTTCTGGGAGACTCCTCTATGTCGGATGAAGCCAGAAAACGGGCCTTTAAAAAACTGTTGAACAAAAACTTTGATATGAAAACGCTGGCGCGTTTCTCTCTGGGGCGTTACTGGAGAACCGCCTCTGAAGACCAAAGAAAAGAGTATATGTCTCTTTTCCAGAAAATGATTATCGAAGTCTATTCCAAGCGCTTCAGTGATTACAAGGGACAAAAAGTAGAGATCAAAGCCTCCCGCACCGAAGGCAATAACGGTGATATCCTTGTGAATTCTGTCATCCTGCAAAAAAATGCGCCGGAAATTCAGCTTGATTGGCGGGTCCGCTTCAAGAACGGGGAATTCAAGGTTGTGGATGTGATTGTCGAGGGCGTCAGCATGGCTGTTACCCAGCGTTCCGACTTTGCCTCGGTGATCCAGCGCGGTGGCGGGGATATCAATGTCCTGCTGGCGCATTTGCGGCAATAACAAAAAAGTACCTTCCAAAGCCTGCTTTTATAGTCATTTCAAATAAGAATGATATCCCCTTCGTCATCCCGTGAGCGTTTTGTGAAACAAAACGGACATACACGGGGTCCAGAGAGGTGTCGGTTCGTTCTCATTTACAATGACTCTAGTGGTAATCCACCCGCATCAGATACAGCCCGTCGGGTGGCGCTGTCGGGCCGCCTTCGGTGCGATCTTTCGCCGCCAAAGCTTTGGCCAGTCGTTCTTGTGTCCACTTGCCTTCCCCGACCAAAGCCAGCGCTCCCACCATATTGCGCACCTGATGATGCAGGAAGGAGCGCCCTTCCGCCTCAATCCGAATCTCTCGTCCGGACGGCCCGTAAGCCAATGCCGTCACCTCAAGCCGATCCAGAGTTTTAACAGGGCTTTTGGCCTGACACTGCGTATCGCGAAAGGTTGAAAAATCATGTTGTCCTACCAAAATTTGTGCGGCGCTATTCATCGCATCACAATCCAAAGGTTTTTTGACATGCCAGACGAGCCCTTGTTCCACCGCCGGAAATGCCGAGCGGTTTAAAATACGGTAACGATACAGCTTGTTCACGGCACTAAAGCGCGCATGAAAGGACTCTGGAACCATTTCAAGCGCCACAATACTCACGGTGTACGGGCGTAAATGGGCGTTGATGGCCTTCATAATATCAAACGGGCTCATGTCTCTGGTAAAGGGTGCGCACTCCATATGCGCGACCTGCCCCAGCGCATGAACCCCCGCATCCGTACGCCCCGCGACATGAAGCCGCACCGCCTGACCGGAAAATTTTTCAACGGCCTCCTCTATCGTCGCCTGAACACTGGGGACACCCACTTGCCTTTGCCAACCGGAAAAATCCGTGCCTTTATATTCTATGGTCAGTTTATAGCGGGTCACGTAAGAACATCGCCTTTTTGAACATACCCCCCGTGCAGGGCGGCGGAAAATTTCATTGGTTTGGCGCTCTCGGGTTGAACGATTTGCAACTGTAAACACCCCGTTCCACAACGCACATAGCCTGCATCGTCTAAAATCTCGCCAGCTGGTCCCGAAAGAGCCCCATCGACGCGCATGGCCGATAAAATCTTGAGGCGCTTCCCCCCCAGCATGGTCCAAACCCCGGGCCAGGGATTAAGGGCTCTGATCTGCCGATCTATAATCTCTGCCGATTGTTTCCAGTCAATCCTGCCTTCTTCTTTTTTTAAGAGCGGCGCAGTGGTTACGCCTCCTTGCACTTGCGGCGTGCCCGTCAAGTGGCCTTGAGCCTCAAGCGTATCCAGAACCTCCACGATCATCCGCGCGCCGCGTGCCGCCAGATCATCATGAAGGGATTGCGCCGTTGTGTGCGGCCCCAATAGTACAACGTCTTTCCTGATTTCCGGCCCCGTATCCAGTCCCGCATCCATCTGCATAATGGTGACACCGCTTTGGACATCCCCCGCCAGTATTGCGCGCTGAATCGGCGAAGCGCCACGCCAGCGTGGCAGGAGCGAGGCGTGGATATTCAGGCATCCATGACGGGGGGCCTGCAACACGGGTACGGGCAATAACAAGCCATAGGCCGCCACCACCGCAACATCCAGATGGTGGGAGGAAAAAACGGCTTGAGACTCGGAATCCTTGAATGTCACGGGGTGAAAGACAGGAATACCCTGTTCCTGCGCATAAAGATGAACGGGAGAAGGCTGGATCTGTTGCCCGCGCCCCTTCGGACGGGGAGGCTGGGAATACACGCACACCACATCATGAACACTGGCAACGAGGGCTTTGAGGGCTGAGAGGGCAAAATCCGGCGTCCCCATAAATCCGACCTGTAACCCCATGAGCTATAACACCATCTGTTTTTTCAGTTTTTCAACTTTGCGCAAAATCATCGTGCGCTTGAGGGCCGAGAGATAATCTATGAACAACACGCCGTTCAGATGATCTATTTCATGCTGAACACAATGGGATAACAATCCCTCGGCTGTGAGTTCGGCAGGCTGACCTTTGTAATCCAGATATGTGACTTTTACCTGTGCGGGGCGTTCTACATCGGCATACTGCTTGGGGATAGATAAACACCCCTCCTGCATCACGCTGATCTCCTCGGATTTCCAGACGATTTCAGGGTTGGCCATGAAAACAGGACGGGGTTCTTCTGCGCGGTCTTCATCACGGACAGACAAATCCATCACCAAAATCCGGTTCAGCAAACCCACCTGATTGGCGGCAAGGCCAATGCCTGGCGCGTCATACATCGTCTGGAGCATCCGGTCCATTTGCGTGCGGATGGCATTGTCAACACAGGCCACAGGCTGGGCTACCTGTTTCAAAACCGGATCGGGCACTGTAATAATATCATAGATTTTCATGGCTCTATGCACTAGCCTACTTTCTATAGTCCGTCAAGATAACTGGGGCCTGCAGGGCGCTTACGCCCGTTTTTTCTCTTGTTCATCTTCGGCTCCCAAAGCCAGAAGGCGGGGCGCCTCTGTTTCTATCGAGAGATCAGGCAGTTCCTTTTCGGACGAGAGGGTCTGCAGGTCCTTGAAACGGCGTGCCGCCGGCAACACCGATCGCTCCAAAGAACCCACCGCCTCGTTATAGCCCTTCATCGCACCCTGCAAATGCCCTCCGATTTTCCCGATATGATCGGTGAATTTCAAAAGCCGTTTATACAGATCAATCCCGCGTTCGGAGATTTCCTGTGCATTTTTGGCCAGATCCACCTGCCGCCAGCTCACACTCACAACTCTGAGCAGGCTCATAAACAAAGTTGGGGAAGCCAAAATCACATTCCGGTCCGCCGCAAATTCCACTAAAGAGGGATCGGCCCGCAATGCTACAGAATACATATGCTCGGACGGTAAAAACATCACGGTGAAATCAGGACTTTCAATATGTTCCCAGTATCCTTTTTTCCCCAGAATCTTGATATGCTCCCGTACCTGACGTGCCAGATTTTGCATGAGAACGCTGTGATCTGCCTCGCTCATGGTTTCGCCCAGTCGCTGTGCAAACTGGTTCAGAGGGGCTTTCGCATCCACCACAATCTTGAATCCGTCGTTCATGTGGATCACCGCATCGGGTCTTTGCCGACCTTGCTCACTCACCATATTCACTTGCGTATCATAGTGTACGCCCTTGATCAGCCCGCTTTTATCCAGCAGTCCTTCCAGTATAAATTCTCCCCAGACCCCTTGTGCCGAGGGGTCCCGCAAGGCCCCCACCAGCTTGGCGGTCTCCAGACTCAGATGTTTCAAATCATGCCGTAGGGCCTCGTCCGTGCCTTTGACCTGTTCAAGGGCTCCTGACAGGGCCTTCAAGTGCTCCTGCACAGGCCTTACCAGATCGTCGATTGCTTTCTGGCGTTTCTCCAGCTCGTGGGATTGATCTTTTTGCGCGGCACCCAGCTTTTCCTGCGCCAGTTGCAGAAAATGCGCGCCTGACAATGTCAAAGCTTCCTGCGCTGTAACTTTAAAGCGCTGGTCCAGAACCTCTCCCGCCGCTTTCAAAGCATCTTTTTCCGCGAAAATCTGGGCTTTGAGGGCGGCATTCTCAAACCCCATTTTCTGGCGATCCCATAAGAAAAACAGGGCGACGACAAGCGCACCAAAAACAAACCCGCCTCCGGCACATAACCATTCAAGAGGAAGATTTCCGAATTGGGGTGATTGCGCTATAGTGTCGTTCATGGAATCGCATTCTAAACACACTTTAGGGATTGGGCAAGGAAAAATGAAAACAAAAAGAGAACAAATGGCTCTTG
Organism: uncultured Pseudobdellovibrionaceae bacterium; assembly: GCA_964348795.1. Taxonomy (GTDB): domain Bacteria; phylum Pseudomonadota; class Alphaproteobacteria; order Micavibrionales; family Micavibrionaceae; genus JADLAT01. The sequence goes on along the minus strand of CAYGDY010000003.1, from coordinate 161,629 downwards.
TCTCTCCCGAGACGGGAAACGCTCTTTTGTATGTCCTGATTGCTATTGTGCTCTTTGCGGCCCTGAGCATGACATTGGGCCGTCAAGCTGGCACAGATGAGATTTCGACCCTGCCCAAGGAACGGGCGGCACTTTACACAACGCAGCTGGAATCCTATGCGGCGCAGGCCAAATCGGCGATTGACCAGATGCGGTTTGCGGGAACGCCGATCAATAGTCTGGATTTTACAGCCCCCACTGATCCGGCTTTCGAGACCGAACCGCCCAAAAATATCTTCAAGGTGTTTCACCCGAGCGGCGGGGGCCTGACCCCTGCGACATTACCCGCCGAATCCATTACACAGATAGGCAGTACCCCTGTACCAGGCTGGTATATAGGACGATTCAACAATGTAGAATGGACGGCAACGACAGGGCAGGACGTGATTCTCACCGCCTATCAGATTCAGCAAACCATCTGCGAAAACATCAATTTAAAGCTGACCGGCTCCACGACCGTCCCGACCCTCACGGACACCATCCAAAATACTCTGATTGATGATTTGTTTCATGCGGGCACCAACACGACTCTGACGACAGATGGCGGTGATATCTGCCCGTCTTGCGAAAACCGCGCCAGCCTGTGTGTGAAAGATGCAGGCGGTGCATATGCGTTTTATACGATTTTAGCGGATCAGTGAAAAACCTGATCCATCAATATATTCCGTCTTCCCAATCGTACACTCTGACGAAACAAGACACGAAAGTGAGGAGGGGGGGGGAGAAAAAGGTTGTCCTCCGCATTTATTCGGATTTTACCCTCAACGTGCGAAATTGGGGGCAATAGAGCGCAATCCCGCCCGCAACCACCAAGGTCATCGCCCCGCCGAATAATAAAGAAGGGACCAACCCCAAAAGGCTTGCCGCTACGCCCGATTCAAAGGCGCCCAGCTCGTTGGAGGAAATAACGAACAGGCTACTCACCGCAGATACGCGGCCGCGCATGTGGTCGGGCGTCAGGATCTGCATCATCGCACCGCGGATAACCATGTTGATACTATCGAAAATCCCTGAAAGCGTGAGGCAGATCAGTGCCAGAGTGAAGGTATGCGAAAGGCCAAAGCCAATCATGCTCAAGCCAAACCCCGCCACAACGGCCAGCATTCTATGACCCGTCAAAGTTTTCATGGGTTTCAGCGCAAAATACAAGGCGGCGAACACGGCCCCGATCGCGGGGGATGCGCGTAATATGCCGAGTTCTTGAGCGCCGACATGCAAAATCTGGTCAGCAAAGGCAGGCAACAGGGCAATCGCCCCCCCAAACAGAACCGCCAGCATATCAAGCGCCATCAGGGACAGAAGCACTTTATTCTCAAACAGGAAGATCCAGCCTTCCAGAATGTTTTTTAAGGGGGTTGTACGGGGCTTTTTTTCATGCGGGGCTTCTGTGATTTTGAAAGCCAGACTCACCGTAAACCCGACCAGCATAACCGTCAGCGGGAACAGCCAGCTTGCGGCCGCGCCGTACCCACCATATAAAAGTCCGCCAATCGCTGGCCCGCCGATAAAAGCGGTTTGGTGCGCGGTCGTCTGCCAGCTGGTGGCGGAGGGATAATCCTTGCGAGCAACAATGTGTGAAACCATCACAAAGGTGGCGGGGCTTATAAAGCCTCTGGCAAAGCCCGAAAGGACAATCCCCGCAAAGAGCACTATTATAAGGGTGCGGGATGGTACGTCTATCAACCCGGAGGAAATAAACCATAATCCGAAAACACTCAGGAGCATAACCCCGATACAGGCAGTGAAGATTTTACGCGGATGGCCTGTGTCCACAACATAGCCTGCAAATAAAGTACACATCATGGCGGGAATGGCTTCGGCCAGACCGGTGAGTCCCAAAATCCAGACGCTTTTGGTCAAGGTATAGACCTGCCAGCCGACAATCAGCCCTTGTGCCTGCAAGGCCATCAGGACACACATGCGTGCGATCAGCAAAAACCGGAAATTCCGGATTTTCAAGACATCAAGGGACAGGCGGCTCATACGCGCGTTTACCCTTATTTCGGGGCGTTCTTGTCATCCAGCAGGATGATCGTGGGGGTGTGGTTTTGGGCGTCTTGTTCTGTCATCCGGCAAAAGGTACAGATAATGACCAGATCGCCGGGTTGAACCAAACGGGCGGCCGCGCCGTTAATACCAATGATCCCTGACCCACGCGCGCCTTCAATGGCATAGGTTGTAAAACGGTTTCCGTTATGAATATCGAGGACATCAACCTGTTCATAGGGTAAAATCCGGGCGCGATCCATCAGGTCCCGATCAATCGTGATGGAACCCTCATAGTGCAAATCACATTGCGTGACAACCGCACGGTGGAGTTTTGATTTTAATAAGGTTAATATCATGCTGTCCTATATAGGGTGGATTATGCCGAAAAGGAAGTCTTAATTTGTGTTGCAATCATCAAAACATACTAAGGATTATCAAAAATGAAATATGACCCGAGTAACATATTTGCCCGCATTTTGCGCGGAGAAATTCCCTGTAACAAGGCGTATGAGGATGATTCGGTTTTGGCGTTTCATGATATTGCGCCTCAGGCCCCGATTCATATTCTTGTGGTTCCCAAGGGCGCTTATGTCTCGATTGATGATTTTGGAGCCCGGGCTACGCCTCAGGAAATCAAGGCGTTTTATGTTGCGCTTTCCCAAATTGTGCAGGAGAACGGTCTTGCAGAGCAGGGTTTCCGATGTATCGCCAATACTGGCCTTCATGGCGGACAGGAAGTGCCCCATTTCCATATGCATATTCTGGGGGGAACCAAAATCGGCCCGATGGTGAGTCAATCTTGAAGCGGGTTTGGGGTCATGGTGTCGTTTTTCTGCTGGTCTTCTTTGGTACGGGGTTGGTGCTGAATGCTTTGGTGCGGAGCTTTGTCCCTGTCCCCTATATGGGGCTGTTGACTGACAAGATCAAAGCCTTTGACCAGTATCGGGATGATATTGATATTGTTTTTATCGGTACCAGCCGGACCTTCCGGCAGGTCAATGCGCCGATGATCGAATCCCTGATGCAGGAAAAAGGGTGTGGATCCTATACGGTTTTCAATATGGGGATTCCCAACCTGACCTATGTGGAAATGCGTTATGTCCTTGATCATATCTATGCCAAGCCTGTCCCGCGCTTGAAAATGGTTATTCTGGATGAACCCATGCCAGCCGTCCGGCCAGAGCTCGAGCGGTTGTGGGCGGATCGTATCCGGTATTTTTCGGATGTCAGCGGCACTGTGGTCCGGCTACAGGATATTCTGAGTGACCAGCACACCCCTTTGAAAAAAATGGCCCGTGTCGGGATTGCTGTGCTGGGGTTTTTGTACGAGCAGAGCAATGTCGGGCATCTCAGTCGGGGCGTGTTTCCCCAACTATACGCCCATTATACCGAGACGGACCCTGAAAGCCAGAACATGCCGGATGACTGGAAGGCAACCAGAGGATATTTTTCTTTGGAAGAACAGGGGCATGTGAATGAAGCGGTTCAGAAACGGCATGACGTGTTTTTGAAAAACCTGCCTGCCTTTTCAGAAAGGCTGGAGGCCCAGAAACAACACGAACCCGATGTGTCCGTCCTTTCTCCGGTACGGCTGGTCTTGTTTGAAGATGTACTGACACGCATTCGTGATCATGGCCAAATTGCGGGGCTTTATCTCCCGCCTTTGCCGGACAATGTTTCCGGGAATCTGGCCTTGGAAAGGGCCGTGGCACGGTTATCTCCCGAGATTCTCTTGCTGTATTACAACGATCCGGCGCGGTATCGGGTGTTTTGGGATGCCCGCCTTTGGTTTGATGATGCCCATTTGAACGATGAAGGTTCGCGTATGTTGTCTGCTTTGATGGCAGAGAACATGTGTTCTGTTACAAAAAAATGGGAGAGTTCCTCGCATGCTGTTCGTTGAACCACGGTTTTTTCTGTTTTTTGTGATGGTGTTTACGCTGTACTGGTCACTGAAAAGCAACCAGCACCGGAAATACGTGTTGCTGGTTGCTAGCGCGGTGTTTTACGGGGCATGGGATTGGCGGTTTTTATCGCTGATCGCGTTTTCAACCGTGGTGGATTACTGGTCTGCGCGGATTATTGAGAATACGCAAGAGACCCGAAAACGCAGGCTTTTGATTGGGACCAGCATGGCAATGAATCTCGGGTTCCTCGGGTTTTTCAAATATTTCAATTTTTTTGCTGAAAGCTTTTCGGATCTTCTGGCCGTATTTGGCATGACGGCCAGCTATACTACGCTTCATATTATTTTGCCCGTGGGGATCAGTTTTTATACATTCCAGACGATGAGCTACACGATTGATGTATACCGGACCAAATTAAAAGCTGAAAAATCTTTTACGGATTTTGCGTTCTTTGTGATTTTTTTCCCGCAACTGGTGGCAGGGCCAATTGTGCGGGCGATTGATTTTCTTCCGCAGGTGCATGAAACCAAACGCTGGCAGGATGTCGCGGTCAAGCCGCTTGTCCTGCTGTTCTTGCTGGGTTTTATCAAGAAGGCCTGTATCTCCGACAATTTGGCTTTTTACGTGGATTTGGTCTTCGAGAACCCGCAAGCTTATACGTCCCCGAGTGTGATTGTGGCGACGTTTTTGTATGCGATCCAGATTTATTGCGATTTTTCGGGCTATACCGATATGGCCATTGCGTGTGCGGGTTTGCTTGGCTATAGCCTGTGCAAGAATTTTGATGCACCGTATCTGTCTGCCTCGATCGTGGATTTTTGGCGCAGATGGCATATGAGTCTTTCCACATGGCTCAGGGATTATCTGTATATCCCTCTGGGTGGCGGACGACATGGCACGCTGATGCGCTACCGGAATTTGATGCTGACGATGGTGCTCGGGGGGCTCTGGCACGGGGCTTCGTGGAATTTTATTGTCTGGGGGGGCTTGCATGGGGCGGCCCTGTCTTTGAACCATTTTTGGCGGGACAAGACCAGGCGCCGCATACCTGCGGTGTTGGGATGGGGTCTCACGCTCTGGTTTGTGGCTCTGTGCTGGATTTTCTTTCGGGCACATGATTTTGAGTCTGCGCTTTACATGGTCCGTGTTTTTGCAACAGGGCAGGCCACAGGGATGACACAGTTGCCTGTCACCCTTTTTGTGGTGCCGTTCGTGTTACTCGGGGCTCACTTTTTATGGCGCAGGAACGCGGGCGAGGAGAAAATAGCGGCTTTGCCGGACGTGGTATTCACCGGCATACTGGCTGTGTTAACCGCACTCGCTGTGTCCTTTATCCCGATGGGATACGCGCCGTTTATCTATTTCCAGTTTTAGAAACGAAGAACGATGCATTTCTTTTGTCGTCACCCCCGCCGCTTGTCCGTAAGGGCAAGCTTATAGAGCGGGGGCCCAGTGAGGTGAGCCGCTTCACGGCTCTCTTTATTTCTGGATCCCGTGTGTGCCAATTTTGCTTCGCAAAAGGCCCACGGGATGACGAAATCAGGGGTGTATGGTTCCCCCTTATTTACGATTTCAGCTCTTCCAGATCCTGATAGAGCGTTAAAGCCGCAGGGTTGGCCAGTGCCTCGATATTCTTGATCTTTCGGCCCATGATGACATCCCGTACGGCAATTTCTGTAATTTTGCCGCTTTTGGTACGGGGAATATCAGTCACAGCAATAATTTTCGCGGGGACATGGCGGGGCGAAGCCCCGTTCCGGATCTGGGTTTTGATTTCCTTGATCAGGTTACTGTCAAGCGCCCAGCCTTGTTTGAGGATCACAAACAGGATCACGCGCACATCGCCTTCCCAGTCCTGCCCCACTGCAATGGATTCCTGAATGGCTTCGATTTTTTCCACCTGACGGTAGATTTCTGCTGTGCCGATCCGTACCCCGCCCGGATTCAAGGTGGCATCACTCCGGCCATACACAATAAAGCCGTTGTGGGGGGTTTTGGCCACCCAATCCCCATGACACCAGATGTTGTCAAAGGTTTCAAAATAAGCTGATCTGTACCGCTCTGCGTTTTCATCGTGCCAGAATTCGACAGGTCTGGAGGGAAAGGGTTTTGTGCAGACCAGCTCTCCGGCCTGATCCCGCAGGGGATGTTTGTGATCATCGTACACATCAACTGCCATGCCGAGGCCCGCACATTGAAGCTCACCCCGCCAGACAGGGGAAATGGGATTGCCGAGCATAAAACACGAGACGATATCAGTCCCGCCGGAAATGGAAGCCAGATGCACGTCTGCCTTGATCCGGTCATACACGTAATCAAAACTTTCATGCATAAGCGGGGAGCCCGTGGAGGCAATGGTGCGCAAAGGACCCAGATCATGGGTTTTGGCAATGTGATATCCATCGCTCTTCAGGGCATCGATATATTTGGCAGAGGTCCCGAAAAAAGTGCACTGGTGTTGCACAGCATAATCCCATAATACATTGCCATCGGGATAAAAGGGAGAACCATCATACAGGAGCACGCTGGCTCCGGTGGCCAGCCCTGTCACCAGCCAGTTCCACATCATCCAGCCACAGGTTGTGAAATAAAATACGACATCGCCGGCGTGTATATCGGAGTGGAGATGATGTTCCTTCAGATGTTGCAGGAGTGTTCCGCCATGGCCATGCACAATACATTTGGGCACACCTGTGGTGCCGGAGGAAAACATGATAAAAAGTGGGTGGTTGAAGGCTACGCGCACAAAAGAAATATTTTGTGCGGTAAAGGGTGCAACATAATCCTGCATTTGAATGACATCAGATCCCTGCTTTCGCAGGGATGACAGATCAAGAGACGCGTTGACAAAGGGCACGATAATTGTTTGTTGGAGGCTCGGCAGTTGTGGAAGAATCTCTTTCAGCTTTTCAAGACAATCCAGCGTTTTTCCATTGTAGAAATACCCGTCCACCGTGACCAGAATTTTAGGCGCAATTTGCCCGAAGCGGTCGATAACCCCCTGCACGCCGAAGTCCGGCGAAGCCGAGGACCATATGGCGCCCAACGATGTTGCGGCCAGCATGGCAATAATGCTTTCCGGCATGTTGGGCATAAAGCCTGCTATACGATCTCCCGCCATAATTCCGGCCGCTTGAAACGCTTGTTGCCACTGGCTGACGGCCTCATGGAGTTGTTTGAAGGACAAGATGCGCTCTTCCTGCCTTTCATTCCGGAAGATCAGGGCGGGTTGAGAGTCGTTTTGGCGCAGGAGATTTTCGGCGTAATTGATCCGGCCTTGCGGGAAAAAGCGCGCCTGCATGAGATCTGTTTCGTTCTCAAGAATGACAGGGCCCTTTTCACCAATCACACTGCAATAGTCCCATAAAAAATCCCAGAATTCCGGTATATGGCCTACAGACCAGGACCAAAGTGCGGTATAATCGGAAAAATTCTGTCCTGTCTTGCCTTCCAGAGATTTCATAAAACGGGCGAGTGTTGTATTCTCAATCCGGCTTTGCGAAGGCGCCCACAGAGGGGTCTCGCTTGGAAGAGGTATTTCGGAGGGCTGTGTCATGGGACGGCTCGATCTGGGGGAAACATTTTGCAGGGAAACTGTAACATTTTGTTGAACATATTGGAATAGACTTGAAAGATCAGGATGGTATCATATCTTCCTCAGGACGTTTTTCGTTTACGGGAGAACGGCGAGATAATGTTCAGGAGTATCATGACGCGTTTTATTCTTCTTTTTGTGGTGTGTGTTTTAAACGGGCTGGCTTTTTCTCCACCTGTTCCTGCGCAAGATTCATCCCCACCACCCCGTATGGTCCAGACCCGCTTGGTGGCCGAACACCTCACGGTCAAAGGTGGCGAGACGATTTGGATCGGGGTCGAGCATGTCGTGGCCCCGCACTGGCACATATACTGGAGGAATCCGGGGGATTCCGGTCTGACGCCCCGTACGCAATGGACATTGCCAGAAGGATTGCAGATGGGGGAAGTCCAATGGCCCGTGCCCGAGAAAATCATGATCGGACCCCTTGCCAATTACGGATATGACGACAAGGTTGTCCTGCTCCAGCAACTGACCCTTCCCAAGACCCTGCCTGAGGGGCCCTTAACCCTTAAGGCCGGTGTGGAGCTTTTGGTATGTCAGGAGATTTGTGTGCCGGAATCTGGTACATACGAGCTCACTTTGAATGACTCTCTCGTGTTGCAGGAGGAGATCGACCAGACAGCGTTTTTTGATAAAGCCAAAAGCCTGATCCCCTACGAGTATGCGCTTCCCGATGATCCGAACGGGCCGATAGGGGCAACATACAGTGAAGAAAACGGAGATCTGGTTTTACGCTGGCCCGTTCCACTTTCTGGGACGGTGGAATTCTTTCCCGCAGAATGGGGTGTGATCAATAATTCCGCGCCGCAGACTGTGACAAGAGATAAAGACACCTTGATTTTGCGCCAAAAACGGGGGGATCGGGCTTGGACGGAATTTGACGAAACACTCTGGGTGATCGGGTTTGAGAAGGACGGCCACCGAGTAGGGTATTCTTTCAAGGCCCGCAAGGACAGCCCCGCCTTCGGCCAATCGTCCGAACAGCCCAAGGGCAAGGGACAAGAGAAAATTTTGCCTTCCCGTATCACTTCCCTTGAGACCCTGTCCTTGTTTCAAGCGTTGTTTTTTGCGCTCATAGGGGGGGTAATTTTGAATTTGATGCCGTGCGTTTTTCCGATTCTTTCTATGAAAGCGATGAGCCTTGTGAAAATGCGGGGACTTGAAGTCCGTGCCGCACGTCTCAGCGGGCTGGCCTATGCATTCGGTGTAATTCTCAGTTTTTGCGGGGTGGCAGGGGCCTTGCTGGTGTTGAAAATGGCGGGCGCGCAAATTGGCTGGGGGTTCCAGTTCCAAAATCCTTGGATTGTGGGTTTTTTGGTGTACCTGCTCTTTGTTCTGGGCCTGAATTTGATGGGATTTTTCGATATTGCCAATCCGTTTGGTGCGGTGGGTGGGAAACTCACCCAAAAATCGGGTGTGACAGGGGCATTTTTCACAGGCGTTCTGGCCACTGTTGTAGCAACACCTTGTACTGCGCCCTTTATGGCAGGGGCCATTGCCTTTGCGCTGGTCCAGCCTGCGTTGATCGGGCTGTTGCTGTTTGCGGTGTTGGGTTTTGGTCTGGCCTTGCCGTATTTGTTGCTCTGTTTTGTTCCGGCGCTCCAGAAAATCCTGCCACGGCCCGGGCACTGGATGGAGACATTCCGGCAATTTCTGGCCTTTCCTATGTTTTTATCCGCGCTCTGGCTGGTTTGGGTGCTGGGCCAACTGACGGGTGAAAACGGCGTTACGGCGATCTTGTTTGGTGTGATTCTTATCACCTTTGCGATATGGCTTTCAAAGCACGTTGTGGAAGATCGTTTTTTCCGTTTTCTTGTGCGGGGTCTTGGCCTTGGGGTTCTGGGGCTTGCGGTTGGGTTTATTCCCCTCCACAGTGTGAAGCAGGGGGGCGGAACGGGGTCTCCCGAAGCTCTGTCATTCGGGACAGCCTATTCCGATCAGGCTTTGAAAACGGCTTTGGAGGGGGATGATCCCGTGTTTGTTGAAATGACGGCCGCATGGTGTATTACCTGCAAGATCAATCACGCTGTGGCGCTGGATGTACCTTCGACACGGACAGTGTTTGAACGCCACCATGTCCGGTATCTGGTCGGGGACTGGACCAACGAAGATCCGGCCATTACGCAATTTTTAGCGTCCTATGGACGAAACGGCGTACCGCTCTATACTTACTTTGCTCCGCCTGCAAAAGCGGGGGACGTACGGCCTGCCACGCAAATATTGCCGCAGGTTTTAACGCCTGCTCTCGTACAAGGTTATATCACAACAGGAGATTCCCCATGACTTTTTATTTCCAGACAGCTCTGCGTATGACAAAGGCGGTGTTCCTCGGGGCCTTGCTCTTTCCGGTTCTGGCGTTTTCCACCCATGCCGCGCCAGTGATCGGTCAGCTCGCACCGGATTTTTCAGCCATGGACATTACCGGAAAACCCTTCAAGCTTTTGGATCACAGGGGCAAAATTGTTGTCTTGGAATGGACCAATCATGAATGTCCGTTTGTGCAAAAGCATTACGGAACAGGTAATATGCAAAAAACACAAAAAGAAGCCGTAAACCAAGGCGTGGTCTGGGTTTCTATTGTTTCTTCTGCGCCAGGCCGTCAGGGGCATACGGATACAGTGCAGGCCCAGAAAATAGTGACAGAATCAGGCGCGGTTCCCACGGCTAAAATTCTCGATGAATCGGGGGCCATTGGGGGCTTGTATGGTGCCTCTACGACGCCTGATATGTTCGTGATAGATGAGAAAGGGCTGTTGGTTTATTCCGGTGCCATAGACGATAATTCAAGTCCCAATCCCGCTACGGTGGAAGGTGCCAAGAACTACGTTCTGGCGGCACTTTCCGAACTCAAATCCGGAAAGGGGGTCAGTACGCCGCAAACCCAGCCTTATGGGTGCGGGGTCAAATACGATTATTAAACTCTATAGTCGTTTATTGCAGGGTTGGAAACCGTCCCTGAAAACCGCCTGAAAGGGGCGGTTTTTTTATATCTTAACCATATTTTAATATTTTCGGCGTATCACAGATATAAGGATCTTAATATGTAAGAAGAATGCATGGTGTTGCTATGGCAGATCAAAAAAACAGAACGAATTTAAAAGGCGCGGCTTTACAGGATCTCGATCGGGCGTGGGACGTCACTGAATGGATTAAAAATAACTCGGATGGGCAATTGGGCCCCAAACCAGGGGTTGATCCGCAGGAACACGCCAGACAATTCGGGATCTACGAACGTGTGGTCCAGCATTTTATGCCGGAAGTCTATGGTGATCCCCTTTATGACACCAAGGGGCAATTGATCCATGATTCCCACCGTCCGGCTCTTGATTCCAAAGCAACGTACTCTGAACTTTCAGCTTTGGGAGCCGTGCAGTCCGAGATCATGGCGGAGAAAAACCGCAGAGGCAATGCAGGCTATCAGCCCCTGCCTGACCAGTCTGCTCCGGTTTTGATGGATCCCGTCTTTTCTGGCCAGGGTTCGTTGCCAGCAGACCCTTCTGTCGAGGAGACAATGCGACAAAAACGACTCAAGGGCATGAAAGGGGAATTATCCGAAGAATTCAGGGTCCGCCATGATCATAACGAGACGCCTTCGGCCCGTTCGGCCGGGCTGGAAACTATTCCCCATCACGTCCAGAACAGCTCTTTTCCGCTGGATATGAACGCCACCAACGAAGCCCTGTCCGTTGTGGGACCGGACGGACAAAAAACAACCTTTGCCATTGCCAATGTCACGCTTTCAAGTGGTGAACACCGGAATGAAGGCCGCGTTTACCATGGCGGGTCCGAAGGGAATATCGGCACATTGACGCAGGACAGCCCCTATAACCTCAACGATTTCGAGGAAATGTCGGAATTCAAGGCGCAAGTCCGGCAGGCCGCAGGGCAAAAAATGCCGTGGATCGATCAGGAAACTGCCAAAAAGTTCACAGACCCCAATGGTCAAAGCATCAGCACATTTGCGATCGAACATCATGGCACGGGGGATGATCTGGTCCATATCGGGCGGATCTATCGTGGTGGCTCGGAGGGCAATATTGGCCAGAAAGTCGATGAGTATGATCTGACGGATCCAGCGCAACGCGCAATGTTCGAGGAAAAAGCATGGGTGGCTTCCGATCATGATCCCGCCAATCCCCTCTCTCCCAGAGGGACACAGACCATGGACTGGGGGCGCGACAAGATTGTCAGTGCCTCCGGTATTACACCGCCAGAATCTTTCGAGCGTGTAGCATCGTCACAACAACAGCCTGACATAAAAGGGCCTGTTGTGGAGAATAATGGTGTGGGGCAAGCATACGCATACAGACCCTAAAGCAAGGGTGCTCTTCTCGTAGAGAAACCCCCGTTCACGTATAAAATAAGTCCCCCTGAAAGACGATAACAGGTTTTCTTTTTTGTGTATTCGGTACTATAATAGAAGGCGGACTGTATCGTATCATCATTCCCCCGAAGGAGAATAAAACAATGGCTTTGAAATTTAAACAGATTGCTTTGGTCACAGTGGCGTTGACTGGTGCAAGTCTTGTCCCTGTCCTTTACCCCCTTCCGGTCAGGGCTGAAGCGCCCAAGGCCCCTTTCACCGAAGAGCAAAAGGCAGAACTGGAAAAATTTGTGAAGGATTTCATCATGGAAAATCCGCAGGTTTTGCTTGATTCCGTTGAAAAACACCGGACCGATATGGAAGCCGAAGCGGCCAAACAGGCGCAGGCCACGATTATCGAGAATAAAGACTGGTTGACGGAGGCTTCGGCCCCTTCTGCCGGAAACCCCAAGGGTGATATCACGATCGTGGAGTTTTTTGATTACAATTGCGGGTACTGTGTTAAAGCCCTGCCGGATCTTCAGGCCCTTTTGAAAGCGGACCCTAATGTACGGATTGTGTTTCGGGAGCTTTCTATTCTCGGGCCCACATCCAGAACGGCGGCTCAGTGGGCTCTGGCGGCGCATAATCAGGGGAAATATTTTGATTTTCATGTTGCAGTCATGAATCACAAAGGCCCGAAGGAAGCTTCGGAACTTGAAAAAATTGCCCAATCCATTGGTCTGGATGTGGAGAAGATGAAAAAGGATATTGCGGGCGGTGAGATTGACAAAACGCTCGATAAAACGGCTGAAATGTCCCATAAAATCGGTGTCAATGGCACGCCGGCCTTTGTGGTGGGGACAACGCTGGTTCCGGGCTATGTCGGAGAAGAAGGCCTCAAAACTATTTTGAAGCAAGAACGTGCAAAACCAAAGAACTAGAGCGAGACCCTCGGGATTTTGAGACGCGCGGGAAAGGAAAGTTATGAGGTATTCTAGTAATTTAACAAGAGGGATACTCATTTCCTGTGTTGTTGTCTTGTGGTCTTTCTCTTCTGTTTTTGCACAGGACGGGTCGGTTACGGAAGATGTCCTGCATGGTCCTTCTGTGCCGTTTGCCGGAAATCCGAAGGCCGACATTACGGTCGTGGAGTTTTTCGACTATAACTGCGGGTACTGTATGCGGGCTTTCTCCGATATCAAAAGCCTTCTGCGGCAGGACAATGAAATCCGTTTTGTCTTTCGGGATTTTCCCGTGTTGTCGGAAGACTCCATTCTCGCCGCGCGCTGGGCACTGGCGGCGCATAAACAGGGGCGTTATCTGCCGATGCATGCCATGCTCATGTCCTATCACGGCCAAAAAGACGAGAAAACGTTGTCCCAAATGGCGCAAAAGCTGGGTCTTGATGTCAAAAAAATGCAGGAAGACGTGCAAGCTCCCGATATAGACCAGACCTTGCATGAAATCAATGCTGTGGGCCGTTCTCTGGGTATTACGGGCACGCCGGCTTTTTTGATCGGAGAGACTTTGTACCCCGGGTATATTGGTGAGAAAGGCTTGAAAGAGGCTATCACGGCGGAGCGGGCCAAGCTCAGAAAACGGGAATGGATGAAAAGCAGGGAATGACATGATGATGAAAAAAATTGTTCTTGTCTTGTCATTTTTTCTGGCTGTTTTGACCGTCCCTAGCGTTTCAGAAGCGTGCGTGGGTGATAAGACCGGGCGGACAGATAGCATCACTCAAAAAGGCGTTATAACAGATGATTGTGAGCCTCAGCCCCCCGATGTCTCCTCGCAAAAACCCTCCGGATATGGGGACGCGTTTCAAGCGTTTGATGCTACCGCATTTGCGACGACACCTTTACGAAAAAATGGCGCGGTATTTTTGAAGCTCTCCAACACGTTTGATGGTTCGGTAGATGAAACCATCGTGGCTGTGACATCGGGTGTTGCGGACAGGGTTGAATTGCATCAAACCACCATGGACGGTGATATCATGCAAATGCGGCCTGTGGAGCGCCTTTCTATTCCGGTGGGGCAAGTGGTAACGTTTGAACCATCAGGATACCATATTATGTTGATGGGCTTGCATAAACCGCTTGTGGCAGGGGAAACATTTGATATCACTCTGGAGCGGGCGCAGGGCGCGCCGCTTGTGGTGTCTGTACAGGTTGTGCCTGCAAAATAAGAAGGGAACAACCGTTGCATATTGTGATTCTCAACGGACCGAATTTGAACAGGCTGGGCTTGCGTGAGCCTGAAATATACGGGTCTCAAACGCTGGACGATATTAAGGGCTTGTGTCTTGAAAAAGCCACCGCGCTCGGCTGGACGGTGGATTTTCGGCAGACGAATCACGAAGGGGTGCTGGTGGACTGGGTGCAGGACGCTTTCGGGGCCTGTGATGGGCTTGTCATCAACGCGGCGGGCTATACCCATACCTCAGTGGCGCTTCATGACGCTTTAAAGCTGTTGCGTGTCCCCATCATCGAAGTGCATATCTCAGACCCCAAAACGCGCGAACCTTTTCGGCATTTTTCCTTTGTGGAGCCTGTCGCCTCTGCCGTCATCGCAGGACAAGGCGCACAAGGCTATGTCATGGCACTGGAAAAACTTGTGGCGCTTTTGGACCCGTGAAGAGATCGGACTTTGACTTTTCGGATTTCCTTCTATAATAAGACCTTCCTGTGCAACGAATAAGGGTGAATAAAGACTGTCATGAAAATTGATTCCAAAGCTATTCGGGAGCTGGCGGCTCTGCTGGACGAGACCGGTTTGAACGAAATCGAGGTCGCGGACGGGGATCAGGCCATTCGGGTCAGCAAGGGCGGAAGTACCGTGATTGCGGCAGGGGGTGCTTCTCCGGTTCAAATGCCGTCTGATCCCACTTTGCCGCAGATGGCGAACCTGAACGCACCCGATACCACCGCCCATACCCACCCGGGCGCGGTGACCTCCCCGATGGTGGGGACGGCCTATCTCTCGCCCGAGCCTGGAAAACCAGCCTTTGTGTCGAAGGGGGATACAGTGAAGGCCGGAGACACGCTCCTCATCATCGAAGCTATGAAGGTGATGAACCCGATCAAGGCTGATAAGGCTGGCACGGTGACAAAAATTCTGGTCGAGGATTCCCAGCCTTTGGAATTCGGCGATGTTTTGATGGTTATTGAATAATGTTCAAAAAAATTCTGATTGCCAACAGAGGTGAGATTGCCCTGCGTATTATTCGGGCGTGCCGTGAGATGGGCATTGCCACGGTGGCTGTGCATTCCACGGCTGATGCCACCTCCATGGCCGTGCGGATGGCCGATGAATCGGTGTGTATTGGTCCGCCTTCCAGCCGCGAGTCCTATCTAAATATTCCCTCTATTTTGAGCGCCGCCATGCTGACGGGGGCCGATGCCATCCACCCGGGCTATGGATTTTTGTCCGAAAACGCGCAGTTTGCACGGATGGTGGAAGAGCATGGTTTTGCTTTTATTGGCCCCACGCCCGAACATATCGAGATGATGGGCGACAAGGTCACTGCCAAACAAACGGTCAAGGCTTTGGGGTTGCCTGTTGTGCCCGGGTCGGACGGGGGCGTGGATGATGCCAAAACAGGTCTGAAAATAGCCGAAGAAATGGGTTTTCCGGTTATTATCAAGGCCTCGTCCGGTGGTGGCGGCAAGGGGATGCAAGTGGTGCGGGAAGCTGGTCAGTTTGCAGAGAGTTTCAGCAGGGCCCGCACGGAGGCCAAGGCCAATTTCGGGGATGATACGGTTTATATTGAAAAGTTCCTCGGCAATCCCCGCCATATCGAGATTCAGGTCTTCGGGGATACGCATGGCAATGCTATTCATCTGGGGGAGCGGGATTGCTCGATTCAGCGTCGGCACCAGAAATTGATCGAGGAAGGCCCCTCGCCGGTGCTTTCCGCAGAATTGCGGGAGAAAATCGGATCACAGGCCGCCGACACCATCCGGAAAATGGGGTATCGCGGGGCCGGCACCATCGAGTTTTTGTATGAAGACGGGCAATTTTATTTCATGGAAATGAATACACGGATTCAGGTCGAGCATCCGGTGACAGAGATGATCACAGGCATTGACCTGATCGCCGAACAAATTCGGGTCGCGGCGGGTGAACCCCTGTCCGTGCAAACCGACAATTTCCGCTTTCGGGGCCATGCTATTGAAATCCGGATCAACGCAGAAGATCCCGAAACCTTTGTGCCTTCCCCTGGTAAAATTACCCAGTTTCATGCGCCGGGCGGGCTTGGGGTCCGGTTTGACAGTGCTATTTATATGGGATACGCCATTCCACCCTATTATGACTCCATGATTGGGAAACTCATTGTGCATGGTCGTACGCGCGAGGAATGTATCCGCAGACTGCGCAGGGCCATTCACGAAACAGTGGTATCCGGCGTGAAAACAACCTTGCCGCTTCATGACTGGATTTTACAACAGCCCGAATTTTTGAGCGGGGATTACACCATCCACTGGCTTGAAAAGAAATTGCAGGAACGGGGGGCTTGATTGCTCCTGCCATGTCCCAAGCGCTCACACCGGCCTTGATTGTTGAAGCGTACACCCAAGGGTTCTTCCCTATGGCTCCGCGTGCTGATAGTGCTGTTGTGCATTGGATCAAGCCGGAGAAACGGGGACAGCTTTCTATCCCAAACCTCCATATTCCCCGTAGATTGCACAAGACAATCCTGCAGAATAAAAAACAAAACGGACCGTATCGTATTACAATCAATACGGCTTTTTCCGATGTGATTACAGCATGTGGGCAGGCCACACAAGACAGGCCGGACACATGGATCAATCCGGCCATACGGGATGTTTTCATTGCTTTGTTTTCCCAAGGGTTTGCGCAGAGCGTCGAATGTTGGTGTGAAGATCGGCTGGTGGGTGGTTTGTATGGCCTTGCTCTTGGCGGCGCGTTTTTCGGGGAAAGCATGTTCAGCCGCCAAACCGATGCCAGTAAAATTGCGCTGGTGCATCTGGTGGCGCGGCTGTGGAAAGGCGGTTTTACCTTGCTGGATACCCAATTTGTCAATCCGCATCTCAAGCAGTTCGGGATAGAGGAAATTCCCCATCTCCTTTATGAAGCGCGTTTGAGGGAGTCTTTGTCCCATGCGGCGGATTTCAGACTGGAACATCTTTCGGAACAGGAGATCATGCAGGCGTATCTGGCTTTTCGGGGGGTGCAAGGGTAATGGGAGAACAAACGGGCCTGATCAGGGGGGTGGATGGACAGGACCGATGCTGGTGGTGTGGCAC
The DNA here is from genome assembly GCA_964348795.1 of uncultured Pseudobdellovibrionaceae bacterium. GTDB lineage: Bacteria > Pseudomonadota > Alphaproteobacteria > Micavibrionales > Micavibrionaceae > JADLAT01. The sequence continues at coordinate 144,520 of CAYGDY010000003.1, read as the reverse complement.
GGACCCGTTATACCAGAAATATCATGATAGTGAATGGGGGCGCCCTGTGCGGGAGGATATCCGCCTGTTCGAGAAAATTTCGCTGGAAGGGTTTCAAAGCGGATTGAGCTGGATCACAATCTTGCGCAAACGCGCAGGTTTTCGAGAAGCCTTTGACGGGTTTGATTTTGAAAAAATAGCGGGCTATACGGAAAAAGATGTGATGAGGCTGTTGGGAAATGCAGACCTTGTCCGTCATCGGGGCAAGATCACAGCAACAATCCATAATGCGTCACGCGCTTTGGCCTTGCGGGAGGAATACGGCTCATTGACGGCTTATTTCTGGGGTTTTGCACCTTCTGAAACCGAGCAGGCCCGGGATTACGAACAGATCAAAGCCCGTACACAAACGCCCCTGTCACAGGCGCTCTCAAAGGATCTCAAAAAACGGGGATGGAAATTTGTAGGGCCAACAACGTGTTATGCCTTTATGCAGGCCATGGGGCTGGTCAACGATCATGTTGCGGGGTGTCATGTGATAAAATCGTCATGAAACGGCTTTGAAAGACGGTTTTATTTTGGCACGTGTTTCAAATATGATACACTGAACGCTCAAAGGATTTTAATTGTGTAGCGTGTGAAGACCCCTTATGAAACCACCCAAAACATCGGCAGACTCTTTGGCTGAAGCTTCGCGGTACAGGGCCGATTTTTCCGGTCATGGTCATGCCTTAGGCGCGGCTGGTTACCGGATGGAGTCCGATCATCCCGAAAACTGTGTTTTTTTGAACGAGCCCGGAAGCAGTATCGCGGTCAATGCCGGTCCGGAAGGGTTTGAATCCCTCTTTATCGGATTGGCATGGGATAATGTGCCGGAGCCGGAAGCCGGATTTTTTCAGAAAGTTTTGAAAAAGGTCCGCAAACAGGGCGTTGATCTGGATCTGGGGTGCCTGTATGAATTACAGGACGGCACACGGGGTGCCATTCAGGCTTTTGGCGAGAAATTCGGATCTTTGGAGGCCTCGCCTTATATAGCCTTGTCAGGTGATGAACGGACCGGAGAGGCGCAAGGACAAGATGAGTACCTGACGATACAGGGCCTCCATTGGGACAAGATCAGGCGTTTGTTAGTATATCTGTATATCTATGAGGGCGCCCCACGCTGGAGCGTTATCAAGCCCCAGATTATTCTGGATGTACCCGGGGAGGAAGATTTAATTGTAACTCTGAAGGCGCATCAGGATTCTCTGGCATTGTGCGCGGTGGGTGGTCTTGAGAATATCCGTGGGGGAATCAAGCTGACAAATTATACAGAATATTTTCCGGGCCATGCGGAGATGGACCGTGCCTTTGGTTTCGGACTGGAATGGGGCGAAGGCCAAAAACCGGAAAAGGGATCTCGTAGATAAGGAAACAGAACAAATCAGATGGATGATATTTTTGACACCCGTTTTGAAGAAAAACCTCTTGCTGTGGCTGATAATCTGGTTCAGGCGGGACAGGATATCAATATCTCGGCCAAGGATCCGACTTTAAAAAACCTCCTGTTGGGGGCGGGATGGGACTTGAATATTTTCGGATCGGATTCTCTGGACGTTGATGTGTCCTTGTTTTTATTGAACAAGAGCGGGCAAACGCGTGTGGACGAAGATTTTGTCTTTTATAACCAGAAACAAACGCTCAATGGCGGGGTCAAGCATCTGGGTGATAGCAGGACAGGGGCGGGGGAAGGCGATGACGAGGCGCTTTTACTCGACCTTCACACCATCCCGTTTGATATCATGCGGGTGGCCATTGTCATCTCGATTTACAAGGGCTATGAAAAAAAACAGGCTCTGGAGTCTGTGCGCCGTGCCTATATCAGGATTGTCAATAACGATACACGGCACGAAATTTGCCGTTACGAACTTGACAAAGCCCTGACGGACCGGCAGGAAACAGCTATGATAGCCGGATATCTGGATCGGGAAGGACCCAAGTGGCACTTCAAACCGCTTGCTGATTTCATGGAAGGCGGGTTGGGTGGTGTTGCGCGGCAATATGGTCTGGTCATCAATCAGGAATGACTCGCCTTCCTCTTTTTTAAAGAGGGTTATTTTTTCATCCCCATCAGTTGTGACGGGTTGATTTTAGGGGCTTTTCGTCCGACCCTGCCCCGTTTTCCGGCACCGCCGCCTTCATCGTCCTGCATTTTTTGCTCGATCAGCGTATCTATTTCTGGAAGTGTTCCCATTTTAAGGGACTCCACACAGGTGAGGAAAAAATCACAGCCCTTGCCTTCCCAGTCATGAAAAGCGTTCACGTAGTCTTTTCCCTTGATACGGAGATATTTGGGGCTCCATTCGGAAGACAGGTAGGGTTCCGCGCGCATCCACAGGATCTGTTCCCGTTTGCCGAATTGGGAAAAGGAATCTCCGCCGCCTGTTTCGCTTCCGCCTTCATCGTCTTCGTCATAGAGGAACTGGATTTCCGCTTCGATATCCCGACCATCCGTGCCCATCCGGACTTCGGCGCTACAGGTGATTTTTCTGGTTTCGTCGTACAGAACCCAAGGACAGGTTTCGTAGGGAGACAGGACATACCCGACCCCTAGTCTTTCCAGTAATTTGTTCAGCGGAACACGCATGGTGACTGGCGTTATGTCCTTTCCGATGTGTGATCAGATACAAGCGCAGATCCCATTATGCCGCCGCTTTCTTTTTCATGGATTTTGTACGTGCCGGTACGAAAGGCAGGGCGCACAGGATCGCTGGAATATTCCGCCCCCGTACATGGACAAAGACAGACGTGCCGATGTTGGCCAGAGCGGTTTCAATATACCCCATTCCGATGGACTCTTTGAGCGTCGGGGAAAATCCTCCGGATGTCAGGGCGCCTACAATACGATCCGATCCGTCCCGTATCTCTGCTCCTTCTCTTGCAATACCTTTGTCGCAGAGCTTCAGGCCAATGCGTTTTTTTGCGGGGCCTGTATTTTTTTGCCCCAGAACACCCTTTGCGCCGATGAAGCCCGTATTGCTGGAACTCATGACCCATGCCAGATCGGCTTCTATGGGGGATGTTTCCGAATCAATATCATGCCCGTAAAGCGGATACCCCATCTCCAGCCGCAAGGAATCCCGTGCCGCCAGACCAATTGGTTTGACGCTCGGATGATCCAGAAACAGGCGAGCCAGCATTTCGGCCTTTTCATTCGGCACGCTGATTTCAAAGCCATCCTCACCGGTATAACCCAGCCGGCTGATGAAAAGGGGTGTGCCGCAAGGGCTGTGCGCCTCGATCATGTGCATATAGGGCATGTCGCACAGCGTCAGCTTGAGGGTTTGTTCCAGAACACTCTGGGCCTTTGGGCCTTGTAAGGCAATGAGAGCCTGCTGGTCAAGGACCGTCAGGCGGAGGCCATCGGAGAGCTGGCTTGTGATCCAGGCGATGTCCTTGTCCTTGCATCCGGCGTTAATCACCGTAAAGAACGTGTCATCTGTCAGGCGTGTAATAATCAGGTCATCAATGATGCCGCCCGTTTCATTGGTCAGAACTGTATATTGTGCCCGCCCGTGCGCTTTGCTTTGAAACGCCGAAGGGGTCAGTGTTTCCCAGAATTTTGCTGTCTGGGGGCCTTCTGACAGGAGTTGTCCCATATGGGAGACATCGAACAGACCACACTGCGTCCGGACCCATTCATGCTCCTTGATCACGCCTTCTCCGTAGTACAGTGGCATGTCATATCCGGCAAAGGCTCCCATCTTTGCGCCCAGTGCGATGTGTAAGGCATGTAGTGCGGTGGTATGGTTCATCGTGCAATCAATCCTTTTTAAAATTTTCAGCAAACTTTCAGGAGTATTCTATAACATTACGCCTTGAAATCTCAAAGAAAAACTGAAATGACTTCTCAAATAAATCCAGAAAGGGCATAGTGCCACGGAAATTAACCGGATTTAAATTTTATTTTGATCCAATAAGAGTCTAAAAAGGGTTTTCTTCATTGCGTCGTATCAGCTTACAGATGAGAGATTTTCGGGATTTTTTTATGGTTAAACCATATGAGACTACTGCGTGGTCAGCGCTCGTAAAACATAAAACACAGCTCGAATCTTTCCGGTTGCGGGACGCGTTGTGCGAACCGGATCGTTTCAAGACACTCAGCCTTTGCGAAGAAGGCATTGCGTTTGATTTTTCCAAAAACCTGATCGTACCGGAAACGCTTGAACATCTTTATGCGCTGGCGCGGGTGATGCGGGTCGAAGATCTGAGAGACCAGATGTTTTCCGGTGAAAAAATCAATACGAGTGAAGCGCGGGCTGTTTTGCATACGGCTCTGCGGGCGCCTGCTGTCCCCCCTGTGATGGTGGACGGAGAAAATGTCATGCCTTTTATTCATGGTGTTTTACAGCAGATGCGGAATTTCAGTGTAGCGATCCGTTCCGGCATACATAAGGGCTTCACAGGCCAGAGAATAACCGATGTCGTCAATGTCGGGATCGGGGGGTCGGATCTGGGGCCGCGCTTTGTAGTGGATGCCCTGCAGGATTACTGTGATGGACCCAAAATCCATTATGTTTCCAATGTGGACGGGAACGATATCACAACGATGTTAACGGGGCTCAAACCTGAAACCACCTTGTTTATTGTTGCTTCCAAAAGTTTTACGACAGAGGAAACCATGCTGAATGCGCAGGTTGCCAAACGCTGGTTTTTAAAGGCGGGCCAACAGACCGACATCGCAAAGCATTTTGTCGCGCTGTCCACGAACGAGGCGGCGGTGCTGGCGTTCGGGATCGGGCGGGAGAATATCTTTGCCCTGCGAGATTGGGTCGGAGGGCGGTATTCCCTGTGGTCTGCTGTGGGGCTTTCTATCATGCTGGCAGTGGGCCCTGAGAAATTTTCGGCGCTTTTGCAAGGGGCGCACGCCATGGATCATCATTTCAAAACCGCTCCGATGGAACGCAATATCCCGATCCGCATGGCGTTACTGGGGGTATGGTACAGAAACTTCTGGAAATATTCTTCCTATTTGTTACTCCCTTACGATAACCGGTTTGCGCGTTTTCCGTCCTTTATCCAGCAAATGGATATGGAATCCAACGGCAAAGCAGTGGATCGGGACGGGGATGTGGTCCCTTATGAAACCGGCCCGATCATATTCGGAGAGCCTGGCACAAACAGCCAGCATTCCTTTATGCAATTGATCCATCAATCACCTTTGCCCATACCGGCAGACTTTATTCTCTTTAAAAAGCCCCATCATGATCTGGTGGAAAATCATCATTCCCTGATGGCCAATTGTCTGGCCCAGACCCGTGCCTTGGCGATTGGCCAGACACGGGAGGAAGCTGGCGGTGATCCGTTTCAGGTGTTTACCGGAAACCGCCCCACCACAACGATTTTGGCACCGGAACTCTCCCCCTTTACGCTGGGGTATCTGATCGCGGCGTATGAACATAAAATATTTGTGCAAGGGGCAATCTGGAATTTGAATTCCTATGACCAACCTGGGGTCGAACTCGGCAAGAAACTGGCAAAATCAGTGAGAGAATCCTTGAAAACCAAAGCAGGGATTGAGGCGTTTGATGCCTCGACGGCCGGCTTGCTATCCGCGCTTGTAAAGGAGGCATAACGTTGATTTACGCCCTGCCGTAGCGGTCTTCCAGCCTCACGATATCGTCTTCACCCAGATAATCGCCTGTTTGGATTTCTATGATTTCCAAAGGAGTCTGTTCGGCATTTTCCAGTGCATGAACGGTGCCCACTGGCACATAAAGGGATTCGTTCTCACTCAGGATTCGGATGTCATCCCCGAGCCGTACGGTGGCTCTGCCCTTGACAACGACCCAGTGCTCTGCGCGGTGGCGATGGTACTGGACGGACAATTTGGCTCCCGGGCTTACGGTAATACGTTTGACTTGATCCCGCGCACCGGCACAGATTAAATCGTAATGTCCCCATGGGCGATAGACGGTCCTGTGATGCCGTGTTTCGTGCCGGCCGGACTGGATCAAGGTTTCTACCAGATTCTTGATGCTCTGGGTCTGATCCCGTCTGGCAACCAGTGTAGCATCCGGCGTATCAACGACGATCAGATCATCCACCCCAAGGGTGCACAGCAGTTTTTTTTCGCTATACAGGTAGTTATTGTGACTGTTTTGCGCAAGGATGTCTCCCTTGCAGACGTTGTGACTTTCATCTTTTTCGGAAATATCCCATAATGAGTCCCATGATCCGATATCGTTCCATCCGGCCTCCAGCATGACAACCGCGCCATGCCTTGTATGTTCCATAACCGCATGATCCACGGACAGGGCGGGGCATTGGGTAAAAGCGGTGCGTTCCAGACGGATAAAATCAAGATCTGGTGCCCTGTTTTCAACGGATTGTGTGGCAAGACGGAGCATTTCGGGCTGATGAAGTGCCAGTGCTTCCAAAAATCCGGCGGCCTTGAAGACGAACATCCCGCTGTTCCAGACATAGGATCCTTCTTTGAGGAAAGATTCCGCTGAGGCTTTGTCCGGTTTTTCCTTGAAAGCGGCGATGGTATAGGCCTGATCCCCGATCGGCGCGCCACATTTGATATAGCCATAGCCTGTATGGGGGATGGTCGGGGGAATCCCGAAAGTCACAAGGGCCCCGTTTTGTGCGAGCCTTTGGGCTTTTATCAAGGCGGCTTCAAAGGATTCGATATCCGAAATGATGTGATCAGCTGGCAGAACCAGTAAAACTGGATCATCCTGCGTTTTAAGTGCCATGAGCGCGGAAACGGCAATGGCAGGCGCGGTATTGCGCCCGCAGGGTTCCAGCAGGATGGCTTGGGCCTTCTCTCCGATGATTCTTAAGGATTCTGCGGCGATAAAGCGATGATCCTCGTGGCATACTACAAGAGGCTCAGTAAAAAGGATGTGGTTTGTCATCTGCCGGAGCCGCAAGAGCGTGTCCTGAAACAAGGTGTGATCCGAGTGAAGCGGTAGAAATTGCTTGGGATACAAAGCGCGGGACAGGGGCCACAGGCGGCTCCCCGTCCCGCCGGAAAGAAGAATGGGAATCATGGATCCGGTCTTAAAAGGAGGGTTTTACCGCATGATGGTATAATCTTTGCGGGGGGCTGGTCCAGCATATTTTCCCGATTTCTTTTAAAAGGAGGCGTTTTGTAAGGAATTCTTTAAGGATTTCCCCGTATGATTATATAAAAATAACAGAAAAAAGTCAGGGATATGGGTACACAGAGCGAACAGGATCAAAAGAGCGGCAATCCAGAGTATGCGGTGGTGTGGCAAGCACAGGCCGAGGCTTTGGGCGATCAGGCCCTGAATAAATTTGAGCTGGCCGCTTTGTATCGCGGATTTCCACCTAAAGACGAGGAACGCGCCATTCTTCTCCCTAAGACGATGCATGATTCTGTAAAATCAGGACATCTTGCGCTTGATGAAACACCCGTGGGTCTTGCGCAAAAAGAGCTTGAAATGAGATTGGGCTCCAAAGCGCCCGATGACCTCCTGAAAGTCAAATTTTCCCAGCAAGCGACACCGGACACGACTTTGGCCACCACAGAATTTCCTTTTGGCCTCCATAACACCACCAAGGGCCTGAAAACATGAACATTGAACTGGCCATTTTGAATGACGGGCGGGTCACGCTGGTGAGCGATAGACCCCTGCCCGATATTGTGCGGCGGGTGGAGTATTACCGCGAGCAACGCCTGTTCCAGCTCATTTACCGCAATCCGGATCAGGACGAGCATTTGATGGAGTGCGAAGTGCCAGAAAACATGTCTGTTTCGGTCGAGCGGAGCCCGAACGTGATCATCTTTACCCTGTTTCCGGGTCTGGAGCCCTTGGGATACAAGGTTCCCCTGATTAAGGTCGGCGAGTTGTATTAAGGTCGCCCGCGCATCCCATGAAACAAGAGGGTACCCAGAAAATCTCTCTGGTCCGTGCCCTACCAATTCTCTTGCATCCAGAATTTGACCCGTTCCCAGACACTGCCGCCTTCGGCTTGCGCCATAATCTCGGCGGGCATTTCATCCCCCCGTTCGGAAATATAGGTCAGTAACCCTGCTGTGGTGGCAAAGGCGGGGCCACTGACCGCATCGGGGAGCCCTGTCAGGCGGATGGGCCGTCCGAGCCGTACCTGTTTATCCAGCACATGCCCTGCAAGATCCCGCAGGCCTGCAATCTGGCTGGAGCCCCCCGTCAGTACCACGCGCCGCCCGATGACAGAGCCCAGACCGCTATCTCGCAGGCGACCATTGACCATCTCGAAAATCTCCTCCACGCGCGGCTGGATGATCCCCACCAGCAAGGAACGTGGCACATGATTGGGTTCGTGGTGCTCGACCTCCCCCACGCGCGGCACATCGATCAGCTCGGATTCATCCAGATGCGAGGCCATGGCGCTCCCGTACAAGGCCTTCAGCCGCTCGGCATCTTGCAGGGGGGTTGTCAGGCATTTGGCGATATCGCTGGTAATGTGCTGGCCGCCTACTGGAATGGCATCGCTATAGATCATCATCTTGCCCTGAAACACGGCAAAGGACGTCACGCCGCCGCCGATATCAATCACGGTACAGCCCAGATCCATTTCATCTTCCACCAGACAGGACAACCCTGCCGCATAAGCCGACACACAGAGCGCCGAAATATCCAGATGCGAACGCCCGATGGCGGTGGCCATGTTCCGCAGGGCCCCCACATCCCCTGTCACCATATGGATATCCACGCCCAGCGACTGGCCGTACATGCCGCGTGGTTCGCGGATTCCTTCGTGCCCGTCAATCCGAAACCCCCTTGGGATTGTATGGATCAGCTCGCTTTCCTCGTTGCCTTCGCGCAAAACCTGTTCCTGCGCTTTGGCCAGCGCCCGACGCACATCATTGTCCGTGATTTCGTGCCCTGCGACCTGTACATCAGCTCTGTGCGCGTAGGATACGGCATGCACCCCGGGCAGATTCACAACAACCTCCCGCAAGGGATAGTGTTTCATCACGGTAGCCGCCATATTTTCTGCCGCATGCACGGTCTGGCGGATCACCGTTTCAGCCTGATCCAGATCAACGATTGTGCCGCTTTTGATTCCGCGGGCGGCATGGTGGCCGACTCCCAGAATCTCGAACGTGCCTTCGTCATCGGCCACGCGTCCGATGAAACAGGCAACCTTACTGCTTCCGATATCCAGCGCCGCCAAGAGCGAGCCTTTGGGTTTATATTTTTGTTTCTGCTTCATCACACCCATTCTACGCTTGTCACTCAGATATTGTTTCCGGTCTTGCCACTCACTGTCAAAGAGGCTTTATACTCTTGTGCTTCTCCCATTTTGGCCTGTATGATCAGGCGGCCCGCTTCCCGCACATCCAGACTCACAATTTTTTTTTCCAGAATAGAATTTTCTTTCTGGGCTTTCACGATTTCCTGAAGTGCGAGACCCACGTCTGTTTCTGGCAGTTTGATGATCAAGCCGTCCTTCAGGACCAAGTCCCAGCGGCGTTCGCCCAGACGTCGGGCGAATTCCACCCGCTCCGATAACACAGGCTGGGCTTCTATATCGCCCAGCAAGGCGGCGGCATGGGCGGGGGCATCGGGCCCTACCAGAATTTTCAAATTGCTGAAACGCTCCAGATGGTTGGTCTCGATCACCTGCCCGTTGACATCAATCAGTTTGAGAGATTTATCAGTTTGCCACAGCGCCAGGGGCACGCGTTCCCGCAGACCGATATAAATTGTATCGGGCCAGCGTCTCTCGACCCGTACAGAATCCACCCAGCCCACACGCATGATCAATGCTTGTGCGGCTTGCGGATCAAAGGAGAAAAGCGGATCACCTTTTTCCACATTCACGATTGCCCGCAGAATCTGTGGATCGGTATAGGCGCGGCCTTCGACCAGAATATTTTTAACCTTGAACCCTATATCGGCGGTCATCGCCAGAATCTGGTTGTCTACCCAGTCCTTTGTGCGGCCCATTGTTCCATTCCAATAGAGCCACGAGCCCCCCCATGCGAGCGCAATGGCCAGACCCAGCACAACTCCAAACCGGCGAAGCCACGGCAAAAAGAACGCCAGAAAACCACGGCGGCGTTTGTTCATGATGCTCTTGCGGGTGCCGTTTGAACGCGTCATACACTCCGCCTCTCAAACAAGCGGGCATCCACGGGCACGGGGTCCTTGGGCAGGGCCCGTCCCCGATGGCACAGCAGAGCCTCATCCAACAGTGCATTTAAAAATTCCGTAAACAGTACGGACGGTTTGGCCGCTTCCCACAAAAAATAGCCAATCGAGCCAGGCCACGGGTTGACTTCGTTCAACCAGATATCGCCGGTTTCTCGATTGCCGATAAAATCAATGCGCGGGGCCCCTGTCCCGTTCAGGGCGGTAAACATTCGTATGGCCCAGTCCCGTATATTGCGCTCCATCGCAGGGTCTAGATTCGGATGAATTTCCCGCGTCAGGGAAAGCATTCCCTCGCTCGGCGGTGCCGATGTTTTGGACCCCCCCTTCTGGTTGGATTTTGTGCCTCCGCCAGAGAGATATTTCTGTTTGAAATCCAGCAATTCGTCCGTGCCTTTGGGCCGTTCGATTGCAGAGGTTCTGGTTTCTCCAAAGGCCTTTGTGACCGCGATATTGTATTCGACCAGATGTTCCACAAAGGGCTCTATGATAGCGGAGTCATCATACTGGAATATTGCGGGCAGGCAGGCGCGCAATTCAGCCAGTGTATGGGCCTTGGCCACGCCGATCGAACTCCCCAGATGACACGGCTTGACAATGCATGGGAACGTGACAGGTCCCATCAGGGTTTTTAAGATTTCCTCGGGGATCATATACCCTGTATCGGGGCGGTGGATCACGGCGTAGGGCAAAACCGGCACACCGATCGCCTCCAGAATTTTCTTCGTTGCGGCCTTGTCCATCAACACGGACGCCGCGAGAGTGCGCATTCCTGCGTAGGGAATGCCTGCAAATTCCATGATTCCTTGAAAATTTCCGTCCTCGCCATACAGCCCGTGAAAACAGGGCAGGGCGATATCGAAATATAGCGGTTCCCCCTTTCCAAACAGGCTTTTTTTTTCGGGCCAGAGCCGTCCGCCCTGGGCAGGCTGGAGATCAAGTCGTACAGCCCGTGTTTGTGCTTTGTGCTCGGGCCTCAGAAAATAGTTGCCGCGCTGACGCAGGACGTCTCCCACCAACCAGATCCCCTCGGGTGTGACATAGACCGGAAACGCTTCGTAACGGCTGGAATCTATAGCATGCAAGATTTGAAGGCCTGTGACGATGCTGACATCATGCTCGGGGGAACGTCCCCCGAAAAATACCGCGATTTTCTTTAATGAACGAGACATGGTTTTACGAAGGACCTTGTGGCTGTATAACGAGAGTCAGGCAAAACACTTCCAGACAGAATATCGGAAACGAAAACTTCCTTGGAATATATACTATATTGTCCTGCTCTGAAAACCAGAAAAATCCTCAAGCAAGGCTTTGTCTGGACGTGTGGGCTCTAATATAAATTTATGTAAAAAATAATTCAAACTCTACACAGGTTTTATTTTCATCTTATTGAAAGATAAACACTTTTTAAATCTTATTGTTTAACATAATAATTGTAGCCCTTTGTATAGCACAGAATGGCACGGTGATTCGAAAGGTCACGCAACAGGTTTTCCCTTGTTCTTTAGAAGGCACGGGGACAGACCAAAAAGTTAGAGAGACGGGCACCGGCAAACGCCCCCCTTGTTCAACCGGACGTCTTGAAGACCTTTAAACAACTAAAAAAGAAAGGAATGAGTGTACAATGACATTGAATGTCGAAACGATTGTGGCTGTTTCGTTAATGATGGCGGTTTTTTCCGCTGTTGCGGCCGTCGGGACCAGTCTTGTACTGGGGGCGGGGTTCGAGCGCCTCAGGAATGGTTTCGAGATTATCCGCAAACAAAGCGGGTTTTTCAGCGATGCCATCCACAAACTCGAACAGAAAGTCGAGGTTGTGGACCAGCAAACCTCCCGCTTTAGTGATTCCATCACAAAGCTGGATGCCAAGGTCCAGAACGTCGGAGAACAAGCCAGCGCCTTTACGTCTTCCCTCTCCAAGCTGGAGCAGAAAATCGATATCGTGGACCGGCAAGCCGGATTCTTCAGTGATGCTCTGCACCAGCTGGAACAAAAAGTTGAGATCGTCGAAACACAGGAGTCCCCACCCCATGCGGATACGACACTCAGCACCGGAAAGGCGGAGGCTTTGGTTTCCCACGCGGAAAACCTCCTGACCCAGATGACCACACAGATGAACGTGCTGGCCCATCAGATTCAGGCGCAATCCGTACCACATACTGGAACCGGAGAAGAACTCCACCTCAATATTCCGAAAAATCTGGGGCAATATGCCTTCAGAACACAAACGGAAGGAGAGACCATCCGGTACCATTAACGAAAAAGTCGGATGAACATGGTTCTATATTACAGGATGTGTTCAAAAAACTTAAACCCTTGTAAGAAGGGCCCTACAAGAGACGGTGTTTTCACAGCCCCCGCAACATAAAGGTGAAAATACTACCCTGTAAGGCTTCACAACACAGACACACAAAAACACAACCCTTACGGACCCGTGGTCAGACACGGGTCCGTTTTATTTGAGGAAATTCCCGAACCGTTCTTTCAACTGAGAGGTAATAGCAATCAGGAACGGTTTTTTATTTCTGGATGTTTCTTCTTCACTGTCTTTGCCTTTGTCGAGATCTGAATCGTCTATGACAATGATGGTCCCACCCTGCAATGGGGCATTCTGCTCCAGTTCAGAAACAGAGAAGGACTGTGTTACGAACGGATGTTCTTCCATTCTTTCAATGGGCTGTTGTGTTGTTTGCAGGATGGCATTGATTTGACTGGTTGGCAAAGTAGCCAGAATTCCACTGTTTATCGTGGTGGCGGGCGGGGATGGTGAAGAAGAGGCCGCTGTAATTGTCAAAGCGCCATCGACATAGGTAAAGGCGTAATTGTCATCGAGCGCGC
>CAYGDY010000003.1:0-131452 GCA_964348795.1 uncultured Pseudobdellovibrionaceae bacterium | reverse complement strand
CGGCGCCTGTGATGGCGTAGCTTCCAACAGCGGACGTGAGGGTGGCGGCTGTTGAAGCGCTGGCCAGTGTGTCGATGACGGCGCTGGTCTCGCCGTTTTTGAAGCCGGTGTAGCTGGTGGTGAAGGCAGGGTTAGCCAGCCCGTATTCACGGGATTTGTTGTCGGCGGTGGCGGTGAGCGTGGCTTTTGTCACAGACAGGGCGCCATCGACATAGGTAAAGGCGTAATTGTCATCGAGCGCGCCGGCGCCTGTGATGGCGTAGCTTCCAACAGCGGACGTGAGGGTGGCGGCTGTTGAGGCACTGGCCAGTGTGTCGATGACTGTACTGTCTTCGCCGTTTCTAAAGCCTGCATATGTCAAATTGAGGGCTGGATTGGTATCACCATATTCCCGCGTATCGGAGTCGCCTGTGATGGTCAGGGTGGCTTTCACAACACTCAAGGTCCCTGTGATCAGATTGACAGTATAGCCCAAGGCTGTGCTGAAGCTTCCTGTGATCGTGTGGGTGGTGCCCACGTTATCCAGTACACTTGAACCTGCGGCTGTCAGGGTATAGCCTGTGATAGCGTCTCCGAGAGTATTCCCGTTTTGCAGACCGCTGAGATAGGTATAGGTCAAAGCAGGCGTGCTATCGCCATACGCTTTGTTTTTATTGTCGATCTGAAGATTCAGGATTTTTGTTCCGGCATAGAGATATACGTTTCCGGCTTCGACAACGGAAGCGGGCTGGTAGGTATTGTACGGGGTATTGGTCAGGATGGTCGGTCTTGCAAGGCCGCCCAGCGTGTCAAGCGTTTCATTCACGGAGTAGACGAGGGAGCGCCCCCCGCCGGGATCAATGGCACTGGCCCCTGCATTGTTGATAAAAGCGCCACTCGTGGAAGCAAAAACCAAAGAGGTGCCGGAAGTTTCCGTTGAAGTTTGCACGCCGTTCAGGGTTACATTTCCAGCTGTGATGAAATGCATGGGATTGACCCATGTGTTGGTGCCGATGGCAATGTTCCCTGCAATACCGGTATCACCGATTTGTACGAGAGACCACCCGTCCACCAGTCTGCCGAGTTCTGTATTGGAAAGGGCAAAGGTCCCTGTCTGGGAATCTCCTACGCCGATGCTTGTGGCAGGTGCGCTTGTTGTCAGGATCAGGGTGCCCGTTCCTGTGAGATTTGCGCCGATATTGATATCGGAATCCGTCTTGAATGTTAGATTATTGGCCCCCATGGTCTGGATCCCGTTAACGTTTAGAACCCCTGCGCCTGTTTGCAGGGTGAGGGGATCGCTCCATGTGTGGGCCGCAACATTCATGACTCCCGCCCCATCTGTCCGGCCCAGAACAATACTGCTCCACCCATCTGTGAAACGGCTCAGTTCTGTGTCGCTGAGGGCAAGGGTTCCTGTTTGTCCGGTTCCCACCGCAAAGGTTGTGGCGGCCGCCGAGGGGGCAATGGTCAGGATGCCCGTGCCGGTGAGTGCGGCGTTGATTGTCAGGGCCGAATCGGTCTGGATTGTCAGATTATTGGCCCCCATGGTCTGGATCCCGTTGATCGTCAGAACGCCAGAGCCTGTACGAAGCGTCAGAGGATCATTCCAGGTCCGGGCCGCGACATTGAGTGCATTCCCTGTTGTAGAGGAACCTATGACAATATTGCTCCACCCATCTGTCATCAGGCCCAATTCTGCATCACTCAGGGCGAGGGTGCCTGTTTGTCCAGTCCCAACGCCTATGGAGACAGCGCCCGATTGTTCAATGGTGAGGATGCCCGTCCCTGTCAAGGCCGCATTGATTGTGAAGGCGGAATTGGTTTTAAAGGACAGGTCATTGGCCCCTGTGTTCTGGGCACCATTCACGGTGATCAGCCCGTTTCCTGTGCGGAATACTACGGAATCATTCCATGTGCGGGCCCCGACATTCATAGTCCCTGTTGCGTTGGTTGCACCAAAGGTGATGGCACTCCAGCCATTAGTCAGAAAATCCAGTTCTGTATTGGTGAGCGCCAAGGTACCTGTCTCTCCTGTCCCTATAGCAAGATTTGTTCCAGTGGAAGCCCCGAGAATGCTCAAAAGACCTGTGCCTGTCAGAGCCGCCCCGATAGCGAGATTGGAATTTGTTTTCAGAGTCAGGTTATTGGTGCCTGTATTTTGTGCGCCATTGATGTTCATAGCGCCTGCGGCTGTTCTGAACTCGACATTGTCCAGCCACGTATAGGCCCCTGCGTTCAAAGCCCCTGTTGCAGAAGTTGTACCAAAAACAAGGTTACTCCAGCCATCATTGATAAAAGCCAGTTCTGCGTCTGTGAGAGACAAGGTCCCCGTTTGCCCTGTTCCGATTCCAACGGTTGTGGCATTTGTGTTGCCCGAAATGGTCAGAGTGCCTGTCCCGATGAGATTGATCCCAAGCGCCAGATTGGTGCTTGTCAAAATCGAGAGATTATTACTGCCAACATTTTGTGCCCCGTTGATATTCAAAGTCCCGGAATTTGTGCGGAATGTCACAGAATCATTCCATGTGTGGGCCCCGATATTCATCGTGCCCGTTGTATTGGTGTTACCAAACACAACGCTGTTCCATCCGTCAGTGATAAAGCCCAGATCGGTGTCGTTGATCGACAAGGTCCCTGCCTGTCCCGTTCCAACGCCAATTGTGGTTGAATTTGTGGCACCGGCAAAGGTCAGGGTGCCTGTTCCGATGAGGTTCACACCAAGGGATAAATCCGTATTGGTGTTGATTGTGAGATTGTTGGCGCCTGTATTTTGATTTCCGTTGATGTTCAGGGCACCGGAACTTGTGCGCAGGGTCGTATCGTTATTCCATGTGTGGGCCCCGACATTCATGGTCCCTGTGCCACTTGTTGCACCGAAGATGACGCTATTCCAGCTACTGGTGATGTGGCTCAATTTTGTATCGGTGAGGGAGAGCGTCCCCGTCTGCCCTGTCCCGATTCCGATCGTGGCACTGGATTCCGGTTGAATAGTCAACGTGGTGTTGCTAGCCGAGGTGATCAAATCGGCATTGAGGGCCAGATCGGCATCTGTTGAAAAGGTCAGGGAGCTGGTGGTATTGAGATCACCATTGATTGAAATTTGTCCCGTTCCGCTCTGGAGCGTGAGACGGTCCAGCCAGCTTGTTGCGCCGACATTCATGGTCCCTGTTCCATCCGTTCGCCCGAAAATAAGATCCGTCCAGCCATTGGTGATCATACCGATCTCCGTAGAATCAAACAGCACGGTGCCTGTCTCGCCTGTTCCTATTGCCATGCTTGTGCCAACGGAAGCCTGATTGAGTGTGAAAGTATCCGTTCCAACAAGGGCGGCATTTATGAAAGGGTTTCCATCTGTCGTGATCGTCAGATTATTCAATCCCATATTTTGCGTGCCGTTTACTGCAATGACACCTGTGCCCGATTGGAATGTCACCAGATCATTCCATGTCATGGCGCCGATATTGATCGTACCCGTACCATCTGTTCGTCCGAAAACAAGATTCGTCCAGCCATCCGTAATTCTGCCCAATTCTGTGGCATCCAGATTCAGAGCGCCTGTTTGAGCATCCCCCAGAGCTATAGTACCCGCTGTTGTCGCAGACTGGATGGTAAGTGTTCCCGTACCGGTCAGGTTGCCCGTCAGGGCAATATCGCCATCACTTTTCAGGGTAAGCGCGTTGCCTGCCATTGTCTGGGTGCCGTTGATATTCATGGTGCCGTTCCCTGTCTGGAGGGACAGGGCATCGGTCCATGTCAGGGCGTCCACATTCATGACCCCCCCACCATCTGTGCGACCGATTGTGATGCTGGACCAGCCATCCTTGATTCTGCCAATCTCTGTGGTGTCGAGATTGAGGGTCCCTGCTTGGGCATTGCCTAACCCCAGAGTAGTGTTGACACTGGATTGGGAAATAGTCAGGTCCCCTGTGCCAGTCAGGGCGTTTGCAAGATTGAGCGCGAGATCCCCGTCCCCTTTCAAGGTCAGGTTGTTGCCTGCGTTCATGGTGATGATCCCGTTTACACCGATGGCGCCCGTCCCTGATTGGACTGTCAAGGCATCATTCCATGAGGTGGTCTGAATATCTGTGGCGGCGGTGGCGGAGTCGCGACCAATCACGATGCTGGACCAGCCATTGACGAGTTTCGAGATTTCTGTGGTTGTCAGGGTAAAGGTTCCCGTGGCACTGTTCCCCAGCCCTACGGAAATATTATCCGCCCCGGGTTTGAGCGTGACAGTGCCCGTTCCTGTGAGATTGGCACTCAACTGGACATCATTACCCGCAATCAGGGTGAGGTTCGCGCCCGTGATAGTGGCGCCAGATGAAACAACGATATTGTTATGGGCGTCCAGTGTCAGAAGGTTTCCGCTGGCCCATGTAATCGCGTTACTGACCGTGATATCGCCGGCCTGCGAACCCGTTGCGCGGGTCTGTACAATCACGTTGCCGGCCGCCAGTGCATTTTGGAGGGTTGTCACGTTGATCACCGAACTCACATCATCTGCTGTCGGACTAAACGGCGAGGCGCCGGTGTTGTTCAAATCTGCGGCGGAGGAGATTGTGATGTTTGTGGGATCCAGAAGGAGCGTTCCGTTTTGACCGTTGAGAGATCGCAAATCCACCGTACCGTCAAAATCGAGATATTTTTTGCCGGAAATTTCGATCAGGCCGCCGTCACCGCCCTCGGCGCCGCCTCTTGCCGAGGCTTGTCCATAAAAGCGGGTGCTGTCTTGTGACCAGAAGATGATAGAGCCCCCCTGCCCCTGTTTTTTGCTGTCGGCGTTGACAATGGCCTGTTCTGCGATATGGACATGATGTGCGGGAGGGAGTGTGTCACCGCCCTGATACGCCCCTCCCACTTGAATGTGTCCACCATTTTTCATCCCGTGGGCTTCAATTTGTGTGCCGTTTTCAAGGGTTATCTCGTCTGACAAAAGGGTGACGTGTCCGCCGTTCAGCCCTTCGGCTTCCCCATTGGCCTGTATCACGCCGGTGTTGAGAACATGGCCGTGTCCCGTTTCGGCGGGGCGGCGGGAATCCCGTGTTGAAAGGGTCACGCGCCCTTCGTGCACGGTGTGATCTGCCTCTTTAACGGTATGGGCCTGCAGGTGGCCTGTATTTGTGACGAGCGCTTCGACCAGATGACGGGCTTGTGCGGCAGAGACAAGGATTTCTCCGCCATCGGCTTGTATTGTGCCGGTATTTTTTGCCGAAAGAGAGAGGGTTTCCGGAGAGACTTCTAGTTTAATGAGCCCGTCTCCGGCTAGATCAATTGTATGCAGATCTCCGGCGGCCAGATGCACTGTCCCCAATCGGGCCTGTATCAGGCCGTTATTTTCCACATGCGGTGCGACCAGTCCCACCAGACCCGCATCCCGTACTTTGAGGGTGCCATGATTGATGATTTTGGCATCGGCCTTGCCTGATTTTGTGAAGCGCACGGGGCCGCCATTCATGAAGACGTTGTCGTCTTCCAGATCACTGCTGGTGGCAACCAGCCCTCCCACATCCACACGGGAAGAGGCCCCAAACACAACGCCGTTGGGGTTCACAAGAATGACATTGCCATTTGCACTCAGCCGCCCGTTGATATTCGAGGCCTTGTTGTCCATGATCCGGTTGACAGTAATGGATTGCGCAGAGGGCTGGACAAAATTAATGTGTTCATGGGCTTCTACATCAAAGCTGTCCCAGCGAATAAGGGCGCGATCAGAAGATTGCTGGATGGTTGTGGTCTCTCCCGAAGAGGAAATTTGTGCTGTGCCACCCAGAACCTGACCATTTTGCGGGGCCGCCTGCGCAACAGGGAGCGGACAGCATGTGCCAAGCGCGTACAAAGCACTGGTGTAAAGGAGGCTTTGCAAGAAGAACGGTTTGTGTAACATCAGATGTTATAATCCTTGAACGGTTTCAAAACCACTCGGAAGCGCCAGATCCTACTTTATACAAGTATACATGAATTTAATGAAGAAAAAGGTAAAATACGAAGTGTAACGAGTGTAGAGGGACTTTCTTAAAAAAACCTTAACATTCTGTCATTCTGATGAAAAATTAAAATGTTTTCAAAACGGAGATCAGGCCACGGGGACCCTCTGCACTGGTATAAGGCGGTGGGTTGTCTGTAGGTTTTGTGAGAGGAAAGGCAAGGGCGGAATTTATAGCCCATTGATCCATAACATTTACTTTCAATCCCATCCCTGCAGACGCGGCAGAAAGGCTCGTGGTCTCTCCTCCGTCAATATTCCAGATTTTTCCCACATCGTAGAAACCGTAGGGTTGCAGGGACACGGGCGTTGTACCCAAGGTCGTGTCATGCTGATATCGTAACTCTATGGAGGCTGAAAGGCCCCGATCTCCGAGGATTTCAGAAGAGTCATACCCGCGTCCCATGTCTTCGCCGCCAAAGCCGTATTCTTCCGAGGAGAGCAGGGGATCCAGACTGTATTGCCCGTTGAGCGTGCTGTAGAATGTGAAATTGCGGGGCAGGCTTTGGAGGCGCCCTGCAACGAATGTGAATTTTGTAAAACCGGATTCGCCGAAAGTGCGGGAAAGGTTGGAAGAGCCGGTTTCTCTGGCACCCAGAATGTTCAGGCCCTGACTGGCATGCACGTCAAACAGGTTTACACCGGACAGGGAGTCCGAAACATTGTAACTGGCGCCGATCCGTACGGTTCTGATGCGATCATCATAGAGAATTTCATCCAGAAGGGCGGTTTTGGAATTTTTAATGTCCAGCGTGGTATCCACAGCCAGAACCTGTGAACGTTGCCGGATCAGGGGATAGGAAAGTCCGGCTGAAAAGCTTTGTGACCGGCCTTTGACATCCAGAATGTCAAGACTGTCTCCTGGCTCTGTACGGGATAAGGCGCCTGTCAGGGAAATTTTTGTTCCCGAGGCCCCGAAAACCGGCACCGTGTAACTCACGGTGCCATGGCGCTGTTCCTGATGGGAGGTTGTTTGCAGGGCTCTGATTTCCAGATCGCTGTGGGACAGACCGACATTGTAGAAATGGGCACTGATATTTTCCTGAAAAGGGCCGCTGAAAGCCGAACCATAATTGTCCAGCGAGAGTTTATAAGGGGCAACATCCTTTGGTGTGCATTCCAAAATCAACCGGACAGCGCCAGCCTGTGCATTTGCGCGAGGCTGTGCCAGAACAGCGCTGACATTGAGATCGGGAAAGGCATTGGCGGCAAGAAGCAATTGTTCCAGCTTTTTGGTATTCAGCGGATGCATGGACAGAATTTGCGCGACGGTTCCTGCTATGAAAGGATCGTTTTTGAATGTTTCAGGGACTTCGACATCGGAGACAAAGCCTTCCACAACGGTTATTTCAGCTATGCCGTCCGTCAGGTCCTGATCGGGAATCAAAACCGTTGTCAGGGTAAAATTGTCCTGTAGATATTTTTCCTGTATTTTGGTCATAATATCAATCAATGTTGAAACCGAAAGGGTGGTATTGCGATATGGCTCGTACAATTTTGCAACGTCCTCCACAGGGTAGGCGGTCATGCCGTTGATCCGGAGATCCTTGAGAAAGAACGTGCGTTGTTCGCTCCCTGCTGGCGTTGGGGGGCGTACCATTTTTTCCGGTGTCTGGGGTTTGAGATCCGGCATTGGTGCGGGCGGTTCCAGACGGGGCGTGATACGGGCGGGATCTGCAGACCCCGGGAGGGTTTGAGCCACAGCGGAAGGGATCTGGCCCGTCACACCACAGGCCAAAAAGCATAAAAACAAGACAGTACTTTGATTTAAAACAGAATTATATGTCCCCACAGTGGTATCATATAGGAAATCGTCCGGAATGTGAAATCCGTTTTGGCCCCCTCTTTTGAAGGGCTCCTGAAAAAGCTTGCAACAAAGGGGAAAAATCGGCTTATATAGCGGTTGATATGGCTAGAAGAAACGATACAGTCTTGCGCGCTCTTCTCCTCCTTATGGTCCCCTGAGCGGGAATAAGGTGCTTTTTTGCACTTGCGCTTCAGGGGATCTCATTAAATTTTCCCTTATATCTTTTAGAAAATAACTTTTGAGGAGCCGCGATGACGCAAGCCTTTGATACTGTAAAACACTATAAAGACCGTATTGTCATTTTTGATACAACCCTGCGCGATGGCGAGCAATCGCCCGGGTGCGCGATGAATCTGGAAGAAAAGCTGAAAATGGCAGTTCTGCTGGACGAGCTGGGTGTGGATGTGATCGAGGCGGGCTTTCCGGTGGCCTCGGTGGGGGATTTTGAAGCGGTTCACGAAATTGCACAAATTGTCAAAAATGCCACCGTCTGCGGGCTGTCACGCGCCAAGAAAAGCGATATCGAGGCTTCGGCCCAAGCGATAGCCCCTGCACAATCCCGTAGAATTCATACGTTTATCTCTACCAGCCCGTTGCATATGAAATACAAATTGCAAATGGATCCCGAAACTGTGCTGGAGGCCATTGCCGAAAGCGTGACCTTCGCACGCAGTTTCACTGATGATGTGGAATGGAGCGCGGAGGACGGCTCCCGTACCGAGGATGATTTTTTGTGCCGTGCTGTGGAAACCGCTATCACGGCGGGGGCGCGCACCATCAATATTCCTGACACTGTGGGCTATAGCGTACCGGAAGAGTATTTTTCAAAAATCGCCATGCTCTTTGCGCGGGTCCCCAATATCGATCAGGCCATCATTTCAACGCACTGTCATAACGATCTGGGGCTGGCGGTTGCCAATTCACTGGCGGGTGTGCGGGCTGGTGCGCGGCAGGTGGAATGCACTATCAACGGGATCGGGGAGCGGGCGGGCAATGCCGCGCTGGAGGAACTGGTCATGGCGATCCGGACACGGCCTGATTTTCTGCCGTATACACACGGGGTCGATACAACAAAAATTACGAAAATATCTCGTACGCTTTCAACCATTACGGGCTTTAGTGTCCAACCCAACAAGGCCATTGTGGGTGCCAATGCTTTTGCCCATGCCAGTGGGATTCATCAGGACGGGATGCTCAAACACGCGCAGACTTACGAAATTATGACCCCCGAATCGGTTGGGCTTCACGAGTCCAAGCTGGTGATGGCAAAACATTCGGGCCGTCACGCTTTCCGGAACAAGCTGGAAGAGCTGGGTTTTACACTGGGGGATCATGCGCTGGAAGATGCTTTTGTACGTTTCAAGGCCTTGGCAGACAAGAAAAAAGAAGTGTTTGAAGATGATCTGATTGCGCTGGTGGAAGACGAGGCCGTGCGCGAGCACGAAACCATTAAATTTGTCTCGCTTCAGGTGCAGGCGGGATCAAAAGGCCCACA
Organism: uncultured Pseudobdellovibrionaceae bacterium; assembly: GCA_964348795.1. GTDB lineage: Bacteria > Pseudomonadota > Alphaproteobacteria > Micavibrionales > Micavibrionaceae > JADLAT01. The sequence continues at coordinate 122,185 of CAYGDY010000003.1, read as the reverse complement.
GATTGCCGAACTGGTGCTCAGTATCGCGGGGCAGGAACAGGAGAGTAAAATTGAAGGCAACGGTCCTGTGGATGCGATTTTCAAGGCGATTCGGGCTATCATTCCCCATCCGGAAGCCCGTTTGTTGCTCTATCAGGTGCACGCCGTAACGGGCGGGACGGACGCACAAGCTGAAGTCAGTGTGCGGTTGTTGGAAAACGACAAAACTTTTAACGGGCAGGGGGCCGATTCGGATACACTGGTGGCTTCGGCCCGGGCGTATATTCACGCTTTGAACAAGCTTTTGACAAAGCGGGAGAGCGTAAACCCCCAGAGGATATAGAGCGGATATAAAAGGCTTGATTCAGCGGCTTGAGCAAGGTATATCCTCGCTTGGAAAGTCGGCGTGGGCAAAGGATCGTCCAGAATCCGGTCAGGTCCGAAAGGAAGCATCCACAAATGGTTTTTTGGGTCACGTCCGGCTTTCCACCTTGAGCTGTTCTTTTTCAAGATATTTTTTCTCTCGTTCTTCAAATAAAATTTGACAAATCTATGGATATCGATTAATACTGTTCCGAATTATCATAATAGTTTATTGCGTTGCGGTAATGTGCTCATACTGCTTGATAAAATTTTCTGAGGTTCTGCGATGTTGAATACAAAAAATATATGGGGTCGTCCTGCTCAAACTGATGAACAGGAGGCTTCGCAAGCGCAAAAAACCCCTTTGCTCGGAAAAAACATTCTTAATCAGACGGCCAGTGATTTTTTTGCAAGACTCAATGGCGGCGCTTTGCCAGCCCCGATCAGAATTACACAGCCCTTGGAAGGCCAGACAGAAAATCCTTCGCGCAAAGCCCTTCAAAAGACAGCTAAACGCGCTATGGATATTGTCGGGGCGGGTGTGGCGCTCTTGCTCTTTTCCCCTGTTTTTCTGGTCCTGATGCTGTTGCTTAAACTCGAAGCACGGGACAGGACACTTTTTTATGGTGGTAAGCGTCTGGGCCGTAACGGGCAGGAATTCAAATGCTGGAAATTTCAGACCATGTCGCCCAATGCAGACCATGTTTTGGAGACATATCTCAAGAGCCGTCCGGAAGAAAAAGCCCATTGGGAACAGTACCGCAAATTACAGCATGATCCTCGTGTCACTGGAAGGGTCGCGCAATTTATCAGAAAAGCCAGTCTGGATGAACTGCCACAGTTGTGGAATGTGCTGAGAGGGGATATGAGTCTCGTCGGCCCGCGCCCTATTCTGGCCAATGAAGTTTCTCCTTACGGAAAAAATATTACCGACTATTACAGCGTTACACCTGGCATTACCGGTTATTGGCAGGTCAATGGCCGGAACAATGTCACCTTTGCGCGCCGTGTCTTGCTGGAGAGCTGGTATGTCAAGAACTGGTCCTTGTGGCTGGATATCGTGATCCTCTTCAAAACAATTCCGGCTTTGTTGAACAGAAGCGGCGCATATTAGGGTAGATCCTGACTTTTGATGTATCTTGATTGACTCCACTGTGAGAGCCTCGTAATTTACGGGCCATATGAGCACGCAATTTGATTCTTCAAAAAATATTGCCGTTTTAGGTGCGGGGGCCATGGGGTTGTGCGTGGCGCACACGCTTCAAAAACAAGGGCATGCTATTACGCTCTATGATCCCAAGGGCTTTCCGGCGGAGAATGCCAGCTTTATTGCAGGCGGGATGCTGGTGCCCTATACCGAGATCGATCATATGGATCTGGTGTGGGCCGATGTGGGGCTGGAGGGAATACGGCTTTGGGCAGAAATCCTGAAAGGCTCTGAACATGAGGCCGATTTTCACCAAAACGGCAGTTTGATTCTGGCCCATCCTGAGGATCGTTATATTCTGGAGCGTTTTGCGCGGCATTTGCCGCCGGACCTCAATCAGAGGCACTCCATGAAAGCGCTGGAACCGGTTTTAGCGGATCGTTTTGCAGAAGGGCTCTTTATTGCGCAGGAAGCGCACTTGCACCCCGCCAAGGTTTTGCCCCTGATGCTGGGGTGGTTGAAGGAATCTGGTGCCCGTTTTATATCAGAGACAGCAGAGCCTTCTGCGCTCACAGGACAGTTTGATCATGTGATGGATTGTCGGGGGATAGGCGCTACGGGAGAAACAGCCTTGCGCGGGGTCAAGGGGGAGGTGGCTCTTGTCAGAAATCCGTTTTTTGCGCTGTCCTGCCCCCGTCCGATGCGGATCATGCATCCCCGTTATCCGTTGTTTGTTGTACCGCGTCAGGATCATGTTTTTCTGATTGGCGCAACACAAATTGAAACGCAAGGCGCGCATGTGTCTGTGCGCTCGGCCATGGAGTTATTGAGCGCGCTTTATGCCTTGCATCCCAGTTTCGCAGAGGCTGAAATTCTCGCGCTACAGGCCGGTGTCCGTCCGGCTTATCCTGATAATCTGCCCCGCATCACCCGAAAAGGGACGGTCATTTCCTGTAACGGACTTTTCCGTCATGGATTTTTATTTTCCCCTGTGATGGCGGGCTGTGTTGCTGATATGGTGGCAGGGCGGCATCATACATATCATTCCTTATTTGCAGGGCAAACGGCATGAACATACGTGTGAATGGTCGGGGACAACGGTTTGAGGCTCCTTTGAGTGTTTTGGCGCTTTTGGCGCAGACGGGACATGCAGACATGCTGGTGGCCATCGCCCGTAACGGGGATTTTGTGCCCAAAGCACAATATGGAGAAACCCTCTTGCAGGATGGGGACAGTATAGAAATCGTAGCCCCCATGCAGGGCGGATAAGGAAAGACCTGTAAAGATGACAGATGTTTTTGAAATTCAGGGTCGCACACTGCAATCCCGTTTGTTTTTGGGAACGGCGGGCTATCCTTCGCCTGATATTTTACACAAAGCCATTGAAACAGCCCGCCCTGGGGCAATTACTGTTTCGCTCCGACGGGAAAGTACGGCGGGCACGGGGCAAAAATTCTGGGACATTCTCAAAAATTTTCAGATTCCTGTTCTGCCCAATACGGCGGGATGCCACACCGCGCAAGAGGCTGTTACAACGGCGGAAATGGCGCGGGAAGTCTTTCAGACCCCTTGGATAAAACTCGAAGTCATTGGAGATGATTATACGCTCCAGCCCAATCCGTTTGGTTTGCTGGATGCGGCAGAACAGCTCGTGAAAAGGGGATTTGATGTCTTCCCTTACATGACAGAGGATCTGGTTCTGGCCCACCGGCTGGTTGCGGTGGGGTGCTGTGTTCTGATGCCGTGGGGCGCGCCCATTGGCACAGGACGAGGCTTGAACAACCCCTATGGCCTCAAGATATTGCGAGATCGTTTTGCGGATCGTTTTTTGGTTGTTGATGCGGGACTGGGGGCGCCATCACAGGCCGCCCAGGCCATGGAAATGGGATATGATGCGGTGTTGTTGAACACGGCGGTGGCCAAGGCGCTGGATCCTGTGCGGATGGCGGGGGCTTTTGCGCAGGCGATTGCGGCGGGACGCAACGCCTATCGTGCAGGACTGATTACACCGCAGGAAGACGCCAGTGCTTCCACACCGCTCATTGATAAACCGTTCTGGCATCAAGCATAGAAAGAGAGGTCTATTTCTTTTCTGTCTTGGCTCGTGCCACGCCTTCTAAAATCAAGGCCTTGGCTTCCTTGGCATCGCCCCAGCGCTGGGTTTTAACCCACTTCCCTTTTTCCAGATCCTTGTAATGCTCGAAGAAATGCTCGATGACTTCGCGTTCGATCTCGGGCAGATCGGTATAGTTTTCAATATGGGCATGATAGGGATGCAGTTTTGTGACAGGCACACCGATGATTTTTTCATCCACTCCCGCCTCGTCCTCCATGAGCATGACCCCGACAGGCCGCACCCGCATGACACAGCCTGGCATGACCGGCAAGCGTCCCACGACCAGCACATCGACCGGATCTCCATCACCGGACAGTGTGTGTGGAATAAAACCGTAATTGCCCGGGTAAAACATAGCGGTATGCAAAAAACGATCGACAAACATGATACCGCTTTCCTTGTCGAGTTCGTATTTCACAGGCGCGCCGCCCATCGGATTTTCGATCAGGACATTGACTTCGTCAGGAACAGCTTTTCCGGTTGTGATTTTTGTAAGATCCATGTTTGCCTCGTTTCTGCTTGTAAAAAGAATAGCCTCTTCTTAATGGGGCTTATCAAAAAGATCAAGGCTCTTGAAAAAATCAGGCGGTTTTACTTTCCAGCTCTTCCTCGGGCAAGAGGAGAGGTTTGCGCTTTCCAAAGACAAAACACTCTTGCGAGAGGTTTTCTTCCGCAATAAAATCTGCGTAAGAGACAGACTGTTTTTTGCGGGAAACCGTTTGAGGTATAAAAAAAACCCCGCCGGATGCTGTCGTACACGCACTCATCACTGCCTCCGTCTATCGTCCATTCAGATTAAAACGCTTAGTTCGGAAGAGTGTACCTTGTTTGTGCACGGAATACAAAAAGTAGACGTGCAGTGCACAAAATAATGGAACATATGAAAAAAATGGATCACGGTCTTGCGTTTATATACCAGCTTCTTTATATCTGCCTGCTATGATACTTTACCCTGCGATCGATTTGAAAAACGGGCAGTGCGTGCGCTTGTACAAGGGCGATATGGCGCAGGATACCGTCTATAACGATGACCCGTCCGCGCAGGCGCAAACGTGGGTACGTTCCGGTTTTTCATGGATTCATGTGGTGGATCTTGATGGGGCGGTTCATGGTCTGCCGGAAAATCATCGTGCTGTGAGAAACATATTGAAGGCGGTGGATGTCCCTGTACAACTGGGTGGAGGCATACGCACGCATGCCCAGATCAGGCACTGGGTCGAAGAAGGCATCAGTCGTGTCATTCTGGGTACGGTCGCGGTGCGTGATCCGGAATTGGTCAAACAGGCCTGCCGCGATTTTCCGGGCCAGATTGCTGTAGGCATTGACGCGCTGGACGGGGTCGTGATGGTCGAGGGCTGGGTGGATTCCTCGAACATGCAGGCGCTCGATTTGGCGCGGTATTTCGAGGATGCCGGTGTGTCTGCGATCATCTATACCGATATTGATCGGGATGGCACAGGCAGGGGCGTGAATATAGAGGCCACAAAGGCGCTCGCAGACGTGTGCTCTATCCCCGTGATTGCGTCGGGAGGGGTTGGAACATTGAAGGATTTGAGGATGGTCAGGGATGCCGTCAAAACCCATGGTCTGAACGGTGTGATTGTGGGCAGAGCCTTCTACGATAAAAGCATCGACCCGCTTGAAGCGTTGGCGCTGGCCAATGAGGGCGCGTAAATGACGCTCAAAACCCGTATCATTCCGTGTCTGGATGTGAATAATGGCCGCGTGGTCAAGGGCGTAAATTTTCTGGATTTGATCGATGCGGGTGATCCTGTGGAACAGGCCAAAGCCTATGAAGCGCAGGGCGCAGACGAGATTTGTTTTTTGGATATTACCGCCACATCGGATGATCGCGGGACCACGCTGGATATGGTGCGCCATGTGGCCGATACGGTCTTTATGCCTATGACTGTGGGTGGGGGTGTGCGGGAAATGAAGGATATTCGCGCGTTGCTGGAGGCCGGTGCGGATAAGGTTTCCATTAATTCGGCCGCCGTGTTTCGGCCAGAATTTATGCGCGAGGCGTCTGAAAAATGTGGCAGTCAGTGTATTGTGGTGGCGCTTGATGCCAAAGCCAAGGAAGATGGTTCGGAAGGCTGGGAAATCTTCACCCATGGTGGGCGTAAAGGCACAGGGATTGACGCCGTGGCATGGGCCGTCAAAATGGCGGAATATGGCGCGGGAGAAATTTTGTTGACCTCTATGGATCGGGACGGCACAAAGCAGGGTTTTAATTTGCCTCTGACCCGCGCAGTGGCCGATGCCGTGCCTGTCCCCGTGATTGCTTCGGGCGGGGTCGGCACATTACAACATCTGGTCGAAGGGGTTACGCAAGGCCATGCCTCGGCGGTTCTGGCGGCCTCGATCTTTCATTTTGGAACCTATACCATCGCTCAAGCCAAACGTGCCATGCAAGATGCCGGCATTCCGGTCAGGATATAACCATGCAAGGTGATGTTTTACAAAAGCTCCATGAGGTTTTGCTGGCGCGAAAATCTGCGGATGGCACAAAATCCTATGTTGCAAGCCTGTATAGTAAGGGCACACTGCATATTGCAGAAAAAATTCTGGAAGAAGCCCAAGAGTTAATTGATGAAGCACTGAAGCTGGATCAAGAGCCTGAAAACAGCAAGACCCGCGAAGCGTTTCGGCAGGAAAGTGCCGATTTGCTCTTTCACTGGCTGGTCCTGCTGGCCCACCATGATATAGCGCCTAAAGATGTACTGGCGATACTGGAATCGCGGATGGGCGTATCCGGCCACGATGAAAAAGCCTCCCGCCTCCCAAAGGGCTGACGGGCATTTTTTTACGCTCTTTTCTTGCCGTAATTGCCGCCAAACGCGCCTTCTTCAAACACGGCCTCCCAAGAGCCTTGGGTTGAGGCTTTAGAATATTCCGTGGCGCGGTTTTCAAAGAAGTTCGTGTGCTCAGCCCCGTTGAGCATTTCATCCATCCACGGCAGGGGGTTTTTATCCGTACCAAACACAGACTCTAGGTTAAGCTGTTGTAATCTACGATCCCCGATATAGCGAATATATTGTTTGACCTCCGCAGGGGTAAGCCCTTCGATCCCGCCCATTTCAAAGGCCAGATCAATAAAAGCATCCTCATAGCCGATAATCTGCTTGCATGATTCCGTGATTTCTTCTTTAAGATCCGGCGTCCAGATATCCTGATTTTCCTGAATAAAAGCGTTAAAGAGCTTGATCATCGATAGGCAATGAAGCGTTTCATCGCGCACCGACCATGTAATAATCTGGCCCATGCCTTTCATTTTATTAAAGCGCGGGAAATTCATCAAAATCGCAAAAGAGGCGAAAAGCTGAAGCCCTTCCGTAAAGCCGGAAAACAGCGCAATCGTTTTGGCGATATCTCTGCGGGACGACATGTTAGCCGTTTGCATGTAATCGTATTTGTCCTTCATTTCCTTGTATTTCATGAAGGCCTGATATTCGATCTCCGGCATGCCAAGTGTATCGAGCAAGTGGGAATAGGCCGCGATATGCACCGTTTCAATGTTGGAAAAGGCCGAGAGCATCATCTGTACCTCAACCGGCCCGAACACTTGCGCGTAGTGCTTCATGTAGCAGTTATTGACTTCGACATCGGCTTGCGTAAAAAAGCGAAAAATCTGGGTCAGGAGGTTTTTCTCCGCCGGCGTCAGGGATTTTTTCCAGTCGCGGATATCCTCGGCCATCGGCACTTCCTCAGGGAGCCAGTGAATGCGTTGCTGGGTTAACCACGCTTCATAGCACCATGGGTACAGAAACGGTTTGTAGACATGACGTTCTTTGAGCAAAGGCGAATTTGTTTTTTCCAGATCACTGATGGCGGGTTTGTAAGACATGCGCAGAAGACTCCTTGAATTATGGAACACAATAATAGGCTATTTCACAGGACTTGTTTAGAATGATTCTCTCTTGGATGCAAAGTCATACACAAAAAAAACAGGCCAATAAATCTCTATTTACCAGCCCCTTACTTTTTATCAAGATCATCCAAAAACGGCTTGGACTCAGAGATTTTTGTGGCTTCATGAGGCGTTGAAATGTCCCAAATTGTTTCATGTTGACTTGCTATAGTTTCAGAAAACTCTGCACTTTCGAGGATAAAACAAAACTGTTCGATGTTTGAAGAAAAATAGAGCACTTTATTGGCATAGATCCGGCAACTCATAGAAAAAGACAGCGTTTCTGGTGCAATACGCACTTCCCGTTTCATTTCTTTGCCTACGCTCATGAAGGGATAACGTTTTGTATTGATGATTTGTGTGGGCGACCAGATTCCTTTCACGAATAAGTTTTTTTTGATACGTTCTTTGTTGTAATACCAAAAAAATTCCTCGGATATGGCGTTGAGAGCCGCTTGATGCGACCAAAAAACGCGAACCTCCATATTGGAATAGGAGAGCATATCCATATGCGCATTTTCAACCTCATGGCGACCTTCGAAAAATTGAAGACGAGGACGCGCTAAATTCAGTCCGATGTGTTTTTCGAGCTCGGGGATGACTGTTTCAAGTCGTTTTTTCTTATGCTTGAGGTCTTCTATTTTACGGTCGTATAAAAATCGGAGTCGTTCTGTGGGTTCTGGGACAAAGATCTTTACGCCATTACGCAGAGATTTGCTAACTAACCCCCCTTGGATCAGACTTTCAAGATACGTGTAAACTGTTGGGCGGGGACGCGCGACCTTTTTTGCAATATCGCTGGCACTGGCAGAGCCATTTTTCAGCAATGCCAGATAAACCTTAACCTCTTCCTCCTTAAACCCCAGTGTATCGAATATTTCTTGCATGATGCCTCTTATACTAGGTTTTTGGCACTATATCACAAAGTGTCAGAAACTTCCGACAGATATTTTTGATTTCTAAAATTTTATGGCAATGTTTCGTGGATTTTTTAAACATAAGGCAGGAGTGCAAGTATGGCAAATATAAAAGAGAGTTTTAATAACGAGCCAATTTGTACGGCGTACAAAATCACAAATATCCTCTTTCAAGAACCAGATCGTATGACACGTCACTTTGCAAAGGAACATCCAAATATGGCCGAATGGTTGGATAATGGTTGTGATAGTAGATCACTCCATCATGCATTTTTTGAACTTGCGGACTTATTTGAGCAGGTGATGGAACAGGATCGTGCTATAAATCTCGCTGTTAGGTTATGCCAGTCCGTCGCTGAGCAGGCATCTTATGATACGGAGGCTTATCAAAGACCATTAGACCAAAGTTCTATGAGAAGATATTTTTTCGAAAAGGGTGCTCAGTACAGGCTCGGTGTAAAACCGCTTTACGAAAATATAAATAGGCTACGAGAAAGATTGCCGTTTGATGAGGAGGATCGTTTTTATCAAAAAATAGAATATCTCATTCGTCACAAAATTGAGAGAGAAACAAGACAAATAATGGACTCTTCTGACCTATGCAAAAAAAAATCCATTCAACACGACACAATCACGAGGCAGAAGTATTCATTATGGAAAGACTTTGAAGAATCACTCAAAAATCATGCCATGTCATTCAAGAATGGTTTTTTTTGTGGCACGATCGTACCTGGTGCAATATGGGGCGGGATTTCTTGCACTGCATCTCAGCTGTGGCTTGATGTACTAAGCGCATTTCCCGCTCATCATAATGTGTTAGGGGTATCAGGTGTTGTTGCTTCTATATTCGTTTCTGGTAATGCAGGTTTTGCAGTATTGCCTAAAGCTATAGACTTCACAGATGTAAAAGAATACGAAGTAAAGCCTCTTACAGGTTTTGTGGGGTTTGCTTCTGGACTTGCGGCTTTACTTGCTTTACACACGTACTTAGGTTCTGATCAGCCGCAACCTGTCGTGCGTAATACTTCCAGCAGTGAGTACTGTGAGACATCACGACCTGTGAAAAATCTCTCTATAGTCTTTGAAAAGGCTTATGATACTGATCTACACAAGTTTAGTGAAGCGCATTACACACATCGTGTGCTTGATGAAACGAAAGCCTATACGCAAGAAGACACGTTTAAGGATTTTATTCCATGATTTATAAAGGGATATATGACCACACAAAAAAACCGCCGATCCTGTCGGGCCGGCGGTTCCAGAAAATTCTTGAATCCCTTTAAGGGGATGAAAATAAATGTTACGCCGCCTTCACCTGAGCCTTGGCGCGCATTTGTTTTGCGGCCTCGACCATGTTTTTAAGCGCCGGCTCGACTTCCTTCCAGCCACGGGTTTTGAGGCCGCAATCCGGATTCACCCAGATTTGACGCTCATCCAGCACCTTTTTGGCCTTGTCCAGCAGATCCACCATTTCCTGCGTGGTGGGCACGCGGGGGGAGTGGATATCGTATACGCCAGGCCCGATCTCGTTCGGATACTTGTAATTCACGAACGCATTCAGGAGCTCCATCTGCGAGCGTGATGTCTCGATCGAGATCACATCCGCATCCATCGCGCCGATCGAATCAATCACGTCATTGAACTCGGAGTAGCACATATGGGTGTGGATCTGCGTCGTGTCCTCGACACAGCAGGACGTGATGCGGAAATTTTCCACCGCATTGTCCAGATACTCCTTCCAGTCCGCACGGCGCAAAGGGAGCCCTTCACGGAAGGCGGCTTCATCGATCTGGATCATCTTGATGCCCGCCTTTTCAAGGTCAGAAACCTCATCCCGAATCGCTAGCGCAATTTGGCGGGCGGTATCATTGCGGGGCTGATCATCACGGACAAAGGACCACTGCAAAATTGTGATCGGGCCGGTGAGCATGCCCTTCATGATTTTTTGCGTTTGGGATTGGGCATATTTCGACCATTCGACCGTCATCGGGTTCGGACGCGCCACATCACCGAAAATAATTGGTGGTTTCACACACCGCGAGCCATAGGATTGAACCCAGCCATATTGGGAGAAGGCAAAGCCCGAAAGCTGTTCTCCAAAATATTCAACCATGTCGTTCCGCTCTGGCTCACCATGCACGAGGACATCAATATCAACCTTGTGCTGGTAATCCACTACCAGTTTGATCTCGTTTTGCATGGCAGTTTTATAGGCCGCTTCGTTGATCTTGCCGGCCTTGAAATCGGCCCGTGCCTTACGGATATTTTCCGTTTGCGGGAAAGAGCCAATCGAGGTGGTCGGATACAAGGGCAGATTAAGCGCCGCATGCTGAACCTTTTGACGGGTTGCAAAGGGTGATTTACGGGCCTTCATATCCGGTGTAATGGCCTTCATGCGCGCCGCAACATCTGTGCTGTGGATGCGCGGGGAAGCCTTGCGGGAGGCTTGCGCAGAGTCGCTGGCCTTGAGTTCTCCAGCAATCGAATCACGGCCCTGCGAAGCGCCTTTGGCCAAAAGGGCAATCTCGTCCAGCTTTTGCGTGGCATACGCCATCCAGCCTTTGAGTTCTGCATCCAGCTTTGTCTCGCTATTGAGATCCACCGGTGTATGCAAGAGAGAGCAGGAACCCGCCACAAATACGTTATCCTGACCCAGTTTGGCTACCGCTCTTTCAATGAGGCCTAAAGAGAAGGACAGATCGTTTTTCCAGATGTTCCGGCCATCGACCACACCAAGCGACAAGACTTTGGAGCCGATTTTATCCAGCGCCTGATCGACATCACGGGCAGGATTGTTTGCCGTGGTATTAGCCCGTCCGGAGTTCCGGCACAGATCAATGTGAATCCCGTCCACGGGCAGACCAAAGGCCAGATCGGCATTTTCGCGCAAGGATTCAAAATACGTGGCCACAAGGATTTTCAAGCCAGCCGGTTTTTTGAGCTGTTCATATGCTGTTTTAATGACACCTTGCCCGATTTCACACAGATCAAGGGAGAAGACAGGCTCGTCAATCTGGACCCATTCCGCGCCCAGAGTTGCCAGTTTCGCGAGTATCTCATTGTATACCGGAATGAGTTTTTGCACGAAATCCACGTGCTTGAAGCCATCATATTGCGCCTTGCCCAAGAAAGTATAAGTCGCAGGCCCGATCAATACGGGGCGGGTTTGAATTCCCAAAGCTTTGGCTTCTTCGTAGCGCTCGAAAATCATCTGGGCGGAGAGTTTCGGGCTCATGCCTTCTTCAAACTCGGGCACGATGTAGTGATAGTTCGTATCGTACCATTTTGTCATTTCCATGGCGGTGACATCCACGCCGTCTTTTTGCGCGCCGCGCGCCATTGCGAAATATGTCTCAAGCGAATCAGCCGGACCGATATTTTTATAGCGCGATGGAATCAGACCCAATGTGCAGGTCATATTTAAAATCTGGTCATAAAATGCAAAATCATTGGATGGAATATGAGCAATGCCTGCTTTTTGCTGAAGCTTCCAGTTATGGGCGCGGATCTCTTTCCCTACAGCGATTAAATCAGCCTGAGAGCTTTGTCCCTTCCAGTAGCTTTCAACAGCTTTTTTGAGTTGGCGCATATCGCCGATGCGGGGAAATCCGAGATTGGTTGCGAGGACCATAATGTAAACTCCTTAAAAATCGTAAGAGATCAAATATAAAAACAAAAAGAGATTAACTTTATGAGAAAGGCTTTGCAATCGTTAATATCCAAGAGCCTCAACAGCATCGGAAACGATCGTGTCTTTGTTCATGGAATAAAAATGGATATGCTTGATTCCTTGCGCGGCTAAAGTGCGCGTTTGTTCAACTAACAAATCCGTAGCGATTTTCATCGCTTCTGTGTGATTGTCCTGCACCGGATCAAATTTGGCGTGAAGCCATTCCGGCACACTGGCCTGACAGCGTTTGGCAAAATTGCACATGCCCTTGAAATCATGAATCGGCAAAAGGCCCGGATACAGGGGTGTCCTGATACCCGCTTTCTCTGCCTTGTCCAGAAAACGAAAATACACGTCATTGTCGAAAAAGAATTGGGTAATAGCTCGCGTGGCGCCCGCATCACACTTGAGTTTCAAAGCCGCAATGTCCGAATCAAGGTCCGGTGCGTCGGGGTGTTTTTCGGGATAGGCCCCGACAGAAATTTCAAAAGGATGACGGGCTTTGATGGCTGTGATAAAATTGGATGTGTAATCATAATAGTGTGAACCCGTAAAATCGCTGTAGGATGTGCCCTTGGGTAAATCCCCGCGCAAGGCGACAATGTGATGCACACCCATATCCCAAAGCGTATCCAGATACTGATCCAGATCGGCCTTGGGCGTAGAAAGAAACGTGAGATGCGAGGCCAGAGGAATAGGGCTCAGGCTTTTCATTTTTGACAATGCGGAAAGGGTGCCATCCTTAGTTGAGCCGCCTGCACCATAGGTCACGGTCATGTAGTGCGGATTATATCGGATCAGTTTGGGGACGGCGTCCCACAGATGTTTGGAAAATTCATCGTTTTTTGGGGGAAAAAACTCAAAGGCAATTGTAGGGGTCCGCACGGTTCGGTCTGCTCCATTTTAATAAAACCAGAAATACTATAAAAGGGATGGAAAACAAAACCTAGCGAATAATCACAATGTCCACTGCTTCACGGCCCTTGTCCACGAGCTTGAGCGTCACTTTGACACGCTGTCCGGCTTCGAGCGTTTCGATGTCGAGCTTGTCCAGAAGGGTTTTATGGACAAAAATATCCTTCATGCCGTCATCGGGAATGATGAACCCGAAGCCTTTTTCCTGCTTATACCATTTGACCAGCCCTCCCAGAGAGAAGGTGCCATCTTCTGCCGCCGTCTCAGGCATGAGGTTTACACTCCCCTGATCCAGTACTTCGATAATCTCTTTGACCTGTTTTCCCTTGGGGCCGTCAAACAAGGTGCAGATCAAAATTGCCCCTTCACCCAGTGCATGAAATCCCGCCTGCTGAAGTGTCGTAATATGGACAAAGGCATCAAAGCCCTGACCATCGGGCACTAAAAATCCGAAGCCTTTGGTCCCATTGAACCATTTCAAGTGCATTTTAACAGGCTTCTCGTCCTCTTGTGGAGGATGTTCATTATGCAAGAACTGCAAGGCAAAATTCCTTAAAAAGACAAAGAGAAAGAGAGACTCAGAAGGAAGGTGGAAATACAACCAATGTAACTTTGCAACAAATTTCCTAAAAAATCCAGAAAATTTGTTTTATACTGGAGAAAGATATCAACAAGAGTTTTTTCATGACCTCACCCGATTCTCTCTATCCTTGGATTTCCAGCTATCCCGAAACGCCGCGCTGGGACACGGTATTTGCGCCTGCTGTCATCACAACTGCTTTGGATAAGACTGTGCAGTCCACTCCCGATGCGCCGGCCTTTGATTTTATGGGGAAAAAATTATCCTGGCAGGAATTATGCGATCAAGTGAATCATTTTTCTGCAGGCCTTCAGGCGCTGGGTGTGGGGAAAGGGGTTCATGTGGGCTTGTTTTTGCCCAACTGCCCCTTGTACCTGATTGCGTATTATGCCGTTTTGAAAACAGGGGGCACCGTTGTCAATTTTAATCCGCTCTATGCCGTTTCGGAAATAGAACACCAGATCAATGATAGCCAGACCCAGATCATGGTGACGCTTGATCTGGAAATTTTGTGCCGTTCTGTGATTCCGATGTTGCAAAAAACTGGCTTACAAAAAATGATTGTAGGGCGGTTTGATACGTTTTTACCTTTTCCCAAAAATATTTTTTTCAATCTCTTCAAGAGGGCCGACAAGGCGCGTATTCCAAGGAATCAAAATATTTTGCGGTTTGAACACGTGATCAAAAACGATGGAATTGTACAACCCGTCCAAATTGATGTGCAAAATGATATTGCTGTATTGCAATATACGGGTGGGACAACAGGGACACCCAAGGGTGCCATGCTCACGCATGCCAATATTACAGTAAATGCGGCCCAGTGTTACAGTCATTTTCCACGATCCCCGACACCGGAAATCATGCTGGCCGTTTTGCCGTTTTTCCACGTTTTTTCCATGACAGTTTCCCTGAATATGGCTGTTCTGGCTGGCATGCAGATTGTGACCCAGCCGCGTTTTGACCTGAAGCAGACGCTCAAGCTGATTGCGCGGAAGAAACCTCATTATATGCCGGCCGTGCCTGCTATTTTCAATGCGATCAATCATGATCCGGATCTGGCCCGTTATGATTTATCTTCTCTCAGATTCTGTATTTCAGGTGGTGCACCGCTTCCCGTCGAGGTCAAAAAAGCGTTCGAGAAAAAAACAGGGTGCGTCGTGATGGAAGGATATGGTTTGACGGAGTCCTCTCCCGTAGCGACCGTCAACCCGCCGATGGGGGAAAATGTCGCGGGCTCGATCGGTTTGCCCTTGCCCCAGACCATCATTGAGATCATCGATCCGTCTGACAAACACACCCCCTGCAAGCTGGGGGAGCGGGGCGAGTTGTGTATTCGTGGCCCACAAGTGATGAAAGGCTACTGGAACAACCCGTCCGCAACAGCTGATGTCTTGCGTGTCACGCCCGAAGGGGATAGGCGTCTTCACACGGGGGATGTCGCCATTATGGATGCGCGGGGGTATATCTATATTGTGGACCGGATCAAGGACATGATCATCACAAACGGGTACAATGTCTATCCGCGCAATGTCGAGGACGCCATCTATCAGCATCCAGCGGTCGAGGAATGTATCGTGGCTGGCTTGCCCGATGAACAGAGGGGAGAAATCGTCAAGGCCTGGATCAAACTCCGGAAGGATATTGTCCTGACGGAAAAGGAGCTCAAGGATTTTCTGGCGGAGAAACTCTCCAAGATTGAAATGCCACGGCAAATCGTTTTCCGCACCACGCCGCTTCCCAAAACCATGATCGGTAAACTCAGCCGGAAAGACATGATTGCGCTGGATCAGGAAGGGTTATAGCAGAGTGTCTGTGGAAGGACGGCTGTCAGAAAAAAGGGTTACCAGTTTATGGCAGGTTTTCCATGTTTCACCAGATAATCATTTGCCGTTTTGAAATGTCCGCAACCCAAAAATCCCCGATGGGCTGACAAGGGCGAAGGATGGGGTGCCTGCAGGACCAGATGTTTTGCGTGCTCGATGAACGCTCCTTTTTTCTGGGCATACGATCCCCAAAGCATAAATACAACATGATCGTGATGCACGCTGACAGTACGGATAATGGAATCCGTGAACTCTTCCCACCCTTTGTTCTGGTGCGAGCCTGCTTGTGCCTGCTCAACTGTCAGGGTTGCGTTCAACAATAAAACCCCTTGTTGGGCCCAATGTGTCAGATCACCATCTGACCGGACCGAAGGGCCGAAGTCATTACGAATTTCCTTGTAGATATTCTGAAGGCTCGGGGGGATGGGCACGCCTGCCCGTACGGAAAAAGCCAGACCATGGGCCTGCCCCGCTCCGTGATAGGGGTCCTGCCCTAAAATAACGACCTTCACGGCCTTAAACCCTGTGGTATTGAGCGCATTAAAGATTTCAGAACCCTTCGGGTATATCACGCGCCCTGCGGCTTTTTGTTCCTGCAAAAACGCTTTGAGCCGAATCATATAGGGTTTGTAAAATTCCGCCCCGATCATGGCGTGCCAACTCGGGTCCAGCCTGATATCGGCCTTTTTTGTTTCCGCATGTTGCATCATAGGCAGTTTCTAGCACAGCATGGAAGAAAAAGAAATATGGGAGGACATCACGACAGCAGGCGTGTGAGGGACAGTCCAAAAAAAGGTTGCCTAAACATCTGTTCGGTCGCTATTCTACGGATCATTGCTTGAAAATCTGCATTCTATAACAAAGCGGGGATTCTCTTGACTATTCATATTTCCCAAAAGGCCTCTTCGTTTGCCGAATCCGTCATTCGCGAGATGACCCGTGTATTTCATGCACGCGGGGACCATGTGGGGGCAAACCTCGCGCAAGGGTTTCCAGATTTTCCGGCACCTGAATTGATGAAAGAAGCGGCGTGCCGTGCCATCCGCGAGGATCACAATCAATACGCCATTACATGGGGGACAAAAAATCTACGTACGGCGATTGCGGACAAGACAGAGCGTCATTATGGTGTGCGGCCCGATACAGAGCGTGAAATTACGGTTACCTGTGGTACGACGGAGGCTATGATGGCGGCAATGCTGGCGCTGGTAGACCCGGGGGACGAAGTGATTATTTTTGAGCCCTTCTATGAAAATTACGGCCCCGATGCGATTTTATCCGGCGCAGTGCCGCGATTCGTTCCGTTGTATGCGCCCGAGTGGCACTACAATCCGCAGGTCCTTGAATCGGCATTCAATAATAAGACCCGTGCGATTATTCTTTGCAACCCGGGCAACCCGACAGGGAAAGTTTTTACACGGGCCGAACTGGAGTTTATCGCCGGACTGTGCCAGAAATGGAATGTTGTTGCCATCATAGATGAAATTTACGAGCATATCGTGTATAACGGTTCGCATATCCGCATGGCGGATATCGCGGGGATGCGGGACCGGACGGTCACTATCACGGGCGTGTCCAAAACCTACAGTGCGACGGGCTGGCGGATTGGCTGGCTGATTGCCCCGCCCGAGGCCACCGCCGCCATCCGCAAGGTGCATGATTTTCTGACGGTCGGGGCGGCGGCTCCCTTGCAGGAAGGCGCAGCGGTTGCGCTTGGTTTTCCCGACAGGTATTACGAGGAGCTTGGAATATTGTATGCCTCCAAGCGGGACCTGCTCCGACCCATACTGACAGAAGTCGGGTTTGAGGTTTACGCGCCGCAAGGGGCTTATTACATGATGACCGATGCCACCCGCCTTATGAGGGACAGGGGCTTTGACAACGATGTGGATTTTGCCCACTGGATGATCAGGGAGATCGGCGTGGCTACTGTCCCGGGCAGTAGTTTTTTCAAAGACAAAAACAACGGACGGACAAAAATCCGTTTTTGCTACTGTAAAAAACCCGAAACGCTGGAACTGGCGGGGAGGCTCCTGCGTGAGGGATTTGGCGCACAGCCTTCCCGAAAAACCGGAGGCGTGTGATGCCGGTGGATTATGCAACTGCCATGTCCCGCATCGTAGCCGCTGGTATTTTTCTGGATTCAAAAAATCTGGCTCCTGCGACCAGCGGCAATTACTCGATGCGTCTGGAAGACGGGACCCTTGCCCTCACCGTTTCCGGTACCCACAAAGGCCGTCTGGGACCTGATGATATCATGCGGGTGGATGCGCAGGGCCAGCCGCTGGAATCCAAAAAACCTTCCGATGAAATGGCGCTTCATGTCCAGCTATACCGGATGTTTCCTGAAGCCCATGCCATTTTGCATGTGCATTCTGTTTCCGGTGTCGTGCTGACCCGTCATAACCAGAAAGAAACATTGGTGCTGACGGGCTACGAGATGCTCAAAGTCTTTCCGCAGATCAAAACCCACGATACGACACTTCATATCCCCGTTGTGGAAAATTCCCAGGATATGACCGTGCTGACAAACGCGCTGGAATTGCGGATCGATAATGCCATTCCCGCCTATCTCATACGCAACCACGGTTTTTATGTCTGGGGCCGGAATATGGCGGAAGCCGAGCGGATCGCAGAGGCTCTTGAATACCTGATGGTGTGTGAGATGGAGAGTATAAAGATAAAAGCAGGAGCCTGTGCATGAGCCATTTGACGATCTATCCCGATGACAACCCGAGAGACGCTGTGTTCGACACAGCCGATATCGCGATCATCACACAGGAGCTCCGGAAAATAGGGGTGCGTTTCGAGCGCTGGACAGCGTCAAAAGTTTTTTCGCAAGACGCCGCAGATGCCGTTGTGCTGGAAGCCTATGATTCTGATATCGCACGGATCAAGGCTGAAGGGGGATACCAGACGGTTGATATTTTGCGCTGTAATGCCGCCACGCCCGATAAGCTGGCTATACGCACCAAATTCCTGAGCGAGCATACGCATAGTGAGGACGAGGTGCGTTTTTTCGTCGAAGGAGCGGGCATATTTTACCTGCGTGTCGAGGGGAAAGTTTTCATGACGTTGTGCGAACGGGGCGATTTGATCGGTGTGCCCGCTGGTGTGACACACTGGTTTGATATGGGGCCGGAGCCCGATATCACTGCTATCCGGTTTTTCGACAATATGGCAGGCTGGGTGCCGCATTTTACGGGGAGCGCTATTGCGACACTGTTTCCAAAATTTGAAAAACCGGAAAGGCATAAAGCACAATGATTGCGTTTGCAGGCATCAGGGTTATTCTGACGGATATCGAAGGGACAACCAGCAGTCTGTCCTTCGTCAAGGATGTGTTGTTCCCTTATGCGCGGGTGCATATGGCGGCCTATGTCCGTGCGCATGAAACCGATCTTTCCGGCATTCTGGACGATGTGCGTGCGTTTGTGGGTCAACCGGATTTGGATCTTGAAGGCGTTATTTCCACTCTGCTACGCTGGAGCGAGGAAGACCGTAAAGCCACACCCTTGAAAATTTTGCAGGGGATGATCTGGAAAACCGGCTACGAGGCTGGAGATTTTCAGGGGCATATCTACGAGGATGCCGTGCGGGTCTTGCAAGAATGGCACGATCGGGGTCTTTTACTTTACGTATATTCATCGGGCTCCGTTCCAGCCCAAAAATTATTGTTTCGTCATACCCCATACGGGGATCTCACACCACTTTTTTCGGGATATTTCGATACGACAACCGGCCCAAAGCGGGAGACGGAATCCTACAAGTCCATAGCGGCCCAACTCAAGATCCCCGCACAGGATATCTTGTTTCTTTCGGATCAGACCGGCGAGATTGATGCGGCGCTCTCTGCTGGCATGCGCACGCTTCTTGTCAGTCGCGATGATCAGGCATTTCCGCTCTATAATATGGTCCGGAATTTTGCAGACATCAAAATACAGGAGAATGCCGCATGAACACTCCACACGTCAAACGGATGACGTCTACAGGATATTACGCCCTGACCCCCGATACGGTGCCGATGTATCTCGCGGCATTCCCCGACATGACAGCGCGGCTGGGCGGCGGTCCAAACCAATGGACGGCGCGTGAGGTTGGAGATGGGAATCTCAATCTGGTGTTTATCGTGGAGGGCCCGCAAGCCTCTATCGTGGTAAAACAGGCTTTGCCGTATGTCCGGCTTGTCGGTGAAAGCTGGCCTCTTCCGCTCTCCCGCGCGCATTTCGAGCACAGGGCGCTTGTGGAACATACACGGTGGGCGGCTGAGTATGTGCCGGAAATTTATGCACATGACGCCCCTATGGCGCTCACTGTCATGCAATGTTTGTCCCCGCATATCATTTTACGCAAAGGGCTTGTGCGGGGTGTTTCTTACCCGCATATGGCAGAACATCTTGGGAAATTTCTGGCGCGCACCTTATATCATACATCGGATTTTCATTTGCCTTCCGCCGTGAAGAAAGAAAAGATCGGATCCTTTCTTGCCAATACGGCCTTGTGCAAAATCAGTGAGGATCTGATTTTCGATGAACCCTATTTTGATGCTCCGATGAACTGTCATACCGCACCGCAACTGGATGATCTCGCGACAGCGTTTAAACAAGATACCGCGCTGAAACGAGCGGTTCAGGAGATGAAATGGCGTTTTCAAAACCATGCCGAAGCCCTTTTGCACGGGGACTTGCACACAGGGTCTGTCATGGTGACACCGCATGATACGCGTGTGATTGATCCGGAATTTGCGTTTTATGGCCCGATGGGGTTTGATACTGGCGCGCTTCTGGCCAATCTGTGGATGGCATATTTTGCACAAGAGGGCCTTGAAAACACACAGGGAAAACGGGCTTCTTATGCGCAATGGATTCTGGATCAAACCACAATGCTCTGGGAAACATTTTGTGTGGAATTTCTTTTTTTGGCGCAGGCCAGAGAGGAAAACAATGCGGGCGGCGATATTCTCAATCCGCGGCTTTATACACAGACACCCGCTTTGGCGCAACACGCCATGGCAGGACGTCTGGAAAAAATCTGGGAAGATACGCTCGGATTTGCGGGGTGTAAAATCATCCGCCGGATATTGGGTCTTGCGCATGTCGAAGATTTCGAGACGATTTCAGACGCAGACAGGCGGGCCGCATGTGAGCGCAGAGCACTTGATTTTGCCCGCGCCCTTTTGATTCACCGCGGGACTTTTAAAACAATCTCCGATGTCACAAAGGCTGTGCAATGAAAATAAACGGTGTGGCATACCGTTCTATCTGGCTGTCCGATGACGGGTGGTCTGTAAATATTTTTGACCAGCGCCAATTGCCCTGGCGGCTTGACATTGTGGTGTTGAAAACACTGGAGCATGCCGCCACGGCTATACGGGAGATGTGGACACGGGGGGCGCCACTTCTGGCCATGACGGGTGCATATGGTCTGGCTCTGGCCTTGCGGGACGATCCCTCGGATGCCACCCTTGCGCAAGCGTATAACCACCTGCTGGAAACGCGGCCTACTGCCATCAATCTGAAATGGGCGCTGGATCAGGTCAGGGCAGTTGCAGAGCCCTTGCAGGGACAGGCGCGTGTGTCTGCAGTGTATGCACTGGCGGGCCAGTTGTGTGATGATGATGTGAAAACCAATCAAATGATTGGTCTGCATGGCTTGCCGCTTATTCGCTCTGCGTATCAAAAACATCCAGACCGTCCTGTGAATATCCTGACGCATTGTAATGCCGGTTGGCTGGCCACGGTGGATTACGGCACCGCCACCGCGCCCATCTATATGGCGCATGATGCTGGCCTTCCTGTCCATGTGTGGGTGGATGAAACACGGCCCCGTAATCAGGGCGCTTTACTCACAGCTTATGAACTCTCGGAGCATGGTGTGCCCCACACCGTGATTGCTGATAATGCGGGCGGGCTCCTGATGCAACAGGGGCAGGTGGATCTGTGCCTTGTTGGCGCAGACCGTGTGACGCGCAATGGTGACACCTGCAACAAAATCGGAACCTATCTCAAGGCCCTCGCGGCAGAGGATAATCATGTTCCGTTTTATGTGGCCCTGCCGCTTTCCACCTTTGATTCGGCGCTGGAATACGGCACGCAGATTCCTATCGAGGCACGGAGCCCCACGGAGGTCACATTTATCGAGGGTCTTTCGGAAGCGGGAACCTTGATGCGGGTCAAGCTGACATCCTCTCAGGCGGCCAATCCGGCTTTTGACGTCACGCCTTCACGGCTGGTGTCCGGCTATATCACAGAGCAGGGGTATTGCACGGCCCTTTCGGATCTGAAGAGAACATATTAAATCTGGTTCGCGGATTGTTTCTCGCGCACAAAGGGCTTATCTTCGGGATGTAGCTCTCTCAATATTTTAATAATGTCCCTTACTCTGACGGGTTTTCCGAGATAGGCGCTTGCACCGGCCTGCAGGCATTTTTCCTTGTCACCGTGGATGGCATTGGCGGTCAGAGCCACGATTTTCAAATCACGTCCCCAATCGTGTTGCCGGATTGTCCTGATCGCCTCATGCCCGTCCATCACTGGCATTTGCCAATCCATGAAAACAAGATCGTAATCACGAGGCCGTTCCTGCAGGATCGCAATGGCCTCACGCCCGTCTCCCGCCACATCGAAGGTGCATCCCAGCTCACCCAGAATGCTTTTTGCCATGCGCTGGCTGACACGGTCATCATCTACTATCAGGATATGCGCGCCTATTTTCGGCAGGTCTTTTGGCATGTTTTCCTCCGCGCTGTCGACCCGCATGTGTTTTTGTGCATTTGATAACACACTCAAGATGCACTCTATCAGGACGTCCGGATAAACAGGTTTGAACAGGCATGTGGAAATGCTTGCCTGCTCCAGATTTTCAAAATTTCTTTTTTGTCCCAGTGCTGTAATCAAAATATGTTTGGGCGTGCCATAGATTTCCGGATTTTTCGAGACCCTGAGGCAGAGCGTTTCGCCGTCCATTTTCGGCATGCTGTAGTCTGTCAGCATGACGTCAAACGGCAGATGCGCCTTTTGCGCGGCTTGTAATATATCAAGAGCCTGTGATCCTGAAATTGCGCAGGTGCACTGCGCGCCTGAAGGCAGGAGATATGCGGTCATTAGTTCTGTCACAGGAACAGAATCATCAACAATGAGGATTTTTTTTCCTTTTAAAAGCCCCTGATAATTTTTTTCTGGAATGACCTGTCCTTCCGGCATGGTAAAACCGATCTCGAACCAGAAGGTCGAGCCCTTGCCTGGCGCGCTCTGTACGCCAATTGTGCCCCCCATCATCTCGACGAGTGTTTTGCAGATCGCCAGCCCCAGCCCTGCTCCGCCATACTCGCGAGTGGTTGACGAATCAACCTGTGTAAATTTTTTGAAAATGCGGTCAGTTTTATCGGGTGGAATGCCAATGCCCGTATCTGTCACTTCAAAACGAAGACACACCATATGGGGTTTCGTGACGGGGTGTTTGAGGATGTCGATCATCACATGCCCGTCTTTTGTAAACTTGATGGCATTGCTGACAATGTTGATCAGAATTTGACGCAAACGGACGGGATCTGCGTTGATTACGGGAATATTTTCCTGTTGTGGCCAGCGCAAAATCAGTTCAACCCTGTTTTCATGGGCCTGACTGCCCAGAAGCTGAATCACGTCCGTCAGGAGTTGTGAAAGATCAACGGGCTTTGATTCCAGTTCCAGTTCTCGCGCCTCTATTTTAGAAAAATCAAGCACATCGTTGATGATCGTCAGAAGCAATTCACCCGAAGACCGGATAGAGCTGACATAGTGCTCCTGCTTTTGAGTCAAACCGGTATAATGAAGCAATTCCGCCATCCCTATGATCCCGTTCATAGGGGTACGGATTTCGTGGCTCATGGTGGCAAGGAACTCGCTTTTAGCCTTGTCGGCCCGTTCTGCCTCCTCTTTGGCTTTTTTGAGCTCCTCGTTCTGGTTTGCGACCTGTTCCAGCAATTTTGCCCTGTCAATTGTGTTGATAATGGTGCGATGCAGGGCGCTTGCCGTGATGGAATTTTTTGTCATATAATCCTGCGCGCCGCTTTTGATCGTGTCAACGGCCACATCTTCGTTGCCCTGCCCTGTCAGCATCACAACAGGCAAAACAGGTGTCATGTCTCCCAGTTTTTTGAGGACATCCAGTCCCGTCATGTCCGGAAGCATATAATCCAGCAGGACACAATCAGGCTTGAGAGAGTCATATAACGACAACCCGTCTTTTCCGTTTGCGGCTTCGTGAAAAACGTAAAACTGTCCGAACTCCGCATGTTCAAGAAATTTTTTGTACAGGGCCCTGTCGGCCTCGTCATCGTCTATCACCAGAAGAATGTACCGTAATTTTCTCTCCATGGAAAAATGGTAGCAAAGGTGCGTTGATTTTCAAGTCTTATCCTGTGTGCAATACGGCTGTATGTTTCTCCATTGGCGCGGTCAATGAAAATTCTGACATAGTCTGATGAAGTGCAACATCTTGCTGGTATCAAAGGGCTTCATAATGAATCCCTTGGCACCGCCGCGCACCGCACGTGTGACATTTTCAACATCGGAGTGCCCGCTGAACATGACAACAAAAGCATCGGGATCCTTGCGTATGATCCAGTCCAGCAGGTTTTGTCCGTTGCCGTCCGGCAATTCTATGTCCATAAAAACAATATCGGGCTGGAATACGTTATACGCATTGATTCCCTGATTGATATCGGGTGCCTCAATAAGGTCACAATATTGATCCAACTCGGCCGAAACGATTCTGCGTGTCAGTCTGTCATCTTCGATCAGCAACACCTTGGTAATATGGCCTGGTAAAAAATCTGGCACAGGCGGTGGTATTTCTTCCAAAGCAACCTGTGTAGTACATTCAGTGTTACGCATCATTGTATTCCTCCATATGTCAGTGTTGTGCATTGAAAAAAACCATACAAAAATCTATTCCCCGACATCCATCATGTTCAGGGCGGTTGCCATGGAATCCGGACTGATATCCATGGCCGTGGACAATACGGCATCATCGGCATGCAAGACGGCCTGCGTTACAATGATAGAGCCATTCATGCTGACCAGCACACCACACAGCAGAATAAAGGACGCAACCCACCCGGCTACCTTCCACGGGGAAGAGGCATGGCGCCCGTTGTCGTTGGCTTGCGCCCCTATATTCTTCCAGAGATTCAGTCTTTTTTTGCGTGTTCCGGCATCCGGTACGCCCGCCTCGGGCTGGGCGCGGATTGGTCTGTGAGAAGGAACACGATTTTGTACTTCATATGTCCGGTTCATGGCAGTATCCCCTTTCCAAGGTGTGAAGGATTAAAACCTGATCTTATCATTGCACCCTGTGTGCCAAGTTTCAGGTTCATGATTTTTCAATGTGTTAAGGCGTATCTGGTAGAAAGGACTTCTTTGGAACGACCGGAAATCGGTCGCCGATGCGGTGCGATCGTATGATTTCCGGACGTTCGTTGTGTCTGTACCGTATTCGATGTCATACTGTCTCACATGGAAAAGGCGGTGCTGATTGTAGATGATGACCGGACCGAACGTCGCATGATCGCGACCATTTTGCGGCGTGCGGTTGCGCTGGATTTCAAGGAAGCGGAAAACGGGCGCGAGGCTCTGCGTATACTGGACGATGACAAGGATCAGATCATCAAGCTTGTGATTCTCGATCTTGATATGCCAGTGATGGGTGGGCTTGAAGCCATGGAGATCATAGGGAAAAAATACGCGCGTATTCCCGTGATAGTGCTCTCTGGTCGTTCCAATAATGCAGAGATTGTCAAGGCCATGAAAAGCGGAGCGGTGGATTTTCTTTCCAAGCCGGTTGAGAGTGCGCGGTTGGATGTCTCTGCCCGCAATGCTTTGAAAATGGCTCGGATGTCGCAGGAAATTTCCCGTTTGAAACGTCACGCCGATCATGCCCTGCAGTTTTCTGACTTGATTGGGCATGACAGGGGTTTGAAAGAGACGGTCAAAACAGGCTGTAAAGCCGCGTCCAGTGACCTGCCTGTTCTGATCACCGGAGAAACCGGAACAGGAAAGGAGATGTTCGCTCGTGCTATTCACGGGGAAAGCCAGAGGGCAGGACAAAATTTTATTGCGGTCAATTGCGGAGCCCTCCCTGAAAAACTGGTGGAAAGTATTCTCTTCGGGCATGAGAAAGGCGCTTTCACGGGCGCGATTGCCAAGGCGCATGGTAAATTTCAGGAAGCCAGCGGGGGCACAATTTTTCTAGACGAGATCGGAGACCTTCCCCTGGAGGCACAGGTCAAACTTCTGCGCGTCCTGCAACAAAAGGAGGTAGAGCCCGTAGGGGCGGGAAAATCCGTACGTGTTGATGTGCGCGTGATTTCAGCTACCAACCGGATTCTGTCCGAAGAAGTCAAGGCAGGCCGATTCCGCGAGGATCTGTTTTTCCGCCTGAATGTCCTGCATATTGATCTTTTGCCTCTGCGTTTGCGCAAGGAGGACATTCCGGATATGATCCAGTATTTTATCGGGCAATTTTGTGCCCGTCATCAGGTCCTGCCAAAAGAGATCCATCAGGACGCCCTCCTGACATTGCAAGATCATCTCTGGCCAGGCAATGTGCGGGAGCTTGAAAATGTCATCAGCCGCACTATGGCGCTGTCTGAAGGGCACAGGCTGGAAGTCGGGGACTTTTCTTTTATACATACTGTTGAAAATCTTCTGCCTCTGGCACGGGAAGAGGGTATTTCTCCGGTTCATAGTGATGGAACCTTTAAAAGTTTCAAGGCGTTGGAACAGGAAATTGTCATGCGGGCCCTTGCGCATCATGGGCACAATATCTCGAGAACGGCGCGGGCTCTTGGCATTGCCAAATCAACACTTTATACAAAAATGGGCACGCACAGCGCCATGAAGCCGACCTGATTTTTACCGGTTGAAAAACCTGATAGAGTCTCGTAATTTCTTTTCCGCGCGATGGAATGCTTCCTGTAATTGCGGGAACAATGGCGCAATATCTTCAAGATTGCCCTGTCGTGCCAGATGGTTAATTTTCTCTGCAATCCGCGAGACCGCCGATAATCCGAATCCTTTACTGTTGGATTTCAATGTATGGGATCCGCGCCCTGCTTTTTCAGCACTGCCGGTCTCCAGCCCTTCCCGGATATCGCGGATATAAGCGGCGGCATCTTCAAGATATTCCTCTATGGCGATAGGCAGTTCCTGTTTTAACAGGGCCGCTGTCTGATCAAATGCCGCGGAATCAAAAGCATCCAGATCACACGCTGTCTTGTTTTGTTGCTCTGTAGAATCAGACGGAAGGGTATTGATATCCTGCGCATTGAAATCCCCGACAATCAGCCCTTGCAACAAATTATCAATCAAGGTTTGCCGCCAGTGCGGCAACCAGATATCCTTGGGCAGATAGGCATCCATACCTGCGGCCAGACATTTTTCCCTGTCCCCGGGCTGGCGATGACTGGTAAAGGCCACCACGGGGATATAAGGGAGCACACCATCGGCCTGTCGTCTGCGGATTTCCCGCACAGTTTCCAGCCCGTTGAGTTCCGGCATGTCCCAGTCCATCAGAATGAGATCGAAGACTGCGCCGGATTCAAGTTTTGAAAGTGCAATAAAACCGTTTTCCGCCAGTACGGTCTTGAATAAACACTCCCGCAGGATTTTATCCATCAATGCGCGATGTGTCCGGTCATCTTCCACCAGCAGAACGGTTTTTTTTGACCAGTCCACTGCCGTAGTTTTTTTGATTTCTCCTTGATATTTTTTAGTATCGCCGATCATATTGATTCCCCCTTTTGGGGAAGGATAACACGCATCGTGCTTTCAGAATATCCATCAGACCATTGTATGCGTCAGGAAAATTGTGCAGTTTCCGGAAGAGCATACAGGCGTATTTGCAAAAAAATAATTTTTCTATCCCTTAAAAACGCTCTATTTTTGTTCCTGTCTTGCATTGTGTGGTCAGGGGAACATGTCTGAAAAAACTGGAACGAAATTCTCTGAAGAAAAGGCAGATGGTGACGCCGCGCGTCTCGAGGCCGTTTTGAATACCATCATAGACGGTGTGATGACGATTGATGACCATGGTCTTATCCAGACGTTCAACCCTTCTGCCACGCGCATTTTTGGCTATACGCCTGAGGAGGTGATTGGAAAAAACATCAAAATGTTGATGCCAGAACCCTATCACAGTGGACATGATGGCTATATCAAAAATTATCTGGAGAGTGGCCAAGGGAAGGTCATCGGGATAGGCCGTGAAGTCGAGGCCAAACGAAAGGATGGAACCATCTTTCCTCTGGATCTGTCTGTCAGTCAAGTCAATCTGGGGGGGCAAAAAATCTTCAGCGGTATTGTTCGGGATATATCGGAGAGGAAAAAAATAGAACAGAAGTTGTTCGAGAGCGAGCAGAGGTATGATTTGGCTGTCAAAGGTATGGGCGTGGGGCTGTGGGACTGGAATATCCTGGCCGGAACGATCTACTGGTCGCCCAAGTTTATGGAGATTGTGGGTATAACAGATCCGTCTTATGCTCCCACTCTCGATAAATTCAAGAGCATGCTTCATCCGGAGGATCGTGAATATACCATCAGAATGCTGGAAGGGCATTTGCAGAAAGACAATATCTATGACGTAGAATATAGACTGTGCCGGATGGATGGAAACTATGTGTGGATACGGGCGTGTGGCCTTGCGGTGTGGAATGAAAAGGGCGCGCCGGTCCGTATGGTGGGGTCCGTCAGTGAGATCGGGGATCGCAAAAAAGCTGAAGAAGAAATGATGCGCTCGAACGAGGAACTGGAGCGCTTTGCCTATATCGCTTCGCACGATCTACAGGAACCCCTTCGTATGGTGGCCAATTTCACCAGCCTCCTGAAAGAGGAATATGGGGCCAGTCTGGATCAACAGGCTGTGGAGTATATGCACTTCATCATTGATGCGGCACGGCGGATGCAGGCACTGGTGAGTGATCTGCTGGAATATTCACGTATTGGTTCAGAAGGGGCGGGCCTTTCCAGCGTTGATGGCACATCCCATACGGAATTGGCTCTTGCAAACCTGAAGGAGAGTATCGGGGATACGAAGGCTCTGGTCACGCTGGGGGATTTGCCTACTATTTATGCCAACCCCGTCCGGTTTGTCAGCCTGATGCAGAATTTGATTGGCAATGCTCTCAAGTACAAGGCAAAAGACAGGGCGCCGGCGATCTGTATTCAGGCTGAGGATCGGGGGACTGAATGGTTGTTCTCTGTATCCGATAACGGCATTGGTATGAAGGAA
The DNA here is from genome assembly GCA_964348795.1 of uncultured Pseudobdellovibrionaceae bacterium. Taxonomy (GTDB): domain Bacteria; phylum Pseudomonadota; class Alphaproteobacteria; order Micavibrionales; family Micavibrionaceae; genus JADLAT01. Next base: position 93,496 of record CAYGDY010000003.1, on the reverse strand, counting down.
GAATATCTCGAACAGATTTTTATCATTTTCAAGCGTCTCCATGGCAAAAAAGAATACAAGGGTACGGGGATTGGTCTGGCCGTATGCAAAAAAATTGTTGAAAGTCTGGATGGCAAAATATGGGCAACCTCACAGCTTGGAAAGGGGTCTACATTTTATTTTACTGTTCCGAAAAAAAAGCCTGAAAGAAAGGCCGCATGATGGATAGGGGCCTATCCATGCAAATTTCTGGTTCACTCTTGTCGTACATTCCTCCCCGTTAAAGAAAAGGGCACGCTTATGACCGCACACTGCATACAAGGAAAACCTGTAGAAATTTTTCTGGTGGAAGATAATGAAGGCGATGTTTTTCTGACAAAGAAAGTTTTTGAAAAGGCGCGGTTAAACAATACGATCACGGTTGCGGAAGACGGAGAAATCGCCCTGAAAATGCTTAAGGACAATGTAAAAAACAGACCCGATATCATCCTGCTCGATATCAACCTTCCTAAAAAAGATGGTAAACAGGTACTGGAAGAGATCAAAAAAGATCCCGCCTTGCGGATGATTCCCGTGGTTATTCTCACCAGTTCCAAAGCAGAAAAAGATATATTGGAGAGTTATGATCTCCACGCCAACAGCTATATCGTCAAGCCTGTGACAGTAGAAAAATTTGGCACGGTAGCCTCTGTCATTGAAAATTTCTGGTTTGGTATCGTGGCTCTGCCACCACATCCGGATGAACAGAACAATCAAAATGTCTCTTAACGTAGAACAGATTGTACAGGACTATGCGGATTTTGCGTATATTGTTTCGCATGATCTGGGTGCGCCGCTCCGGCATGTGCGGGAATTCACCAGACTTTTGATAGATGCGCGCAAGGACGGTCTTTCACCGGAAGAAGAAGCATATGTAGAATTTCTCGAAAGCTCCCTGCAGAAGATAGAGGGTATGAAAAGGGCGCTCCTGATGTTTTCCCGTCTTGATACACGTGCCGAACCGTACAGGGCAATACCGTTGAATGATGTTGTATCCGCCGCCCTGCAAGAGCTGGAGGACGTTATGCATGCATATAGACCGGACATAATATGCGGTGTCCTGCCAACGCTTGTGGTCGAACCCAAACAGATTCAATGCCTGTTTTACCATCTGATCGACAATGCCCTGAAATTTCACAGGGGAAAAACGGACCCGAGAAGAATTTTTCTTTCGGCGACGGAGCGGGACGATACATGGTGTTTTGAAATCAGAGACAATGGAATTGGCATTGCCAGAGAATATCATGAAGAGGTTTTTCGTCTCTTCAAACGGCTGGAACCCGATGCCTATTGTGGGATTGGCGCGGGTCTGACTTTTGCCCGTAAAATTGTCCGGCGTCATGGTGGAGAGATATGGATTGATTCTGAAGGGGAAGAAAACGGGACCAGCGTTTCCTTTTCTCTTGCAAAACGCTCCGGCCTAGATAAACCGGAGCGTTTTTGTCCTGCGGCGGGCCTGTGACGGAAAGTGTTACATGGCCCGTACTTTTTCAAGGAAGCTGTCAACCTGTTCCTGTAGCTTAGTTGAACGATCCAGCAAGGTTTGCGCGTTCCCAAGAACAGAGTTTGAAGAACGTCCTGTTTCTTGCGCGGCCTCCTTGACAGCTACAATATTTGTCGAGACTTCCCGTGTTGCGGCAGATTGTTCCTCAACCGCGCTGGAGATAGAGGTGCTGATCTCTCTGATTGTACTGATGACACTCGCGATTTCCTGAATCGCGGTGGCCGTTGTTTTACTGGATTCCTGAATGCCTTTGATTTGCTGTTCAATATCTCCTGTGGCTTTTGCGGTCTGGTTGGCAAGGGATTTTACCTCGGAGGCAACAACCGAAAAGCCCTTTCCGGCTTCTCCGGCGCGGGCCGCCTCGATTGTCGCGTTCAGAGCCAGCAAGTTGGTCTGGTCGGCAATCTGGGCGATCATCTGGGTGACCTCTCCTACCTTGTCGGCCGCCTGTACCAGGTCACCCACCATTTTGTCGGATTTGGCCGATTCAGCGACGGCAATATCCACGACCTTTGTGGCTTCCACCAATTGTCGTGAAATTTCGTTCACCGAAGCCGTCAATTCTTCAGAGGCCGCCGCCACGCTTGAGGATTGTTGATCGGTTTCCTCCGCCACAGCAGAGAGGGACTGTGCAGTGACCTGCATTTCATGTGCTGAAGCCGTGACGCTCTCGACAAGGGATTTGACACCAGACTCAAAATCATCGGCCAGCTTCACATTGGCGGTGACGACGGACCATGACAACATGGCCCCCTGATGTTTTCCATCCTTGTCCATAATAGCAGAAACCCTCAGATCCAGTGTCTCGTTCCCCAATTTGATTTTGGCTTTGTGCGGGAGATTTTTGGGGTCTCCCAAAAGTCTCCGCTGGTGTGACGGATTTTTATGGAAGATATCGATTGTTTGCCCCAGAAGCTTGTCGACCGGCACCGGCATAAGACTTTGCAGGGGCCGCAAGGTGTCAATACTGGTCTTGTTGATGTAATTGATTTTCAGGTCAAGGTCGCACGTTATGACAGCAATCGGCATATCATCCAGCATCTTCATCAGTCGGGTCTGCTCGTCTTCAAGTCTGACTTTTTCCGTCACGAGTTCCCATGTCAACATGGGCGCGATATAGTTCCCGCGGGTGTCTGTAATGGCCGAAACCAGAAGGTCAAGAATTTCACCGCCAACAGAAATACGGGCTTTGTGTGGCAGGTTAGCAGGATTGGACAGCATGCGGCGCTGGTGTGCAGGATTTTTGTGGAAAATGTCGATCGTCTGTCCGATCAGGGCATCAACCTTCACGGGCAGGACATGCTCGATATTGCGCAACGTCCGGCGTGTCGACTCATTCATGTAGGTAATACGAAAATCTTTTAGATCGCACATCATGACGTTGGTTGGCATATTTTCAACCATCTGTTCAAAATTGTTGGCTGAGCCAGCGGCGCGTTTGATATTAAACATAGAAGTCCTCCCAGGATTTATGGTGTTGAATATACGCAGGATAGTTCGGAGAAGAACACAGTGACATTGGAATACACCAGCATGCAAAACAGGGCGCAAAACCAGCACGTTCCTCCCCTCTGGAATAAAAAAATCTCTTCACAGAAACACAACCTCTCCGCACAACGCGCACATCGCATCGACAAGGTGTACTCAGAGTGGGAAGAACTATACCTGCACTTTTTTTTGTTTACAATACAGATTCAACGGTGCACACCCAAATTTAATAAGCGCATAAAATGCAACCATCAGACAGAATCGTGGGCATTGACAGGCGCCGCAACACGCGCAGATCATCGGCATGATGAACCACAGAGAGATTATAGGGCGCAACGCCTCAAAAACCTTCCTATTTTTGTGCAGATATCTTATGCTCCCTCGTCAGAAGGGTTTTATGTTTTTTCGTAAAAATTTCTGATGCCACGGTATCGTGGGATGGTCTGTCTTTGATCGGTAAGGCGTTTCAATGAAAGTGACATTTTTGGGAGCAACGGAAACAGTGACCGGCTCCAAATATTTTCTGGAGCACGCAGGACAAAATATCCTGATCGATTGCGGACTGTTTCAGGGACACAAGGCGCTCCGTTTGCGCAACTGGGAGCCCCCGCTCGTTGATCCTCGCAAATTGGATGCCATTCTCCTGACCCATGCGCATCTGGATCACAGTGGTTACATCCCCAGAATGGTGCGAAACGGATTTGACGGCCCTATTTTTTGTTCGGAGGCGACCTTTGATCTGTGCAAGATCTTGTTGCCTGACAGCGGCCATATTCAGGAAGAAGATGCCGAGCGTGCCAACCGCTATGGCTACACCAAACACGCTTCTGCCTTGCCACTTTATACAGAAGAAGAGGCCCGCAGGTGTTTCGGGTATTTCAGGCCGGTTTCGTTTGGCCAGCCCCATGCCCTTGGGGGAGGACTGTCTTTTGTGCTCCATCGGGCGGGACATATTCTGGGGGCTTCTTTTATCCGGATCAGTGATGGCCAGACCACGATTCTTTTTTCCGGTGATATTGGCCGCCTGCATAATCCGGTCATGAAACCGCCTGCAAAGATTCAGGAGGCCGATTATCTGGTCCTTGAATCGACTTATGGCGACAGACTCCATGACAAGGATGATCCTGCGGAAGATATTGGCCGTATCGTACGGGAGACCATCGCAAAAGGCGGGACAGTGATCATGCCGGCTTTTGCTGTGGGGCGGGCACAGGAAATATTGTACTATCTGTATACTCTGAAAAGCGAAAAACGCATTCCGGATATTCCTGTCTATCTCGACAGTCCCATGGCAATCAATGCGACAGACCTTTTGCACAAACATATGGACGATCATCGTCTTTCGCCCGAGGAATGCGAGGATGTGTGTCGTGTGGCAACATATCTGCACACAGCCGAAGATTCCAGAAGTCTGAACAGTAGTGTCATGCCGAAAATCATTATCTCCGCCAGCGGCATGGCAACGGGCGGGCGGGTATTGCATCACTTGAAAAATTATCTGGGAGATGCGCGTAGTACAATATTGTTCGCAGGCTATCAGGCGCCTGGGACACGCGGCGACAGGCTGGTGTCCGGTGAAAAAGAGATCAAAATCCATGGTCAGATGTGGGCGGTCAGGGCCCGCATTGAAAACCTGCACAATGTGTCGGCCCATGCCGATTATGCAGAAATCCTGACATGGCTGGAAAGTTTCCGGTCTGCGCCGCGTAAGGTTTTTATAACGCATGGCGAACCGGTGGCGGCGGAAAGCCTTCGCCGGAAAATAGAAGAGAAATTTGGTTGGCATGCCATTGTTCCCGCGTATGCACAGAGTGAGACGCTGTCATGACGGGGGGGCATGAAGTGCGTCTGAAATATCTGGGCATCGATACTTACAAGGAAGCCGTCATCTATATGCATGCGGATTGTGCGGTGTGTCGGGCGGAAGGATTTGAATCCCAAGGCCGTATCTTGGTGATGTACAAGGGAAAAACGCTGACGGCCACGCTGAATAAAGTTACGAACGGGTTATTGCAGGCATGTGAAGTCAGCTTTTCCGAATATGCGTGGAAGGTACTGGGGGCTGTCGAGGGGGAAATGGTTCAGGTTAGCCACCCCCCTCCGATCAGTTCCTTGAGCCATGTCCGCTCGAAAATTTACGGGAATACATTATCGGCTACGAACATCAACGAAATTATCACGGACATTGTTGCCGCACGCTATTCGGATATTGAAGTCGCCTCGTTTGTGACGGCGTGTGCTGGAAACCACCTGGACGAACGGGAAATCACAGATCTGACACAGGCAATGGTCGATGCGGGGGAGCGTATGACATGGCCGGGAAGCCCGATTGTCGACAAACACAGCGTTGGAGGCTTGCCTGGAAACCGGACCACACCTATCGTTGTTTCGATCGTCGCGGCATATGGTTTGACAATGCCCAAGACATCCTCGCGGGCTATTACATCCCCTGCGGGGACTGCGGATGCCATGGAGGTCGTGGCGCCTGTGGATCTGGATACTCTGACCATGCGGCGTGTCGTGGAGCAGGAAGGCGGGTGCATTGTCTGGGGCGGGGCAGTTTCCTTGAGTCCTGCCGATGACCTGCTGATCCGTATCGAAAAAATTCTGGATCTGGATAGCGAGGGGCAACTGGTAGCCTCTGTCTTGTCCAAAAAAATTGCCGCCGGTTCTACCCATGTCCTGATTGATATGCCCATCGGACCGACAGCAAAAGTGCGTAGCATGACGATGGGAGAAAAACTGGCAGAAAATTTGAAAAATGTTGGCGGGAAGTTTGGTCTAACCGTGGCGACACATTTCAGCGATGGCACACAGCCTGTGGGTCGTGGCATAGGTCCCGCCCTTGAAGCCCGTGATTTTGTGTCTGTCTTGTGCGGGGACAAGGATGCGCCGCAGGATTTGCGCGCACACGCCTTGGCGCTGGCCGGAAAGGTATTGCAGTTTTCTGCTGGTGTTCCCAAAAACGGTGGTTTGAAAATTGCGCAGGAGATTCTGGACAGCGGAACGGCGTGGAAAAAATTTCAGGCGATCTGCGCGGCGCAGGGCGGGTTGCGTGACATCCCCGTGGCGCACCATAGGCATACCATCGAAGCCCCTGCCGGAGGAAAAGTTATGGTGATTGATAATCGCCGTATTGCCCGCCTCGCCAAGCTTGCGGGCGCGCCACACGACAAGGTGGCCGGTGTTGATCTTCACACGCCCGTTGGTACGTCCGTGCAAAAAAACCAGCCACTTTTTACAATTCATGCCGCTACGCCCGGGGAGCTGGCATATGCCCTGCATTACCTGCGCGGGGAGCATGATATTATCCGGATCGGACAAGTGTGACAATGGCGGTGCTATTTGCTTTTCCACGAAATGAAGGGCTTGCAAAAACCTTGCTTGAGACAGGCTGTTTTGATCGGGGTGATTTCACCTTGCATCACTTCCCTGACGGGGAAACATTGATCCGGATTGATTCAAATGTTTCGGGACGGGATGTGGTGGTGTTGTGCACGCTGGATCGTCCGGATGAAAAAGGGATGGCCCTTGCGTTTTTTGCAGAAACAGCGCGGGAGCTGGGGGCAAAATCTGTCAAACTGATGGCGCCTTATCTGGGGTATATGCGGCAGGATAAAAAATTCCACGAAGGCGAGGCGCTGACGTCCAGAATTTTTGCGGCTTTTCTTTCCCGACATTTTGATGGCCTGACAACGATAGATCCCCATCTGCATCGTTACGGGAAGATGGACGAAATCTACACTATTCCCGTTGTCGTCGTGCATGTTGCCGAAGCAATGGCTGTCTGGATCAAGGAGAATGTTGAAACGCCGCTCCTCATCGGTCCGGACGAGGAAAGCGCGCAGTGGGTGGCAGAGATAGCAGGACGGGCCGGTGTGCCCTGTACCGTTTTAACCAAAACGCGTCATAGCGATACGAACGTGGAGATTTCAATCCCCGATATCGGGGTCTATACAACACATACGCCGGTCCTTGTTGATGACATTATTTCCACCGCCCGCACCATGATGGCAACGGTCAGGCATTTGCAAGCCGCACGGTTGAAGCCCCCTGTCTGTATGGGGATTCATGCGGTCTTTGCGAATACGGCATGGCAGGATCTTCGGGATTGTGGCGTGAAAGAAATCGTGACCTGCAATACCATCTTGCATCCCACGAACAGAATTGATATCGCATCCTTGCTCGTCAATGTTCCCATGTGAATGGAAAAACAAGCAGATGCTCCCCGTCTGCGAGCTGTCCGGTCCCATGCCGCGCAGGGTTTAAAAGAGGCTTTTGTTCTTGACGGTGTCTGCCAGTGTATACTGGTCGAGGACTGTGACAAAAGACTGTCTGGCCTCAAACAGATAATGTTTCAGTTGGCAGGAATGGATAATGCGGCAGGTATTGGTTTTTTTATCAAAACACTCGACCAGATTCAGGGGCTCAAGATGTCGGACCAGATCACCGAGTCGTAATGTCTGGGGAGCGTGCGCGAGCCGTATGCCACCCCCTTTGCCCTTGCTACTTTCGATATAGCCCAGTTGCACCAGTTTATGTGCAACCTTGACCAGATGGTTGCGCGAAATACCATAGTATTCTGCTACCTCCCGCACACTGGAAAACCTGTCCGGATGGGCCGCCAGATACATCAGGCACCGCAATCCATAATCTGCAAAAACTGTTAATTGCATGCGTTCACCGTGCGCACAATTTAAAAACTCTTGACGTTTATAACAGAATTTATAATATGTGTAAATAATACCTATTATAGGAGAACCCCCACATGCTCAGTGAAAAAACCATTGCCATCGTCAAATCCACGGTTCCCATTCTGCAGGAGCACGGTGAAACGCTGACACGGCATTTCTACACGCGTATCTTTAACCATAATCCGGAAGTTCTGCCCTTCTTCAATCCGGCCCATCAGGCGGCGGGGCTTCAGCAACGGGCTTTGGCGACAGCGATTTGCGCCTATGCGGCCAATATCGACAATCTAGGTGTGCTGGGAAGCGCTGTCGAACTGATTGCGCAAAAACATGTGTCCTTGCAGGTCAAACCCGAACATTATCCGATCGTGGGGGAAAATCTTCTGGCATCAATTTGCGAGGTTTTGGGCGTGGATGCAACGGATGATGTGGTTGTGGCCTGGGGCGAAGCGTATGGATTTCTTGCGGATATTCTCATCGGGCGCGAAAAACAGATTTATACCGAACACGCCGGTATGCAGGGTGGATGGGAAGGTTTCAGACCGTTCCGTGTGGCACGCAAGGAGACCGAAAGCGAAGTGATTACCTCGTTTTATCTTGTGCCGGACGACGGGGGAGCGTTGCCGGTGTTCAAACCAGGTCAGTATATCACGATGCGGGTTCCTGGCCCATATGGGCATACGACCATGAGAAATTACAGTCTCTCCGATAAGCCAGGGCAGGATTGGCTCCGCATCAGCGTAAAAAAGGAGACCGCGCAGGACGCCTGTACGCCGGAGGGGTATGTTTCCCATATGCTTCACGCGACTGTCGGGGTGGGAGCGGTGCTGGAGATTGCGCCCCCGTGCGGAGAATTTTTTTGGGATGCGGTAGAACAACACACACGTCCGCTGGTTCTTCTGGCAGGCGGCGTTGGTATTACGCCGATTTTGAGCATCCTGCTCAGTGCGCTTGAACACGCGCCGGAGCGTCCCGTCATACTGGTTCATGGCTGTTTGAATGAAGGGGTACAGGCGTTCAGGAAAACAATTGACGCGCTTGGCGCCACACATCCCAATTTGAAAACACATACCCGTTACAGCGATCCGGAAAAAACAGACGTGATTTCCGCTGGATCTGCCAGCACAGGCTTCATTGATATTGCGTTGATTGAATCTCTCGTCCCGACACGGGATGCCGATTATTATTTCTGTGGCCCGCGCCCTTTTATGGTCGGGCTGTATCAGGACCTGCTGGCGTGGGGTGTTCCGGCCTCCCAACTTCATTTTGAATTCTTTGGCCCCAGACAGGGACTGGACAGAGAAACAGCGTAACGGGGTATTTGGCTAGCGCCTCTCATTCTTTGACCCAGAACTCCATAGTGTGGGCGTATTCGTTTTGACTTCCAGCCAATGTATCTTCTTATTGGGAAGACCTCTATAAAAGAGAAACCTTTTACAAGAGGGTGGAACCTTGAACAGAGTAGCGGGTGGCCATGATGGAGCATCAAGAAAATACGCACGGCCTTTCTTCCCGTGACGTCACAGAGCGGCTTTTGGCGGAAGGGTACAACGTACTTCCCTCCATCGGGAAACGCACACCATGGCGAATTGTTTTGGGGGTTGTGCAAGAACCCATGTTTGGATTGCTTCTGGCGGCGGCGGGGGTGTATCTCGTTATTGGTGATCTGGGTGAGGCCCTGATCCTTTCTTTCTTTGCACTTTTATCTGTTTCTATTGCGATTGTACAGGAATGGCGGAGCGAGCGGGTGCTGGAGTCTCTGCGTCATCTGACAAGCCCGCGGGCTTTTGTTGTGAGGGATGGCAAGTCACAGCGCGTTGCGGGTCATGAAGTGGTGCGCGGGGATGTCCTGATACTTTCCGAAGGGGATCGTGTGCCAGCGGATGCACGGCTTGTGACGCCTGATCCTGTTCTGGTAGATGAATCTCTTCTGACTGGCGAATCTGTTGCTGTTGAGAAAAGTCTCGGGCGGGATCAAGAGCGGATTTTTGCCGGAACGCTGATCGTCAGGGGAAGTGCCAAGGCCGTTGTCACAGCGACTGGTGCGCGGAGCGAAATTGGAAAGATTGGACAGGCCCTTTCTTCTCTGGAAACAGAGCAACCCCGTCTGCAACGGCAAATGCGAAGAATTATCGGGATCTTTGCTTTTTTGAGCTTTTCATTAAGCCTGTCGAGCATTGTTTTATACGGACTTTTGCGAGAGAACTGGCTGGAGGGTGTTCTGAGCGGGATTGCACTTGGCATGGCTCTTCTGCCAGAGGAGTTTCCTCTGGTGCTGACCGTGTTTATGGTCATGGGGGCTTGGCGTATTTCAAAGGCGCATGTGCTGACCCGTAAAGCTTCGGCGATAGAAACCTTGGGGTCGGCTACTGTTTTATGCACGGACAAGACCGGCACGCTCACGCAAAACCGGATGAAGGTTGTGTTCCTGAAATCCGGCATTGACGAATGGTGCGAGGGGGAGAGTCAGGTAACACCACACGTCATGACTCTCTTTCAGGCCGGAATCAGAGCCAGCAAAGCGGAATCGTATGATCCCATGGATCTGGCATTTTTCCAGCACCCGTTAGCCTCTGGGATAGCGCGGGAAACGCCGTATTTTCACTATGCCCTGCAATCAAAATTACTCATGATGGCGCAGGTTTTTAAAGAAGAGGGGCGTTCCAAAATCTTTGCCAAGGGCGCGCCGGAAACAATTGCACAGGCGTGTCGTTTTACGCCGGCGCAAACCGAGAATCTGCATCAAGATGTCAAAAACCTTGCCGAGCGAGGGATGAGGGTCCTTGCTGTGGCGCAGGCTGAAGGGGAGGGGCCTGTTCTGCCGGACAATGCGGATGAATTTGAGTACTGGTTTTTAGGCCTTGTCGGTTTTGCCGATCCCCTGCGGGAGAATGTTCCGGAGGCTGTTGCACAATGTCGTGCCGCAGGCATTCGCGTGATTATGATCACGGGGGATTATCCCGTCACGGCGCGTGTTATTGCCCTGCAATCGGGCTTTGAGGAGGGGCCTGTCATAACGGGGGAGGATCTGAAAACCATGGATGATGGCGCTCTGCGGGAGTGTGTCAGGAAAACCAATATCTTTGCCCGTATCACGCCAGAGCAAAAATTACGCATCGTCACCGCCCTGAAGGCAAATGGAGAGATCGTTGCCATGACGGGGGATGGTGTCAATGACGCACCCTCTCTCAAGGCCGCGCATATTGGTGTGGCAATGGGGGGGCGTGGCACGGATGTCGCGCGGGAAGCCGCCGCCATCGTTTTGCTCGATGATAATTTTGGTTCACTCGTCAATACCATCGCATTGGGTCGACGGATCTACGACAACCTCCGTAAGGCCATGGTCTATATCACCGCTGTGCACGTGCCGATTGCGGGCCTTGCCCTGTTGCCTCTTTTGTTCAATAAGCCCTTAATCCTGACGCCCCTGCTGATTGCCTTGATGGAAATGATTGTCGATCCTGCCTGTTCTGTTGTCATAGAGGCAGAAGAGGCCGAGCACGATGTGATGAAGCGTCCTCCGCGGGATCCCGCCTCTTCCTTGCTCTCTCTGCCGGCCTTGATGTGGGGTATGGTGCAAGGCGGCCTTGCGCTTTTTCTTGTGGCTCTTCTCTGGCTTTTGTCCTTCTATGAAGCGTTGCCGGAGGCTGAGGCGCGCTCCCTCGTGTTTATTTCCCTGATCCTCGTGAACTTTGCCCTGATCCTTGTGAATCGTTCGTTTAGTACCTCCCTGTGGCGGGCTTTCGGGCGGAAAAATCCGTTTTTGGGCTGGGGGGCTGTGGGTATAGCCGGAGTATTTGGCCTTTTGTTGTTCTGGTTGCCTGCCAGAACGTTGTTCGGGCTGGGACCGGTTTACGGGCGCGATATGGCATGCGCGGTTATGGCGGGTCTTGTTCTCCTGATTGTGCTTGAGTTTTTAAAACCGTTTTTCCAGTGGCGCATTCTGAAGTAATCTCTGCCATACACTCGGTGTATGATCCCTCTCTATCCTTATCGTTGGGGGCGGATTTTTTCTGATGTCCTCTCAATCCGAAAAAAAGCCGCTCCTGAGGCGGTGCCTGTTTTTACGATTCTTTTGATGGTGTGTCTTCTGGTCGGAGGCTTTACAGGCTATAAATGGCAAGGAAACGCTCGAATTGGCCGTCCTGAAACAGCCAGGCATTATCATCTTGGATCTTGGGCTCCCTGATATGAACGGGCAGGATGTCATCAAAGCCTTGCGGGAGTGGACGCAGGTGCCCATTTTAGTGCTGTCCGTGCGGGCGGATGAGCGGGAAAAGGTGCAGGCGCTCGATATTGGTTTGAGAAAAACCATGTGTCGCATTACAGAATGTATGTGGATGTCCTATCCGCCCAGCACGCCCCTGCCGTATTCAGAAGTTTCTGAGCTTCTAATACCTCGCGTTTACTTGTCAAAAAAACTAACCTCTGGTCTGCACTTCAGAACCTACCAGTTTTAGTCGGCGGTGGTTCAGTTTAAATTCTTTTTGCAACATCATTTTTTTGGTATAGTTCATGTGGTTGGGCGTCTGTTTGTATGATCGGAAAAATTTGATGCTGATATCACAAAGTACATCAGATGCAGAAGATCAATAGGAAATCTTCTAAGCAACCTCTTTTTAACCTTTAAAAGCAGTATGAATTGTAAAAATGCAAAATACAATTATTTACCTAATTGGGTTTTCCGGCACGGGGAAGTATACGATAGGCTCCGGATATAACCTGCATCGGATCACCTGGTGTATCATGTCACGCTCCAACCCTGATTTTCTGAGGGCCGCTATATCCTATCGGGAACAATGCGGCATGCCAACCAAACAGTCGTTTCTTACTCAGGGGCTTTTCATGATATAGATCATATATGTACTGGTAAGCCAAAAATTTGTCCCGTCAAATCCACCCTGCCAGACCAGCCATAAGCCGCTTGTGGGCTACACAATGACGGCAGGCAATGTAAAGAGATAATCCGCCAAAACCGTGTTGCGCACGGCGTAGAGTTTTTCATGGAGGTTCTTCGTGAAACAGGAGCGCAACATAAAAAACGCGATCCCGAGCCCCGTGCCGAACAAAATTGTGGCGCTGAGGAGATGAAGCGTTTTGATGATAAAATACCAATCCATGTTTAATTTTCACTCCTCCCAACTGGACTAAAATATCACAATATGATACCTTCCGTGCACAGCTCACACACGAAAGGTATCACATGGGATTTTTTTATAAAGTGCTCTTTGTCTCATGTGTTGTCCTCCTGAATGTTTCTCCCGTTTATGCTTTGAAAACAAAGCCGCTTTCCATCTTGCGGATCTCGCCCGAGGGAGAAGATGTGACCTTTACACGGCAAATTGTCATTGAATTCAATCGCCCCGTTGTGCCGCTGGGGCGGATGGAGCGCACATCCACTGAAGTCGGCATTGCAATAACTCCACCCCTGAAATGCCAATGGCGGTGGCTCAATACCTCGTCCCTCTCCTGCAATCTGGATGAGACGGATGCTATGAAACCCGCCACACAATATACGCTTTCCCTCGCGCCAGTGATAACGGCGGAGGATGGCGGGAAACTGGAAACAGGAACAGAACACCACTTTATTACCCAGAGCCCCGATGTGGAGGAGATCAATTTCAAAATATGGCATGGGGCAGGCTTGCCCGTGATTCGGGTCGTGTTTAACCAACCCGTGTCGAAAAGCTCTGTGGAACAGCATCTTTTTATAACCGCGCCCACCCCCCAATCCCGCGTGGCCTTGAAAGTTATCCCTGATGCGGATGAACAAACACTGCCCGATTATCTGTTGATGCCGGGTGAAAAAACATGGGTGCGGATGAACGGCGAAACCCGCAAAAGCGATGACAAGCTCACGACAATCAAGGGTGAGGAAGCGCGGCGGGTGTGGCTGGTTGAACCCACGGAATTCCTTCCGCTGGATACGAATGTTTCTTTGAATCTTGAAGCGGGGCTGGTTTCGGCAGAAGGGCCAGAGACGGGAACAAATTCTCGTACCATCGTCACCTTTGACACGTTTCCTGATTTTGCGTTTGCGGGTATTCATTGCCGAGATAGTGGGGGGCAGGAGATTTTGATTCCCGCAGACAACCAAGATCCCACAAAATTATGCAACCCGATGCAGTCCATTGCACTGGCCTTTACCGCGCCTGTACTGCGTTCCCAAATCAAGGATAAGGCCGTCTTTACGCCTGATCTGGCAGGCGGACGGAAGGATTATCATCCCTGGGGTGATGAAGATCGTGACTGGTCACGCCTGTATAGCCCCCATGAAAAGGGCAGATTATATGATATCTGGCTCCCCGTGGGATTGAAGGCCGCGCAGGCCTATACGCTGGAATTACGGGGGGCTCAAGCCCCGACATTACAAGAAGGGTGGAACGCGTTTTGGGGTATTCAGGACAAAAAAAGGCAAGAACAGGGCATTGTGGATGAATTCGGGCGTGCTTTGCCCGCCCCCCTCACCGTGAGGTTTTCGACGGCTCACAGAAACCCGAATTTTGAAATGCCCTATCACGATGCGGTACTGGAAAGCGGAATCGACAGCGAATTGCCCCTCTACGTGAATAATCTGGAGTCCTATGCGTTTCATTATCGGGCGGTAAATGCGGGTGGTACAGTTGAAAACCAGACATACCACCAAACCGTCAAAAATATCAATGATGTGCAATACGGCGTGCCCATGGGTGTGCGCGATATGCTACAGGGAAAATCAGGAGCAATTTATGGCGCGCTCGATGCCACGCCGCCCGTCCATGATAAGGGATCAAACGAATACAGACTTTTTGCGCAAGTCACCCCGTGGCAGGCACATTTGAAACTCGGGCATTTCAGTTCACTGGTCTGGGTGACGGATATGGAAACGGGCAAGCCCGTGGAGGGCGTGAAGCTGACTCTCTACAAGGATGCCTTTACCACGATGGGCGTACCAAAGGATATTTTCGGCACCGCAATCACAGACAAAGACGGAATTGCCACATTACTCGGGGCGGCGGAACTAGCGGCCGACCAAACACTTCTGAATGAATGGCGGGATGAACAGCCCCGCCTTTTTATGCGCCTCGATAAGGGCGAAGATATGGGGCTGTTGCCGCTCTCGGATGCATTTTCTCTCAATATGTGGAGCCTGACCGATGATAACACATGGGCGGGTAATAAGGATCGCTATGGGCACATGAAAAGCTGGGGTCTGACCGCGCAGGGCATTTATCATGCGGGCGATACGATGCAGTATAAAATCTTCCTGCGGCATCAGGATGATAAAACACTCGTCCCGCCGCCCGCGGGAGCCTATACGCTCCAGATTATAGACCCTATGGGTAAAACCGTGCAGGAGACAAAAGATATAAAATTTTCAGAATTTGGTGCGTTGACGGGGGAATATAAAATACCTGAAAAGGCCGCTGTAGGATGGTATGATTTCAAGCTCAAAGCCGATTTTACGGACGGCAAAAAACCAGAGAATACGGATCAAGGGGAACCAGAAGATTCGAGTGAAGAGAGTAATGAAAACGATAACGGGCATTACACTCTTTCGCCCTTGCGCGTTTTGGTCAGTGATTTTACGCCTGCACCGTTTCATGTTGCAGTGGAAATTGGGGGAGAGAATTTTCATACGGGCGATGTCATGAAAATCCAGTCCCGCGCCACGCTGCATTCGGGCGGTCCTTACGGGGATGCCGCGGTGCGGGCGACGGTGACCCTGAACAGGGGCACTTTTACGTCAGACCATCCGATCGCCAAAAGCTTTACCTTTGGCAGTGGGGATGATACCGCCAGCACACTTCAGCTCTTCCAAAAGGAAGCAACGCTGAATGATAAAGGGGAGTGGAACGAATCCTTCACTATCCCCCAGCAACCAATTTACTACGGCACATTGGAGGTCGAAAACGCGGTGCAGGATGATCGCGGTAAGTCGATTGCCGCTCAGGCGCAAGCCCGCTATATCGGCGTGGATCGTTTTGTGGGCCTTAAAAGTCCCGAATGGTTTTATGAATCCAAAAAGCCCGTCACGGTCCAAACCATCGTGGTGGATGAAAAGGGCGCGCCGATTGCGGGCACATCTGTCACCGTCACCATAGAGCGCGAAGACATCAGCGTGGCCAAGGTCAAGGATGCCGGAAATGCCTATACCAGCGACATCACGCGGGTATGGAAACCTGCGGGAGAGTGCAAAAACACCTCTGGCAAGGAAGGTTTGGACTGTACCTTTACGCCGACGGTGGCGGGAACATACCGCGCCACAGCCAAAATTGTTGATTCCCAAAACCACCCCCATGAAACGCAAATCATGCTCTGGGTCGCGGGCGATGATTACGTGCAATGGAGCGAGCCCGATCATCTGGCCATGCCCATTGTGCCAGAGAAAAAAGACTATCACGTCGGAGATACCGCAAAATTCCTGATTAAAAATCCGTATCCGGATGCGCAGGCCCTCGTGACCATCGAACGCTATGGCATCATCGATCATTTTATCACGACGCTGAGGGGCAGTGCGCCAGTTCTTGAAATTCCCGTGAAGCCCGATTATCTGCCTGGGTTTTATCTCTCGGTTCTGGTCGTCTCCCCGCGTGTGGAGGCGCTTGTGCCAAAACTGGGGCAAATCGATATGGGCAAGCCCGCCTTCCGGCTGGGCTATGTCACCGTCCCCGTCAAGGACCCCTATAAAGAAATCACGGTGGATGTGAAGGCGAAAAAGGACGTGTACCGCCCGCGGGATACCATCGACGTTGATCTGCAAGCTGTCCCCCGTCACGCGCCTGATCCTGCGGAGCCTGTGGAACTGGCCGTGGCGGTGCTGGATGAATCCGTGTTTGATTTGATCTTGGATGGCAAAAACGCCTTTAACCCCTATAAGGGCTTTTATGATCTGGACCCGCTTGATATGCGCAATTACAGCCTGCTGTACCGCTTGATCGGGCGGCAAAAATTCGAGAAAAAAGGCGCGAACCCGGGCGGAGATGGCGGCGTGGATCTGGATATGCGCAATATCTTCAAATATGTCGCGTACTGGAACCCCGCCCTTAAAACCGATGCGAAGGGCAAAGCCCATATTGCATTTGAGGCCCCTGATAACCTCACGGGCTGGCGCGTGCTGGCCGTGGCAACAACGCCGCGTGACCGGATGGGGTTGGGCGAAGGCACGTTCAAGGTCAACCGCCCCATTGAGGTGCGCCCCGTCATGCCCAATGTCGTGCGCGAAGATGATTCCTTCACCGCGGGCTTTAGCGTCATGAACCGTACGGACAAGCCTCGAACCCTTGAGGTGCAGATCGAAACCGAAGGGCATATCAAGGAAGGCCTTCCCCTCGTCAAAACGCAAAGCGTGACACTGGAGCCTTATAAGCGCACAACCGTGACGATGCCACTGCAAGCCGCGCTCTTGCCGATTGACTCTGAAACACCAGAGGGGAAAATCTCCTTTAAAGTCACCGCCAGCGATAAAACGGAACATGACGGCATGGTCTATGATCTGCGCGTACTGAAAAAGCGGGTCTTTGACATGGCCGCCACCTATGGCACGACGCTGGAGCCCAAAGCGGAAGAACATATCGCCTTCCCGCCTGATATTTATACCGATACAGGCGATGTCAGTGTGGTACTATCCCCTTCCGTCATTTCCAATCTCACGGGCGCGTTTCGTTACATGCGGGATTACCCTTATCCGTGCTGGGAGCAACTTCTCACCCGTGGGGTCATGGCGGCACATTTTACGAGCCTGAGGAACTGGATCCCCGAAAGCTTTACATGGGATAACGCCAAGGACGCCCCCAAAGAAACGCTGGAGCGCGCCGCCAATTACCAAGCCCCGAACGGCGGCATGACCTATTTTGTCCCCACGGATGACCACGCCGACCCGTATTTGAGTGCCTATACCGCACTGGCGTTTGGCTGGCTCAAAAAGGATGGCTATCCTATTCCTGTGGATGTCGAAACCAAACTTCACGATTATCTTTTGAATTTCCTGCGTCAGGATGCCGCGCCCGATTTTTATCAGGAAGGCATGACCTCGACCGTGCGCGCCGTAGCTCTGGATGCCTTGGCCAAGGCAGGAAAGATCACGGCGGAGGATGTGGCGCGGTATGAACCCCACCTTAAAAACATGAGCTTGTTCGGAAAGGCCCATTTTATGGAGGCCGCTCTGGCGTTTGAAAACACAAAACCCGCCGCAAAAACGGCGGCGGATATGATCTTTGCCACAGGCAGTGAAACAGGTGGAAAATTCCTGTTCAATGAAACACTGGATGATGGATATTTGCGGATTCTGGCCACGCCCTTGCGCGATAATTGCGCGGTCCTCAGCGCGTTTTTATCGTACAAGGCCACGCCAGAGGGAGCCGCGCTCATGGGTGACAAGCCCTTCAAATTGGTGCGTAGCATTACACAAAGCCGCGGCAACCGCGATCACTGGGAAAACACGCAGGAAAATATGTTCTGCATGAACGCGCTGGTGGATTACGCCAGAGTGTATGAAACGGTTAAGCCGCACATGACCGTAACCGCCGCTCTTGAAAAGAAGACGTTTGGCAAGACGGATTTCAAGGATTTCCGTGACAGGTCTGTGACGCTCTCACGCCCCTTGCAAGAGGGTGATGCGGGCACAAAGCAAACGCTCTCACTGGATAAACAAGGGGAAGGGCGGCTGTATTATGCGGCGCGCCTGCGCTATGCCCTCAAAACGGGCTGGGAAACACCCGTCAATGCGGGGATGGATATTCACCGCGAATATAGCATCAAGCGGGATGGAAAATGGGTGATTTTGAAAGACCCCATGGCCATCAAACGGGGCGACGCTGTGCGGGTGGATTTATATCTCTCTCTGCCGACCGCGCGCAATTTCGTTGTAGTGGATGATCCCTTGCCCAGCGGGCTTGAGACGGTCAATCGTGATCTCAAAACCACCTCGGGTGTGGATGATGCACAAGCCTCATACGACCAAGCGGGCGGGTCCTTCTGGTTCAAATATGGCAACTGGACGGAGTATCAAGCGTCTTTCTGGAGCTTTTATCACCGCGAATTGAGGGACGATTCCGCGCGGTTTTATGCCGATTGGCTGGGGGCTGGCAATTATCATCTGTCCTATATGACCCAAGCGATTGCAGATGGCACCTTTGCCGCGCCGCCCACAAGAGCCGAGGAAATGTACGATCCTGATGTCTATGGACGGGGCGAAAATGGGGCACTCAGTGTCAAAACCTCTGAATAGGGCAATACGCATTACGAGCCTGTCATGTTTGGCTGGTTTCGCCGTTTTGGGACTACTCACACTCGGAAGTCTCAAACCCGTAGCAGAGTCCTTACATGATATTGCCTCCCGCACTCAAAACATTCGCATCGTTGATCGGGGCGGTGTGCCGCTCGGGATCAGCTATCAAAACCGCTGGAACAGTTTTGATCATATTCCGCTCTATGAGGTTCCCGCGTTTTTGAAAGACGCCTTTGTGATATCGGAGGATCAACATTTTTTTACCCATCATGGTGTTGATTGGGGTGCAAGATTTTCTGCCCTGCTTCAAATATTCAAACAAGGTCATGCGGTGCGCGGGGCCAGTACGATGACGGAGCAAGTCGTGCGGCTGATCAATCCGCGCCCCCGCACGCTCTGGTCCCGCTGGCTAGAGGGGTTCGAGGCCATGTTGCTCGAACGCGGCACCAGTAAAGCCGAAATTCTGGAATTTTATCTGGATCAAGTGCCCTATGCCGCTAACAGGCGGGGCATCGTACAGGCGGCGCGGTATTATTTCGCCCGCGATCTTTCAACGCTCAATCAAAAGGAAATGCTCGCGCTCGTGGTACTGGTCCGCGCCCCAACAGCCTATGATCTCTACAAAAACCCTGAAAAAATTGAGGGCGCGGTGATGCGTCTTGCGGGCCAGATGCAAAAAGCGGGAAAAATAACGGCCGAAGAGTTTTCAAAGATCAAAACACAAAACATCAAAACCGAAAAAGCAGTTTTACCCGTGGAGGCTCGGCATTTTGCACGTTTCGTTCGCTTGTCTGCGCCTCAGACCCAAACAGGAACGCTTCATACCACGCTGGATTCCAGCTTGCAAAAACAGGTGCAGAACATCCTAAATAATCGCCTGAAAACTCTGGCACATAAACATGTGTCCAATGCCGCCGCGCTCGTTGCAGATTTTAAAACGGGGGAAATTCTGGCATGGGTCGTAGGGGCCGGGGCGCAAGAGGATAAAAACGGGGAAATCGACACCCTCACAACCCCGCGCCAACCCGGTTCCGCGCTCAAGCCCTTTTTATATGCGCGTGCATTGGACAAAGGGACACGGGATAAGGGTTGGACACCAGCCACATTATTGGATGACTCCCCGCTCGCCAAGGCGATCGGCACGGGATTTCACAATTTCCGCAACTACAGTAACACCCATTATGGTTTCATTACGTTACGCGAGGCCTTGGGCAATTCCCTCAACATTCCGGCCTTGCTCACCATTCAATATGTCGGGGCGGGGGATTATCTGGGGCTCTTGCAAAAGCTCGGTTTTCAAAGCCTCTCGCAAAGCTCTGAAATCTATGATGAGGGGCTGGCGCTGGGCAATGGCGAGGTCACAGTGCTGGAAATGGTGCAGGCTTACGGCGCGCTGGCAAACAAGGGCCTATACCGCCCATTTCATGTTCTCGCACAAAGCACCGCCCCTGCCCCGCCTGTACAAATTTATTCCTCCGAAACAGCCAGCTTGATCGGAAACATTTTATCCGACCCATGGGCACGAAGGCTGGAATTCGGCGCGGGCAGTGTCCTGAATTTCCCCTCGCAGACCGCTGCAAAAACGGGCACCTCCAACGATTATCGCGATGCGTGGACCTTGGCCTATAATGATCGTTACGTTGTGGGCTTGTGGATGGGCAATCTGGATCGCACGCCCATGGAGAATGTCACGGGTTCCACAGGCCCCGCCCTTGCCCTGCGTAGCATTTTTGCTGTGCTGAATAAAAACCGCGATACCTCCCGTTTGTTTTTCAGCCCCCGCCTGATTACGAAGGATATATGCATCAGACCGATGGAAAAAAATGGCACATGCCCCCGTCATACCGAATGGTTTACGCCTGAAACTCTTCCAAAAGACAGTAGCCCTCATGCCCCAGAAGACTCTGGCATCACAATGATCCGCCCCACACAGGGACTCCAGATTGCCTATGATCCGCGCATTCCAGCACAACATCAAAAATTCCGGTTCGAGCTTCATGGGATCAAAGAAGGCGAACAAATTTCATGGATTCTGGACGATGAATCTTTGGCGATAACGACCGCGCCCTCTTATCTGTGGTCTCTCAAGCGGGGCAAACATATGCTATCGGTTTCCATTACACAAAACGGCGACACACCCAAAACGCTCGCCCCTGTTGCCTTTGTTGTGAAATGATACTGCATGTGGTCATATGGTGCCGATAATATCGGCGAATGTAACATTTTTGAAATTCATTTTCGCTGTTTTCTTTTACAGGGAGAACTTCTTACTCAAAGAGTTGAATAAACCCAGCATCGTTATCATGGACAATGCGCCCGTCCATAACAAAAAAGCCTTGCGATTCTTATTGAAAAGACAAGGGGCTACGCTGGGGCCTCTCCCCCCCTTATTCACCAGAAGACTTCAATCCCATAGAACAAAGCTTTGGTGCCATGAAAAAACGCCGAGAAGGCTTGCTTTTGGATACTTCCGTAGAAAATCTTGTAATGTCTTATTCTTAAACCATCTGTCTCGTTACAAGAATCAAGTGTAAATCCGACACGCCGAAAAAAAGCCAACTGAGAAAAATGGCTGATTCAGTTCCAAAATTCAAATTCTCGGCGCGTGTCGGAAATGTGAACGGCCCAGAAGGGCGCAGAACGTGGGGCTTTTGGGGGGTATTCTCTCACCACGTGTCAAACCGGTGACTAGATGGCTGGGGCGGGAGGGATCGAACCTCCGAATGGCGGTACCAAAAACCGCTGCCTTACCGCTTGGCTACGCCCCAAAACAGGAATGAAGCGGAACTTACACCACAATCCGGACAAAAGGCAACCCCCTTTTGTGCTGATTTTTGTGGATGATGGGCAGGGGGTGCACGATTTTTCTTGGCTTCATTTTCCAAAATAGTCTATAATCCGATTCCATAAGCACAAATCGCGTATCAGGGGAGTTTAAAAGGGCGCCATGGGGTTTAAGAGAACATCGGAAGGCCGTATATTTTTTCAGGGGACGGACGACGGGGCCAATGACCGCGGACCGGCAGGCACGAACACTGTGAATGCGGGCGGCTTGGGTGCTGGCCTGCCGCAGGGCCCCCAGATGCAAGCCCAGATCCTGACCCTGCTCAAGACCCTGAACGAGCGCTTGAAGGCCACGCAGGCCGATCGTGCCCGTATGGCGGAAGATCTGCAAACCTACCGGTCCATGATTTTGGAGCTGAAAAACAAATCGGATCACCACGAGCGGGCCTATCAGGCGCTGGAACGCAAGATTGCGCAGGGCGAGGGACAGGCCTCCCACACAGAATCTGAGGCCTTGGCACGGGAAGCGCTGAAGGAATTGCAGGACACGCGGGCCTTGTTGCTGGAGCTTGAAGATAAGGCCGATCGGGCCGATCGTGGTGTCTCTTCCCTGATGAGCGAGGTGATCCAGACCCGTAAAATGGGTGATCAACTGCGGGGCAAGCAACTGGCGCTGGAATCTTCGCAGAAAGAGCAGGCGGAAGTGCTCTCGGTCAGTGCCGTGACCTACGCCGAACTGACCCGCCGGATCAAGGACAATGAGGAAAAACACGAGTCGCTGAATGCCAAAATCGAGGAAACCGGCGCACAGCAGGCCCGTCTGGTTCGCAAAATGGACAAAGCCATGGAAGACCGTGCCCGCTTCATGCGGAAAATCGAGCGGATTGAGGAAACAGTCATTCAAACGCGGGATTCCCTCAACGCCAAAGCCATGGTGCTTTTAACGGATCAAGGTGTCGCAGGCACCCAGACCGGATTTTCAGGCACGGAAACGCAGGACGAATTGCAGGCGCAACTCTCGGCCTTGCAGGCCCAGACGCACGCTTTGCCGGAAGGCGTGGGAGAATACAGTGTTGTCTGGTGGCGCAAACCCTACCGGATTCAGGCCACGGGCCTTGGGGTGCTGATGGTGGCGTGTCTGTTGGGGGGCTGGTGGATCAGCCAGATTCAGCAACCGGCGCTTCCCGTGCTGGAAGCCTATGAGGCGGCGGAACAGGGGTCTGCGCCGGAAGAGAGTAAGGCAAGGCAGGCGGTGCCGGAAACCGGTGCCACAGGCGCGCCAGAAGCGCTGGCACCGGTTGATATGGCCAAAATGGACTGGAGCATTGATACAAAAAATGGCGCTACGGGTCCCGTGGCGCCCGCCGTGCAGGGCCCGCCAGTACCACTGCCCCCCCCCATTCAGGATGATATCGGGATGCGGGATATCCAAAGTCCCGCGGATGTAGATGCCCTGTTACAGGACAAATCTCCCGAAGAGGTGGCCTCGGCGTTGAATGCCATCGCGCCCACAACACCCGAGCCTGCCCGGGCGCCTGTAAAAATCACCGACCCCAAAACACTGGCAAAACCCGATTCCGCCCTGCC
The DNA here is from genome assembly GCA_964348795.1 of uncultured Pseudobdellovibrionaceae bacterium. Classification (GTDB taxonomy): domain Bacteria; phylum Pseudomonadota; class Alphaproteobacteria; order Micavibrionales; family Micavibrionaceae; genus JADLAT01. Next base: position 70,215 of record CAYGDY010000003.1, on the reverse strand, counting down.
AGCTTCGGTGAAGACCGTCGAGGAACAGGCTTTTGCCGGCGTGCCGGAGGCCCAGCACGATCTGGCCGCAATTTACACGGCGGGCCACGGCGGGGTGAAACAGGATTACAAACGGGCGGCCTTTTGGTTCGAGCAGGCCGCCGACCGCAATATCGCCAACGCCGCGTATAATCTGGGGGTGTTGCATCATCAGGGTCTGGGTATGAAAAGCGATATGAAATCGGCGCTGTCTTGGTATCAGCGCGCCGCCGATCTCGGGCATCCCGAGGCGCAGTATAATCTCGGGATTGCCTATATCGAAGGCATCGGTGTGCCCTACAATCCGGAGAAAGCGGCGGGATTTTTTACCAAAGCGGCTAAAAAGAACGTGATGGAGGCGGCCTACAATCTCGGTCTGATCTACGAGAATGGCTTGTTGGGCGAGGCCAAGCCGGACGAGGCCCTCCTGTGGTACAAGACGGCGGCGGATCAAGGAAGCCCTGAAGCCAAGGAAGCCCTGACGCAACTGGCCAAGACCCTCAATATCAAACTGGAAGACGTCAACCGTTTGGTGGAGGGGATGAAGGTGATTCACAAGTCGGAGGCTGTGCCGCTGTCCCCCAAAACGGAAAAACAAACCCCTGTTCTGGCCAGTGTGACATTGCGTGATACGATTCCGGTGCCCTCTCCGGCCCCTCAGAAAACCGGCGCACAGGCCGCGCTGGTGGCGCAAATTCAGGACTATCTGGTCCGCATGGCGCTGTTCCCCGGCCCCTCCGATGGCGTGATGAGTCCTTTGACGCAGGACGCCATCCGTTCCTATCAGCTCCAGCAGGATCTCAATCCCGATGGTCTGGCCACGCAAGGGCTTTTGACTCATATGCTGTTGCACAGCTCAAAAGAGGCGCTGTAGATTTTTAAAGCCGCTCCCCTAATAGACCCTTTTATTCGCTGATCCGGTTATTCTGGACATGAAAGAACTGGGCACGGGTTTCAAGACTCTCGAACAGCAAGGCATCGGTGCCGGTGAGCCAGACCTGCCCCCCGAGTGCGAGAAGCTGGTCATAAAGTACCGTGCGTCTGTGTGCGTCCAGATGCGCGGAGATTTCGTCCAGCAACAACAGGGGCGGCACACCCCGCTCTGTCAGGATCAATCTGCTGTGCGCTAGGACAAGTCCAATCAGAAGGGCTTTTTGCTCTCCGGTCGAACAGTGCTCTGCGGGCATGTTTTTGGCCGCATAGTGCACACCGAAATCTGATTTATGGGGGCCCGTCGTGGCACCACCTGTCAGGGCATCCCGTGTCCTGCTTTGTGCAAGCTGGTACTGGAAGAGATCCTCGACTTCCAGCGCGGGGGCCTGTTGCAGGAGTTCTTCGATCGTGCCGATGGCATGTAGGCGCGCCAAAGGGAACAGATCCTGAAACGGGGTGGAATCACATGCGGTTTGCAGGCGGGTGAGAAAAGCGGTTCTGGCGGCGGAAATCGCAATGCCTGTTTGCGCCATTTGGATTTCAAGGCCCGCGATCCAGCCTGTTTCGGGGGAGCCCTCCTGTAAAAGTCTGGAACGCTGGCGCATGGCATTGTCATAGCGTGTGATCCGGCCTGCATGTGCGGGGTCAAAGGCAAAGATCAGCCGGTCCAGAAATTTCCTGCGGTGCGCTGGGGCTTCCAGAAACAAGCGGTCCATTTGCGGTGTCAGCCAGACACAGGACACGTGTTCGCTCAGGGCAGTTTGCGTTTTGGCTGTCTCGCTGTTGATCCGGATCGTGCGTTTTTCGGTCGCGGGATCAAACCCCGTACCGATTTCAACGGGGCCATACGGGGTTTCGATCTGGGTGAAAAGCGCCCAGGGCATAGCCCCCTGATGCCGCTGGATTTCAGATGGTGGAGCGCCGCGTAACCCTTTGCCTGGCGAGAGGAGAGACAGCGCTTCCAGAATATTGGTTTTTCCCGCACCATTCGGGCCATGCAGAACGATGAGTCCCCGCGACAGGTCCCTGAGGCTCGCCTGCGCGTAACATCGGAAATCCTGAAGCTTGAGCGTGGAAATATGGGACATGCCGGATCACCATACAGGAGGGCGTATGGTTTTGAGAAGGGGAAGAATCAAAACGCCCGCGCCTTACACCCGCAAAGGCATCAGGACATAGAGTGCAGAGGGGTCGGAATTGTCCTGAATAATCGTAGGAGAAGCCGAATCAGCCAGTGTCAGGCGGCATCCCTCCCCTTCGATCTGGGAGGTGATATCCAGAAGATACTTGGCGTTAAAGCCAATTTCCATTTCCGAATCGCCATTGATTTCCAGTTCCTCTGTCGCGCTTCCGGCTTCGGGCGAGCTGGCGGAAATCGTCATCTGTTTTCCATGCAGGGCAATCTTGACGGCGCGGGATTTCCCGTCCGAAATGGTGGAGACGCGGTCAATGGCACTGGTGAAGATTTTAGGGTCGACCTCGACCATCTTGTCATTGCCCTTGGGGATCACGCGCTGGTAATCGGGGAAGGTCCCGTCAATGAGCTTGGAGGTCAGGACAATATGATCAAACGCAAAACGGATCTTGTTTTCCGAGAGGGTGATCTGGATGGTGTCGGCGGCTTCTTCCGAAAGCTTGCGCAGTTCTAAAATGGCTTTACGGGGAACGATCACACCTGGCATCTCCATCGCGCCTTCGGGCAGGGGCATTTCAAAGCGGGCGAGCCTGTGTCCGTCCGTGGCCACCGCGCGCAGAACCTTCACGCCGTCATTGTCGGCCTTGTGCACATAAATACCATTGAGGTAATAGCGGGTTTCCTCGGTCGACATGGCAAATTTCGTGCGGTCAACTAGGGCGCGCAAATCCCGCGCCGGAATGGAAAACGCATTGGGCAGGGCCGTGGTCGCAATTTCAGGAAAGTCAGAGACCGGCAGACAACTGAGTTTAAATTGTGAACGCCCCGCCTTGACACTCATCTGCGTGCCTTCGGAGTTGAGGATCAGCTCGACATCACTGCCATCGGGAAATTTGCGGATAATGTCATGCAGGGTATGAGCGGGTGCGGTCGTGGCGCCCGGATCCGATACCTTGGCAGACACCGATTCGTTGATCTCCAGATCCATGTCGGTGGTGATAAGGGTCAAAACCCCTTTTTCGGCTTTCATCAGAACATTGGAGAGGATGGGAATAGTATTGCGGCGTTCGACAACATTTTGGACATGGTTGAGGGCTCTTAACAGCGCGGCCCGTTCAATGCTCAGTTTCATGGCGGTTTTTTCCGTCTTCAGCAGGGTCATAAATTGTGAGAATCAGACACTAGCACATGGATTTTATGCCACAAAGCTGAAAATCATGCCGATACACAGGAAATGTGTTTTTTGGGGTGCTTCATGCCGCCTGCTTGAAGGATACCGTATTTTCCAGCGCGTGCCAGAGCGTTTCAAACAATCCGGTTTCATAGGCGCTCAGGGTGTGCAGGCGGTCCGTGTTGTCCCCGCAGAGCGCGAACATGTCGGCCAGATGCATATCTTCCTCGGCCAGCAGGGATTTGAGCGACAGGTGCAGGGTGGAGTGTGCCAGCACGTCCTGATATATCGCGTAAAGCCAGCAGGCCCGCAGTTCGATAATCAGTGACACCCACGGGTACGCGCTGTTTTCACCCACAACTTTTGAAATGCCGGCATCCATGCGTCCGAAATACATCAGGGCGGGCCCGCGGGCCGTGGTGTTGTCATCGGTCCAGCCCTGCAAGGCGTGGCCTGCCACGCGCTCTGCATGGCGCTTGAAAAAATAGGCATGGCGGGCTTCCTCGGCCAGATGTTTGAGGGAGTCTTCTGTGTGGATTTTATCCATCTGGGATAGCATGATCTTCCGGCTCCCCATATGCTCCAGCATCGCGAGCATATTCAGAAAACGGGCGTGCGCCTGCGGCGTTTCAACTAAACGGGTCAGAAAGGCGCGCACAGGCTTTTCAAAGCGGGCATTGCGTTCTTTCATACCGGAGGCCTGCCAGGGATCTCCTGCAGAATCAGGTTCTGTGTTCGTCGAGGAATATTTCGAGGCTGTCATACAGGCCCTCCAGTTCTTGTGTCGTTATGCAGTAAGGCGGTAATATATAGACCGTATTGCCCAAAGGACGCAACAAAAACCCGCGCGCCAGCATAAAGCTGTAGAGTTGGGAGGCCATGCCGGATAAATACCCCGCATCGGGTGTTTTGAAATCCAGCGCCAATATTGTGCCCAGTATGCGCGGATTTTCGACATGCGGATGCGCCGAAAAATGGTGAAGGGCAGTCTTGTGAGTGTTTGCAATTCGTGCGATCCGGTCAAAGACAGGCTCAGTGTCCCAGATTTCCAGATTGGCCAGCGCCGCAGAACACGAAAGCGGATTGCCTGTAAAGGATGAGGAATGAAAAAATTGCCGTGCCTTGTCGTCATGATAAAAAGCCTGATAAATCTCTGTGCTGGCCAGCGTTGCGCCCAAGGGTAAAAAGCCGCCCGTCAGGCCCTTGGACAGGCAGAGCAGATCCGGCGCAACGCCCGCTTGCTCGCAGGCCAGAAATGTGCCCGTGCGCCCAAACCCTGTCATGACTTCATCAGCGATCAATTTAATGCCATACTGTTCGCACAGCGTGCATAGGGCTTTCAACAACGCGGGGGCATAAAGCCGCATCCCGCCCGCCCCTTGGATGAGCGGTTCAAAGATAAAGGCGGCGGTGGCGTGTCCGTGCGCTTGCAAATAGGTTTCCAGCGCTTCAATCGTGTGGTGTCCCTCCTCGTTCTCGGGAAAGGGCAGAGCGTGCACATCAAATAAAAACGGTTCGTACAGCGCGTTATACACACTGCGTCCGCCGGCTGACATCGCGCCAAATGTATCCCCGTGATAGCCACCTTCAAGGGCTAAAATTTTTGTGCGGGGGCGCCCTTGATGGGTAAAGGAACCAACCGCCATTTTCAGCGCCACTTCCACGGCGGTAGACCCGCTGTCCGAGAGAAACACATAGTCTGATTTTACGCCTCCGCTTTGCCGGACACGGGCCAGTAGTTTTGTGGCAAGATCACGGGCTGGTGCATGCGAAAATCCTGCAAAAATGATCTGGTCCAGAGTTTCTGCCTGCGCTTGCACGGCCTGCACAATTTTCGGATGGCAATGCCCGTGCGTATTGACCCACCACGAAGAAATTCCGTCCAGCAAGGGCGGGCCGTTTTCAGGGTAGAGATACGCGCCCTGCGCGCGCGCAATCGGGATCGCCGGACCAAAGGTTTTATGTTGTGTAAACGGATGCCAGAGGGGGGAGGGGCTCAAATAAAATCCTCCCTGCTAAAAAACTGTGCAAAAACCGCTTGTAATGTTGAAGAATTGAGCGCTTCCAGAGGCGGTACACGCCCCAATATTTTCGTTTTTGAAAAGTCTGCAATCGTACGGATCGTATCAGGATTATCAGGCCCGTTGAAAATAATACCTTGCACCGGAATGCGCCGTCCCCACAGGGCTTCGAGCGATAAAAGCGTATGGTTGATGGTTCCCAGCTCTGTCTGTGCCACCAAAATGACGGGGATTCGCGCCGCATTCTGCCAGGATTTAAACAGATTGATTTGAAGATTATTGCGCGTGAGCGGCACCATGAGCCCGCCCGCCCCTTCGATCAAGAGCGGGTTTTCGGTATAAGGGGGGATAAGGCGCGAGAGGTCAAGGGTGATATTTTCCAGCTCTGCCGCGCGATGCGGCGAGAGCGCTTCGGACAGAATATAGCGCTCCGGAAAAAACCGCTCATCGGGCAGGCCTGTGATATTTTGTACAATTTTTGTGTCTACCCCGCCCGCGATTCCGCACTGTACGGGCTTCCAATATGATGCGCCCAGCCCCAGCATCAGCATAGCCGAAACAACCGTTTTACCGACATTCGTATCCGTGCCTGTGATGATGAAAGGAGAGGTCATGCGGCGTGTGATCCCTTTAAAAAAGGATCAAGTGCTTGCGCCAGAGCGTGCAAGGTATTTTCGTGCAGTTCCGTATTCAGCGACACTCGCAAACGGGCCGTGCCTTCCGGCACGGTGGGCGGTCGCACGGCATAGAGCGCGTAACCAGCTTGTCGCATCTGCTTTGCAATATACAGTGCCCGTTTATCTTCTCCTATCAGGATAGGCACAATCGGCGTGCCGGCCCCACCGAACAGGTTTTGTGCCACACCACACACATGCCAAAGTTTTTCGCGGCGGGTCTGGCCTTCCGGTCCGGCCATCAACTTCAATGATTCCCGCACCAAAAGCGCCTGCAACGGCATGGGTGCGGTGGAGTAGATAAATCCGCGCGCGGTGTTGACCAGCACATCAATGATATCGGTCCGCGCGCAAAGTATTCCGCCTGCCACACCAACGGCCTTGCCGCAGGTATGCAAAGTAATAATGCGTTCATACCCTTTTCGCATGATGAGGGCGTGTGCAAGACCTTTTCCCTGTTCACCGAACACGCCCGTGCCGTGCGCCTCGTCAATCACCAAAAAGGCATCATATTCTTCGGCGAGCGTGTAGAGCTCTGCCAACGGCGCTTTATCCCCGTCCATCGAATACACCGATTCCACGGCAATAAAGATCTGGCTTTGACTGTGCGCACGGGTTTTTTTGAGGGCATCCTCAAACAGATTCAGATCATTGTGCGGGATACGGATATGGCGGGCGTTTGCGTTTTGGATTCCCTCGCGCGCGCTGGCGTGAAGAGCGTTATCGAAGATAATAGTATCCTGCCGCGCGGGAAGTGCTGAAAACAAAGCGCTGTTGGCTTGAAAGCCCGTGGCAAAAAACAACGTGCGCGGGGCATGGAAATGGTGCGCACAAAATTCTTCTAATGCGCCATGTTCAGGGGTATTGCCACCGAGCAGGCGCGATCCCTTTGCACCGAGCGCCAAGCCGTTTTCCAGCGCTGTGATGGCGGCCTGCCGCAACACGGGATGATCCGCCAGTCCCAGATAATCATTGGAAGTCAGATCCACACCCGAAGCGGTATGCGCAAGCGTTCGCCGTCTGTTCTTATCGTCCAGCGTTTGCAGTTTTTGTACAAAGGGATTCATGATCCTTAAAAGGCTCCCGTGGTTTCAGGCCCAGTGTTTTCAACAGGCCCGCATCGGCATCCTGTTCAGGGTTGGGGGTCGTCAACAGCTTGTCGCCTGTGAAAATGGCATTGGCCCCTGCCATAAACGCAAAAGCTTGGGCTTCCCTGCTGATCTCCAGCCGTCCGGCGGACAGGCGAATCATAGCCTTGGGCATGATGATACGGGCCACGGCAATGACCCTGATCCACTCAAAAATATCGAGCGGGGCCACCGATTCCAGCTTTGTGCCCTTGACCGGCACCAGCATATTGATCGGAACCGATTCCGGCTGGGGATCGAGATTGCACAAAGTGTGAAGCAGGGAAATACGGTCGTCTTCTGACTCCCCCAGTCCCAATATGCCGCCGCAACAGGCCGATATACCGGCCTTGGCGACATTGGCTAGCGTATCCAGACGGTCTTGGTAGGTCCGTGTGGTAATCACCTTGTCGTAAAATTCTTCGGACGTATCCAGATTGTGATTATAGGCCGTGAGCCCCGCTTCCTTCAGCCGAAAGGCCTGATCTTCCGTCAGCATGCCGAGCGTGCAACAGGCCTCCAGCCCCATGCCGTTGACCCCCCGCACCATCTCCAGCACACGGTCAAAGGCCCTGCCTTCCAACACCTTGGGCCAGGCCGCGCCCATGCAAAAGCGGGTGGAACCCGACTCCTTGGCCTTACGGGCCTGCTCTAAAACCTCATCGGTTTTGAGCAGAATTTCTTTTTCGATCGCGGCGTTGTTATGCAGAGACTGGGAACAATAGCCGCAATCCTCCGTGCATCCACCGGTTTTGATGGAGAGCAAAGTACAGGTCTGCATGTCCTGCGGGTCATGATGGGCGCGGTGCACGCCAGCGGCCTCATAGACCAGATCCAGCAGGGGGCGTTCATACAAAGCGCGGACATCCGCGCGGGAATATAGTGAATGTGTCATAACGGCAAACTACTGGGACGCCCGCGCAGAGTCAAAAGATTTTCGCGGGGGGGTGTTTTGACCTCTTTCTCTTTGTTGTCATTCTGAGCGGAGCGAAGAATCTATAAAAATAGATCCTTCGTTTTACTCAGGATGACATCTGCCCATATATTTCTAAAAAAATGCACAATCACGTCACCGGATAAAATTCCTTGAGCGTCAAAAACCCGTCTTTTACAGCCAGCGTGGTTTCACGGCTTAAGGTGGCGACAACTTCTCCCACGGTATAAGAGTGCGCCTCGGCCCAGATATCATAATTAAAAACCGCCCAGACCTGATTGTTAAAGCGGATAAAGCTTCCGAACCGGCCAAACGCTCTGCCCACACGGTCAATCTCGGCGATCGTCTGCGCGGGGTCCAAAAATCGCATGTCTTCCGTGGGGGCTTTGAGCCATGTGGCTCTGGCATGGTCCTGCGGGCGGGCGTTTTGCCAGAGCGCGGGCAACCCTGCAAACAAACGCTCCAGCATATCAGGGGCGCGCATGGCGATTTTCGCGCAGTATGTTTCCACCGTTTCGCGGGGGGAAAGCGCAAAGGTCTCCTGCAGGAGGATGTCCCCCTCGTCGAAGCGCTGTGTCATTTTATGGGCGGTAAATCCGGCGGCCTCTTGCATATTCTGCAGGAGGATGCGGGGAATGGGCATCACCCCGCGTGCCAGCGGCAACGCTGTCGGGTGCACATTGACGGCATAGGCACGGGAGTCGTCTATGGGCGGGATTTTATGCCGGTATCCGGCGGAGAGGAAACAGCCCACGCCCTGCGCCAGAAACGGCTGAAGGGCCTCGGGGGTTGGTGGCTCCAGCGTAAAGGGCGCCTTGTGGATTTTAGCGAATTGCTGGGTCTGCTGGTTGAAATTGAAAATATTGTCGCATTCAAAACTGAAAACGCCTTTGAGCCTGTGCCCTCGCGCCACCAGATTGCGCACGGCGGGAAGCATAAAATCATAACCGAAATAGACAAAATCCATGGGCGTTAGTATCCGTGAAGTTGCCCTGCATGGCAAGGGGCTTGCGTTTGACCCCTGAAATACGCTAGAACCATTCTTATGACAGAGAAAAAAACAGACCGCATGAAAAAATTACTGGGCCTCAGCACCACCATGCCCCTAGGGAGTGGTGGGGGCAGTGGCGGGGGGCAAGGGCCTTTTTCCCTGATGGGGCACACCCACACCACGGGCGGGCATTTGCATTCTCATAACCATGGCGCGGGCTGTGGATGTGGTCATTCCCATGAGGAGGAAGACGAAGAGTAACATTATCTCTGTCATCCCGTGGGCGTTTTGCCTTTCAAAATTACAACGCAAACTCTTCCAACAGCGCCAGAACGCGGTTATTTTGCTCCGGCGTGCCGATGGAGATCCGAAGGCAGTTTTCCGTGCCCACCTTGTTTGAAAAATCCCGTAAAATCACATTCTGCGCCATGCAGTGCGCATGAAAGCCTTGGGCATCCTTCATCTTCACCAGCAGGAAATTGGCATCGGACGGATACACGTAAGTCACTTGGGCCGAGGCTTCCAGCGCGGTTTTCATCCGGTCCCGCTCGGCCAGTAATTTTTTGATATTCTCCTTGGCGATGGCCGAAATCTCAGGGCTCAGCACATGAAAGGCCGCCTCGATGCTGGCCAGCGGCAGGGGATAGGCATCCAGACACTTGGACTTGCAAAAGGCGATAAACTCTGCGTCCCCGCACAGAAAACTGCCCATCCGCATCCCCGCAAAGGCATAGGATTTTGACAGCGTGCGCAAGATAATCAGATTGGGCGTGCTCTCCAAATCCCCAGTCATGCTCCCTTGTGCCGAAAACTCGGCATAGGTTTCATCCAGAATGACCACCGCATGCCCTTCCACGGCCTCGCAAATTTCTGAAATGATTTCGTGAGAAAACGATGTGGCCGTGGGGTTGTTCGGGCTACAGATATAAATCAATTTGATAGAGTGGGCGGGATCCCGCGCGGCCTGCACGATCCCGTTCCTGTCAAGCGTATAGGTCCCGCCTTGTTTCAAAAGCGGCACCTCCACAACCTCCGCAGGCAGGGCCCGTGCGTCCACGCCGTACATGCCAAAGGTGGGCGGGCAGATCAGTATCGCATCTTTGTGCGGCTCGCAAAACAGCTTGGTCAGGATCACAATCGCCTCGTCCGCGCCACGTGTCATGATGATTTGATCGGGTTCTATCCCGTACGCTCTGGCATAGGCTTCGGCCAAGGCCTCGGGCTGTGGCTCCGGATAGCGGTTAAACCCTTCGAGGCCTGGTAATTCATAGGGGTTTTCATTGGCGTTCAAAAACAGCTTTTCCAAATCCTTTTTAACTTCCATGCCCGCCGAGACATAACCCTGTAACGCCTTGTAATGCAGGCGAATCAGGTCATACAGGGCCGGATGGATGGCGGGGCTCATTTTCTTGTTCATTTTTTGAGTCTTTTTACAGCTTTTCTTATGGTTTTTCTGTGGAGTATGCTATACACAATAGACGTGAAAAATAAGAAAAATCAATGCTTTTAACTGAAGACTAAAGGATAATTTTATGACCGAAGCCTTGGCGAATGTGAATGTCAAAAAAATCGGGGACAACGATGATTACGGAGCCGATTCGATTAAGGTCCTGCGCGGACTGGATGCGGTGCGCAAGCGGCCCGGCATGTATATCGGCGATACGGATGATGGCTCGGGCCTGCATCACATGGTGTACGAGGTCGTGGATAACGCGATTGACGAATCGCTGGCGGGCTATTGCGACCGGATCGACGTGATATTGAATGCAGACGGCTCTGTCACCGTGAAGGATAACGGGCGCGGGGTTCCGGTGGCGATCCACAGCGAGGAAGGCGTGTCTGCGGCCGAGGTTATCATGACCCAGCTTCACGCAGGCGGGAAATTTGACTCCAACTCCTATAAGGTTTCGGGCGGTTTGCACGGGGTCGGGGTATCGGTGGTCAATGCGTTGTCCGAGTATCTGGATCTCAATGTCCGCCGCGATGGGCACGAATGGCATATGCGCTTTAAAATGGGGGAGCCGGTTGCGCCCTTGAAACCCGTTCGGGACATGCTGGAGGGAGAGCGGACGGGGACGCAAGTCACCTTCCTGCCTTCGACCGAAACCTTTACGATGACGGAATTTGATTTCAAAACGCTGGAAAACCGTTTGCGGGAGCTGGCCTTCCTCAATTCCGGCGTGAATATCTATTTGACGGATAACCGGCCTGAACAGGACGAGGAGCGCAAACAGGTGCATCTGCACTATGAGGGCGGGATCGAAAGCTTTGTGGAATATCTCGATCGCACCAAAAAAGCCCTTTCAAGACCCCCCATCACTGTCAAGGCGTTCGATGACGTGAGCGGTGTCACCGTCGAGGCCGCGCTGGAATGGACCGATGCCTATCATGAAACCATGCTGTGTTTTACCAACAACATCCCTCAGCGTGATGGGGGTACGCATTTGGCGGGCTTTAGAAACGCCCTGACACGGGTTTTGCAGAAATATTCCGAAGAAAAGGGTTTATTGAAAAAGGACAAAATCAAGCTGACCGGAGAGGACATGCGCGAGGGCATGACCTGCGTGCTCTCTGTCAAGGTGCCGGACCCGAAATTTTCTTCGCAGACCAAGGACAAGCTTGTCTCCTCGGAAGTGCGCCCGATTGTTGAAAGCGCGATTATGGAGCATCTGGGCACTTGGTTGGAAGAACATCCTGCCGAAGGCAAACTGATCGTTGCCAAAATCTCCGAAGCGGCCATGGCACGGGAAGCCGCGCGGCGCGCGCGGGAACTCACGCGGCGCAAGGGGGTCATGGATGTGTCCAACCTGCCCGGCAAGCTGGCCGATTGCCAGTCGAAGGACCCCGCCATTTCAGAAATCTTTATCGTTGAGGGAGATTCGGCGGGCGGTTCCGCGAAACAGGCCCGGGACCGTCATAATCAAGCCATTTTGCCCTTGCGCGGAAAAATTTTGAATGTGGAGCGTGCCCGCTTTGATAAAATGCTGGCGTCCGAGCAGATCGGGACGCTCATCACCGCGCTCGGTACCTCTATCGGGCCGGAAGAATTTAACATTGAAAAGGCCCGCTATCACAAAATCATTATCATGACCGATGCGGACGTGGACGGGTCCCATATCCGCACACTCTTGCTCACCTTTTTCTTCCGGCACATGCCGCAGGTGATCGAGCGCGGGTATTTATATATCGCTCAACCGCCCCTGTTCAAAGTGAAACGCGGTAATGCGGGAGAGCTGTATATTAAGGACGAGCGCGGTCTTGAGGATTATCTGATTGATATGGCCTTGTCTGATATGACGATCAGGGATGGCTCAGGCTCCATTCGATCGGGGCAGGATTTGAAGGATACCTTGATGGAATCACGAAAAATCCGCGCTTCCATCAACGCGCTAAGCCAAAAGGCGGGGAATCGCCGTGTGGTGGAGCAAGCCGCCATTGCGGGTGCGTTCGATGATGCCGTTTTTGATAATTCATCGCTGGGTGAGACCCATGCCAAAGCAGTGGCAGAGCGCTTGAATGCGATTGCCGCCGTCAATGCCCGCACATGGAAAGGGGAATTTACGCCCGTGGGCGGCTATAATTTCGAGCGGACAGAGCGCGGCGTAACAGAACGTGTGCGGCTCTCCGTGGACCGTATCCGCTCGCCCGATGCGCGGCGCTTGCACAGTGCGGGCCCGTGGCTTCAGGAGGTTTTCGTCAAGCCGGTTGAAATCCGTTCGGGCGAAAAAGTGCTCTCGAAGGTCAACGGCCCAGCCGCCTTTTATGACCGGATTATAGAGGCGGGCCGGAAGGGGATTGCCATTGCCCGTTATAAGGGTCTTGGGGAAATGAACCCCGAACAGCTCTGGGAAACGACGCTCGACCCCAATGTGCGGACGCTCCTGCAGGTCAATGTGGCCGATGCCGTCAAGGCCGATGAAATCTTCTCGACTCTTATGGGCGATGTCGTGGAACCCCGCAGGGAGTTTATTCAGGACAACGCGCTCAAAGTCCGGAATGTGGATGCGTAATCAGCAATATGTTGTCTGGTATATAGTGCGGCTCATGCTGACTCGCACGCCGACCTCCTCCGCATTGTCGTAGATATCCGGTTTGGTGATGGACAGGTCCACCGCCTCCACACGCGGATCTTCAAAGCACAGGACCAGCAATTCGTTCACATAGGTTTCAATCAACTCCACATGGGGCCGATTTGCCCAGTTTTGCAGGGCGCTGTGGATGACATTATAATTTATCAAGGTTTCGGGCGTGACGGTGGAAAGATACGCCCCCGCCTGCGCATAGAGCGCGATATTCACCAAGATACGCTGTGTGCGGCCCTTTTCATGATCCTCCAGCCCGATGCGCACATCCAGAACCACATTGTTCAAGATAATCTGGACCGTGTTGTCGATAAAATCTTTTGTCATGGCGTGCCTTTGTGGTTTGATAGTCCCTGTATAGCCTTAACCTAAGGGAAAGAAAAGAGCATGGGGCATATGACCGTTTCTGCCATCGTAGCCATGGCCCGCAATCACGTCATCGGGCGGGATAATGCCCTGATCTGGCACCTGCCGGAAGACCTCAAGCATTTCAAGACCACCACCATGGGAAAGCCTTTGGTGATGGGGCGTAAATCCTTTGAGTCGCTCGGCTCCAAACCCCTGCCAGGCCGTCCGCACATTGTGATTTCTCGCCGCTCTGCGCAGGATAATCCCTTCCCCGATCAGGTGTTTTATGTCCTTACGATCGAGGCAGGGCTTGCACTGGCTAAAGAAAAGGCCTGCGCGCTGGAGACGGATGAAATCTTTATCACGGGCGGCGGGGAGATTTACAAACAAACCCTGCCACTTGTGGAACGGCTCTATCTGACGGTGCTGGACCGTGATTACAAAGGCGATACCGTGTTCCCTGCGTTTGACCCTGCCGAATGGACCATGCTTTCGGAGAAAGCCTTCCCCGCCGACCCCGCCAAAGACCGCCCGTCTTTTACGGTTTATGTGTTGGCGCGCAAAAGCCCCTGAACCTTCTCCCACAACCTCGCATCCCCGAGCGCAATCACCGTCCCGTCCGAGCGCAAAGTCAGGGGCGCGCCGGCAAAATCCGATATATGCCCCCCTGCATTCTGGACAATCGGGACAAGCGCGGCATAATCATAGGGTGAAAGGCTCGCCTCCACCGTAATATCCAGAAATCCACTGGCCAGCAGGCCGTAAATATAACAATCCCCGCCCCAGGCTAGCATTTTCGTTTCCCGTTCAAAGGCCTCGTACACAGGGCCGGTTTTTGAAAACATGGCCGGAGTCGTACTGGCACAGCAGGCGTTTTTGAGGGATTCACAGGGCCGCGTGCGCACAGGCATACCGTTATATGTTGTTACTTCGTCCGCCCCGATCCAGCGCTCCCCTGAGATAGGCTGGTCGATGATGCCAATCAGCGGCCTGTCCTCCTCCCACAACGCAATGAGTGTCCCGAAAGTCGGGCGGCCAATGACAAAGGATTTTGTGCCGTCAATCGGGTCTATCACCCATGTAAGCCCGTTTTGGGATGGTTTTGTGCCAAATTCTTCGCCCAGAATACCGTCCTCGGGGCGGGCGGCCTCGATCATCGCTCGCAAGGCTTCCTCCACCATTCGATCCGCAATGGTCACGGGGCTTTCATCGCTTTTGCTGATGACATCAAAGGGCTGGCGGTAATACTGCCTGATAATTTCGCCCGCCGCGTCGGCTAAGTTCTTGGCAAGTGCTAAAAATTCCTGCATAAAGTCCTCATACACTATAACGTCACTGGAAATAGAGCGTAAACCATGAAAACCGTCAATGATATTCGCAATGAATTTTTAGGCTATTTTAAGGCGCAGGGGCATGAGGTCGTGCCGTCCTCGTCCCTCGTGCCGCAAAACGACCCGACCTTGATGTTCACCAATTCCGGTATGGTCCAGTTCAAGGATGTTTTTACGGGCAAGGAAAAACGCCCCTATACCCGCGCCACCACCGCGCAGAAATGCGTGCGGGCGGGCGGCAAGCACAACGATCTGGACAATGTGGGCTACACGGCGCGGCACCATACGTTTTTTGAAATGATGGGGAATTTTTCCTTTGGGGATTATTTCAAGGAGGAGGCCATCACCTATGCGTGGGAGCTCATCTCCAAGGGCTTTGCCATGCCAAAGGATAAATTGCTGGTGACCGTGTATCATGATGACGAGCAAGCCGTGGATCTGTGGAAAAAAATCGCAGGGTTTTCGGACGAGAAAATTATCCGCATCAAAACCAATGATAATTTCTGGATGATGGGCGATACCGGCCCGTGCGGCCCGTGCTCTGAGATTTTCTATGATCAGGGCGAAGCCTTGGCAGGTGGCCCACCCGGAAGCCCCGAGGAAGACGGTGACCGTTTTCTGGAATTTTGGAATCTGGTCTTTATGCAGTTCGAGCAGGAGCCCGATGGAAATGGGGGCTACACCCGCACGCCGCTCCCCAAACCCTCCATCGACACCGGCATGGGGCTGGAGCGGATGTCTGCCTTGATGCAGGGCAAAACGTCCAATTACGGGATTGATCTGCTTCGCGATATTATAGAGCATTCTGCGACATTGACAGGCGTTTCCCCCGATGGGGCGCAAGCGGCCAGCCACCGCGTGATTGCCGATCACCTGCGTGCCTCTGCCTTTTTGATGGCCGATGGCGTGATGCCGTCCAACGAAGGGCGGGGTTATGTGTTGCGCCGGATTATGCGGCGCGGGATGCGCCATGCCCATTTGCTGGGCGCGAAAGAGCCCTTATTGCATCAGCTTTTCCCGACCCTGCTGGGCAAGATGGGGGGGGCGTATCCGGAGCTTGGGCGGGCGGGCGCGATGATTGTGCAAACCCTGAAATCCGAGGAAGAACGGTTTAAGGTCACGCTGGAGCGCGGTTTAAAGATGTTGGAGCAGGAATCGGCGGGCCTTTCTGCGGGCGAAAAATTTTCCGGCGAAACCGCGTTTAAACTTTATGATACGTACGGGTTTCCGCTGGATCTCACGCAAGATGCGCTGAAGGCGAAAAATATTGCGGTGGACGTGAGCACCTTTGAAACCTGCATGGCGGAACAAAAGAAAAAAGCCCGCTCTGCATGGGCGGGGTCGGGTGATACAGGGACGGAAAAACTCTGGTTTGACATTCTGGACGAGGTCGGCCCGACAGAGTTTTTAGGGTATGATTTCGAGCACGCTGATGGACAGATCAAAGCGATTGTGAAAAAACAATACCGTCATCCCGTTGGCGCGTCCGAAGGACGCTTGCACGAACGGGATCCAGAGCATGCGAGCGGCAAAGCCGCTCACGACTCTGGTTCCCCGCAGTTTGAGCGCGCTGAAGCGCGCCGCGGGGATGACGCTTTTGATTGGGCGCAGGTAGAAACTTTAAAAGCAGGTGAAGAGGGAATCATCATCACCAACCAAACCCCGTTTTACGCTGAAAGCGGAGGGCAGGTGGGGGATAGTGGCGTTTTAACAACGCCTGATGAAAGCCAAGCCCTTGTCACAGATGTCAAAAAGCAACTGGGCGCTCTTTATTTGCATCATGTAAAAATATTATCCTCCCCTCACCCCACCCCTCTCCCCAAAGGGGAGAGGGGACAAGATTCTTCTCAAACAGCCCCCTCTCCCCTTTGGGGAGAGGGGTGGGGTGAGGGGACAGTCAAAGAAAACATTTTTTCTCTGCAGGTTGGCGATACTGTGCAGATGAACGTCAATCATGCCCGCCGCTCTGCCATCCGCGCCAATCACTCCGCCACGCATTTACTGCACGAAGCCTTGCGACAAGTCTTGGGGGATCATGTGGCACAAAAGGGCTCTTTGCAGGATTCCGAGCGCACGCGCTTTGATATTTCGCAACCTGTGCCTGTTACACCTGCACAAATCACAGCCGTTGAAACGCTGGTGAATGCAGAAATTCAGGCCAATACACCCGTGGAAACGCTGGTGCTCCCGATAGAGGAAGCGCGCGCGACAGGTGCCATGGCCCTGTTCGGGGAAAAATATGATGAGGAAGTGCGCGTGGTGTCCATGGGGCAAAAACCGGCAGGCGCGAAAAAGGCGTTTTCGGTGGAGCTCTGCGGCGGGACGCATGTGAAATCTACGGGCGAGATAGGGCAATTTAAAATCATCTCGGAAGGCTCTCTCTCCGCAGGGGTCCGGCGTTTGGAAGCCATCACGGGCGCGCGGGTAGAGGCGTATCTCTCCCATCAGAAGCAGAAACATCAGGACAATATAGAGCGGCTTCGTACTGAAATTTCTCAATTAGAGCAGGACTATAAAGAATTAAGCGGTCATGCCTTCCTCATCGATTCAAAAGATGATGATGAAGAGGGGCTGGGGTATCATATCAAGGTGCTCAAAAAATCTATTGCTGATCTTGGCCGTGCACAGGCGACGCAAAGCGTCGGCGGCGCGGAAGAGGCGCAAGATGTGGGCGGCGTGAAATTCATTGGCAAGGTTCTGGGGCAAGAGGTTTCGGCCAAGGACTTGAAGCCCATGGTCGATGACCTGAAACAAAAGCTGGGCTCCGGCGTGATTGTGCTGGTGGCCACGAACGAGGACAAAGCCTCCATCGTAGTGGGGGTCACGAGTGACCTCACCGCCACCATCAACGCGGTGGATCTGGTGAAAATCGGGGCGCAAGCGCTCGGCGGGCAAGGTGGCGGCGGGCGGCCTGATATGGCGCAAGCCGGCGGCCCCAATGCCGGCGCGGCCGAAGACGCTTTGAGCGCGGTGAAACAAAAACTGGCATCTTGATCTTGAGAAGGAAAGGGAGCGCATGGCTCTGACGTACTATATGCAGTGATATCAAAAGACCTATGCCCCCTCTCCCCAGAGGGGAGAGGGGACTGTTTTAAAAATAAAATTCTCGCCGTATGGTTTTAAATTTAGTATGAATACTTCACATTTAATGATGAAAGCGCTATCCCCCATGAAATTTTTACGATTCTTTTTATGTTGTCTTGTGATGTGCATGGCAACCCTGCCCGCACAGGCCGCTCTGTCCGACAAGGATAAGGCCGATGTGGCGCGGGCCGAAAAATACTTGCAATCTCTGGGGTCCGCCAAAGCCCGCTTTGTCCAGACCACGCATGACGGGACGCAGTTGGTGGGAACCTTTTACCTCCAGCGGCCTGGAAAACTGCGTTTTCAGTATGATCCCCCGATCGAGGATTTTGTGGTGGCTGATGGCCTGTTTATTTATTTCTATGATGCGGAGCTTGGTGAGCAAACCAATGCGCCGATCGGTCAGACGCTGGCTGATTTTTTCCTGCGCAAGGATTTAAAACTGAGTGGCGATGTGACTGTGAAAGAGGTGAAACGCGCCGGAGGTTTTCTGCAGATCACACTCAACCAGAGTGATGATCCAGAGGCAGGGTCTATGACGCTGGGTTTCAAGGAAGACCCTGCCCTGTCCCTTGCCAAATGGCGGGTGGTGGACGCGCAGGGGTTGATCACCGAGGTAGAGCTGTTTTACCTGAAAACCGATCTCAAGCATCCGGCCAATCTTTTTGTCTTTGTCGATCCGGACAAATCCAAACGCAAGCTGAATGAGTAACGGGAGCGCGCAGGCCGTATGCAGGAGGGACCCCTTCATCATCTGATCAAGATGCTTTCGGCCTTGCCTGGGCTGGGGAACCGCTCGGCGCGGCGGATCGCGCTGTATCTGCTCAGCCGGCGAGCGGGGTTGATGCTCCCACTGGCCGAGGCCTTGCGTCAGGCCGCCGAACAGGTCAAGGCCTGCCCTGTGTGCGGGAATCTGGACGTACATACGCCCTGTCTGCTGTGTCGTGATGGCCGCAGAAATGCGGGACAAATTTGCGTGGTCGCGCAGGTGAGCGATGTCTGGGCGATTGAACGCACGGGCGCTTACAAGGGGCAATACCACGTGCTGGGCGGTTTGTTATCCGCGCTGGACGGGATCGGTCCCGAGGAGCTCAATCTGGAAACACTGGGCGCACGCACCAAGGCCGGAAGCGGGATCAGGGAGGTGATTCTGGCCCTGAGTGCTACGGTGGATGGTCAAAGCACCGCACATTATATCGCCGACCGGATTGCCCACGCCGATCTTGCGATCACACATCTGGCGCATGGTGTTCCGGTCGGCGGGGAGCTGGATTATCTGGATGACGGGACTATTATTACAGCCCTGCGCTCCCGAAAAGCCAGCCTTTAAGGTACGGCCTTATTAATTTACAGAACATACATGCGAATCAGGTTTTACTGGACAAACGGCTCTTCATATTGTAAAGACTCCCCCGTTATGATGCGTAGCAGAGTTAAAAAATCGCTTCTGATGGTGTTGGTCCTTTTTGTGGCCTGTCATTGGAGTTGGGCCGATGGTACAGCGATATCACCGCTTTCCGAAGACCAGATTGCCTTGTATGAGGCGGTGTTCGAGGCGCAGGAATCCGGTCATCTCGATCAGGCCGATTTGTTGTTGAAACGGGTGACGGATGACCGCCTGATGGCGTATGTCCTGTCCCAGCGCTATCTTCATCCCTATGCCTACCGGTCTTCCTTTCAGGAATTGCAGGATTGGCTTGTGAAGTACAACACGTATCCCGAGGCTGAGCGGATCTATAAACTGGCCGTGGCCCGTAAGCCCGACGCTCTGGAGGATTCCAGGATTCCGGTCCCCCGTGATCCGGAGAGTTTTGATGCCCCTCGAAAGGCGGAATCCTTTTCCACAAAAACACGGATCTATAAAAGTGACAAAGTCCGGAGTTCACAGGAACAGGCCAGAGTGAAAGCCCTTCACCGGACGATCTCCGAGAAAATCCGCGCGGGACAGATGGAAGCGGCTTACAAGGCGCTGGATACGAAATCCGCCATGGCCCTTTTGGACACCGCTGAATATGACAGGCTCTTGGGTGAAATTGCGGCAGGGTTTTTGTATAACGGCGCGCGGGATCAGGCTTTTGCTCTTGCACAACGCAGTGTAAAACGCTCGGGTCTGGATACGCCCAAAGCAGGCTGGGTTGCGGGATTGGCCGCCTGGCACAAGGGCGAGTATGAGTCTGCGGCCCAATATTTTGAAGTGGCCTCCCATTCTCCTTATGCTTCGGAGTGGATGGTGTCTGCTGGCGCGTACTGGGCGGCGCGGGCGCATATGCGTGTGGGTAATGTCAAGGCGGTCAGTGCGGCGCTCCATCGGGGGGGAGAAAACGGGCAAACCTTTTATGGCTTGATCGCAACGCGGGCCTTGGGCCAGAATTTTGCCTTCCAGTCTGATATTCCCACCTTTACAAAGCCCTATCATGATGTGCTGATGCGTATGCCGGCGGCCGATCGAGCCTTGGCGCTGGTGGCGTGTGGCCGTAAAGACTGGGCCGAGGCCGAATTGATGCGGGTCAATCCTGATACGCTGGCGGAACGCGAAGCGTTGTTATCCTACGCGGGATACGCCGAATTGAAGGATTTACAGGAAAAGCTGACAGGGGGACAAGGGGCGCTGGACCAGTCTTTCCATTCCGTAGAGGGGCGATGGGTGCCTGAGGACGGGTACAGTGTCGATCCGGCCCTGATCCATGCCATCATGAATCAGGAATCGCGGTTTGATCCCAAGGCGCGTAGCGTCAGGGGTGCCAGAGGCCTGATGCAATTGATGCCGGCTACGGCGCGCTCGGTTGTCGGGCGGGGCGATATTGCGCTCGACAATCCGGAAACCAATATCAAGATTGGGCAGATGTATCTGGAAAAACTGTTGAAAGAAGACTCCGTGCAGGGGAATTTATTCTACCTGATGGTGGCGTACAATGCCGGACCTGGCAATCTGTCCAAGTGGAAAAAACGCTGGCCGGATGTGACGGATCCGTTGCTGTTTATCGAACTCATTCCCTCTGCCGAGACGCGGGCTTACGTTGAGCGGGTTCTGGCCCGTTACTGGGTGTATCGTCTGGAGCAAAGCAAACCGGTGCCGAGTCTGGACGCCGTGGCCTCGGGCAAGGAAGCCCGTTATATCGGCACGCCCCTGTAACCGTTTTTTTATAGTCCGCCCATCAGGCCGCGCACAAATTCGGGGAGCCCCGTCATGCGCCGGCGTTTGAGGCGTTCGGCGTCCAGAATCGTCTGAGCCTGATGGATGGCTGTCTCTACGGAATTGTTGATAATCACATAATCATATTCGCTGTAATGGGACATTTCATCGCCCGCCTTGCTCATCCGGCCCAGAATATCGTCCTCGGTTTCGCGGGTGTCGCGGGAGCGGTTCCGCAAGCGCTTTTCAAGACTCTTGCGGGACGGCGGCAGGAGAAACACTCTGACCAGATCTTCTGCCGCAAGTTGAAAAAGCTGTTGTGTACCCTGCCAGTCAATATCGAAAATAATATCCTTGCCTTCAAAAAGCGCTTTTTCCACAGGGGCCTTGGGTGTGCCGTAATAGTGGTCGAACACCTTGGCGTGCTCCAGCATCCGGCCATCATCCACCATATCGCGGAATTCGTCCCGTGTGACGAAACAATAATCCCGTCCGTGCACTTCTCCGGCACGGCGCGGGCGGGTTGTTGCAGAAACTGAAATGGTAAGATCCGCATTGTTTTTGAGCAGGGCGCGCGTGATGGTGGTTTTTCCGGCCCCCGAAGGGGAGGACATGACATACATAAGGCCGCGACGGTTGAGCATTTTTATCAATTCAAGCCTTTATAGGGTGGAAGGGATCCTGTGAACCTGTTCCTTTATATACAAGTCCGGATTGGATCATAGGATAAGCGGAATGTAAAACAGGTTTTGATAAAAAACGGGCAATCGGATGTTGATTATTTTTTTGTGCATCTTTCTTTTGAATTTTTTGAAGACCACGGTATGATAGCCTCTCGTTGAAATATTTTGTAGAGATGTTTGGGAAGCTGATGCGAAAGAATCTTGGTCTTGTTCTGTGGGGTGTGTTTCTTTTCTGCGTGGGGCCCGCTTGGGCGGGGGAGCCCCGTTTGATGGCGGCTTATGATGCATGGGAGGTCTATCTGTTTACGGAGGACGGGCACCGTGTGTGCTACATGGCCTCCCAGCCCGGGAACAGGGAAGGAAACTATACCAAGCGGGGTGATTCTTTTGCCCTGATTACCCACCGGCCTGCGGACCATGCTCGCGATGTGTTCAGTTATGTTGCGGGGTATCCTTTTAAATCCGGTGCGCCGGTACGCCTTGTGATTGATGCGCAGGAATTTGTTCTGACACCCCACAAGGGAACGGCTTGGGCACCGGATTCTGCGATGGACTCCACGATTTCCAAAGCAATCCGCACAGGCAAGGACATGAAAGTGCTGGGAACTTCCGCGCGGGGCACCCTCACAACCGATACGTTTAGCTTGCAAGGGTCCGGAAAAGCGTACGAGCAGATATCGCAGGAATGCCGATAATACTAACCATTTGAAATATAATATTTTTTGAATTTTTTCCCGAGATTTTGTCCTTTTGTTTTGATCAGAGGTTGGATTCCGGAGGAAGAGTGTGCTAGTCAGGGTGGGTATGTTTTTTGAAGAGGGGATTTTTTAAAGGTCTGTTTTTCAGATTTTCGGGATCCTGCAAAGAAAAAGACGGGGTTTTTTGAACAGACTGTCTTTTGTCTCATATAAAGGAAAACTAGGTTTGCATCGTTTTATACGTTTACGCCGAAGATATTTTTATACAAAACGCAATACTCTTCGCTTCCGGTATGTTCTGGGCTCTGCTTTGATCCTGCTGGCGGGTACGGCCGCTGGTCTGCGGGGGGTCTCTTCCCTGCCTGTGTTTCAGGGGATTGCAGGATATGATTTGGCGGAGGCGATTTCGCCGCTCTCCGATGCCGAGCAGGATTTGCTGGTGAAGCTCTCCCCTTCTGCCGGCGGATTTGATTCCGGTTTGCAGGCTGTTTTACAAAGCGGTGTTTCAAGCGGCATTCGCAAGGCCTCTCTGGCGCTACAAAAATCCCAGAAGCCCCGTTTTCGTGAAGTGGAGCTGGGGCAGGGGGACACGGTAGCCGGCTTGCTCCAGAATGCGGGTTTGAATGATTCCGACACCTATTACGCGATCAAGGCGATGGGGAAATATGTGGATGTCCGCAAGGTGCAGTCGGGCCAGAAAATTGATTTGCACTTCCGGCACGATGACGGGGGCGATGTCCAGCTCTCCCGTATGGAAATGAAGATTGATCCTGTCAAAGCCCTGAGGCTGGTCCGCAAGGGGCCTGATGCGTTCGAGGCGGAACTGCTGGAGAAGGAACTGGTGCCCAGAACCTATGCCCGCAAGGCCAAAATCCAGACCTCTTTGTATGGGTCTGCGGCGCGGGCCAATATCCCCTCGTCCGTGGTGGCGGAGGTGATCCGGCTGTATTCCCTGAATGTGGATTTTCAGAGGGATATCCAGCCTGGAGATACGCTGGAAGTGATGTATGAGGGGCATGAAACCGAGGAGGGAGATTATGCCCGTTATGGTGATCTTCTGTACGCCAGTCTCAGTGTGCATGGGCGGGAAATTCCGATCTACCGGTATGAAACGCAAGGGGGTATGGTGGATTATTTCGGGCCGGACGGTATGAGTACCCGCAAGACCCTGATGAAAACCCCGATTGACGGGGCACGCATTTCCTCCGGCTTTGGGATGCGCCGTCACCCGATTTTAGGCTACAGCAAAATGCACAAGGGGATGGATTTTTCGGCGCCTACGGGCACCCCGATCTATGCGGCAGGGAACGGGACTGTGGAATATGCAGGGCGCTTCAGCAGTTTCGGGAATTACATTCGTGTCAAGCATAATGGGCAATTGAAAACAGCGTATGCCCACCTCCATAAAATCAAGTCCGGTGTGCGGGTGGGGTCACGGGTGAAGCAGGGCCAGATTATAGGCTATGTGGGAACGACGGGGCGTTCAACGGGCCCTCACCTGCATTATGAAGTCATGGTCCATAACAAGCAGGTCAATCCCAAGAGCGTCGATTTGCCAACCGGAGAACAACTGGGCGGCAGGGATCTGAAACGCTTTAAGGCGATGGTGGGGAATATCCGCCAGCAGTATGTGTCTCTTGCGCAGAGCGATAAATTTGCCCAGAACGACAAGGCTGGTGCGGAACCGGATGAGCGCAAGACCCGTCTGCGCTAGGAAAAGAGCGTACCGCGATGGTTTTTCAAAGTCATATCGATCATAGTGGGCGGACGGGAACAGGTCCTTTTGGGGTGTTGTGCCATGTGCTTCTTCTTCTGGCGCTGGTGACATCGGGGATCTCTCCGGCCTGCGCGTTTATTGCCGGCAAGATGCAACAGATTGAAATCTGTGCCGCAGACGGGACATTGAAAACGGTTACCCTGTCTCGGGCGCCGTCCTCCGATCAATCCGGCTTACCGGCAGTGCCACAGCCCCATAAGAGCAAAAAAACAGACTGTATGTTTTGTTTTTCTGCTTCTGCGTTTCACCCTGTCGCAGGGGATAGTGTTTTCTTCCAGCCGTTCCTGACAGACGGGCTGGGTATTGGTGCGGGGACGCTGATCCAGCGCTCTGTATTCCGTTCTCCCTTTGAAGCCACAGGGCCGCCAAACAGGGTTTTGTAAGAACAACACCTGTTTATCCGCCCCTCATCCATCTTTCACGGCAGGGGAGGCGGATTTTCTCATGAAATTTTTTATCATAAAAGGAGGATGCTATGACAGAACATGGCAGTCTTGCGAATCACTTTAATCTCCATAGTATTTTTATGTGGACGATGAATCTTTCCATGCTCGGTATGGGGCTTGATATGGCGGGCAATATCGCCGGCCCCCACGCAACGATCGGGGATGCCTTGACGCAATCCATCTTGATGATGGGGGCCTACGCCGTTTCGTTTTTCACGACAGGTCTGCCCATCGGGGTGGATATGCTCTCGAACATGTTCAACGGTCAAATCTTGCCGACATCCTTTGACATGGGCGCGATGGCGGGCGGTATCCATCATGGACACTCTCTTCACGGGCCTATGCATCATATGCCCTGAAACCCGTGATGCAATCCTTGCCTATTGGCGGATCTGGCGCTATATATCTTTTATTCGGGGCTGTTTTGCCCTTATAGAATAAAGGATATGGTATGTTGTTTGGTTCTAAATCGCAAAAAATGCCGCAGGCCCCTCAAACAGGGCCGGCGGCGCTGTCCGTTCAGGATCAGGGGCAGGGGCAGGAGTCTTGTATTTTCGATGTCGGGGGCGCGGATTTTGAAGCCCGTGTGATGATGGCTTCGCTGGAGCGTCCGGTGATCGTGGATTTCTGGGCGCCGTGGTGTGGACCGTGCAAACAGATGATGCCGGCTCTTGAATCCGTTGTGACGGCGGCCAGAGGCGAGGTCCTGCTGGCCAAGGTGAATATCGATACGGCGCCGGAACTGGCTCAGGCGCTCCGCATTCAATCCGTGCCGACGGTGTTTGCATTTTTCGGGGGCCGGCCCGTCGATGCGTTTCAGGGGGCGCAACCCGAAAGCCAGATCAGGACTTTTGTTGAAAAGCTGGTGCAGATGGCACGGGCCAGCAAGCCGGATGCGCTGGACATTCCGGAGAGTTTGAAACAGGCGGCGCAGGCCTTGTCTGCGGGGGATCTGGCGGGGGCTCAAGGCCTGTATTCCGCAGTCCTGACGCAGGATGAACACAATGTGGAAGCCTATATGGGGCTGGTGCGGACCTTTATTGCGGCGGATCATCTGGAGCAGGCCGAGTCTCTTGTCACCCATGTGCCGCCTGAAATTGCCAAACAGCCACAGTTTTCTTCTGTCAGAACGGCTTTGGAGCTGGCGCAAAAGAAACCGTCCGGTCCCTTGGCGGATTTGGCCCGCAAGGTTTTGGAACATCCGGCGGATCAGCAGGCGAAAATTGATCTGGCCGAAGCCCATTTTTCGGGCGGACAGAAACAAGAGGCACTGGACACCCTGCTGGAGAGCATTGCGCAGGACAGGGACTGGAATGAACAGGCGGCCCGCAAGGCCTTGCTCCGGTTTTTCGAGGCCCTTGGGCATGCGGACCCGATGGTTATCGAGACCAGAAAAAAATTGTCGCGCCTCCTGTTTTCCTGAAAATCCGGCGCTATATGGTACATTATGGAACGTAACCCGTTTGCCCCGTTATTTGAAGAATTGCCAGACGCCTTGCCCGTTTTTCCTCTGGCCAGTGCTTTTTTGCTTCCCACGGGGCATTTGCCCTTGAATATTTTCGAGCCACGCTCTGTGCAAATGGTGGAAGATGCTTTGGCGGGGCGCCGTATGATCGGGATGGTCCAGCCCCGTATCGGGGTCTGTTGCGAAGGAAAACCTGCGCTGTATAAAACGGGTTGCGCGGGGAAAATTATTGAATTTACCGAAAATTCTGATGGGCGATATACAATCAAACTGGCGGGGCTTTACCGTTTCGATATTGTCGAAGAACTGGTGACGCCCAGGCTCTATCGTGTGATCAAGCCGGACTGGACGGCGTATCGCAGTGATAACAGGGCGTTTCAGTGTCTGGATCTGGACCGTGTCCACCTCAAAACCTTACTCAAGGCTTATTTTGAAAAGCACGAGATGGCCTGTGACTGGAAGGCGGTGGAGGGGGTGCCCGATGGAAAGCTGATCACGTGCCTGTCCATGGTATGTCCGTTCGATGTGGCCGAAAAACAGGCGTTACTGGAAGCGCAATGTTGCCGGACACGGGCCGCACTGTTCATGGCGATGCTGGAACTGGCTATTCGTGAGCCCCCTTTGAAGGGGGGGTGTCATTGAGAACGCCATCGTGTATGATGCACAGTGTTCTATCAGGCCACAAGCACACAGGGGCGATTGCAGATGCTGGATACAAAACTTCTTGAAATTCTTGTCTGTCCCCTGACCAAGAGCCCGCTCCGCTATGATGCAGGGGCGCAGGAGCTGATCTCCGATCAGGCGAAACTGGCTTACCCTATTCGGGATGGCATTCCGATTATGCTGATTGATGACGCGCGGAAGCTATCGTAGCGCTGGTAAGAATTTATTGTCAGAATATTTTTGCATTTTTCAGAAGCTATGCTATCCTGCGCCCATTCAAACCGGAATGGAGCAGGCGCGGATGACATCTCGCAGTCTATCAATGATCTTTGTATGCAGTCTTATGACGGGTTCCTCTGCCGTGCAGGGACAGGTTTTGCCCT
This sequence comes from uncultured Pseudobdellovibrionaceae bacterium, assembly GCA_964348795.1. Taxonomy (GTDB): domain Bacteria; phylum Pseudomonadota; class Alphaproteobacteria; order Micavibrionales; family Micavibrionaceae; genus JADLAT01. Next base: position 43,118 of record CAYGDY010000003.1, on the reverse strand, counting down.
CATCCCCTGCGCAGGACAGGGTCCATGAAACAGCTGTGGAACCTCAAACAGCGGGAAATACCCAAAAACAGACCATCATTCTGCTTTCAGAGGATTTTCAGGCCCTGCAGGCGCGTTTAAAGGCGCTGGAGGAGCAGAAAACGCTTCAGGAGGCCCGCATATATTACAATCTGAAAAATCTAGAACTGGATCGAAAAAAGGAAGCCTCGGCTCTGAAAACAGAAATGATCTATTACAATGCGGGATTGCTCAGTGTCATGCTAGCGGTGGTGTTGGGGTCGGGGTATTTCAGCCTGAAAAGCGCCACCGATAAATCAGAAAAAACGGCTGAAAATCTGAAAAAAGATATTGAAAAATTGATAAATCACCTGACTCAGGAGAACCAAAAAACGATTACACAGGCCGTTTCAGACTATGAGAAAACCTTCAAGATGTCTACAGATGCTTTGATTATCCGAGCCTTGGACAGGGGGACAGCCACAGTTTATGGAGAAATGTGTGATGATTTTTTGGAGTTAAGCATAAATTTTTCGGACGAAGAACGCGAAATGAATTGGTATGAGACTTTATTGAATTCTTTCTGTGACTTTGCACAAAAGGCTTATGATGCGTCCCAAAAAAACTATGAAAGCATTGGCTTGGTAGAGCGGGATAATGGCAAGCTGATAGAGTATGATATTGACAGTTATGTTAGAAATTTTAAAAGCTATGCTGATATTTTGCTCCTGAGAAAGGAGGCCGAGGACTTAAAAAACATTCGTGTAAAAAAGGCAGATTTGGAGCTTATCACAAACAGAACCCAAAAGAAGTTTGAAGCGATGTTCGACACCAATGAACATAATTCAGAAACCTATACACGCTATCAGAGGCGCATAGAAAAGCTTGAGGCTATAAAGAATATCATTCAGAAGATACCAAAACATGATGCCCTTAGACTGCAACTCGAAGAAGAGGATTATGGGCCTCTACCTGAATAACGCAGACGAAAGAAAATTACTCATGTGATAAAAAATCACTGTCATAATATTTGTGTTCGAAATAGGAGTGTCCTGTTTTTTTTTCATATTCTTGTGCGCGTTGTTTTAACTCTATAATGCGTTGATTAATGCCTCCATTGTTAAGTTTATTAACATCCTTTGTTCTCACATTCTCGGTAGTTTGACATCCGCCTGCAGAAGCGGCAACAGTATCAAATTCGTTTAGATTGAGCATGGGATGTTCCCTCCATTTCTTTGATATATAACGCAACGTAGCATATTTCTGAGAAATTTCAAGTTTTATCGGGTTTGTGTCATGACTTCAGGAAAGCGCTTTGTGTCGGTGTGATGGGAAGCGCCTGCTATAATTCTTGACTAAACCAGTTGAAACGGTTCCGCCTTTGTTATAGTCCATAGGACCATGAAGGACCTGCTCCAGAAATACCCGCCCTCTCGCTGGCTTTACGGTCTGGCCTCTGCCAATATGGTATTTTTTCTCCTGCCGCCTTTAATGATGGTGCTGGTGGCGGGCACTGTGGCGCAACGCTGGATTGGGCTTTACAGCGCCAGCAAGATGTTTTTCAGCGCGGTTGTGATCTGGCTGGGAGGTGTTGTGCCGGTTCCGGGCGGCTGGACATTGATGGCGTTTTTGACGGTGAGCCTTTTTCTCAAGTTTCTTTTGAAAAGTGAATGGCAGTGGAAAAAGGCGGGTGTCCTTCTGGCCCATCTTGGCGCTTTGGTTTTGATGTGTGGGGGATTGCTGACAGCTCTCACAGCCCGCGAATCCTATATGGTGATTCCCGAAGGGGCGGAATCGGCTTATCTGTACGATTATCATAAGCGCGAACTGATCGTGTACGAGGATGCGCGTGTCAGGGCCCAGTTTCCCTACGCCGATATTGCCCAGTGGGACGCGACATCCCTGCCATTTACGCTGACGGTCGTTGGATGGTGCGAGAATTGCGGCATTTTAAAACGGGCAGATACAGAAGACTATACGCCCGATGTGCCGTATCGCGGGATGGCGCAGAACATGGCACTCCAGTCCCGTCCGCCTGAAAGGGAGCCGGAAGCCAATCTCACAGGGCTGACTTTCGCGCTGGACGGAGTCTCCAAAACGGCGGATGGGGTGTACATGGCCTTTGAGGGCATGCCCAAACCCGTGACCTTTGAAAAAGGGGGGCATACCTACCAGATCGTCTTTGGCAAGGCGCAAAGACCCTTACCGTTTTCGGTGAAGCTGACGGCGTTCGAGAAACAGACCTATAGTGGTCTGGAGAAGGCCAGGGCCTATACATCCGATCTTCTCGTCAAGGATCAGGGGCTGGAATGGCCTGTCCGGATTGAAATGAACAAGCCGTTTCGTTATCGGGGCTATACGTTCTTTCAATCCTCGTTCGAGGAAGGGGCTGATTTTCAGGCGACCATATTGGCTGTGGTGGAAAATCGGGGGCGTTTGTTCCCGTATATTGGTACGGGCCTGATGGGGCTGGGGCTGTTCTGGCATCTGGTATTGATGGTATGGAACGGGAGACGGGCGGTATGAGGTGGCTTGTTTTGTGGACGGTCTTGTGCTGTGTGCTGTGTGATCCGGCGTTGTCTGCCGCGCAACATATCTCTGAAAAGCGGGAGATGCAGGTGTTTGAAACGCTACCCGTTCTGGACGAGGGGCGGATCAAACCGCTGGGGAGTTTTGCACGGGTGAAGCTCAAATCCTATGCGGGGCAGGATCATCTGGGGTCTTTGTCAGCCATGGCATGGCTGGCCATGAGCCTCTTTGATCCCGCGCAGGCCGGAGAAACAGAGATCTTTGCCATACCGGACCCTCTTGTGCGGGCGCAACTGGGGCTGAAGATCAGGAAAAACCTTTATAGCTTTCTGGAACTGAAGGCGGGGCTGGATCAAACCGCGCCGCATGTCGCTGTTCTTCTGGAGGGGGAGGAAAAAGACTGGACGGCACAGGACAGGGCGCTGATCGCGCTTCACGACAAGGTGACGGAATATCTGGCGTTATTGCGGAGCTTTTCGCTGTTATTACCGCTCGATATCGTGTTGCCGGAACACTATCATGATCCGGCTTTGAAAGCGCCGTGGACGTTTTTGGCGCTTGTGCCTTTGGAGAAAAAACTGGAAAAGGACCTCAAACGGGTGATTGCCCGAAAGGGTGATCGTCCCGAACGCTATGCGCCGTCGGAGTTGCAGTTGGCACAGGCCGCATTCCAAATTCGCAATGTCCGGATGGGCGGGGCCCATAACACAATTTTGCGGGTGATCCCTGATTCGTGGTCTGCGCCCCCTTCCGGTGCAAAGGACCAATGGTATACGCCGTGGGAGGTTGTTCTGGGCGGTCATGGCTCTCCTGCGACAGAACGTCTGTTTGACAAATGGCAGGCGGTGGCGGAAAGCTACCGGCAACACAACGCAGGGCAATGGGATGTGTCCGTTGAAGCGTTGCGGAAAGAGAGTATGGCCCAAGGGGGTCTGGCGGTGGATCCTTTCCGCCTGAAAACAGAAAATATCTACCGGACTGTTCAGCCCTATACGGGGGTGGTGGCGCTCTATGGTCTGGCTTTTGTCCTGTTTTGCTTTCCGGTCATGGCGCGTTGGGGCTTTGTAGCCGGATGGCTGGGGGTTGCCGGTCATGGCCTTGCCATTGCCAGCCGGATTTATATTCTGGGGCGTCCGCCTGTGGGCACGCTCTATGAATCGGTGTTATTTGTGAGCGTGATCTGTGCCGTATGTGCGCTGGTGTTTGGAAGGCGCGCAACAGGGCGTCTGGCCTTTTTATCGGGGATGATGTCGGCGGCGGGCCTTTTGATGGTGGCGCCTGTGATCCTTCCGCAAGGCGATACCCTTGAAGTACTGGTGGCGGTCCTGAACACCAATTTCTGGCTGGGGACGCATGTGATCTGTATTACAATCGGGTATGCGGTGTGTATTTTTACAGCGGTACTGGCTCATTTTGCACTCCTCATGCCGCAAGAAAACCTGAAGAGAGTTGTGCATGTGATCTCGCTGGCGGCGCTGTCTTTTATGGCGGTGGGAACGGTGCTGGGCGGGATCTGGGCTGATCAGTCCTGGGGGCGCTTTTGGGGGTGGGACCCCAAGGAAAACGGCGCCTTGCTGATTGTGCTCTGGCTGGTCTGGGCACAGCATGGCCGCTTGACCGGACGGTTGGGGCCTGCAGGGTTTCTGGTGGTTATGGCCCTGACCAACGTGATCGTTGCGATATCATGGTTTGGCGTCAATCTTCTGGGCGTGGGTCTGCATTCCTATGGCTTTACAAGCGGATTGGCGGGGGGGCTGGCGGTGTTTTGTGCTGGGGAGTTCGTCTTGATTGGCGGCCTTTATGCCGCAGTGTGTTTTCAGAAAAAGAAGGAGAGTCTGCATGCGGCTTAATGCTGTCGTGTTTTTATGTGTTTCTGCGTTGACGTACGCGCTGACGCTGTATTTTGATCACGGCGCGCCGCCGGTTGCCCGGCCTGTCATTGTCCAGCCGGCGAGTATCATCCAGAGGTTGCCGGAAGGGGAATCGTTACCTGTTTTTTCTTTTCAAACACCGGATGGCACACGTTATGACAGCAAGATGTTTCGGGATAAAATCATCCTTTTGAATTTCTGGGCTTCGTGGTGCCCACCCTGCGTGAAGGAATTTCCGGCCCTGCTTGATATAGCACGCGCGTTCCCCGATGAGGTTGTTTTGATCGCCTTATCTTCGGATATGGACGAGCCTGCCATGCAAACATTTGTGAACAAACTGCCTTTGGGGGTTATGCCAAAAAATGTTTTTGTGGCGTTTGACAGGGATCAGACGGTTACGCAAAAGATCTTCCAGACCTTTCAGCTACCGGAAACCATTGTGATCGACAAGGCGCAGATCATGCGCCATAAAATTGCAGGGGCAGACTGGGAGCCAGCAGAATTGAAAAAACAGATTTCGGCCTCTCGGTGAGAAAATGAATTTTGTGCGTCATGCCCCTTGCACAAACGGCATGCTTGAGCGTATGCATACGGAGCCATGACACAAGACTCTTCCCGCGATAAGCCCTTGCCCTACGCCCATAAGGGGGATTTGACCACAGGTCCTGTGGCGGGTCACCTGGTGCGGATGACTCTCCCTATGATATGGGGCTTGCTGGCGGTGATTTCGGGACAACTGGCTAATACGTATTTTATCTCCCTGATGCGGGATACCAAAGTTCTGGCAGGGATCAGTTTTACCTTTCCCGTGACGATGCTCATCAGCCACCTTGTTTTTGGAATCAACATCGCGTTGTCTTCTGTCATTTCCCGTCTGATCGGGGCCAGAGATCTGGAAGATACCCGTCGCGTGGTTCTGCACGGGATGATGATGGCGTTTTGTGTGTCTGCCATGATTGCGCTGGGCACGTTTTTATGTCTCAAACCTTTGTTTTTTATGCTCGGGGCAGATGAGACGACCTACCCCGCTATCGCGGAGTACATGCCCCTTTGGTTGCTGGCGTCTGTGGTGCTGTCCCTTCCGGTCAATGCCAATTCCGCGATGCGGGCGGCGGGGGATACGGCCTTGCCTGCCATGATCATGATGGGCATTGCGACGATCAATGTGGTGCTGGATCCGGTGTTGATTTTCGGATGGTTCGGCTTTCCGGCTCTGGGGGTTTTGGGCGCGGCGGTGGCAACCTTGGTGGCCTATAGTGTGGGTCTGGTTGTTGCTCTTTATGTGTTGATTGTGAAGAAAAAGCTGGTGGCGGTGGATGGATGGCACTGGCCTGTATTCGGGGATTCAATGCGCCGCCTGCTGGTGATTGCTATTCCCGCTGGCCTTGCCAATATAATCCAGCCCGCCGCCAATGCTATTATTTTGGCGATGTTGTCCCATTATGGCAGTGAGGCTGTGGCGGCGTATGGTGTTGTCACGCGGGTGGAGGCCTTTGCTTTTTTGCTGGTATTGGCGCTTTCGATCGGAATGGCCCCGATTATAGGCCAGAACTGGGGCGCCGGACAGTATGGCCGCGTTGAAAAAACCATTGTACTGGCCATCGGGTTTAATCTGTTCTGGTCTGTGTTGGTTGCCGTTATACTGGGCCTTAGCGCAGGGCTGATTGGGCGGAATTTTTCAACGGACCTGCAGGTTGTGCATACAGTCAGTCTGTTTTTATGGATTGTTCCGGTATCCTACGGGTTTGGGAATCTGGTCTTTGGCTGGTCTTCGGCCTTGAATGCCATGGGAAAGCCTCGGGATGCTTTTGTCCTGATCTTTATGAAATCTTTCGTGTTCACGGTGCCTGCCGTGTATATCGGTGGTCAAATCGGGGGTGTTTTCGGGATTGTGTGCGCGCTGGCGCTGGTGAATGTGCTGTCGGGGATCGGGGCGCACCTGCTGAGTGCAAGGCGATGCCTTGTTCACAGCGCGTCGTAAAAATCAGAGAATATTCAGGTCAAAAGCCAGAAGGTCAAGGCCCGCGTCCATTTTTGCCGCCTTGTAGGGCAGTCCTGCGATTCTCCGGTTTTCCGGATCATCCCCGATCACTTCGTTGACCATGCTATTGAAAAGTTCACCAATCATGGGGGAACGCTAACACACAAAACGGGACGCGCACAAGAAGGATTTTAAAAATTTCTTTACCTTTGCGCCGTATAGTTTTGGGTATGGCACTGCACAACATCTTCTTGTTGACGAGCGTATATTGTCTGGCTTATTACAAAGGAAAATGCACGTATAGTATAAATAAATCCATAAAATAGTTATAAAATTTCTTGTTTCGGAAAGTTTTTGTTATCATGTATCTCTCTGATCTCTCGCAGGCGCATCCTGTTTCGGCACAATCCAGACCCGTCAGATTGAACTATCTGTTACGGGATTCCAACCAGTCTCTGGTTGGCGGGCGTGTTCCCGTGGAGACGAATGTGGAGAGAACAAAACTGGCCGTGAAAGCGGGTTTTTCGGGTGTTGAAATCTGGGGTGGTACGCAACTGGAGGTGCCAGTCCGTTTTAAAGGCGAGCATCCGTTTGAGCAGGGTTTGAAACCTCTGTCCGAGGCGGCCCAAGGGGTGGACCGGATGATGCTGATGCGCGGACAGGCGGGTAATGGGCGGCGTATTTTTTCCGATGAGGCGATCAAGCTGGAAATGGAGGTGATGACGCGGGACGATCAAATCACCCTGATTCGGGCGTTTGATGCCACCAATAACCTGCAAAATCTGGAAACGGTGCTGTCTACCAAAAAAGAATTACAGGCGCAGGGCCGGAATGTGCGGGTGCAAGTCGCGATGTCTTATGCGCCCTCCCAACAAGCACGGGATGACAAGCTGGGCAAAACGTATCGGGATCCCCAATTTTATGTGGAACTGGCTGACACGTACCGTGCGGCGGGGGCCGATGAGATCTGTTTCAAGGATATGGCGGGAATTATGCGCCCTGAGGACGCAGAGTATATGGTGCGGGCCATCAAGGCGAAGCATCCTGACGTGCCACTCACGCTTCATATGCATGCTACGGGCGGGCAGGCGCAGGCCACGATGCTGTCTGCCATCAAGGCGGGGATTGATTCGCTGGATGTGGCCGTGGACGGGATGTCGGACTGGGTGGGGCAACCGTCCGTGCAGGACATTCTTTGGCTGATGGAACATTCGGATGATCCCGAGATCAAAAACAGAATGCCGGAAATGGACGGGCAGGCGCTGGCTGAATTGACGGATCTGGAACTTGAAACGCGGGCGCGCCATGCACCCTACGAACTGGCCTATGATGCCGGTATCCAAAAAGCGATTGTCAAGGCGGGCCTGCCGGGCGGGATGGCCACGACACTTTTGAACAATATCAAGGAATTGTATCAAAACAAAGCGGATGAAAAAACGATTAAAAAGGCCCTCGAAGGGACGCTGGCGGAAATTCCGCGTGTGACGGTTGATCTGGGGCATTTGGAAAAAGTCACCCCGACATCCGATATTGTGGCAAAGCAGGCCTTGCTGAACTGGTTTTATAATGAACAGGGCGAAAATCCCCAACGATTTGGCCGCAAGCCCTACAAGGTTTTTGGCCCGGGGTTTTCCGATTATGTACTGGGGAAAAACGGGTACAGCCAAAACCCGCCCCGCGAAAGCGTGATTGCCATGGTGGAGGAGCGGACAAGACAAAAGCGGTATGAGGGACGGCCGGCGGACCGTGTGGACCCGCAAGAGGTCCAGGCGGTACGTCAGACCCTTTCCGATGCAGGCCTAAATTCTCATAATGACGAGGATGTCCTCACTGCACTGATGGCGGGGGACGATCTTGTGGGACCTGCATTTTTATCGGCGTATCGTGGAAATCAGGAGATGTCCGGTGTCAAAACCTATAAACCACCTCTGGAAAAACCGGCGTTGTTCTGGAAAAATGCTTCCCTTGGGGTGATGGCGGAGGACTTGGTCCAAAAAACCCAAAAATTACAGATGATCCATGATGGGGCCTCTTTTGTCGGGGTCAAGGACACCGTCAAAGAAAAGTATATCGAAGGACTTGAGCAGGATATCAAAGCCATTGCGTGTGAGATGGCAGGGTCTTTGGAAAAACTCCGGAATAACTTGACGCACGCATTTGAGGGTGCGCAACTGGCTCATGAGGTGGAGGCCTATGTGAAACAAAGAACCTGTGCGCTGGGGATTCGTGGACATTATGCACCAAACCTCAGTCTCAAAGGGAAGTCAGTCACAATGGCAACATCTGATTTGACAGGGGAGATTTCTCTGGAACAGGCATAAATCAAAGCGTGCGGTGTCATTATTTCCTAAAAATCCGGTTGCCATTCATTTTTTGCTTTTTTTTTCCTTCTGTTTGGGCTATGAAGTCCTATCCCTCACATTGTGGTTCGTATAAAGCGTGGAAGCGCTTCCCGAACCCTTGGTGGGTTAATGGATGTAAAAAAGGAACACACCATGGCAAAAACAGGCCCTATTGCGTTTTTCAAACAGGTGCGGAGCGAGGCCAAACGCATCACGTGGCCTTCGCGGAATGAAACAACGGTGGGGACGATCGCGGTTTTTATTATGGTTTTTGTGGCTTCGGTGTTTTTGTTTACGGCCGATCAGGCGATTGCCTATATCGTGCACCAGATTATGCGTCTGGGGCTATAGGTTTTAAGGGTATTGGAAAAAACGGTTAGGGTAAGAGGAAAAAAATGTCAGTCGCAAAATGGTATGTGCTTCACGTGTATTCCGGCTTTGAGAAAAAAGTAGCCGAGACAATCAAGGACAAGGCCCAGAAACAAGGGCTGGAAAGCAAGATAGAGGAAATTTTAGTCCCCACCGAAGAAGTCGTGGAAGTCAAGCGCGGGCAACGGGTGAATACCGAGAGGAAATTTTTCCCGGGCTACGTGCTGGCAAAACTGGATCTGGACGACAACGTCTGGCACCTGATCAAGGATACCCCGAAGGTCAGCGGGTTTCTGGGCGCTGGCGGGAATAAGCCCGTGGCAATTTCCGAGCGGGAAGCCATGCGGATCCTGAAGCAGGTACAAGAGGGGATTGACAGTCCACGTCCCTCCATTATCTACGAAATTGGAGAAGAGGTCAAAGTCACAGACGGGCCGTTTGCCTCCTTCAACGGGGTTGTCGAGGAAGTGGATGAAGAAAAGGCACGCCTCAAGATTTCTGTTTCTATTTTTGGACGGGCCACGCCTGTCGAGCTGGAATATGCTCAGGTTGAGAAGACCTGATGTGTTGTGTTTATAGCTAGGGTCTGCGCCGCAACATATAAATGTCTTGTGGTTTCGGGAGAGTGTGGCAAAATAGGCTAATTTTGACTGTCGTTTGTCTCGAGATGAATATACTTTGAGGATGTCTGATGTATCACGATAATAATTGGAACCCCGTTCAGGGTGATGAATTGGCCGGTTTTTTGGATCAGATCAATCCTGTCGATGGCAAGTATCGTGTTGCGCCCGAGAGCACGCAGGTCCATTGGCGGATGCTCCCTTTTTATGATTCTGTGGCCTTGGTGCGGGTGCGGGACCCCAACTGGACAAACCAGAAGCTGAATTTGTACTATCTGACGGATCAGGGAAACCTGTTCCGTTTGAACGGGACATCGCCGCCGATCCATGAGGTGAATGCGAAAGCCCCTATCCGGATTACAGAGTCCAATATTCTGGAATATTTGCGCTTTTTCTGTTTCTTTGTGCGCGGGGAAGAAGGGCCGTTTTATGTGGCCGAGAACATGAGTGACCCCAACATGCCGGTTTTGATGGATGATACCACGCGCTCTGTGATCGAAGGGACAATCCGGCCAGCCTCTTTCGAGGGCATGAACGAGAAAGGGTTTTATCTGTGTGATGCTGTTGTATTTTATTCCAATGCCCTGTTTATCGCCAATTTTGCGGTCCAGCCGACAGGGATGATAGAAATGCTTGATGATGAGCCGATTGCGGCGGATCTCCCTGTCCGGATCGAGGTCCCCGTTTCTTAGGAATTTTTTGCGTTGTTGTGTCAATGTGCGCAATGGCGGTTTGCAACACTCTGTCAAATGGCATCCTCTTATGTCCCAGTCTCTCAAAAATGAAGCGTTAACATGTCTCTCCAAAAAGGCGGGAGAGGGGGCGATACAACTGCTTCAAAGTTTTTGCACGAGGCTTTCGGCGGATGATGCGGTCTATTTTGATCCGGAATTGCTGGCGATTCTGTCTGAAACGCACTGGGGGCTTGCAAAAAAGCGTGATGGGGGTGCGCCCAAACTTTCCATTTACTACAGGACCGATCCTGTGACGGGATTGCGGAAGACCATTGTGGACGTGGTCAGTGACGATATGGCTTTCATCGTGGATTCCATTGTGGCAGAGGTCAATAAGAACAAATATCTGATTGATGTGTTGATTCACCCTATTTTCTATGCGCGGTATGATTCCAAGGGGGCTCTGGCGGAGATTTTTGAAGAAGAACAAAAAGATACAATCCCGCAGTCTCACGTGCATGTGCAGATCAGGGATATTCTTCCCGAAGACGCGCTGAAAGAGCTTGAAACGGGGCTTTATATCGCGCTGGAGGATGTATATACCGCCAATCGGGACTGGAGGGCCATGCTCTTGAAACTGCGGGAGACGCGGGACTTGCTGTTTGTCGCCAAGCCCAGAAATTCCACAAAGGAAATGCAACAATATTGTGATTTTCTGGAATATCTGTACGAGGGCAGTTTTACAATGCTCGGGTATCGCGAGTATGAATTTATAGAAAAAAACGGTGAGATCAAAAGCAGGACGGTCAAGGGGAGCAGTCTGGGACTTTTGCATGATGATATGCGGCCGGCCTATATCAGTGAAACGGAAGAAGGGCTTCCGCGCAATTTACAGGAAACACGAAAAAATCTCCCGCCGCTCTCGGTCTCCAAGACCAACCGGTTGTCCACGGTGCATCGCCGTGTTCCGATGGATGCGATTGCTGTCAAGACCTATGACGCAGAGGGACATGTCAAAGGGGAGCGGCTTTTCTTGGGGCTTTTCACGTCTGTCACCTACTCCCGCAGTGTCAGTGATGTGCCGTATTTACGGGAGAAGGTCGAAGAGGTTTTGGCCCTGTCGAAATTCATTCAAGGCTCTCATGACCGTAAGGGTCTGCGGCATATTCTGGAGAAATACCCGCGGGATGAACTGTTCCAGATTGCACCCAAGGATATGCTCAAGATCGCGACAAATATTTTGCGACTGCAAGAGCGCCAAAGGATTGCCCTTTTTATCCGTCAGGATCCCTTCCGGCGTTATATTTCCTGTCTGGTGTATGTCCCGCGTGACCGTTACGGAACCAATTTGCGCAAGACCATCTGCGGCATTTTGGAGCGGGAACTCAACGGCCAGTGCGAGAATTTTTATACATCGCTGGATGATTCCCTGTTTGCGCGGGTGATGTTTATCATCAATACCCGTCAGGGCGAAGGGGTCAAATATAAAGCCGAAGCCATCGAGAAACTCTTGCAGGAGGCAGGACAGACTTGGCCCGAGTTGCTGTCACAGGCATTGGCGGAAAGCTATACGGACTCTGACATGATCTCTTTGCGGGGTGAAAAATACGCCGATGCGTTTCCGTTATCCTATACAACATTATATCGCCCGAGACAGGCTGTCTTTGATATCGAGAAGGTGGAGGCGGTTCTGGAATCGGGTTTGCTCGGGCTGGATTTATATCGTCCCGAGGAAGCCAATCCCGAACAGCTCCGGTTGAAGGTCTATAGTCCCTCCGAGCCCCTGACGTTATCGGATGTGATGCCTATTCTCGAGAATCTGGGATTGCGTGCTATATCGGAGTTGCCCTTCGAGGTCAAACCCCTGCACAGCATGATGTCTGTCTGGGTGCATGACTTTTTGCTGGAAACGCCCCAGTTGACGGGTCCTGTCGCTGTCGGGGATGTGAAGAAGAATTTCGAGCGGGGCTTTTTGAAAATCTGGCAAAAAGATACTGAAAATGACGGGCTCAACCGCTTGATCCTTTCGGCCAATATCAACTGGCATGAGGTGACGATTTTACGGACGTATGTCCGGTATCTGAAACAGATCAATTACCCCTTTAGCCAGCCTTACATGGAACAGGCGTTGACGAAACATGCGCCGATCACCCGCTTGATTGTGGATGTGTTCAAAGCCTACCACAGTCCTGAACGGGGAGATCAGGGGGAGGCGGTCGAAAAATGCCGGACAACCATCGAAGAGGCTCTTGAAAAAGTCGTCTCTCTCGATGAAGACCGGATTTTGCGCATGATGACAGCACTGGTCGATGCCACATTGCGGACCAATTATTTCCAGAGGCAGGAAAACGGGCAGGCCAAAACCTATCTGTCTGTCAAGTTTGACTGTGCGAAGGTGCCGGATCTTCCGGCACCGCTCCCCTATCGCGAAGTATTTGTGTATTCGCCCCGTGTCGAAGCTATTCATTTGCGTGGGGATAAAATTGCCCGTGGGGGCTTGCGGTGGTCGGACCGGCATGAGGATTTCCGGACAGAGGTTTTGGGGCTGATGAAAGCCCAGATGGTCAAGAATTCTGTGATTGTGCCGATGGGAGCCAAAGGCGGGTTTGTGGTGAAGCGCCCGCCTGCGGATCGCAAGGCCTATCAGGCGGAAGGGATCGAATGTTACAAAATCCTTATTCGGGGTTTGCTTGATATCACGGATAACCTCAAAGGCAAGAAACTGGTGCCGCCGAAAAATGTAGTCCGGCGGGACGGGGATGACCCTTATCTGGTTGTGGCCGCGGACAAGGGCACAGCGTCCTTTTCCGATATCGCTAACGGGATTGCCCAGGAATACGGGTTCTGGCTGGATGATGCTTTTGCTTCGGGCGGGTCTGTGGGGTATGACCACAAGAAAATGGGAATTACAGCCAAGGGGGCGTGGGAGTCTGTGAAACTTCACTTCCGCCAGCTCAATCACAATATCCAGGCGCAGGATTTCGATGTGGTCGGTGTGGGTGATATGGGCGGGGATGTGTTTGGCAACGGGATGTTGTTGTCCGAGCATATCCGTTTGGTCGGCGCCTTCAACCATTTGCACATTTTCTGTGACCCCGATCCGGATCCGCGTATGAGTTTCAAGGAGCGGGAGCGTCTGTTCAAGAGTGTTTTGGGGTGGAATGAGTACGATCTCAAAAAACTGTCTGCCGGTGGACGGATTTATGAGCGGAGCGAAAAGGTTCTCACGCTGACCCCCGAGATTAAAAAACGGTTTGATCTGGACAGGGATAAGGTCTCTCCGACAGAACTGATGCGGGCCATCCTCAAGGCCAAGACGGATTTACTCTGGTTTGGCGGGATCGGGACCTATATCAAATCCAGCAAGCAAACCCACGGGGATGTGGGGGATAAAACCAACGATGCCTTGCGGATTGATTCCACGGAAGTACGGGGGAAGGTCATTGGAGAGGGGGCCAATCTGGCCATTACACAGTTGGGTCGCGTGGAATTTTCAGAGCGCGGCGGTCGGATCAATACGGATTTTGTGGATAATTCGGGGGGAGTCAACTCCTCCGACCTTGAGGTCAACATCAAGATTTTGCTCAGCGATGTGATGGCCAGCAAGGACCATGCGCTTGATCTGGCTTCGCGGAACCGGCTTTTGGAATCCATGACACAAGATGTGAGTGCATTGGTGCTCCGGAATAATTACCAGCAGGCGCAGGCCATCAGTCTGGCGGAATTGCAGGCCAGAGATCATTTGAAGATCCAGAATGATTTTATCAAGGATCTCGAACGGGAAAAAGGGTTGAATCGTGTGATAGAGGGTCTGCCGGACGAGGAAAATATCGAGGGTCGCTTGCGGATCGGCAAAGGTCTGACACGGCCTGAGCTGTGTATTTTGGTCTCTTATGCCAAGATCAATTTCACGCAGGCGCTTTTGGCAACGGATATCCCGGGCAGTAGCGACATGGAAGACTGGATGTTGAACTACTTTCCTTCCGCCTTGAAGACAAAATATGTGAAAGAAATCAAACGGCACCGTTTGGTACGGGAGATCGTGGCGACGAGTATGGCCAATTCTCTGATTAACCGGATGGGCCCGACCTTTTTGAAGGAGATTGCCAACAAGACCGGTGCGAATTATGCCCAGATCGCCAGAGCGTATATTATCGTGCGGGATGTCTTTGGTTTGCGGGCCATGTGGGATCGCATCGAAGCCATGGACAACAAGGTGCCGGCAGAAGTCCAGCTCAAGGCCATGCGGGACATCGCGCTTTTGACGGAGCATGCCGTGGCGTGGTTTTTAACACGCGCCGGTACCCAACTGGATATCGGGCGGGAAATCCAGAATTTCTCGAAACAGCTCCATATTTTGCAGGAGAATCTGGACACGCTGGTCACAGATAATCTGAAAACCGGTATTGCCATGCGTAAAACAGTTTTGGAGCGGGATGGTTTGCCACAAGATCTGGCGCACCAGATTGCAACATTGCCCGTCCTCTTTTCGGCCTGTGATATTATTCGTACGGCTCTGGAGCACAAGATGGACCTGTCTGTCACGGCCCAGACCTATTTCGAGGTCGGGGATGTCTTTCATATTGACTGGCTACGGGCGCAGGCCGGATACCTGCCGTCCGAGGATTTCTGGGCTTCGCAGGCCATGCGGGGGCTCATTGACCAGCTTTACCATTCGCAAGTGGCCCTGACAGTGCGGATTTTAAACGATATGAAGGGCCATGCGGTCAAAGGCCAGAAACCGACACAGGGCTGGTTTGAAATGCGGGCAGAAGATATGGTCCAACTCAAGCCTCTCTTCTCGGATTTTCGTCGGATCGGGACTGTGGATTTGCCCATGCTGATTATTGCGGAGCAAAAACTCAGGAATTTGGCCGCCCACTGAAAAGACTATAGACTTTACGGCGGAAATCCAATGAGTCCCGAGCCTGCGGTTTTAAATACGGCAGAGCAGAAATGTTATCAGAATAATCCAGCCCACTGTGCGGTTGGACTGGAAGATTTTCAGGGCGCTCTCGGGGCTTTCCGGATTCCATGCACGCACTTGCCAGATCAAATGTCCTGCCGTTGCCAGAAGGCCTATGCTCGCTATCACAGCATTTTCGGGCTGGCTGATCAAAAGAGCCAGACTGATGCAAACCCAAAGGCCCGTATAAAACCGGATCACCCACATTTTACTGTCAGTCCCGAATTTCAGGGCGGTGGATTTGAGCCCCAAAAGCGCATCGTCTTCCTTGTCCTGATGGGCGTAAATAGTATCGTATCCCAAGGTCCAGCAAATCCCGCCGAGATACAGCAAAAACGCCGGAAATTCAAACTGGTCTGTGATGGCGGTCCAGCCCATGAGGGCACCGAAATTAAAGGTCATCCCCAAAATCACTTGTGGCCAGTATGTGACCCGCTTCATGAAGGGATACAGAACAATCAGGGGTATGGTGAACAGGCCGAGAATCATGGTCGTGCCGTTCAGGAGGAGCAGGATACAAAAACCAAGCATCAAAAGGGCACTCAGAAGGGCCAGCGCCTGTGTGGTTGAGAGGACGCCGCTTGCCAGTGGCCGGTTTTGTGTCCGTGAGACCTGTGCATCAAAGGTACGGTCCCACAGGTCATTGATGATGCATCCTGCTCCACGCATGACAACCGAACCCAGAGAAAACAAAACAATAGCCCACAAGGTTGCCAGTGAAAAAGAGGTTTTGTGATACGTGCCGGCCAGAAGAATGCCCCAAAGAGAGGGCAGGAGCAAAAGCCAAATGCCAATCGGCCGGTCCAGACGCGCGAGAATGGCGTAAGGCCGGTAGTCAGGCGGGAGCCTTTTGATCCATCCGGTCTCTTGGATATCGCTGGCGGGTGTGTCTTGTGTCATGACAGAATTTAATCACGAAAGGGGTGCGCAAACAAGCTCCGCATCGAGGGGGCGCTGGAAAACCGCAAGACAGTCTAAAAAAGAGTTGGGTTTGTCAAAGAGATCGTGTTTCATATCCGGTGTGAGACATGAAACACTGATCGCCGAACACATATTGCCCCGTCTTTTCGTTTCGGGGGCTTTGGGAATGGGCGCCCGCGTAGCGCTGGACATGGCGCAATGCCATTATCTGCTCCATGTCATGCGATGGACAGAAGGGGAAGATATCAGAGTATTCAATGGTGTGGAGGGAGAATATCGGGCGCGTTGTCAGAAAATTTCCAAGACGATGCTGGAAGGGGTTTGCACCCAGAAATTACGGGAGCAGACGCGTGTGCCTGCGCCGGTTCATGTGATATTCTCGCCTATCCAGAAACAGCGGATGGATTTTTTGATTGAAAAGGCGGTTGAACTGGGTGTGACGGCTTTTCATCCGGTTTTGATGGCGCGCACACAGGGGCGGACTCTGAATTTTTCGCGTCTTGAGAGCCAGATCGTTTCATCGGCGGAACAGTGTGAGCGGCTTGATCTTCCCGTAGTGCATCCTGTGGTTTCGCTCAAGGACAAGATTGTGTCATGGCAGGCCACACCGGTGGTGCACTGGGCCATTGAACGGCGGCACGAGGTGCCCGATATCCGGACCGTGCCACAGATCTCTGCTATTCTTGTCGGGCCTGAAGGGGGGTTTGATCCGCAGGAATCCTCTTTTTTGAACGCGCAGGGCCATATCAGGCCGGTCAGTCTGGGGGAAAGAATTTTACGTGCGGAGACGGCTGTTTTAAAGTGTCTCTCCCATATGGGGGCTTGAGAGAAATGTCTTTCGGGGGCGGTGTATTTTTTCTCTGTACGTACGGTTTATTTTCATCCATATTTCAGGCATATTGGACTTCAGGTTCAAGAGATCTCTACGGGATAAGATAAAAATGAAAACCATAATTTTACGATTTTTGATGCTTGCGCTGGGTATGTCTCTCGGCGGGGGGGTGTCAAGCCTTTGTTTCGCCGCCGATATTCCGCCAGAGGCTTGGGCAACCCAGTTCCAGCCTGCGGCTTCTGCTTCGGCGACACGGATCCATGAATTTTACGATATGCTGTTCTACATCATATCTGCGATTGCCATTTTTGTGCTGGTGCTGTTGATCTGGGTCGTACTGCGTTATAACGCCAAAGCCAATCCTGCTCCGGCTCAATTTTCCCATAATGTTTTAATCGAGGTGCTCTGGACTGTTGTTCCGGTTGTGATTTTGATCGTGATTGCCATTCCGTCCTTCAAGGTTTTGTATTATAACGATCATACCGAAAATCCGGAAATGACCCTCAAGGTCACGGGATATCAATGGTATTGGGGGTATGAATATCCGGATCACGAAGGGCTGGCTTTTTCGTCCTATATGATCAAGGATGCCGACATTGACAAAGCCAAGGGCCAGAAGCGATTGCTTTCAACGGATAATGCCGTGGTTCTGCCGATTGATACGAACATCCAGATCCTCACAACGGCTTCCGATGTCATCCATTCATGGGCCATGCCGGCTTTTGGAATCAAGATTGATGCGGTGCCCGGGCGTACGAATGAAACATGGGTCCGGATCGAAAAGCCAGGGACGTATTATGGCCAGTGTTCGGAATTGTGCGGCAAGGACCATTCCTTTATGCCGATTGAGATCCACGCCGTAACAAAAGAAGACTTTCAGGAATGGCTCGTGCAGGCCAAAACCCAGTTTGCAGGCCGGACAAACCTTGCTCATCCCATACAATTTGCTACTTTAGGGGAATAAAAAAATGAAGACCGCCCATGTTGTTTCCGAGGGACACTCTCATCATGCCGAGGGGCATGAACACCACGATCACAAGCCAGGATTTTTCACCCGTTGGTTTATGTCCACCAATCACAAGGATATTGGCACGCTCTATATTATTTTTTCGATTTTCGCGGGGCTGGTCGGCGGGGCGTTTTCCATGCTGATGCGCCTTGAGTTGCAAGCGCCTGGTGTTCAGTTCCTGACGGATGCCGCCGGAAATCCGGATGGTCATATGTGGAACGTGATTATCACAGCCCACGGGCTGATCATGGTCTTTTTCGTGGTGATGCCCGGGCTGATTGGCGGTTTTGGGAACTGGTTTATTCCGCTGATGATCGGTGCGCCCGACATGGCGTTTCCGCGTTTGAATAACATCTCGTTTTGGCTGATTATTCCGGCTTTTTTGCTCCTGCTGGGGTCTGCGCTTGTCGGCGGGGGGGCCGGAACGGGCTGGACGGTCTATCCGCCCTTGTCTTCGACGCTCGGACATCCGCAGATCGCGGTGGATATGGCGATTTTTGCGCTTCACCTCGCGGGGGCCAGCTCCATTCTGGGCGCGGCCAATATGATAACAACCATCTTTAATATGCGGGCCCCTGGCATGACGCTCCATAAAATGCCGCTGTTTATCTGGGGGATGCTGATTACCGCGTTTTTGCTGGTGCTGGCCGTGCCGGTTTTAGGAGGGGCGATTACGATGCTCTTGACGGACCGCAATTTCGGAACATCCTTTTTCAAACCCGATGGCGGAGGGGACCCTCTCTTGTACCAGCACTTGTTCTGGTTCTTCGGACATCCTGAGGTCTACATTATGATTTTGCCGGCTTTTGGCATTATCAGCCAGATTGTCTCCACCTTTTCCAAAAAACCTATTTTCGGGTATCTGGGTATGGCCTATGCCATGGTGTCGATTGGTTTCGTGGGCTTTATCGTCTGGGCCCACCACATGTACACGGTGGGGATGGATGTGGATATCCGCGCGTATTTCACAGCCGCAACCCTGATTATTGCGGTTCCGACGGGTGTCAAGATTTTCTCTTGGATTGCCACCATGTGGGGTGGCTCGATCGAATTCAAAACGCCGATGCTCTGGGCAATTGGGTTCGTGTTTCTCTTTACCGTGGGGGGGGTGACAGGGGTTGTTTTGGCGAATGCGGGGATGGATGTTGCACTTCATGATACGTATTATGTGGTGGCGCATTTCCATTATGTCTTGTCTTTGGGGGCCGTGTTTGCGCTGTTCGCCGGCTTTTATTACTGGATTGGCAAAATGTCGGGCCGCCAATATCCCGAGTGGGCCGGACAGTTTCATTTCTGGGTGACCTTTATTGGTGTGAATCTGGTGTTCTTCCCCCAGCATTTCCTCGGGCTTGCGGGGATGCCACGCCGTTACATTGACTATCCGGACGAGTTTGCGGGCTGGAACTATGTGTCCTCGATGGGGGCGTATCTCTCGGGTGCGGCGACGGTCTGGTTTATGCTGGTCGTGTTTTATACGCTGTGTTTTGGCCGGAAAGTGGGTGCTAACTACTGGAATGTCCAGCCGCAGTGCATGACGCTGGAATGGACGGTGTCTTCACCACCGCCGTTCCACCAGTTTGAAATCCAGCCACAAGTCAAATAGCTAGAAAGTGAACCGATGCGATGCGATGTTGCCATTGTAGGGGCGGGGCCAGCGGGATTATCCTTCGCAAGGGCTCTGGCTCCTACGGGTCTTCGGATCGCTCTTGTCGAAAAACAGTCTCTTGCGGTTCTTGAACATCCCCCGTATGACGGGCGCGAAATTGCGCTCACCCATTTGTCACACAAGATTATGCAGGAGCTCGGCATGTGGGAAAGGCTTCCCGAGCAGGCCATATCCCTGATCCGCCATGCCAAGGTTTTGAACGGGGAGTCGCTGTATTCTCTTGATTTTGACTTTGAAGAAACGGGCAGGGACAATCTGGGTTTTATGACTTCCAACCATTATATCCGCAAGGCCGCTTTTGAGTCTTTGGCGGGGTTTGAAAATGTTGATCTTCTCACGGAAGCAGAGGTTGTCGGGGCATCGGTGGAGGGTCCAAGGGCCCATGTGGAACTGGCAGATGGACGGAGGCTGGAGGCAAAGCTTTTGGTGGCGGCAGACAGCCGTTTTTCCAAGCTCCGAGATATGATGGGGATCAAAACGGACCGGCTGGATTTCAAACGGGATTGCATTGTATGCAAAATGTCGCATGACAGCCCCGATAATGACACAGCCTGTGAATGTTTCCAGTATGACAGGACGCTGGCGATTTTGCCGCTGAACAACAGTGAAGTATCTTTGGTTTTGACGTTGAGGGCGCAAGACAGTGCGGGCGTTTTGGCTCTCTCGCCCGAAGCGTTCGCACAGGACATTGAAAAACGCACGGCCGGTCGTTTTCAAGGGTTAAAGCTGGCGACAAAATTGTATCCCTATCCCCTTGTGGCCACCTTTGCACGGACCTTTTACGGGCCACGTTTTGCGCTGATCGGGGATTCTGCGGTGGGGATGCATCCTGTCACGGCGCACGGGTTTAATCTGGGCCTGCGCGGGGCGCATACGCTGGCGGGGGAGATCGCAAACGCTTTGGCATTAGGTGGGGATATCGGCTCGACAATCCCGTTGGCGCGTTACAGCCGGACCCACAGACAAGTCTGCGCGCCACTCTATCAGGGCACCAATGCGCTGGTGCGGCTTTATACCAACACGCATCCACTGGCGAAAATAGCGCGGCACGGGCTCCTGCGGCTGGGCAACCGGATTGGCCCTGCCAAAAAACTGATACTGGATCAGTTGACGGAATTGCAATAACAGATTTTAATTTGACTCCGTCCGGTAATTCGGGGCTTCGCGGGTGATGGTCACGTCATGGACATGGGATTCACGGTATCCCGCGCCGGTCATCCGCACAAATTCCGTTTTATCTTTCATGTCCTTGATGGTGGCACTGCCCGTATAGCCCATGGCCGCCCGCAAGCCCCCCACCATCTGGTGCAGGACGGTGCTAACGGGCCCCTTATAGGGGACTCGGCCTTCGATCCCTTCGGGCACCAGCTTGTTGGACTGGGATACGCCGGCTTGAAAATACCGGTCGGCCGAGCCCTTGACCATCGCCCCGACGCTTCCCATCCCGCGGTAGGATTTGTAGGAACGGCCTTGATACAAAATGACCTCGCCAGGCGCTTCGTCCGTGCCGGCGAAAATGCCGCCCATCATGGCCACGTCCGCGCCCGCCGCAATAGCCTTGGCAAAATCGCCGGAATATTTGATCCCGCCGTCCGCAATCACGGGAATTCTTTTCTTTGCGCACACGGCAGAGACATCCATAATAGCCGTGAGCTGAGGCACACCGACGCCTGCTACAATCCGCGTGGTGCAGATGGAGCCCGGGCCAATGCCGACCTTAATGGCGTTGGCACCTGCTTTGATCAGAGCCAGTGCGGCCTCTGCGGTGGCAACATTTCCGGCCATAATCTGGAGATCCGGATGGTTCTTGCGGATGGCCTCTACCGTATCCAAAACCGCGCGGGAGTGACCATGTGCGGTATCCACCACGACCAGATCCAGCCCGTGTTCGGCCAGCGCAGAGGCGCGCTCCACGCCGTTGATAGGGCCAGTCCCCACTGCCGCGCCGGCGCGCAGGCGGTCCTTGGAGTCTTTTGTTGCGCGGGGATGAAGTTGAGATTTTTCAATATCTTTCACAGTCACAAGTCCGATACAGCGCTCAGCATCATCCACGACCAGCAGTTTTTCAATGCGGTGCTTGTGGAGGAGGCGCTTGGCTTCTTCCTTGTTGACAGTATTGTAGACCCGCACCAGATTTTGTGCGGTCATGAGCTCCCGTACCGGCTGGGCGGGGTTTTCGGCAAAGCGGACATCGCGGTTGGTCAAAATCCCCACCAGCCGCCCGTTGCCTTCCGTGACGGGAATGCCGGAGATCCGGTATTGCTCCATCAAACTCAAAGCTTCTTGCAGGGAGGCTTCGGGGTGGATGGTGATGGGGTCCACGACCATACCTGATTCAAAGCGTTTGACCCGCTTGACCTGCCGGACCTGTTCTTCGATTTCCATGTTGCGGTGAAGAATGCCCATGCCTCCGTTTTGTGCCAGCGCAATAGCCATATCGCTTTCGGTGACGGTATCCATGGCGGCGGAGAGCACAGGGATATTCAGGGCAATGGTTTCGGTGAGCTGGGTGGTGGTGGAGACTTCATTGGGCTGGACTTCAGAGGCCCCCGGGACCAGAAGAACATCATCAAAGGTGAGCGCTTCGCGGATTTTGGGGGCAGGGGTGAAGTTCAGCATGGGCAATCTCCAAAGGTCAGGGCGTGGTTGAAGCTTGCCAGAGAGTTATAGGGGGTTTTGGGAAAAAGTAAAGAGATTTTGCGTAGAGGAGGCCAAAATTTGCTTTTTGGGTGGGAATGGGGTACAGTGAGCTGGATTTGTGGTGTATGGAGATTTGTATGAAGATTAGTGGGTTATTTAACATTGAAAATGAGGGTACAAAATCCGCAATACAGGAGGTGCTTTCTTGTGAGGGTTCGACACAGCCAACTCCTCCCCCTCCTTGCCCCCCTGATCCGCCAACCTTAGACGATATGCTTGGTGGATTGTTGCCAACTCTCCCACCCCCCTGATCCGCCACGCGTTAGATGAAAAGGGTTTTTGTTTTATCCGGTGTACGACCATAGGATTTCTTTACAGTGAGAAGTTTTCGTTTTGTGCTTCAAAAGGCGCGAGGTAGCCAAGATTTAATTGGGCCCAAATGAGGGTAGCCTTGAAGTTTAAATATTGATCATCATATTTTTTTATATTTTCAATGTGTTTTTTAAACTCTTGAAGAACGGCTGACACTTTTTCTTTATCTTCCAGCTTTGCGCGAGCGCTCAAATAATAAACATAATTATTTAAACTTTCTACGAATAATTCCTGATCATAACCCACCAAAGAACCCCCTATAGTGCCTGGGTGGGGCATGGGCATCTGTCCCATATGTCATGCTCCATAATAAAAAAGCGGTAGACAGGCTTTTGTGCATGACGCAGAGCCTCCTTCGGGAAATTTTCATAAGGAAATTCTGTGGCATACCCCGCCAATGATTTTCAATCAGAAAATCTCTTTGGTCCGCGCCCTACCAGTTCTCCTGCATCCAGAATTTCACCCGTTCCCACAAGAGAGCGGCAAAGCCGCTCTCTTTCTTGGATCCCGTTCGTGCGAATTTTGCTTCGCAAAATGCCAACGGGATGACGGAAGGATGGTTCATTTTTATTTGGAATTATAGTACACACCATCACAACGTGGTGCTTACAATAGCTCGGGGGCGTATTCATTCCTTTTCAGAGATATAAACCGTTCCGCCTGCACTTTGCTGGAGGACGGCCAGATGGGTATAATGACCCGCACTCTCCCCGCCAATTGCAAAGTCATAATAAATACCGGCAGGGTAGAAATGATCGCTGGTGGTCGCGGTGACGGTGGAGTCTCCAAACCTGATATAAATATCCTGCGTGGCAAAAACGCTCAGGACGCGGGTTTCGGTATCAAAGGCCGTGGTATTGCGGGCCGAGGTCTCTGCGCTGGTGATTGTATGCGCGCCATTATTTTTGAGGCGCAGAACCGGAATGGGAGAATCGTTGTTATCGTGGGGCAATAGGGTCGTCATGATGTGTAAGCTCCTGTGTTATAGTCGAAAATACAATGGTTATTGCAACGCAGGGTTTTTCCCCGCGAAAGCAGTGATCTTCCGAGGAATACACGAAAGAGTCCTGTTTGCACGGGAGCGGCAGAGAGGGATATTTTTATGAAAATACATAGACCGTGACGCAAGTCTGGCGTTGACAGGAGGGACCTTATCAGAACCTCAAACACTTGTCAAGGAATTTTTTCCTAATTTTAAAAACGGGAGAAGAAAAGCCCCCTAATGCAACGTCACGGGTTCGAGTTCGTTGTGCAGGATGGTGCTCACGGCGGTGCTCATATCCTCCATCACGGACAAGGGTGTCCCGTCAGCGGCATGGATGGCGTAGGCCGTCTTGTTTTCGATCCGGATCGGCTTGACATAGGCGACATTCTGAACGCCCAGCGCCAGAAAATCACGGCTGGTGAGTTTTTTCAAAAGTTCGGATGGATCGTGTATGATTTTACCGGAATGTGTCATGTGTCCCTCGCTTACCTTTTAATTATATAGGGTTTTGTGTTTAAAAACATCAAATTTCGTGAAATTTTTATAAATTCTGTCAGGATGCAGATTTTTTCTGAAAAATCCTGTCACAATATCCGCAGGAAACCGCGTCTTGTCCATCAAAGCTGTACCATGTTCTGGGGTGGCCCAATGCGCCGCCGCCGCCGTCACACACTACGGCATCTGTGGAAGGATCAACAGAAATGATTTCCCGTGGCAGGCGGTTTTGCAAGGCAGAGTCCATCATCATTCTTCCTTTTACGATGTCTTTACACTTTTCTTTTATAAAGGAGATTGTAAAATACTTGCAATCATATTTCCCATTTTTTATTTGGTGCCGTATGACTTTTCTGTCCCTGCCCTCTTTTATGAAGGCCCCTGTCTGGATAGACCGCCCCAGTGTTCTGGCCCAGCCGGCGCAATACCGGACGATTGTGGTGGATTCGGCCAGGATTGTGAAAAGCTGGAAAAAATCCTTGTATAGTTTTGAATGGTTGTCTCCCGATGGCACATTTAAATCCCCCGATGCCTTGTCCGAAGCCGAGAGACACAAACGGGCCCACGTGGAAGAGGCCCTGAAGCACGGGCGGGCAATGGAAAAACCCATTTTGGGTATTGGCATGATGGACAATGTGGAGATCGGGGCTGGACGGGCAGAATTTTTGACGCTGGCCTGTTATGGTGTGCGGGATATTCCTGTCCATATTTTGGCCAGCCATGAAAGCGCCTTTCAAAAACATCTGTTTTCTGTATGATGTGGGGTGATGAAGAGCCTCTCTCACGTTTCCTCCCCTTCTGCCTCTCAGGCGGGGAATGTTATTTTTTATATTCTGATTGCCGTGACGTTGTTGGCGGCGCTGTCTTTTGCCGTTTCCCAAAGCGGGCGGGGCAGTGTTTCGCAACTGAGCGAGGAAAAGGCCAGACTTTACGCAACGGAAATTATCGAATTCGGCAATACAATGGCCTCCGGCGTGGCACAGCTTCGCCTGCGTGGTGTAGCGTTGTCGGATGTGTGTTTTGATCATGCCCGCTGGGGGGCTTCGGATTATAACCATGCGGGCTGTACAGACAACACACACCGCCTGTTTCATCCCGACGGGGCAGGGCTCGTCTGGGCGCAGGCGCCTGCCGAGGCGATGGATTCTGCGGCAACACCCGATGATCTCTGGCATATCTATGCGGATAATGAAATCAAAAATATTGGCACCACAACGGGGAATGCTTCGGGAGCCGATCTGATTGTGCTCGTGGATGAATTGTCCTTGTCAGTATGCAGGCAGATCAACGATATGCTGGGGCTTTCTGCAAGCGGGGCCACACCGCCTGTTGATACATTATATGGGACCACCCGCTATACGGGGACGTTCAGCTATACGGCCACGATCGGAGATGAAGATGCCGTGCTGGACGGGAAGCTCTCGGGATGTTTCCAGAAAACGACCGCGCCGGCGAAATATGCGTTCTACAAGGTTCTGCAGGCGCGCTAAGACAGCCTCAGGGTGTGTAGTGGGGTGTGTTGACAGGCGCTGGGGCAGAGGCTGTGGAATCCGGTTTCCACCGGAAATTCCGGTTGAAATTTTCTTCGGGATTGGGAGAAGACAGGCCCGCTTCGGCAACGGTCTGCGAAATCTGTGGTCCATTGCCGATGATATCGGCGAGACGGTTCAGGTCAGTGGGCATGGCCAGCGCTCCAGTTATGCGGTAATAAAATGCGTTCATGGCCAGGGGCCCAGAAATGTAGTAAATGCTCCGGATAGTCCAGTTGCATGGCTTCGACCAGTGTGCGGGCAATGGAATTGGGGCTGTCGCTGTTGATATCCTCGATGCGGGCGTTGAGGTTCTGGGCGTTGATGAAGTGAAGCGCCTTGACCGCCGCCGCCATTTTCTCGAGATAGGCGTGGACAGAACCTCTGAAAATCTCCGTTTCCAGTATTTTTGTGAAATGGGCTGTGGACAGACCGCCGCCATCCTGCGGCGGGGCCATAACGCCTCTGAGGGCACGAATATCACTGGTTTTACGGGGAATCGCCAGCCCGAACATCAAAACTTTGTCCGCATTGGTATGATCTCGAAACGCGATATAATGGTACACCGGACAGCCCGTCTCTCCCACTTCCATGGTGACGATATGGATCGAGTGGCTGGTGCCCGCATGGGAGGTGTTGGGTTCGGCGTATGGCGTCATGACAGAGGACCTTTTGAATGGTATTCCTCCTATGATGCCTGTTCTTTCTTAAGATTTTGTAAAAAATCCCGAGAGAGGGGTTATTGGCAGGCCAGACACTCCTCGTACCGCGTATCTTCCGTCAGAACGCCTTGCTCCTCTTTGGGCTGGGCGGGAAGGGCGTCTGCCTGTGCCCGTTTCCACGAGGCATTGCTTTCTGCCCGCTGGATGGATTTGGAGCGGCAGTAATAGAGAGACTTGACGCCTTTTTTCCACGCATCCCAGTGGATCTGGTGCAGATCGGCCTTGTGGACATTGGCCGGCAGGAAGACGTTGAGGCTCTGTGCCTGACAGATATAAGGGGTGCGGTCTCCGGCATGTTCGATCAACCAGCGCTGGTCGATTTCAAAAGCCGTTTTGAAAACATCTTTTTCTGCATCCGAAAGGAAATCCAGATGCTGGACCGAGCCTTCGTTTGTAAAGATCGAAGACCAGACATCCTCTGTATTTTCGCCCTTTTCCTCCAAGAGCTGTTCGAGATATTTGTTCTTGACGGGGAAGGAGCCCGAGAGGGTTTTATGGGTAAAGGCGTTGGCCGCATTGGGCTCAATTCCTGGCGAAGCCCCGCCGCAGATGATGGAGATAGAGGCCGTGGGCGCAATGGCAATCTTGTTGGAAAAACGCTCCATCATGCCGTAATCGGCCGCATCGGGGCAGGGTCCCCGCTGGTGCGCCAGCTTGACAGAGGCGTCATCGGCCTGCCGTTTGATATGCTGGAAGATCCGGCGGTTCCAGACCTTGGCCATCACCCCTTCCATCGGGATCATTTTGGATTGCAGGAAGGAGTGCCAGCCCATGACGCCCAAGCCCACAGAGCGTTCCCGCATGGCCGCGTATTTGGCGCGGCGCATCGAATCGGGGGCCTTGGCGATGAAGTCGGACAGGACATTATCCAAAAAGCGCATGATATCTTCGATAAAGGTCGGATGGTCCTGCCATTCCTCGAATTTCTCGATATTCAAAGAGGAAAGACAGCACACGGCGGTTCTGTCATTGCCTAGGTGATCCACACCCGTAGGCAGGGTAATTTCCGAGCACAAATTGGACATCTTGACGTTCAGGCCCGCCATCTTGTGATGGGCCGGAATCTGATCATTGACGTGATCGATGTAAACGATATAGGGCTCTCCGGTCTCAATACGGGCCGTGAGCAGGCGGATCCACAGATCACGGGCGCTGATTTTGTCGACAACCGAATTATCCTTGGGCGATTTCAGGGCCCATTGCTCGTCATGCTCGACCGCATACATGAAGGCGTTGTTGACCAACACACCATGATGCAGGTTCAGGGCCTTGCGGTTCGGATCACCGCCCGTCGGGCGGCGCAGTTCAATGAATTCCTCGATTTCGGGGTGCCAGATTGGCAGGTAAATAGCGGCCGAACCCCGCCGCAAGGAGCCCTGGGAAATGGCCAGTGTCAGGGAATCCATCACGCGGATAAAAGGCACAATGCCCGATGTCTTGCCATTGCGTCCCACTTTTTCCCCAATCGAGCGGACATTGCCCCAGTAAGAACCAATTCCGCCTCCCAAGGAGGCCAGCCAGACATTCTCGTTCCATAAGGAGACGATATCTTCAAGGGAATCTTGTGTCTCGTTCAAAAAACAGGAAATCGGCAGGCCACGGTTCGTCCCGCCATTGGACAGTACAGGCGTGGCTGGCATAAACCAAAGCTTTGAGATGTAGTCATAGAGGCGCTGGGCGTGACCGCTATCGTCCCCGTAATACATGGCCACCCGCGCAAAAAGGTCCTGATATTGTTCCTCCGGCATGAGGTAGCGGTCGGTGAGCGTTGCTTTTCCGAAAGTAGTTAAATTCTGGTCACGGGAACGGTCGATTTGAACGCGATTTCCCCGCTCCATTTGCGCAACGTCAAACATGAGTCCGGCTCCTAAAAAATAGTGGTATCCTGAAAAGAGGATGATTGCAATGGATGTGTTAGCGTGTGTCAAAACATACAAGCTGTAGTGTTCTGTGAGTTTTAATCTACTATATGTCGTGGGGTGCAACAAGGTGAATATAATCCTACCTCTCGGGATCCCGAGGATAGTTTTACACCGTGAAAACAGGAAATTAACAGGGATATCCCGTATCTTATCCCCTGAAAAAAGAAAAAATTCGATATAAAATTTTAAAAATCACCCTCATAAAGACCGTTTGTTTTAAGAGAAAAAATATTCATATTTTAGGAAAGGCTTGTGTTACGATTCGTCTTATGAAGAAGAAACGTCAGACCAAAATACTGGCTACCTTGGGGCCCGCCTCCCGTACAGCCGAACAGATCGGCGCGCTTGTTGAAGCGGGCGCGAACATGTTTCGCCTGAACTTCAGCCATGGGACGGTGGCAGATCATGCGCAGGTGGTGACTTATATTCGGGAGATCGAATCACGGATCGCAAGACCTCTTGGGATTTTGGCTGATTTGCAGGGGCCCAAGCTCCGGATCGGGACTTTTGCAGAGGATTCGATTGCGCTGGTTGTTGGTCAACGGTTCCGGTTTGATCTTGATTCGGCTGTGGGGGACCGGACACGGGTCTGTCTGCCCCATCCGGAAGTGCTCGGGGTGCTCGAAAAAGGGGGGCTTGTGTTTCTGGATGATGGAAAAGTGCGGGCCCGAATCCTCGAAAAAGGGCCGGATTTTGTAGAGGTGCAGATTGAATTCGGGTCTGTCCTGTCCAATCGCAAGGGGTTGAATGTGCCCGATGTCTTGATTCCCATTCCGGCCCTGACGGACAAAGACCGGCGGGATCTGGCGGTGGCCCTTGATTTGGGCGCAGACTGGATTGCCCAGAGTTTTGTGCAAACACCAGCCGATGTCCGGGCGGCGCGGGATTTGATCGGCGAGCGGGCGGCTTTGATGGTGAAGCTGGAAAAACCCGCCGCGCTGGCCAATCTGGAGGAGATCGTCGCGCTGGCTGACGGGGTCATGCTGGCGCGGGGGGATTTGGGCGTGGAAATTCCGCCTGAGGATGTGCCTTCGGTGCAAAAGGCTGTGATTCGCCATGTGCGGGCCGCCGGAAAGCCGGTGGTTGTGGCCACGCAGATGCTGGAATCGATGATTACTGCGCCGCGCCCCACACGGGCAGAAGCCTCGGATGTGGCCACAGCGGTGTATGACGGGGCCGATGCGGTGATGTTGTCTGCCGAGACCGCTTCGGGGGAGTATCCCGTGCGGGCGGTGGAGTTTATGGACCGGATTTGCAGGCGCACCGAAGAGGACGAGATTTACGGGCAGGTGATGGAGGCTTCCCATCCCGATGTGGCCACGGGGCCATCCGATGCCATCGCCACGGCGGCGTATTATGTGGCGCAGGATGTCGGGGCTGTGGCGCTTGTCACCTATACCATGTCGGGCTCTACGGCGCTTCGCATGGCACGGCAAAGGCCGCATGTGCCGATTTTGTGCCTGACCCCGCGCCAGAATGTGGCGCGCCGGATGGTGCTCTCGTACGGGGTCAATGCGGTGTACGCCCCAGAAATTCAAGGAAATTTCAGTGGTCCTGTTCCCCATGCCTGCCGGATTTTGCAGGAACAGGGGCTCGCGGAAATCGGTCAGGTGTTTGTGATGACAGCCGGCGTACCGTTCGGGGTCACAGGCACCACCAATATGCTCCGGATTGCGGAGGTGGAACCATGACGGGGATCGCAAGACAGATGTCTGATGCTGGTATCCATATCATCCTCACGGGCGGAACGATCAATAAGGTCTATAATCCTCTCACCGAAAAGCCCGAAATTGCGGGGGCGGACATTGTGCCGGATTACCTGCGCAAAACCGTCCAGCCCCATGGAACCCTCACCTTTGAAACAGTGTGCCTGAAAGACAGTCTGGAGTTGACAGCAGAAGATCGGATGCGGTTGACAGACGCTGTTTTGAAATCAGATACGGACCGTATCGTAATTATTCACGGGACCAGCACCATGCCCGTGACAGCCGCCTATCTGGCCTCTCATGGCGCTGGTGTCAAGAAATGCGTGATCCTGACAGGTGCCATGATTCCCTTGAAGGAATTTGCCATGAGTGATGCGGGGTTTAATCTGGGCTATGCGCTGGCGCAGGTGCAGACACAAGGTCATGGGGTGTATCTGTGCATGAATGCGCGCATATTCGTGGCGGGCACAGTCAAAAAGAATACCGAAACGGGGCGTTTTGAATAGAAAGGCTTCTTCGTACGGTTACCGGGCGGAGGCCATTTGTGTACGGTCCGGCGCAGTATGAAGCCACCAGCCCTGACGGTTGATGGAATAGATCGGGCGATAGCGCGAACCTTCTTCGGCACTGATCAGTTTTTCATTTTGATTGTCCAGAATATAGGCGCCTGATTCGGTATAGACGACCAGGACCGCATGGGGAATATTTTTATAGGTATCTTGTACGATCGCGATTCTCAGGCGGTCCTCCGGCACACCGAGTGACCGGAGCGCAACGTATTTTGCAATGGCGTAATCCTCGCAGTCCCCGCCCCGCTGGATGAACTCAATCGGAGTGGCCCAGTAATCGCTGGTCCCCCAGTTATTTTTATCCGAGATATAACGGACCTTGTTGAGCTGGAGGTTGATATCCTCTGCCATATGTTTTAGCGAATCTCTTGAAACGCGGGATAATTTTTGCTCCCAATCCCGCACCAGACCTGCAGACCCCCCTTTTTTCAACTGGTTTTCAAAGCGGCTGAACAGGCTGGTCCATTTCGTGAAGGGCTGAAGATTGGAAGAGCGTTTTTCGCTCATGCCGTAGAGAGCCGGATAATTTACCAGTGCCTCGTAGTGTGTCGCGGCACTGGTCAGCACAACAGCAGGGGGTGTGGAGTCCAGAGTCTCGGCTCTGGCTTTGCGTTCGGACAGGGACAGAAATGAAATCATAAAAATAAAGGTGGTGCCGCTCAAACGCAGGGTGTTTTGTACGCGCAAAATCCGGTTGAGCTGGCGTCTGGAAATCATGGCCTGTTCGATCAGAACTTGTCCCAGAGGCATGGGGGATTGTTTTTGCAGAGACAGGGCTGTCCGGAGCTCCTGGGGTGTAATCAGTCCTTTGAGCACGAGGAGTTCCCCGACTTTGTCGCGCTCAAACATCGACTTGATTCTGACTAAAACACCCTGTTTACGCATTGACGCATCCCCTTGTGAACTTACCCGATCCTTCTTTCGGCTCTTGTGCCCGAGCCGTGTCCGTAAGCCTTTTGCAGGCCTATCCCTTTTATTAGACCTCAGAAAGATTGACGAATTCCTAAGAAAAGGGGATAAAAAGGTAATAATTTTGATTTTTCTTATAAAAAAGGGCGTTTTCATTAAAAACACCCTGCTATGCCTGATGAAAGTATTGTGATGTTGCATAATCCGCTGAGCCGCCTTCTGGATAAAATACAAGACTCTGAAACGACCCGAAGCGTATGGATTGTGGGGGATATCATGCTGGATCGGTTTGTCTATGGCGCAGTCGAGCGGATTTCTCCCGAAGGGCCCATCCCCGTCCTGCGGGTCAAGCGGCAGGAGCATATGCTGGGCGGTGCGGGGAATGCGCTGGCGAATCTGGCGGGTTTTGGGATGTCTGGCCGGATATTCTCGGTGATCGGGGATGATGCTGAGGGCCGTCTGGTGCGGGAGCATGTCGCGGCACTGGGGTATGCCACGGCAGGTCTTGTTGTGGATCCGGCGCGCCCGACAATCGTGAAAACCCGTTTTCTGGCGGGACACCAGCAATTGCTCCGGACTGACTTTGAATCCAAAGATCCTGTGTCTTTTGCTGTGCAGGAGCAACTCTTGAAGGACATGCAGGATTCTGTGGAGGATGTCGGATGTATTATGATGTCGGACTACGGGAAGGGGATGTTATCGCCTGAAATCATTTCCAGAATTATGGCTCTGGCCTGTGCCAGACAGATTCCTGTAGTCGTGGACCCCAAGGGACAGGACTTTACGATCTATCGGGGGGCGTACGCCATCACCCCCAACAGGAAAGAGCTCTCCGATGCAACAAAAGGTTCTGTCACCGGTACAGATCAGGAGATCTGTCGGGCCGCGGATCATATTATAGAAACATGCGGGATTGATGCGGTTGTGGCAACCCGCTCGGGTGACGGGATGAGTGTGATACAAAAAGGCGCTGACCCTGTGCATTTGCGGACAACCGATATTGAGGTCTTTGATGTGTCGGGGGCCGGCGATACGGTGATTGCCACCATTGCGTCTGTTTTGGCTGTGGGAGGCACTTTGGTGGAGTCTGCGGCCCTGGCAAATCTTGCGGGGAGCCTTGTCGTCACAAAGGTCGGTACGGCCCCTGTCCGGCTAGGAGAACTCAAGGCCCTGCTGGAAACGGATCAGGGGGATCATATGACCCATATCGGACGAGAGCGCCAGAAAGCTGACCGGATGCGGCGGGCCGATATTCTGGACTGGAACGCGGCCGCCGAGCAGGTCCGGCGTTGGAAGGCGCGGGGGCTCGTTGTCGGGTTTACGAATGGCTGTTTTGATATTTTGCATTTCGGGCACGTGACCTATCTCAATCAAGCACGGGACCGGTGTGATCGTTTGATCGTAGGGTTGAATACCGATGCGTCTGTGACGCTTTTGAAGGGGCCGGCGCGTCCTGTCCATGAGGAACGATCACGGGCCACCGTTCTGGCTGGACTGGGGTCTGTGGATATGGTCGTGTTGTTCGGGGCTCGGGAAGAGGGGGAGGACAATACAGCGTCAGCCCTTTTGAATCTGATCAAGCCCGATGTGTATTTCAAGGGCGGAGATTATCTGGAGTCTCAGATTCCCGAAGCGCCCACTGTCAAAACATACGGGGGACGGGTGGAGATCATGCCCGCGCAGGACGGGCATAGCAGTACAGCGTCCCTGACCAGACTGCGGGGCTGATGAGGGGGTGACCTGTTGTCGGTGCGTGGCGTATCTAAAAACACCCCTGTACGAACCGGTGCAGAATTGTTACACTTTGCTCTCGCGCGGTTTTTGATCGCGCGGAAGGGTTTTTTGTTTCTCGGGACTTGGTTTTATGCGCATCACGTTTTTTTCTCTTTGTATTCTTCTGGCTTTAACGGGGTGTCGCGCGGTCTGGGATCCGACCTTTATGCCTGCAGGCTATGCCCACCAGCAAAAACCTTACAAGGGCCCGCCTGGTCCTGAAGCCCCCGATATCGGGTATGAATACACCAAGATCGCCAATGAGGCGGCTGTGGAAAAATGGCGCGTGGCTGTGCGGGATTTGCTCTTGAAGGCCAAAACGCAGGGGTTGGTGATGCCCCGTCAGGTGATGCTGAAAACCGATCTGCCCGATGGTGTCATGCAAAGTACCTATGACTTTGTGTTGCGGGAAGCCGTGCGGGACTACGGCTATACATTGTGGAGCGAGGCCGCGAACAAGAAGAAAAAACGCAAACTCTTTGAAAAACACGAGAAGGGTTATGTTCCCGCGCAGGCATTGTTCTATTCCGTCTATGATCCCGATGAGGCCGGAGATGTCACGCGCCAGTCATCGGTGGGGTATAACGGGGATCTTGATCCTGATTTGAAATTACAGGAATTTGTCGAGCCGCAAAAGGGTATGGATCTGGTCATCGGGATTGTGGAGGAAGGGCGTTTTCTTACAATCGTCAGGGGGCGTTATGATGTCCCGCTCTATGGATATAGTCCGGGCGTGTATTTTTCCGGTTTTAAAAATCCTGTTAAAACGAACGGACGGGATGTGTACCCCGTCCCTGCGAAGGGTTTGAATCCGTAAGATGATAAAATCAGGATTTCGTTATTTTGGGATGTGTCTTGTGCTTGCGGGGGGCGGGGTTTTGTCGGCATGCACGGCGGCTTTTCTGGACACAGCCGCGCATGGTATTTTTCTTCAGAAAGACGTGAATTTTACGGAAAAAAACTATGCGGTGGCCGATTATCTGGTTGGGCAGGCCCGTAGCGCCATGCCGCGTTCGGCCTTGGTAACCGCCATGCCCTTGAAGGATCGGGAGCATCCGGATATGGAGTCGGAGTTTTCCAAAATGATACCGGAGCAAATTGGTGTGCGGATGTCGCAATTAGGCTACCGGATGGATCTGGAGCCCGTCGCAACATCCGAAGACACGACCTATTTCAAACCGGCGGACATGGACCGAAAAAATCCGGATTTTATCATGTCCGGCACGTTTTTACGTCACCGGACGGAGATGGATGTCAGCTTGCGGATCGCTGACGCCCGCACGGGCCGGATCGTGTCTGCGTTCGAGTATGTTTTGCCGTTGAACCGCACAGTGGACGAGATGTCCCGCCCGAAGCCGAAAATCCTGCGCATGACGCCCTGAGCGCGTTTATCGGGACAGCAAGACGTGGTAGAAATGATTCTGCCCGTCCAGACTACACCGGACGCAGGCTTCCAGAGCGGGTCTTGCGGCACTTGTGTTAGGGTCTTGCGTAAAAGTGGTTTCATCCATGGTGTTGAGTGTGGCAGTGTAAAAAGTCATGCCCCCGCCAAAACGCCCCAGACTCCCGATATTGATACAATTGCCCGGGTTGGCTCCTGATGCCGTTGTGGCGCCTGTGTCGGTCGGTGTGCCCGTCTGTCCGTTTGTTTCGTTGATTTTATCACAAAAAGCTTGTGTCACATTGGGGAGAACGGCCACGAGTTCCGGTGCACTGGTGCCTGTCCCGGGCGTGTCCGTGCCGGCGTAAAATTCCCAGGGGCTCCCGTCATTGACGTCGGCTGGTGGGGTCTTGTATTGCGCCGCGCCGCCTTCGGGCGAAAAAATCTGATCGGAAGGGTCAGCATCGGCCACGAGATCACCGTAATCGGCGGAGGCCTCTGGATGGGCAAAGCGCAGACTGGACTCGCTTTTGCCGGTTTCTATGATAAATCGGACGGCGCGTTCCAGTTCCGAGGCGTATTGCTTGACGTCACTGACATGCAGGATCAGGGTTTCATTGTCAATGTGTGTATTTTCGCCATGATTGCTGTTTTGAATGGCGGCAGTGAGGGCTCCGATCAGAACAATTGCCAGAAGAATGATAAACAGGACATTGCCCTGTTGGGAGGCGTGTGCGGTGTGTTGTCTTTTTCTCATGGGGCTGGACCTTTAGTTGTGCGGGGCGACAGGCAGGCATTCTTTCAGATAATTACAGGCCGCGAGCGCTTCCGTCTTGGTAAATCCGGTTAGCCGTGCCCGAAAGAGCCATCCTTGGGCTGTTTTGAGCGGTGCGATGATAGGCTGGGCCTGCGCATAGGGCGCGGGCAGTTGATGAAGAGCTTTTTGGAGGTTTTGATCTGTCAGGGCCCGGCTGGAATACGCCCCGATCTGGACGGACCATGGTGCATCGGTATCAGGGACGGGCGGTGGTGCGGGTTCGGCGAAGGCGGCTCGCGTCAGAACGGGCTGGCTGGCAGAAGAAGGGACAGAAGCAGAAGCGGCCAGATCCCGTGGTAGAAGTGGGGCCGGTGCAGAGGGCTGAATGGTGGCAAGCGTTGTGGGTTCGAGCGGGGCGGGCACGTACCCTGCCTTGGCGGTCATTTGCGGGGGATGTTTAGAGGGCGCTTTGAGAACTTCACGGGGGAATGCCGGTTCAGGCATTTTCAGATGTTTCGGTTTGCGCGCAGGGGCGGGCACAGGATTTTCGTTTTCGGACAGCAGGAGAGGTTTGGCGCTGGGCGCTTTTATGCGTGGAGAGGGGGGGGAGTCAAACTGGGCCTTGGTGTCCGGCGATTTTGCCGAAGGCACGGGGCGTGGTGTGGCCTGCGCGATCTGCGGGGCGGCAGGGAGCGTGCGCGCCTCCTTGAAACCCTGATCAAGAAGTTTGGCCATCTGGGTATTGCGGCTTTTGGTGGTTTGTCCGCCGAAGACGACACCGATCAGGCGGTGGTGGTCCCGTACAGCCGAGGCCACCAGATTGAACCCCGATGCGACAACATAGCCGGTTTTCATCCCGTCCATGCCTTTGTAGGTCTCCATCAGATGATTATGGTTCTGGTAGGTCCGGCCACCATAATTGTAGGATTGCAGGGAAAAATACCGGTAATAGGCGGGGTAGTGTGTAATGATATAACGGGCCAGAGTGGCCATATCCCGTGCACTGCTTTTTTGCCGGATGTCATGCAGGCCCGAAGCGTTCACGAAGGTTGTCTGGCGCATACCGATCGTGCGGGCGCGTTGGGTCATGCTTTGCGCAAACTGGGCCTCGGATCCGCCCAAATGCTCGGCAAGGGCGGCCGAGATATCATTGGCAGATTTTGTGACAATCACACCAATGGCATCTTTTACGCGGATAGTGCCGCCGGGCTTGATTCCGATCTTGCTCGGGGCCATGCTGGCCGCGTGCCGAGACATCACAATGTTGTCATTGAGCCCGATCCGTTTTTGATCCAGCGCTTCAAACGCCATCAGCAACGTCATGATTTTTGTCAGAGAGGCGGGGTGGAGGGGTTTGTCCGCATTGTTTTCGTAGAAAATCCGGCCTGTATCAGCCTCTATCACAATCGCCGCATATTTGACGTTTCCTTTTGGCGCTTTGCGCTTGGCATAGGCCGGCGTGCCAGCCAACACACAACTTGCAAGAAATCCGAAAACAAAAAACCATCTGAATGTTATTTTTGCTCTGGAGTGGATCATGGTATACGTTCGCATGCAAGAATGTTTAAAAGAATAGAATGTCATCGAAAGGTCAATAAAATCAACATTTTTTATTGTTGTGCTGTATTATTTTTGTCTTATTTGGTGTGAAAATCAAAGAAGGGATTGTGCAGTGCAATAAATTATTGACAGACCCGAAAAACGGTGATAGGGTCTTCGTGTTGCAATGCAATAGAGATTTGTGTCATCTTTGTACGAGGGTACCAGATCGTTGTTGCAATGCACGAAAAGGTGTGAGACAATTCTATCCACGAAGAACGCAAGTTGTATTGTATAAGGAACTTTGAAAATGGCCGTGAACACAAAACCGATGAAAAGAGCAAAAAAGGCTGGAGCTTCAAAATCCACACAGGGATTGAAGGCTACGGCGCGTAGTATTAAAAAGATTAGTGCAGGCCCGTCTGCGAAAGTCCCGAAGGCTGAGTCGGCGCGTCTTCCGGCGCAGGCCTCTGCGGCACCTTTCATGGCCGGTGCGGATGTGTTTTCCAATGTGTTTAAAATGCCTGAAATGAAATTGAATGATATGGAGCGTATGATGACAAAACAGAATTTTCAGTTTGACCAGATTGCCAGTGAAGCCGCAAATTCCAGCCGCGAGGGGGTGGAAGCGTTCATCAAGTTTGGAACCATTTTTGCCAAGGGGTTCGAGGATATTATCCGCACCGCCGCTTCCCTGACGCAAAGCTCTGCCGAAAAACAGGCTGAGTATGCCAAGCAGATGATGGGTGCGAAGACCATCAATGAGTTTGCGACTGCACAGAACAAGATTGCACAGGCCAGCTTTGACCAGATGATGGCCAACGCGACGAAGATTTCCGAGATGAGCATCAAGGTCATCAATGAAAGCATCGCCCCACTCAACGACCAGATGGTCAAGGGCATGAACAAGGCGACTAAAATGGCCGCCTAGCACTTTTTGAGATGATTGTTTCTTTTCGAGAGCCCTGCGGCGTGTTCGCGGGGCTCTTTTTATCCCCGTCCCCGATAGGGCGGGACTCCCTGATCGGGGAGCCAGATATGTTCCGGAATAGGTCCCGTCTGGAAAAAAACGTCTATGGGGATCCCGCCCCGTGGGTACCAGTACCCACCGATCCGAAGCCATGTGGGATCGAGAACCTCGACAAGGCGTTTGGCAATGGCAATTGTGCAGTCCTCATGAAAGGCCCCGTGATTACGGAACGATCCCAAAAACAGCTTGAGAGATTTGCTCTCGATCAGCCATTTATCAGGGACATAATCGATCATGAGATGCGCAAAATCGGGCGCGCCCGTCATAGGGCACAGGGAGGTAAACTCCGGCACTGTAAAGCGCACTAGATAGGGGGTCCCGCTTTGCGGGTTCGGGACACGCTCCAGCACCGCTTTTTCGGGCGAATCCGGCAAAGATGTTTTTTCGCCCAGTTGGGTGAGCGTGCTATAAGTTTCTTCTACAGTCATTCATTCGCAAGAGTAAACTTTTTATTATGGTTTGCAAGCAGGGATACCGGATCTCTCTTGAAAAAAAGTGACCCCTGAATTTTCTTTTTGTACTGTTTCGGATACCGAAAATTTACCATACAAATCTTTTTTAGGCTCTCCTGGGACGATATTGACGACTTCCTGACGCCCACTTTCGTATCTAAAGCCTGTCGAAACCAGTTCATTACATTTTGGCAAAGGCGCGGTGGGCGGCTCGGGATTGGCTTGCGCTGAAGAAACACCAAGAAAAAGAGGCAAAGCCAAATCTTTCAGAGAAGGGAGGTTTTTAAAAAGATCGCTCATTTTACAGTCTTTCTATCATGGTTTGAAATATGGTTAATCATAGCACAAGATTTTGTAATATGTCAATTTTCTCCTTATACACCTTTCTGATTGCCCCATAGCAGGACGTGGAGTTGCGGGAGAATACGTACAGAAAACCAGCGGTCTTGCAAGGCGCGGTTTATCAACCAATGCATATCATGCAGGATTTGGGTTGAATTGATTTCTGCAGGCGGTGGGGTCCGGTTTCCGGCTTGCAGGGTCATGGGGATATTCGGAAAACGGGTTGCAACATTTCGGGCATAGGCATAATCGACTTCATCGAAAATTACGATTTTAAGGACGATCTCACATCCCCCTGTAACACCCTCACCCCTCACCCTTGCCCTCTCCCCAGCGGGGAGAGGGGGCATTGTTGCTTTGGCTATACATGTTTCCAGCGCGTCCCAATCCGTAGTCATGCCGCTGGAGGGTGGTTTGGGGCTTAAAATCAGCGTATCGAGGTTGCAAAACCAGTCTTGCGCAACACTGCCTTGTGTTTCCAGCGCAAAGTGATAGCCCTTTGTTTTTCCAAGTGCGATCAGTGGTCCAAGGGGCTGAATGGCCGGATTGCCACCGGACAACGATACCAGCAAGGGTTTGTCGCCGGACAGGTGTTGTACCTGTTCCCAAATGGCCTGCACGGTCATGGGGGTCCATGTGTGACGGTACTGGCTGTCAACGGCATGCAGGGTATCACACCATGTACACCGGTAATCACACCCGCCGGTGCGCACGAAAACTGTCGGCTTGCCGATCAGGGCGCCTTCGCCTTGAATGGTGGGTCCAAAAATCTCACTGATTTTGATGAGGGAGTCCGCAGGCGCTGTCATGGCCGGTATTCCGCCCATGTTCTCGGGGTTTCGCTGACACGGGCCGCTGTGACTTCAGGCCAGCGGGCCTTGCACCACTCATAAAAATGTCTGGCCAGATGTTCTGCGGTCGTACCGTCTTTCCCAAAGACATCATTGAGATGCCGATGATCGATACTATCTTCGATATAGGTTTTCAATGCATCCAGTTCGCGGTAATCCCGTACAAATCCGGCAACATTGAGGGTGGGAGAGGAGAGTTCAATTTCCACGATATAATTATGTCCGTGCAGACGGGAACAGGGATGATCTGCCGTTAATCCTGACAGCACATGTGAAGCGGAAAAGGAAAACTGTTTCAGGATTTTATACATGTGATGAGCCGTCCGTTTTTTTGTTTACAGTATGTTGCCAGTAGTCGGGATCGGCATAGGGGGTGGGGTCTTTGACACCCGCCAGCGCAAAGGCTTCTTGCCGTTCTACGCAAGTGCCGCACCGCCCGCAATGGATATCTCCGCCCTTGTAGCAAGACCATGTGTCTGCGAACGGAACGGACAAGCGTGCCCCTTCGGCAACGATATCCCCTTTGGTTTTGTGTAAAAACGGGGTCAGGAGGGCAATGTCGGATAAGCCTTCCAGCGCATGGGTTTGCATGGCGGCAAAAGCCTCGACAAAGGGTGGTCTGCAATCAGGATAGATAAAATGATCGCCCCCGTGAAAAGCCGCAGAGACGGCGTGTGCGCCTTGTACGGAAGCGATGCCATAAGCGATAGAGAGCATGATAGCGTTGCGGTTGGGCACCACTGTGATTTTCATGCTGTCTTGCGCATAATGGCCATCAGGCACGGGGATATCGTCGGTGAGGGCGGAGCCCGAGAGCGCTTTGCCTAGACCCGAAATGTCCAGTACGGTATGCGGGACCTGTAAAGCGTCTGCGCAGAGCTCTGCAAATATCAGTTCTTTTTTATGGCGTTGGCCGTAATCAAAGGAAATCAGGCCGGAGAGGGTTTGTTCCTGAGCTATTTTGTAAGCCAGCGTAACGGAATCCAGTCCGCCGGAGCAAATTACGAGTGTTTTCATTTCTTAAGTCCTTGTTTTATAACCGGGTAGGTCCGCGACCGGTGTTTTTTGCAAAACGTCCGGAAACATAGCAG
This sequence comes from uncultured Pseudobdellovibrionaceae bacterium, assembly GCA_964348795.1. Taxonomy (GTDB): domain Bacteria; phylum Pseudomonadota; class Alphaproteobacteria; order Micavibrionales; family Micavibrionaceae; genus JADLAT01. The sequence goes on along the minus strand of CAYGDY010000003.1, from coordinate 2,276 downwards.
GTTTTTGGGTGAAAGGAAAGGTAGAAAATTACCATAAAATAAATCCCTTGTTTCAATCCAATATCCCTGTTTTCATCGGGCGTAATTTTTGGTACGCTGACCTGTCTTGCTTTGTTCAAAGCGTTTTTTTCGTTTTCACTGGTTTTTAAAAGGTGGTTTTGCCATGTGCCGGAACAGCTCTTTTTTTCTGGGTTTGATGTTGGGTTTCATTCTCTTGACGGGGCAGGCCGCCCACGCCCAGACCAGCCGCCTGTATTTCGCAGGGTATCTGGGCCTGAACAGCCATGATGACGAAGGGTTTACAGATGCCAGTGTCTCTCAAACAGGGGAATTCAAAATGTCTAACTCGACCTCCTTTGCGGGCGCGCTCGGGGTCCGGCTGACTCCGCAATGGCGTGTGGAAGGCGAGTATTCCTACAGTCGGGCCGATTTTTCGAGCGTGGATATCCCGGGCACGGGGTCATTCGATACGGGGGGCGAGATGAAAAGCAAGATTATCTTTGCGAACCTGTATTATGATTTCGATGTCCCGTGGAAAATCCAGCCCTTTGTAGGCGGGGGGCTTGGGGTCGGATTTCACTCGGGTGAAATCAATGATGGTTCGGGCGTTTTGAGTAATGCGTCCTCGGATGATACAGCGATGATGTGGAATTTTGGTGGGGGGATCAAATATCGTCCCAAGGATGACATGGCTTTTACCGCTGGATATCGCTATGTGGATTCCATGGACCTTAACTTCGGGAATTACACCATGGAGGCCGGCGGGCATGAATTCCGGATTGGTCTGGAATGGGATTTGCCCGTGGGGGGGCGGTAACTTGTCCTGACAAAGAGAGGGCTACTGCAGGCGCTTAATTATATAACCTCGGAATGCTCTAAAGGTGTCGTGCACCGATTATCCTCCGGTGTTTCATAGGAAAACACAAGTCCTGTCCCGTCATAATCCACCAGAGCCGCGCCGCCCTTTTCGAGCGCGCCGAACAGGATTTCTTCGGCCAGCGGGCGTTTGATTTTCTCCTGAATAATGCGGGCTAGGGGCCGTGCGCCCATGGCAGGGTCGTACCCTGTTTTGGCCAGATAGCCCCGCGCGGAATCGGATAGCGCAATGGTGACATGCTTGTCGGCGAGCTGGCTTTCGAGCTGGATAATGAATTTATCGACAACTTTTTCCATTGTTTCGGGTTTGAGGTTACGGAAGGGGACAATGGCATCCAGACGATTGCGGAACTCAGGTGCAAACATTTTTGTGATGGCGTCATTGTCGGCATAATGGTCGGCATCGTGTCCGATATCCCGCTCAAACCCGACAGGGGTTTTAGCCATATCGGCCGCACCTGCGTTTGTGGTCATGATCAGAATTACGTTACGAAAATCAATGGTTTTGCCGTTATTGTCCGTGAGTTTACCGTAATCCATAACCTGCAGGAGGATATTGAACAAATCGGGATGGGCCTTTTCGATTTCATCCAAAAGCAAGACACAATGCGGGTGCTGGTCCACCTTGTCGGTCATGAGCCCGCCTTGCTCGAACCCGACATAGCCTGGCGGAGTTCCGATCAGGCGTGATACGCTATGGCGCTCCATATATTCGGACATATCAAATCGCACCAGCTCAATACCGAGTGTTTTGGAGAGCTGGCGGGCAATTTCGGTTTTCCCCACGCCCGTTGGCCCTGAAAACAGGTAACATCCAATGGGTTTTTCGGGATCACGCAAGCCTGCGCGTGCCATTTTGATGGAATCGGTGAGGACATCAATGGCTTGGTCCTGATCATAGACCATGGTTTTCAAATCCCGCTCGAGGGATTTTAAAACCTGCCGGTCGTCCTTGCTCATGGTCGCGGCGGGGATGCGGGCAATCATGGCCACAACGGCTTGAATATCGTCTTCTGTAATGATTGTTTTGCGTTGCTCTGGCGGAACGAGCATCTGTGCCGCGCCCACCTCGTCAATAATATCAATGGCCTTGTCGGGGAGCTTGCGGTCACCGATATATTTGGCAGAAAGCTCTACGGCTGAGCGAATGGCCCCTGCTGTATAGGTGATGTTATGGTGTTTTTCGTAGTATGTTTTCAGGCCCGTCAGAATTTTTATGGAATCTTCAACAGAGGGTTCGTGAACGTCTATTTTCTGGAACCGCCGGACCAGCGCACGGTCCTTCTCAAAATGGTTCCGGTATTCCTTATACGTGGTGGAGCCAATGCATTTCAAAGATCCGTTGGATAAGGCGGGTTTCAGGAGGTTCGAGGCATCCATCGCCCCGCCCGAGGTTGCCC
>CAYGDY010000002.1:30893-218633 GCA_964348795.1 uncultured Pseudobdellovibrionaceae bacterium | reverse complement strand
GTGCGGGGGGCGCTTGTGGCGCGGGGGATACCCCTAGTGTTGCGAGTTGCTGGTTTATCATGTCGGTGTAATAGACTTTGTTTTCCGCGCATCGTTCGGCCACGGTCAGGACGTTTCCTTCATTAAACTGCAATGGGATATCGCCTGAGGCCTGAGCAATATCGTCATAGTAGCGGATGATTGTCTGTTTCAGATCTTGCAGGCTGGCCGGATCATTCTGGGACAGGAGAAAGGCGTTAATAAAATGCTCCTGTGTGATGTAAATGCTTTGAGACAGTTTTTCCGTTTCAGCCAGAATTTCAGGCGATTCAAGGGATTGTACGATCATTTCATTGAAAGGATGGGATGACAGGGCTTTGTTCGATGCGGTGAGCTCTTCGAGATGTTTGATTTGGGGATCTTTGTGCAGGAGAGAGAGTTCCTGCAGGAGGGATGTGTGGTCCTGCGCGATGTTTGAGAGGGCGCGGGCTTTTAAGGTGCTCTGGATCTGATAATCCGGTTCGTTGGTCTGGACGTAGTAATCCAGCCCCGCGCCGAACAGCATGGGTTTGCCATTCACAAAATCATCGAAGGTATAATCGGCATCGAGTGCTTTTTGGTACGGTGACATATCGTGTTCGGGTCTGACTGTGGCCTCTATGATGTGACCTGTGGCGGAGGAGAGGATGGCGGCATGCTCACTCCCTTTTTCGGTTTGTACGGTCATGTTTTGAATCCATTGCAGGCCGGTGTAAAAATAGGCGCTGGCTTTTTTATAGTCTTTTTGGCCGGTGTCGGCGGGCAGGGCGCTGTCTTCGATCTGTTGTAGAATAATCCCTTCAACGGCGGACATTTGCTCACAATCAAACTCCCTGTTGCGCTGGGCGTAGGCGATGTCGTACCCCAGTCCATCGAGATTAGGGTCTCTCATGGTGTTTTTTTTGTCTTCAACCCGATAGCGGCTCAGGCCCGTTTCTACGTGCATGGAATCCGAGACGGCCTGGGAGAGTTTTTCCTCCCAAAGGATTCGGTCTTCGCGGGACCATGTGGTTTTTGTGAATAAAGCCTGTATTTCGGGGTCCGCGTTCAAAGTGTCTACGGCTTTGTGTTGGATACGGTTCAGTGCTTGCGTGAAGGCGGGGTCTTGGAACTCCACATGCAGGGGCAGATAGGAATTCTTCTCCTCGGGAAATTCTTTTTTGATGTAGTCCACGTAATTCTGCGGCTCGTCTGGTATGTCACCGTGTTGCATAATGTACCGGAAATTGATCGCCCGATTGCCTATTGTGTAGGTGCCGCATTCGGTTTCCCCTTCGTAGCTTTGATCGGTTTTCGTGAGATTGATGACGTTCCAGTCTTTATAGGGCGGGGGATTGTTCGGGGTGCCTTGGGCATCCAACGGATAATTGCCCGTCAAAACCGGTTTTGCGGGGTTTTTGGCGGGTTGTTGGCTGAAAAGTGCGTAAATGTCTCTGAGCGTGCTCATGGCGCTCATTATGCCGGAATTTTTTTAATAAAATGTTAAGGCATGTGGATCATTTATAGGGGAGGACGGTCAAGCGTGTTGCACCCCGAAGAGGTCGTATTCATCGGCTTCTTCGATATGGACTTGCACGATATCGCCTGCTTTGAGGCCCTTTGCATCCCGCAAATACACCGTACCGTCAATTTCGGGGGCGTCGGCTTTGGAGCGGGCGTTGGCCCCGATTGTTCCGTCTTCTTCGGCCTCGCCCACTTCGTCAATCAGGCATTCGAGGGTTTTGCCGACTTTGGCTTGGGTTTTGCCTGCGCTGATTTCGGCCTGAAGTTCCATAAAGCGTTCCCAGCGCTCTTGCTTCACATCATCCGGCACGTGATCGGGGAGATCATTGGAAACCGCGCCCGCCACGGGTTCGTACTGGAAGCATCCGGCGCGCTCGATTTGTGCCTCCTCCAGCCATGATAAAAGCTGTTCAAAATCGGCGTCTGTTTCGCCAGGAAAGCCCACGATAAAGGTCGAGCGCAGGGTGAGGTCGGGGCAGATGTCCCGCCATTTTTTAATACGCTCCAGCGTTTTTTCCTGATGCGCGGGCCGGCGCATGGCTTTGAGCACTGTGGGGCTGGCGTGCTGGAAGGGGATGTCGAGATACGGCAAAATCTTGCCGTCGGCCATGAGCGGGATCACATCATCCACGTGCGGATAGGGGTACACGTAATGCAGGCGCACCCAGATCCCGAGTTTCCCGAGCTCCTCGCACAGATCGTAAAACTTTGCGCGGACCTCGCGTCCCTGCCACGGGGAGGGGGCGTATTTGATGTCCAGCCCATAGGCGCTGGTATCCTGCGAGATCACCAGCAGTTCCTTCACCCCCGCCTTGGCCAGATGCTCGGCCTCGTGCAGGATGTGGTGGATCGGGCGGCTGACCAGATCGCCGCGCAATTTCGGGATAATGCAAAAGGAACAGCGGTTGTTGCACCCTTCGGAGATTTTGAGGTACGCGTAATGGCGCGGGGTGAGTTTGAGCCCTTCCGGCGGGACAATGTCCACATAGGGGTGGTGGGTCAGGGGCTGATGCGTGTGCACGGCCTTGATGACCTGTTCGTACTGGTGTGGCCCTGTAATGGCCAGCAGATTCGGGTATTCTTTTTCTATTTGTTCGGGCTCGGCCCCCATGCATCCCGTGACGATCACCCGCCCGTTTTCGTTCAGCGCTTCGCCAATGGCCTGCAGGCTCTCGGCCTTGGCGGAATCCAAAAAACCGCAGGTGTTGACGATCACAAGGTCCGCACCCTCGTGCTGGTCGGTAAAGCGGTAGCCTTCGGCGCGGAGCTTGCTCATGATGCGCTCGGAATCCACCAGCGCTTTCGGGCACCCGAGGGAGACCAGCCCGATGGTGGGGTTTTGTGAGAGGGGGGTGGGGGTTTTTATTTTTGAAGAGGGGTTCATGCCTGCGCCAGCCATTCCGCCGTGGGGGCAGGGGTTTGGGAATGGCGGATACGGGGATAGGTTTCCGTGGTCGGGATATCGGCTTTGGTAAAGAAATACACACCGGCTGTACTGCCGTTTGCCAGAGCGATCTCTTTCAGGGTGTAATTCTCGCCCTCATAGGTGTTCAGGCGCGCAATCAGTTTGTCTTCTACCTCGTAGAGTTCCCCTTTCACATGGAAGGCCCCGCCGTCCAGAATGCCGGCGTAAGGGGGATCTGTGTCGGGGTCCAGCACCGCCACTAGCTTGAAGGCCGGCTCTTTGGTCATGGTTTCCGCCACAAAACGGGCGCGCTTCATGTGCCTGTCATGTTGCTTGAAACCGCGCTTGAGTGAGCCATAAACGAACAAATATGCCATGCTTTCAGTGTAGCGTTTGGGGTGAAAAAGGAAAAGCGGTTTTTTAACGGGATGTTTTTACACTGGATTGTTTCGCTGTGCTCGCAGGTGACGAAAAAGGGGAGGGGTTATGCGCGGGACAGGTGGGAAAAGGCCAGATAATCCTCGCCTGTGATCACGTAATACCCTTTGTCATTTTGCTCGATCAGCGCGTCCGTGATGAGTGCCAGCATTTTTTCGTGCTCGGCTTCGTAATATCTGGGCGGGACGACATCCCGCAACTGTTCCATGATCATGGAGATGGGGTGGCTCTGGGTTTGTGATTCATCAAAATATCCGTAAAAATCATGAAGCGCCGGAAAACAGTGGGAAATCTTGATCGGGCTGATCGATATTTTTCTGGTGATGCTGTCGGTATTCTGTGCGTTTTGCCCCCGTTCCCCGTTTGGATTGAGATCGGGATGCTGGTAGATGTAGACTTTCCCAATGGTGTGGAGGGCCTCCATCATGCAGTCGATGCTGATGATTTCCTCTTCGAGCGGCGAATCGCAGTACAGATATTCCCGCAGGAGATTGGCGGCATCCAGATCTGCGAACAGGTGGCGGGTCTCGTTCAGGTATTTATCGTAGCTTTTGGCGGTAAAATCCTTGATGGCGATGCGGCTGGCCATCCCCTGCACGCGGTCCCCGATCTTGGTCAGGGCATCGTATATGTCCTCCATGATAATGCTCTGGAGATACAAATTCCAGTCCGGTCCATATTTTTGCAGTTCTTCCGGCGCGTCTTCCCGTGTTTTGCCGTGGCTTGTCAAGATCACAAGCGGGCGGTCTTTTTTTGTATCCCATTTCGCGTAGAGCTGGAGGTTGTCTCGTCCCTGCGCCAGCACATTCATTTTCTCCCAGAAGAAATCCCTCTGGGCATTCAGGGGGATGATTGTTCCCTTTTTCAGGTTTTTGAGGTCGGCATGGGACAAGGACGCGCCCGTGCGGGTCTTGAAATCGTCCAGCGTAAATTTCCTGTAATGGGTCAGGCGTTCCATGGAGCGGGCCACGCGGTCTACGCAGGCCTGATGCTCCTCCGTGAGGGTGATGTTTTTTTCCTGCAGGCGTTTGAAGAGTTCGGCTTTGAGTTCCGCCGGAAAGATGTTGAAATCCTCCCCGATGTCATGCGCCAGAATGGAGCAGAACCATTTTTCAACCGAACCGTAGGCGGCTTCGACCCTTGCCCGTTTCTCCTTCAGGGGCCCGTATTGCAGGCTGGTCATGGGGGGGATCATTTGGTCGATTTCGTGGGAGATATCGGGTTCGTACTCGTTTTTCCGCATCCGTCCGGCTTTGAGCTCCTGCAGGTATTCAAACAGGACGCCGGCGATTTCAAAGCCCTCTTCCACAAAAAAATCCGTGATTTTTTGCGCTTGTGCGGTGTAATAGGCCTGTTTTTGCACGATTTTCTCGGGCGCGGGCGGTGTCCAGTGAGTCAGGGTCCCGTTGCTGGCTTTTTCAAAGGTCTTGAGAAATGCCTCCTGCGCGGCGGTGGTGGCCGCCAGAGTTGCATGATAGAAGGTCTTGATCGTCATGGTGGTACCCTTTTGCAGACAGGGATATCATATTGTTTTCATAAGGCGCAATAAAAAAATGCGGGTTTTGTAAAAAATATGGGCCCCGCCTGCTCAAAAGTCCATGGCAGGACGCGGGGCTGTCGGCAGGATGTCCGTCAGGTGTGTCAGGCGGACTGTTTTGGCAGGATCACGGTCGGGATCATAGGGGAATCCGATACGGGTTTTACGGTTGAAAATCATCCCGATCAGGCCCGTGCCGTCGCATGTTTCGGAGAGGATAAAGGCGCTAGCCGGTGTTTTTTCCGGATAAAAGACGGTCCCTTGTGGCCCCCGCAAGGTTTCTGTCAGGCGCAGAAACTGGTTGTTGAGCAGGATGGCGGGGTTTGCGTTCCGGTAGGGGAGAGTGATGGTGTGGCTGTGCGGGGCGGTGTCATTGACCGTCAGGGCGTGTCGTATGGCCGAAACGGTGTAGAGGCGGCCCTTTTCAGGATCTTGCGCTATCAGGCTGTCTCCCGCGTGGGGGTTGGGTATGGCCCCCACGATGATTCTGCGTTCGTTGTTTCGCAGGGCGTGATCGGCAGAGCGCAAAAAGGCCCCGACGTTTTGGGCCTGTATCAGGAGCACATGCGCCTGCGGGTAATCGTCTGCGGTGATGATCCGTGGCTGGGGGGGCGTGGGGGGTGTCGTTTTCATATGCGTCTGTGCCTCGTTTTTTGCGCGTGTTCCGGATTTCCGTTCGGGCGGGCGTTCCCAAAGGGCGCGCGCCAGCGGGATGACGGCCTTATCCGCAGATCCCCGAGGACCCTAGAGGGTATTTTGCAATATGTCAATGTATTTTGTGCGGGCGTCTTTCGGGCTTATTTCTGGTCTTTGAATTTTTCAAACTCATCGCTGAAGAATTTCCCGTTTTTATCTTTCAAGTGTGGTGCCAGCGGATTGGGTTTGTAGGGGAACATCCGGCCCCGATAATCATGCTGGCCTGCGATGTTTTTCTCCTTTTGGGCGCTGACAGCCTGTGCGACCTCCTCCGGATGGCTGAAGGTCACACTCTGCACGGCAGAGTCCAGTTGATTCGCCGGCCAGCTTTTCGTGGAAAGGGGCGCAGTCTCGCCGCCCGTCATTACGCCGTGATCCTTGGGCAGAAGGACCTGACCGTTCTGTGTGGTGTAGTGGATCAGCCCGTCAAACACGTAGACTCCGTAAAGATCGGTCTCCACGTTCCCGCCCCAGAATTTTGTCCCCCGAATGCCGATGGACCCGACTTTGGTCTTGATCGCCACATCGGGCACTGTCCGTTTGGAAAGCAGACCGCTGACCCACAGGAACGCGCCCTTTGTCATTTCAAATCGGCCCTTGTTTTCCTCCGCATCGTAGGGGTCGAAGACATATTCGTCGATGAGGATCTCGGACTCCGGCCCCAGCGTGATTTCCGTGTTGTCCACAAACATGATGAGCGCTTTGGATTCTGGCCCCGTTTCCACGGTGGTGTTGAGGAAAACCGGATCATTGAGCTTCATGGGCGTGTGGGTGTCATCCGCCGCATAGAAGGCGCGCCCTTCGAGCGCCACAAGCTGGCCAATGGGATAGTGTTCCTTGTCAGTCTCGGCACGGGCACACGGACCGCTCCAGAGGAAAAAAATCCCCAGAAGAGCCAGAAGGCCGATTTTGAACCGGTATTGTCCTGTGTGGTGTCGTGTGCGTGTCATCCGGAAAATCCCCCCGCGTACAGTCTTTTTTATACGGGAAAGGCTTCAAGATCCCCAGAGCCTTTCTCCGCTTTCTCCTATTATACCCACAGAGAAGTTGCATAGGGGTAAATTATCCCTAAAATTGTAACTTAATGATGCTGTGCATGAATTTTTGTGTTTTTTCTCTCTGTCTTTGGTTGTATAAAATGAATCTGTCTCTTCCGTGAAAACGGGGGCTTATTTTTGGGATTTTTTGCTGTGCTCGCGGGTGACAGGAGGGGGAAGAAAAGGCAGGGGAGAAGTATATAATGCGAAGAGGCGGAGGGAGGGAGTTTTTTCCCTGCATTGTCATCCTGAGCAACGCGAAGGATCTGGTGTGTTTTTGGATGAGATCCTTCGCCTGCGGCTCAGGATGACAAAAAAAGGGCCGTGGCGATCCAGAAAACCAGAAAGAACTGGATTACTTCACTTCGCTCGCAATGACGAAGAACATTTGAACCACGAAGGCGCACGAAGGGTTTCTCTTCGTCTCTTCGTGTCTTCGCGTTGAAAAAGCAGGGATGACAGGGAGGGGGGCGTTTTATCGTCTGTCCAGACAAGCCTGTCTCTGTGCTTTGTTCAAAATTCGCTTTTTCCCGTGAAGTTTGGTAGAGTGATTCTGTCTGATGGTTTTCTTCGGGAGTTCGTTCGATCTCGCAACATACTGTCCATTCCTGCACTGGCTCTCGCGCGGTTTTTATATCCCGCCCGCCTGTGTTGTACTCTTTGTTTTCCCTCCCCTTGTCGATTTTTTTCAACCCCTCTTGTCACAGAAGGAACTTTACGCATGTCCAAAAAAATCCGTAAAAACCGCTCCTCCCTTTATGGCGTTCCGGACAACACTGTTGTCCATCCCGCGTTTGAAAAGAAGGAGTCCAGAGGGAAGGGAAACTGGCACCCTCTGGAAGATGAAATTGACGGATTTCGGGACCAGAAATATTTGAAGACGATCAAGCCGCGCTCGGACGGGCAGGCGGATCTCATGAAGGCCATTCAGGACTATGCCCTGACGATTGCCATTGGTCCTGCCGGCACGGGCAAAACCTATATTGCCATTTCGCAGGCCGTTGAAGCGCTGGAAAAAGGCAAAATCGAGCGGATTATTCTTTCGCGTCCCGCGATGGAGGCCGGAGAATCTTTAGGGTATCTGCCCGGGGACCTGCACGAGAAAATGGCCCCTTACCTGCGCCCGCTTTATGATGCGCTGGGCGACCGGATGGGGGGCAAGCGCGTGCGCCAGTATATTGATGACGGCACGATTGAAATCGCGCCTGTCGGGTTTATGCGCGGGCGCACGCTCAATAATGCCTTTGTGGTGATTGACGAGGCGCAGAACTGTACCTATGGGCAGATGAAGATGCTGTTGTCGCGTCTGGGGTGGCATTCCACCATGGTGGTGACGGGCGACCCTGACCAGTCGGATCTGCTGGACGGGATTTCGGGGCTGTCCGATATCGCCCGCCGGCTGGATGCTGTGCCCAATATCGCCGTCATCCGGCTGGGGCAGGCGGATATCGTCCGGCACCCGTTAGTGGCGGAGATGCTGGGGGTGCTGTAGACGCCGGCAGGAAGAGGCCGCGCCGGTTACATTCTAGGGTCTCCCCTCATTGATTTTGTAAATTCTGCGCGGGTCAAATTTTTGATGGATGTCTATGAAAAGCACGCAGAGCCGCCGTGACTTCGGCCTCTGTCCCTTGCATCAGGACCACGCTGTCGGTTGTGATATCCTGTTTTGCTTTCATGACAACAGGATCGGCGCTCATGGTAACGGTGAGTTTGTCGTCATCGCCTGGCATTAGAACATCGCCGATACCGGATGGTACGACCTGATGCGTGCTTGAGTCAAAGTAGGCGGGGTCCATGGCGTCCACGTCTCCTTTTTACTTTCTATATTACAAAACAAAAAGTTAAAAAAATGTTAGTCTGTTTAAAAGAGAGGGGAATCAAGGTAGGCTGGCGCAGGGAACATCCTCCGCTTGCGTACAACACACAAGGAAGGATGTTCCCGTTATGAGGCATTGGATGAAGAAAATGAAGCGCGTGTTGCTAGGGGTGGTATTGCTGTGGGGTGCTGGCGGGGTAGCGCAGGCGCAGACACCGCAGACGCCTGTGGTTTCGCCTGCGCCCGCTGTCAAAACCATTCCGCCGCTGGACAATGTGCCTGAAGTTCCCGTTCCGCCGCAGGACCCTGTGCTGGACTGGACCTATGCGGGGGGGAATGGACCGTCTCGCTGGGCGACGATCCGTCCGCCTTACCATGCCTGCGGAAACGGGCGAAAACAATCGCCCGTGAATATTGCAAAATTTTATCAGGATGATCTGCCGCCCCTTGACCTGACCTATCATGCGGTGCCCTTGTCTTTGATCAATACAGGCCGGACGGTGCTGTTGCCTTATCCGGACGGGAGCGGCTTTATGGCCGATGGCCTGTTCTACGCCCTCAGGCAGATCGTCTTTCACACCCCGTCCGAGCACTATATTGATGGGGCGCCCTATCCGGTGGAGGTGCAGTTGATCCACCGCGCCGATGACGGCACGCAGGCCATTGTCAGCGTCATGATGAAGGTCGGGAAGAATAATCCGGTTCTGGCGGGGATTCTCCAGAATGTCCCTGTCCAGACGTTTGCGCAGAAAACCGTGCCGACGGTGAAATACTCGGCACGGGGCTTGATGCCCCAGACGCTGGAGCACTATCGGTACGAGGGTTCCCTGACTGTGCCGCCGTGCTCTGAAGGGGTGATCTGGTTTGTCATGAAAACGCCGCTCGAAATTTCCGAAGAGCAAATTCGGGCGTTTCAGGGCCTGTTCCCCGTGAATGCCCGCCCGATCCAGCCCCTGAATGACAGGGTCATCACGGGGGATTGATCCCCCGAGGAGACCCCGCGCAAAAAACGTTCATCAAACGCGTTCATCGGCGTTCATCATTTTTTGCTGTAATGTCTTAAGAAAACAGCCCGTAAGTCTTTGAAAAAATGGTGATCGCGCTGGGATTCGAACCCAGGACCTACTGATTAAAAGTCAGTTGCTCTACCAGCTGAGCTACGCGATCTTCCGAAAGGCCGCGCCTTGAAACGCAACTACAAAAAGATGACGCACCATATGGACTAAACCTTGCCCCGTCAAGCACTCGCATGCAAAAACCCTATTTTTTTTCACGTGCCTTGGCTTGAAGCTTTTCCGCGACTTGCGGGGTCACAAATTCAGAGACATCCCCGCCCATAAAGCAGATTTCCTTTACAAATGAAGCGGATACGAACTGCCATTTATCTGCCGCCATCAGAAAAACAGTCTCGATCTGGTCATCCAGCTTGGCGTTCATGCCTGTCATCTGGAATTCATATTCAAAATCAGAAACAGCTCTTAATCCTCTGAAAATACAGGATGATTTTATTTCTCGTGCAAAGTGCACCAGCAGGGAATTGAAAGGCCGGACCTCGATCCCGCATCCCTTGTCCCGCATGTTTTCAAGATCCTGCCGGACCATCCCGCACCGCTCTTCCAGCGTGAAGACGGGGCCTTTTCTGGCATTGTCGGCCACGCCGATCACCAGATGGTCCACTAGCCGGCTGGCGCGGCGGATCAGGTGCAGGTGCCCCTTCGTCACGGGATCAAACGTCCCGGGATATACCCCCACCACATATTTGCCCGTTATGCCTGCACCCTGTGTCATAGCGTTTCAATAGCGTTTCCGGACCCAAAGCGCAAGGGGGGGGCTGACAGGGGGTAGCAAGAATGCTAAAGAGAGGCTCTTTGAATGGTGGCGGCACGCAAGGGGCTTGAGATGGTACAGATATCATATTGCGGGCAGGGGGTGCGGACGGGTGATCCGGACCGGTTTCTCCTCTCGCTTTTTGCACCGCCTGACGCGCGGGAAGCGCTGTGGGCGCTGTTTGCCTTTCACCTTGAAATCGCCAAGACGCGGGATGTGGTCACCGATACGCGGTTAGGGTTGATCCGCCTGCAATGGTGGCGGGACGCGGTAGACCGGATTTATGCCAGCGGTGGGCCGGTGGCAGGGGGGACGGATCACCCTGTCCTGACACCGCTTTGTCTGGCTATCGGACAGTATGGGCTTTCGCAGGCCGATTTTACGGCGATGCTGTATGCCCGTGAATTTGATCTGGAGGATGTTCTGCCTGCGCAGACTGCAGGGTTTTTGACCTATATTGACGCCACGCAAACGCCTCTTCTGCGGCTGGCGTTCCGGATCTGTGGCGGGGATCCGGATGAGGGGCCGGACGGGGCTGTGGTGCCTGCTCTTGCCCGCCTGTACGGGATTGCAGGGATGTTGCGGGCCGTCCCTTTCATGGCAAGGCGGGGGCGGTGCCTTCTGCCTGCAGAGGTATTACAGGCGTGTGGGCAGGATTTGGACGCGCTGTATGCCGGAAAGCCCGCCCCCCGCCTGCCGGAAGCGATAGCACAGGTGGCGGGGTTGGCCCCCAAGCGCCCGCAATGCGACAACCGCTTTTTGCGCGCTGTCGGAAAAATGGCGGATATCGGGTTGGCGCAGATCCGGCGGGTGGGCTATGACGTCTTTCATCCCCGCTTGCGCGGACCCGTGCCGTTTCAGGCCCTGCGGGTGTGGTGGGATGTCTGAGGGGCTTCGTGTTTTTGTATTTATTGTTATGAATATAACTGCAAAGTATTGAATTCTTATGGTATTCAAGGTAGAATGGAGAAGGTAGGGTATTTTTTTGTCAGGGTGAAAACATGGTTGATCTGAGTGCAGTGGGCGGGGTGCAAGGCCTTGTCCGGAATGAGAATAAAACGCAAGTAGACGCGCTGTCCGATCGCCGGAGCCCTCCGATCCGGACGGAAGAGGTTCCGGCGCGGGCGCCCGATCGGGTCGAGATCTCGGAAGAAGCGCTTTCTGTGGCACAGGCCGAGGATACCGCCCGCGAAACCCGCGTGGCCCTTGAGCAGGACCGGACCCAGACTCTCGCGGATGATAAGCGGCGGGTCGATCTGGTCTTATAGCCCGATTTCGGGGATCATGGTTGCCGGATTTCCGTCTGCGGTTTTTAGTGTTTCCATATGTTTCTGGTAGGCTGTATTGTCGAATACTTTTTCGATATCGTCCGTATGGGTTGCGGCGAAGGCCGCGCTCAGCACGAGGGTTGCCGCAAGGAGCGTGTCTTTGATTGTAAGGGGCGTGCGGGCTGTGGCAGTGTTGCTGTGGGGCATGATGTGATTCTCCTCTTTTGTCCGATTTCTGCCAAATTATACATCTAATATATCATTAAAGTCAATAAAAACATCTTTTCTTGTTGATTTGATACGCATGATTGAAATATTATTGCTCTTTCTATTCTTGAGGTGAGAGCCCCTTCGGCAAAGCCTCAGGATGACAGGAAAAAGAGAAGACGGGCAGGGGGTGCGGTTTTTTTATTGAAACAATGAATTTTTTTATGTATAAGAGCCAATATACGATATGAATACACGCTATAGCGTTTTTTAGGGAGAGATCCTTCGCCTGCCGGCTCAGGATGACTAAAAGGGGCGGCTCAGGGTGGGGCTAAACGCCGAGGGGGAACGCGTGTCTTTATGTGTTTGGAATTGTTACAAGAGGAATACAGATGCCCAGAAAAAGAACCCCGTTGTTGGGGTCGGCCTTTAACGACATGATGCGGCGCCGGATCGGGATTATGCAGATACGTGACAACAATGTGGCCAACCTTGCCAACCAGATTTCAATTTTTCTGGACGAGAATCGGGTGCTACAGGCCTTTGCCATGGCGTCGCCACTCTATAATCTTTTGCCACATTTCCATCCTGTCTGGACGTTCAATTCGTACGGGCGTGTTTTGCCTGAAAGTCCCGTGAAAGAGCATATTTCCGATGCCCTGCTGGGGCTGGCCCGTGTCGTTGACGGGGAGGCCCTGACGGCGGGGGCCTCTGTGACATTTTTTAATATCATGGAAAAACATTTCAAGGAAATCACGGAAGGTGGTGTTTCACCTTTTCCGCCCGATATCTTTTTTTATTTTTCCCTGGCGCCGGATGAGGTGTCCGATTCCTCCCCCATGGAGGTGCTCAGGGAAAATGCGGCTGATCTCACGGAAAAGGCCCAACACTGGAATGACAGACTTTGGGCAGAGCAACGGAAGATGGAAAAAATCATGGCCCCTTTTTTACCATCCAGCCCTGACCGGACGTGGTAAGGGCGCAGGAGAAAACCAGACATGCCGACACAAAATACCAGATTTCAGAGCGAAGACATTGCAGAGGAGATGACACGGGCCGCGATGCAGTTGGCGGCGTCTGGCTGTCCGGTGCAGGACAGGCCTCGCCTCATGGAGGGCCTGCAAAAGCGCGCCCGCATGATGCCTGCGCTGGAGCGGCATGCCGCATCGTTGATTGATATGCTTGTGAGAACGCCCCATGCCCTGACCCTGCCGGAACGGGGTGTTGTGATGCGGCAGGAGCTGGGGGAGGTACTGGAGAAATTTACAGGGATGCTTTTCAGGCATGCGCCACAAGATATGCTTTGCAGACTGAGCAATGTGACAGGCTGGATCAGGGATGGTCTGGAATCTCCTGAAACCGGAGAGGAGTCTTCCCTGTTGTTTCGGGATATTCTGTCTTTGGGGGAGGCGGGAGCCTCCGAGAGGCTGGTGTGTTCTCCCAAAAATAAATACGCAAAAATTCCCGAGGCGGTCTGTGAGGCGATTGTAGCGCTGACGAAGGAGATGGTCCTGACGGTCGAGGATATGGAGCGGGCAATCAGAACACTGACGGTGATGGGGCGTCACGAAGCTCATTTTTCCACAAGTTTTTATGCACTCACCCGTCTGTGCCAGAATATTATGCCGTGCGGGTTCGTTGATGCGGAGGAGACGGAACCGGAATACACGCTGGGCAAGGCGTTTATCCGTGTTGAAAACCAGCTTGCGCTTGCGCTTCATAATTTTGTAGAGCAGGCTTCCCAGCCTGAAGATTTGGAGAAGCTCGTCAAGCGTCCGGCCAGTGCCGGTCAGGACAAGCTCAATCTGGTGGTTGCTTTTTCTGAAGTGACGCAGATCGGGGCATCCTGTTGTGATCAAAAGACCTTAAATATCGCAACCGCCGCCCGCCAGTACCTGATAATCCTGAACAACGCCTGTAAAGGGGTGGGGGCGTTTATGCGCCATGAAGCGGTCAAGGAAAGCCGTGAGAGCCTGATTTTGGCGCGAGAGTAGAAAGACGGAACGTCTTATATCACTGGCCCCGTCCGCGCACGCGGGTATTATTCCGTAGGCGCACCGCATTGATTTTGATAAAGCCTGCCGCGTCCATCTGGTCGTAGCCGCCTTCCTCGTCCATGCTGGATTGCTTGGGATCATACAATGCGTTGTCCGAGGCCCGTGCGATGGGGTAAGCGCGTCCTTTGTAGAGCTGGACCTGCACTGTGCCGTTCACGGGCTCCTGTGCCTTGTCCATGAAATGCATGAGTAGGTCAAATTCCGGCGCGAACCAGAACCCGTTATAGATCAGTTCCGCCACCTTGGGGGAAAGGGAGTCGCGTAATTTCATCACTTCACGGTCCATGACCAGACCTTCGAGGTCCCGATGTCCGGCGTGCAGGATTGTCCCGCCCGGGGTTTCATAGACGCCGCGCGATTTGATTCCTACGAAGCGGTTTTCAACCATATCCAGCCGCCCGATGCCGTGTTTTGACCCCAGATCATTGAGCGCCGTAAACAGCGCGAGTGCGCCGGTGATGGTTTTGCCGCCCGCTTCGAGCTTTATCGGAATCCCTTTTTCAAAGGTGAGTGTTATTGTTTCCGGCAGATCGGGCCATTGATCCGGCGAGGAGGTACGGGAATAGACATCCTCCGCACACGGAGCGTTTGGATCTTCGAGAATACCCGCCTCATGCGAGATATGAAGCAGGTTATCATCCTCCGAATATGGTTTTTTGCGCGTGGCGGTCACAGGGATACCGTATTGGTCGGCGTAGTTCAGCATATCGGTCCGGCCCTTGAAGCGGGTTAAAAATTCCGGCATTTTCCAAGGTGCGATGACTTTGATATCGGGTTTGAGGGCATAGTAGGAGAGCTCAAACCGGACCTGATCGTTGCCCTTGCCTGTGGCGCCGTGGCCTACGAACTGGGCGTTTTCTTTTATGGCGATTTCAATTTGTTTTTTGGCAATTACGGGCCGTGCCACAGAGGTGCCGAGCAGATAGCGCCCTTCGTATACGGCTTGGGATTTAAAGGCGGGGAAGATGTAATCGGTGACGAATTCTTCCTTGAGGTCTTCGATGTAAACTTTGGAGGCCCCGATTTTAAGCGCCTTATCCTTGGCGGCAGAGAAATCTTCCTTTTGTCCGACATCGGCGATATAGGCCACGACTTCGTACCCTTCCTCGATCAGCCATTTCAGAATGATGGAGGTGTCCAGCCCGCCGGAATAGGCCAGTACGATTTTTCCTTTGCTCATGCGCAATGTCCTTTTTGCCGTGTGTTGTGTGTCTGTTTTAACGGGCAGAGTGCGGGGACACAAGGGGTTTTTACAGGGATCTTGCTTCTTCCTGATATCCTGACGCGGCGCGGAAAAGGAAAGCGTTATGACCATTTGCATTAACGGTTTTTTGGGAATTGCTCTGGCACAATAGCGGGGAGTACGATATGATAATCCTTGAGTGACCGAGAGTGCCTGCCATGAAAAAGCTTCTGAAATTATTTTGTTTTTCCCTGTTATTATTCTGTGCTGGCGCAAATCTGGCGCAGGCAGAAGTGTTTTATTGGGAAAGTCCCGACGGGGACGTGTCGGTGACGTTTCCCGATCGCTGGCGGCAATCCCATAACCAGAGCGCGGGGGATGTGCTCACTGTCAACGGGGCGGGCGCCAACGATTTTGCAACCTGCCGTCTGAATGTTGTTCCCGAGGGCCGCTTCAAAATTTACCCCGTGGATTACAGCCCGCAGATCCAGCGTACGAATTTCAGCCGCGCTTATTGGGAACACTATTTCAACCAGTATAGCAATCCGGTGCTGTACGAGGTGCGGGATGATGCCGCCCTCGGACGCGGCTTTGCCTCTATGGCCGAGGGCGAATTTGAAACCGCGCAGGGCGCAAAAATGATGAAACGCGGGGTTGCGGTTGTCAGTTTTTACGACAACAGTGTCCGCACCGTGGAATGCTCCGCCGAACAAAGCGCCTATGAGCACTGGAAGCCCGCCTTCATGAGCTTTATCAAGTCCGTAGATTTCAAACCCCATACGAACTATGCGATATCGGGCTATTACCGTGAGTTTGACAAGGACAGACGCTTGAAAATCAGCGGTCACACCATGCTGGACGATGTGTACCGGTAGAGCTTTGATGGTTTCGCCTGACGGGCGTGGCTTCGTTCCCTCGTTTTCACGGGCGCGGAGGGCAGGTCGTCATGGCGGGTGCATGCCCTAAATTCCGAAGGTTTTTTCCAGCAGGGTCCGGTAGATTTGTGTGAGGGTGTGCAGGTCGCTCACGCGGGCATGTTCGTTGATCTGGTGGATGGTGGCGTTGACGGCCCCGCACTCCACAACAGGGCATACGGGCGCGAAAAACCGCGCATCCGAGGTGCCGCCATTGGTGGTATAGGCGGGCGTTTTCCCCGTCACGTGCGCGATGGCTGACTGGACGCGCTCGGGCCACGGGCCGGGCTGTGTGATGAAACTTTCCGCGCCGCAGGTGGTTTCCAGATCGTACGGCCCCCCGATCGTACGCAGAATATCGTGGAGGGTCTGGGTCAGGCTCTGGCTGGTCCACTGGTCGTTAAAGCGGATATTGAAGGTGGCGTGTCCACTGGCGGGAATGACATTCTCGGCGGTTCCCCCCCCGTCCATAGTCACGATTTCAAGGTTGGTCGCCGGAAAAAACGCCGTGCCCGTATCGAAGACGTGGGCGGACAGCGCACCCAAAAACCGGACGAGGCGGGGCAGGGGATTGTCCGCCAAATGCGGATAGGCCACATGTCCTTGCTTGCCGGTGACGCGCAAGTGGCCCGTGAGGGACCCGCGCCGTCCGATCTTGATTTCCTGTCCGATCTCCGAAGGGTTTGTAGGCTCTCCGCCCAGTGCCATATCGGGCAGGTGTCCGTTGTTCCGCATCCATTCCAGCACGCGGACGGTGCCATCCTGCGCGGGGCCTTCCTCGTCTCCCGTAATCAGCAGGCTGATGGAGCCGTTCAGGGGCGTGTCTGCCAGATAATCCCGCGCCGCAATCGCAAAGGCCGCCACCGCCCCTTTCATGTCGCTTGCCCCCCGCCCGTACAAGATCCCGTCTGCGATATGCGGCGTAAAGGGGCCGTAGGTCCACAGGTCTTCGGGGCCGGCGGGGACCACATCGGTATGGCCTGAAAAACACAGGTGCGGGCTAGTGGTGCCGATCCGCGCAAACAGGTTGGGCACGCCGTTGAAGGTCAGGGGATGACAGGTAAAACCAAGGGCTTGCAAAAATGTGCCCAGCAGGGCCTGCGCGCCAGCGTCACGGGGCGTGACAGACGGGCAGGCGATCAGCTTTTGCGTGAGTGAAACAACATCCATGACGGACTATCGCATAGTCTGCCGGCGCGATTCAAGGGGCGGATATAAAAAGGGCGGCCCTCCCCAGCCGCCCTTTTGCCTTTTTAAGAAGGTCTGCCCGTTTAATGGGCTATAATCTGGTTGAAGACATAAAGGGATTCCACATCAATCCCTGTCGTGTTGGCCAGCGTCAGCACATCCACCGCCTTGCCAGCGCCGGTCCCGTCCGCATCCACGGAGATCACAGTATCAGCCCCGACTGTTCTGGCCAGCACGAAATCCGTGATGGCAGAGGACAGAGGATCAAAGCCCTGCAGGACTTCCCGCACATCAATGACATCGGCCTGTGCAATGCTGAAATCCGTGACCTTGTCCACGCCGTTGCCGAGATTGGCCACCACGAACGTGTCCTTGCCCGCGCCGCCGGTGAGGGTGTCAACCCCGATCCCGCCTACGAGGGTGTCGTTGCCGTTGCCGCCGGTGAGGGTGTCATTTCCGGCATTGCCGTAGAGGGTGTCGTTCCCGTTGTCACCACGGATGATGTCGTTGCCACCCAGCCCATAGATTTTATCGGCTGTGAGGCCCCCCACGATGGTGTTGGCGCTGTCTGTCCCCAGCTTGATGCCGAGGGTCGTGAGATGGGCTTGCGTGGTAGGATCTATTTTGGACAGAGTTGTGTAGTCCAGAATGCTTCCCAAGGCCTTAAGGTTGCCGTGATCGGCAACAACATCGATGGCGTTGCCGATGTAGTTGCCCGCAATGCCGTTTCCGAGTTTGACCATAAAGTCTCTGGCGACGGCGGCGATTTGGGCATCATCTGTGGTGCCCGGGGCATCGGCGTACACGATATCGCTCAGGACCACATCGCCGCGTATAAATGATGATATTCCGGCTTTTTGGGCATCTGTGAGGTAGTCTGTGACGGCATCGAGCGCCGCCCAGTTGTGATGGCCGGAGAAGTTTGCCATGGCATTTTCGAGAGCGTGACCCGTCATGCCGCTTCCGAGTTTGACCATAAGGTCTCTGACCGCTGTGGCGATTTTGGCATCGTCTGTAGTGTCGGAGCCTGGGAGCTCAGAATAAACGATGTTGGTCAAAACCGTGTCGCGTGTAATCGATGATATTCCGGCTTTTTGGGCATCTGTGAGGTAGTCTGTGATAGCATCGAGCGCGCCCCAGTTGTGATGTTTGGAAGCGACTTCCATGGCGTTGCCGATGTAGTTGCCCGCAATGCCGTTTCCGAGTTTGACCATAAAGTCTCTGGCAACTTTGGAGATTTGTGCATCGTCTGTGGTGCCTGACAGATCGGCGTAGACGATATCGCTCAGGACCGTGCCCCTTGTAAAGGATGTAATATCGGATTTTTGAACGGGGGTCAGATAATCCGTAAGAGCGTCCAGAGCCGCCCAGTTGTGATGACCGGAGAAGTTGAACATGGCATTTTCTATATGAATGGCATCTGTCTTGCTTCCCAGCGTGCTCATGAGAATACGTGTTGTGACGGCAATTTGGGCATCAATTGGCGAAGGCGAAGTATAGCTGAAGGTGAGGTTGTCCAAAAGAGTGTTGGCGACAGGGTTTGATATCGTTGCAATCTCTGTGGGTGTCAGGGCCTTGATTGTGCTGTTCAACAGCGCAAATTGATGGTTCAAGGACAGATTCAGTAATTTTGTTTCTAATGATGTTGGCATAGGTATCTCCCAATACTATGTAGGCGTTGAAAATATAAGGTCGTTTATGTTTGCACGTGCGTATCCTTTCACTCGAACGTCATTCTGACGGGTGTTGTTTCTACTCCATGAGCCGCCTTGCTATAATTTTATTGTGAGGGTTTAAAGGTTAAGGCTTCGTTAATTTTTGGAAGGATTTGTAAAATTTTATGTAAATTATATAAAAATTTTTCCTGTATTTGAGAAAAATGACTTGCAAGGGGGAGAAGGGTGGGCTATAAAAAATGCACACACCCTCTATTACCGCTGTTTGTCCGGAGTGCCTTAAAGGTCTCCGGACCTTTTTTTGTCCGCATGCTGAAGGAAGGTCTTAATAGTCCGTTTTGTGTGCGGGCGCGTGTTCGAGATTCTCGGCCGCCCTGACGGTGTTTTGCAGAAGGCAGGCAATCGTCATGGGCCCCACGCCGCCTGGCACGGGGGTGAGGGCCCCTGCAATCCCCAGCGCAGAGTTATAATCGACATCGCCGCACAGTGTGCCGTTTTCAAGGCGGTTGATCCCGACATCAATCACGATCGCACCGCGTTTGAGCCATGCGCCCTTGACCATGCGAGGCTGGCCGATGGCAGAAATCACGATATCAGCCTGCGCGCACAGATCGGGGAGGTTTTTCGTGCGGGAATGGGCGGTGGTGACGGTGCAGTTCTGTGTCAGGAGGAGCTGGGCCATGGGCTTTCCAAACAGGAGCGAGCGCCCGATGACGAGCGCGTTGAGGCCTTCCAGATCGGTTTTGACAGACTGGATCAGCAATAGCGCCCCTTGCGGCGTACAGGGCACAAGCCCGTCCAGCCCCGCCACCAGCGCCCCGATATTGGGCAAGGTCAGGCCGTCCACGTCCTTTTTCGGGTCGATCATCTGGATAAGCGCTCCCGAGTCCAGATGGTGCGGCACAGGAAGCTGGAGCAAAATACCATGCACGGCGGGATTGGCGTTGAAAGCTTTGATTTCTGCCGCGACTTCGGCTTGTGTGGCTTTTTGGGGCAAGCGCGATTCAAAGCTTTTGATCCCTAGGGCCTGGCAGGCGGCTATCTTGTTTTTGACATATACGTGGGAGGCTGGATCGTCCCCCACCAGCAGGACCGCCAGACCTGGCGGGGAAGGCAGGCTTGCTATACGGGTTTTTAGAGAATATCTGAGGGTCTCGGCCAGTGCTTTGCCGTCGATGATGTGTGTCTGTGTCATGGAAATCAGAACGCTCCAAACACCAGATTGCGCAGGAGCTGAAGCCCCAGAATGACGATCAGGGGGGTAATGTCGATCCCGCCGATGGGGGGGATGTATTTCATCAGGGGCTTGTAAATCGGGTCTGTGGCCCGTTTGAGAAGGTTCATCAGGTTGCGGGCCTGCTCGTTGGCGGTATTGATGACATCAAAAACAATCAGCCAGCTCACCAGCACCTGAATAACGATAATACCAATGTACAGGTCAATGACCAGCGAGAAAAGATAAAGAAGTGTGCCCATGATATTGTTCCTCGGATTTCTAGTATTTTATTGGTATACTATATAGAGTTTATTCAGAAAAGGGGAGAGTTGATCTGTGCGTCCAATCCGAATATTGAAAGCGGCCTGTGTGGCCGGACTGGTATTGTCCGAGTCTGTGGCTCCTGCTTACGCGCAACAGCTCCAGTGCCAGATTCCCAAAGCGTCTGAAATCAAGGTGGTTCCGCGGGCCGTAAAACTGGTGCTGGACAAGTCCCGCTCCTTGCGGCAAATCCAGACCCAGCAGATGGGGACCATCAACCCTTACGGGTTTGATCAGAAAACGCACACGAATGCTTATGCCGCCAACGAAATCCGGATGAGTGCGCAGGTCAAACTGGGGGGGCAGGAGTGGCCGTCTTTGAAGGCGTCGTGCCTGTGGTACGACGTGGTGGAAATCAATATTGATTTCAAGCCCAAAATCGTGGTTGCAAAGGAAGTCTACCGTGACAAATGTATGCGTCAGGCTGTGATGGAACATGAAATGAAGCATGTGAAGGTGGATCGGGCGCTGGTGAATAAATATGCGCAATCGATGGGCCAGAAGGTCTATGACGGGCTGGCCCAGCGGGGGTTTTCTGTCGGGCCTATCCGGACGGAGGAAGCCAAGGGCGTTGCCCAGCGGATGCAGGAAACAATTTCCCAATTACTGGATCTGGAAACAAAAAAATTTGAGATCGAACGGGCGGAAAGCCAGCAGGCCGTTGACAGCCTTGAGGAATATCAGCGTGTCAGTGGCCTGTGTCCGGAGTATCATCCGCTGGAGGTGCCGTAGCAGGAGCGGGGGCCGGTAGCGTCTGGCCCGCTGTGGTCTGGAGGGGATGGGCCTTTTTCAGAACGTCCAGTGCGGGGAGCAGGTCATTTTCCATGACATTGTCCTTGGAGAGGTCTCCGTTCAGGAGCCAGACGATTTTCCAGGCCGTATCGGGTGTTTTGGCTGTTTTGTCGTGCACCACCACCAGTGTGGAGGGGACGCCGATCAGGGCCAGTGCTTCTGAAAAAGCCCCGATTTTATCGTAACCGATTTTGACGTACGGATTTTCGCGGGTTTTAAAAAAATCCTCCACAGTATAAGGCAGGTCATTGGCGGCAATCCCGTAGAGCGGGATGCCCTGTTTTTTGAGTTCTATCATATAGGGATGGTCGGTGATGCAACTGGGGCACCATGTGCCGAACACATGAATGACGGAGATATCGGCTGTCAGGTCGGCGCGGCTGAGACCTTCGTAGGAAAAATCCTGTAAATACAGGTTCGTAGGCGTTGAAAGCTTGAGAATAGAAGGTTCTCCCGATACAGGATGGGGGGTCAGCGGTGTTTTAGGAGTGGGCAGGGACCAAGATTCCGGTGTCTGAGCCGAAGAAAACGCAGGAAACAGGCACAAACCGGACAGGAAGAACAGTGCCAGATCACGGAAAAAATGGCGGGGTTTGTTTGGGGGGGTCATGGCGGGGAGATCTCCTTCAGTGCGGTTTGCAGATCATGGCACAAATCGCCAGTCTCCTCAATCCCGATGGAAAGGCGCAGGAGCTGATCTGTCACGCCGGCGCGGGCGCGGGCCTGCGGCCCCATGGCGGCGTGGGTCATGGTGGCGGGGTGGCATATGAGGCTTTCTGTGCCCCCCAGCGATTGGGCCAGCGAAAAAAGTGCGAGGGTTTTCAGGAAAATGTCCACAGCGTTTCGGTCCCCCTTGAGGGTAAAACTCAGCATGGCGCCTGCACCGTGTTGCTGGCGTTGGGCGAGGGTATATTGGGGGTGGGAAGGCAGGCCCGGGTAATACACGGTCTCGACGGCAGGATGATTGTCCAACAAGACAGCGATTGTCTGGGCGCTGTCTTGTGCCTGTTTCATCCGCAGGGGCAAGGTTCTGAGTCCTCGCAGGGTCATGTAGGAGTCAAAGGGCGCGCCGATCGTGCCCAGAGAATTGTTCCATTGCGCCAGTTCATCGCGCAGGGTGGTCTCGCGTCCTGTCACCACGGCCCCGCCCACAACATCGCTGTGCCCGTTCAGGAATTTGGTTGTGGAATGGAGAATGATATCCGCGCCGAGGGCAAAAGGACGCTGGAGTACGGGCGATAAAAAAGTATTGTCACAGACCAAAAGGCCGCCTGTTTTATGGGTTCTGTCGGCGATTGCCTGAATATCGGCAATCCGCAGGAGGGGATTGGAGGGCGTTTCCAGCAAGACCATGCGCGGTGGTTCGTGAAACGCGTCTTCCAGCCCGTCTGTGGTATAGGGGTCTATGAATTTGAGGCGAAAATGCCGTTTTTCAGCCAGCGCTTTCAGGAGCCAGTAGGAGCGGCCATAGCAGTCATAGGGGGCCAGAATCAGGTCTTCCGGCCCCAGAAGGTGGAGCAGGAGGGTGAGCGCAGACATGCCGGAGCTGGTGATGCTGGCCCCGATCCCGCCTTCCAGAGCTGTCAGGGCTTCGGCCAGATGATCCCGTGTCGGATTGCGGGTGCGGGCGTATTCGTAAGGTCCCCGTTCTTCAAGGGTTTCAATCTGGTACGTGGAGGA
Source organism: uncultured Pseudobdellovibrionaceae bacterium (assembly GCA_964348795.1). Classification (GTDB taxonomy): domain Bacteria; phylum Pseudomonadota; class Alphaproteobacteria; order Micavibrionales; family Micavibrionaceae; genus JADLAT01. The sequence goes on along the minus strand of CAYGDY010000002.1, from coordinate 195,854 downwards.
CAGGTAAAGGGGCGGGATCACCGCATGATAGGCGGTATCACTGGCAATTGCGGCGCGGACAATCTGCGTTTGTATATGGCGGGGGCGCGGAGTCATCAGAGCCCAATTATCGCAGAGGTCCTTCAGGGGCACAAGCAAAAACCGTCGCTTGGGAGAAAGCGACGGTCTTGACTAGAAACAGTTTTGAGCATTCTTGAAATGTGAGTCAAATCAGGTCAGGCTTCACCATAAAATCTTTATAGGAGCAAGTTATCCCTCTCTATAGTTTCAGTATCCGATACAAATGTGGCAAAATTTTGAACATAATGGGGTCTTTTTAAGGTTTTTTATCCTTCTCCCCGTTTTTTCGTTCGTTCAGGGAAATGCTCTCGAAATTCTTTTTGGCCTCCTCCCGACTTCTGGCGGAAAACTCACAAAACTTGATTTTTCTGTGGTTTATGATATATGTAACAGCATCTGAATACAAATGAGGGAGGATTCCATGCCAGAGTCGAATGTTCAAAAATTTAATGGTGCCGGTCAGACGGCAGAGGAACGGCAAGCACATTTGGCTCAAGTGATTAAAGACCGCGCAGAAAGAAATGAGATGTTAAGAAAAATAGCCAAAGAACACGGCTTGGATCGCGACAGGAGAGATTTTGGGGGGGGGGTTTTACTTCATCTTTATCCCCCCAGAACATAGTCATTGATCGTTTATGTGGGGGTGCTTCCCGTAACATGTTGGGGTGCATTGTCCTCCTTAGTTTCATAACCACGTATGGTTTCCTGTGCGCTTTCCCAAGAAGAGTGTAGCATTTCAAGTTGTTTTTCTGTGAAATTGTATTGCTGTCTCTGTTCTTCTGTGGCATGGCGTGCGCCTGATTGCAGGCGATCTAATTCATGAAGCACGGCACAGGTTTCCTTTATGATGTCTTCTAATTTGTCCTTGTCTTCAGGATTCTTCCTTAAAGCGTAGAGTTCGGCACAATTATACAGGCAATTGATGTAGAGATCCTTGTCATGTTCCACCTTATCGCCGTTGAGGCGTTCCTTCAGGGCAATGGTCTCAAAATTTTTGCGGGCCTCCTCCCGACTTCTTTCGGAAAATTCACAAAACTTGATTTTTTTGTGATGTGTGGTATAGGATGCGGCCTGAAATTCTATTGGTATAGGCCCGCATTTCGGCAAATTCCGCATTGGCTGTGCCCATCTGGGCTTGCAACGCTCTTACGGCCTCATTAATTTTACGCTCGCTCTCCTCATTCAGTTTCTTTTCAAACTTGTCTTGCGCGGTTTTGAGGCTCCAGACACCAGAGCCAAACAACACGCCGGAGATCAGGGTTGTTAAAAGGCCCACGGTCCACATATTCCTGTAGAACATATCCTCCCTGTCCTTCATGGCGGCTTTATCGGCATCTTGAATCTGTTTCTCCAGTTTCAAGGCGGTGTTGGTTTTTTATAAGGTCCCCGCTTGCGCGGGGAAGACAGGAAGGGGGGCGGGGAAGACAGGCAGGCTGGGATGGTGAGGAGAGGCGAGAAAAAAAGGTTTAACACGAAGCACACCAAGCACACGAAGTTTTTCTCAGTCGTCATCGCGAGCGACTGAAAGGCGCGTGGCGATCCATAAAAACTGGATTGCTTCGGCTTTGCCTCGCAATGACGAAAGAGACGTCGTCTCTTCACGATAAAAAAATTCATTTACACCTTATCGCATTAACCCCTTTTTATCCCTTTATGGTTCATGATAGTATGGTCGGTGCGAGATCTCGCGCGGCATCATGAATATTTATCATAAAAATATCAAAGGGATACCAGATTATGACACGCACAGGACAGGACACGCTTCACACCCGCAAAACACTGACCGTTGAGGGCAAGGACTATGATTATTTCAGCCTCAAGGCCGCCGCCGAGAAAATCGGCGATATTTCGCGCTTGCCGTTTACGCTGAAGGTTCTGCTGGAAAATCTTCTCCGGTTCGAGGATGGGCGCAGTGTTTCTGTAGACGATGTGAAGGCTTTGAAAACATGGCTGTCTGACAAGCGGTCTGATACCGAGATTGCGTATCGCCCCGCCCGCGTTCTGATGCAGGATTTTACAGGTGTGCCGGCTGTGGTGGATCTGGCCGCCATGCGCGAGGCTATGACTACGCTGAAAGGAAACCCGCAGAAAATCAACCCGCTCGTGCCTGTGGATCTGGTGATTGATCACTCGGTGATGGTGGATGAATTTGGTTCTCCCAAGGCATTTCAGGCCAATGTGGATCTGGAGTTTGACCGCAACGGGGAGCGTTATGCGTTCCTGAAATGGGGGCAGGGAGCCTTCCGGAACTTCCGCGTGGTGCCGCCCGGGACTGGGATTTGCCATCAGGTGAATCTGGAATATCTCGCCCAGACGATCTGGGTCGAGGAAGACGAAAACAAGGTTGGCCGGAAGGTGGCGTATCCCGATACGCTGGTCGGAACGGATTCTCACACCACGATGGTCAATGGCCTAGCCGTGCTGGGTTGGGGCGTGGGCGGGATCGAGGCCGAGGCCGCGATGCTGGGCCAGCCCGTGTCGATGTTGATCCCCGAAGTTGTCGGTTTCAAGCTCACGGGCGCGATGAAGGAAGGCACGACGGCGACGGATCTGGTGCTCCGTGTGGTGGAAATGCTCCGTAAACTCGGGGTTGTGAATAAGTTTGTGGAATTCTACGGGGATGGATTGGATCATCTGACGCTGGCGGACCGCGCCACGATTGCGAATATGGCCCCTGAATACGGTGCAACCTGCGGGTTTTTCCCGATAGATCAGGAAACGCTTCATTACTTACGCTTTACGGGGCGGGAGGAACACCGCGTCAAATTGGTCGAGGCTTATGCCAAGGAACAAGGGATGTGGCGCGAAGCCGGTATGGCAGACCCGATCTTTACCGATACGCTGGAGCTGGATCTGGCAAGCGTGGAGCCTGCGATTTCGGGCCCGAAACGCCCGCAGGACCGCATTGCGTTGTCCGAAGCGGCGGCTGGATTTGAAAAACACGTGCCGGAGCATAAATCGGTTGCCGTGGAGGGCGCAGGATATGATGTTTCCAACGGCGCGGTGGTCATTGCCGCGATTACAAGCTGTACGAACACATCCAACCCGTCTGTTCTTGTGGCCGCTGGCCTTGTGGCGCGTAAGGCGCGCGCGATGGGCCTCACTGTCAAGCCGTGGGTGAAAACCTCTTTGGCGCCTGGCTCTCAGGTGGTGACGGATTACCTGACCAAGGCGGGTTTGCAGGATGATCTTGATGCGCTCGGTTTTAACACGGTGGGGTATGGGTGCACGACTTGTATCGGCAACTCAGGGCCTTTGCCCGTTGCCATAGGCAAGGCGATTGAGGCAGGCGATCTGAACGTCACCGCTGTGCTCTCGGGCAATAGAAACTTTGAGGGGCGGATTTCCCCGCATGTGAAATCAAACTATCTGGCTTCGCCGCCGCTGGTGGTGGCGTATGCGCTGGCCGGTTCCATGCGGGTGGATTTATATAAGGATGCGCTTGGTAAGGACAAAAACGGCAAGGATGTATTTTTGAAAGACATCTGGCCATCCAACAAGGAAATCGCCGATATGGTAAAATCCTGCCTGACCTCGGACATGTTCAAATCCCGCTATGCGGACGTGTTCAATGGGCCCAAGGAATGGCAGGCCGTCAAGGGCGGTACGGGCGAAACGTATGGCTGGGACGGGAAATCCACCTATGTGGCTAACCCGCCCTATTTCGTGGGGATCACCAAAACCCCTGTCCCGTTGAAGGATATCAAGGGCGCGAAATGTCTGGCGTTGTTTGGAGATTCCATTACAACCGATCATATTTCCCCCGCAGGGAACATCAAGAAGGACTCACCGGCCGGCGCGTATCTGATGAAACACGGTGTGGAGGCCAAAGACTTTAACTCCTACGGCGCGCGGCGTGGGCATCATGAGGTTATGATGCGCGGCACGTTTGCCAATATCCGCATTAAAAACGAGATGCTCGATGGTGTGGAAGGCGGTATGACGAAATATCTCCCAACGGGTGATGTCATGCCGATTTACGATGCCTCCATGAAGTATCAGACAGACGGTACGCCATTGGTTGTCATCGGCGGAAAAGAATACGGTACGGGCTCATCGCGCGACTGGGCGGCCAAGGGCACAAGATTGCTCGGCGTGCGTGCCGTGGTGGTGGAGAGCTTTGAGCGGATTCACCGGTCGAACCTCGTAGGGATGGGGATTTTACCCCTCCAGTTCAAGAATGGGGAAACGCGGGAAACATTGGGCCTCAAAGGTGATGAAATCTATGAGATTTTGGGGATCGAGGCCGGTTTGAAGCCCAAACAGGATGTCACCATGTCTATCAAACGGGCGGATGGTTCGGTGAAGACCGTGACCTTGCTCTGCCGGATCGATACGCTGGACGAACTGGAATACTTCCAGAATGGCGGAATTCTGCACACCGTTCTGCGCGGGCTGGCGGAATCCAAGGCGGATGAAAAGGCGGCGTAAAGCGTTGTTGTCATCCTTCGTGTTGCTCAGGATGAAAAAGGGGTTTGAACCGCGAAGAAACGAAGGGACGAAGTTTTTCTTAATCGTCATCGCGAGCGACTGAAAGGCGCGTGGCGATCCAGCAAAAAACTGGACTGCCGCGTCAGCCTTTGGCTTCCTCGCAGTGACGAGAAGCTTAGGGATGACAAGAGAGTAGCGGGGAAGGCAGGGGAGGGGACTCAGGACGACGGGGAAGGTTTGTGAACCGTCCCTAATTTTTTTGATCGGGTTCGTCTCGTTCTTCTCTCTTTTCCGGTAGCTTCAGGACTTGTTGTCCCAGTCGTTCGGCATCCATCATGATATGGTGAAACTCGGGCTTTTCAGGCCGGTAATGGATTTTAAAGGTTTTTTCCAAAGTCAGGATTTCATCATTCAGGCGGGTGAGCCTTTGTTTGCCTTCGCGTGTTTGTTTTTCTTCCCGTGAAAAACGCTCGATCAGGCCGAGGCGGATTTTCTCGGTATTCATGCCCATCTGGAAGGCGAGCTGGACACCTTCCAGAAATGCGGCGCAAGTGCCCAGACACTGTGGAATGTTGAGCGGCATTTCGTCTTTGGGCTGGGCCGTGAAAGTAAAGGTGGTTGTCCGGAGGGGACTGCGCAGGATAATGCCACAGCGCCCCTGATTGTTTTCAAAATGGACAGACAGGGCCACGTTCGAGTTGTGAACAATTTTGAAATCCTTTCCGGTTTGTCGGAAGAGTTCTTCCGCCAGAGAGATTGAAAAATCGTAGGTGCTTTCGTTGTCTTCATCACATTTTTCGATCATGTCGAGCAGGGGGTGATGCTCTCCGGCACTGAAAATACATTTGCCCGCATGGTAGATGGCAATCCAGCATTGCGGGTTATAGAGTGTTTCATAGTCATTGAGGATACTGTGCCAGACGGTCTCCCAGTCATAGGAAAGGGCGCGTGTCGTGAGGGGCCCGCCTGCCTTGAACGCCTGCAGGATACGGGCTGTCATCCGGACCGCGCAGTGCATGTTGTGGGAGCGGATCACGAGGGTTTCCTGCACGGTGCCCGTCCTGTTTTGGAGCGGGGCAACAACTCTGTTACTGAGCGCAATCACGCCGTCCTGCGTCTGGGACTGCGGCGTGCTGATCACAAATTTTTCACGCAGGAGTTCGGTGCAGAAATCTTTCATCGTGGCATTTTAGCACACACTGCGGGAAGGCAAAGGGAGAAAACACAGGGGTCTGATCATTTTGTGTACAGAGAGAGTCATTTTAAGTAAGAAGGCACTCTCCTTCGTCATCCCGTTGGTCTTTTGCGAAGCAAAAGTCACACGAACGGGATCCAGCAAAAGCGAGCGGCAAAGCCGCTCACCCCACTGGACCCCCGCACTCTAAGCCTGCTGACGCAGGCGGCGGGGGTGACAAGTGTTGTTTGGTGCCTTCTGATTTGAAACGACTCTCTGTTTTGAGGGAGGGGCTGTTCAAGGACCCTCTGTCGGTGCCGGATCACTGGCGCTGGTTCGGTAGAGCTCCAGAATATCTACGATCTGCAGGAGTTGTTCGACTTCCCGTTTGCAGGCCAGTGCCTGACGCGAGGTATTGACGGGAATGTGGATGTTCGAGGGTTCAAACAGGTTCCGTGCACACGGGATCATCAGGAAAATATATTTTTCCTGAAAAAAGGCCGCGCTCAAGGGCGCGTTGTTGAAGCCTTCGATAATATCTTCCAGCTCCATCAAAAGCTTTTTCCCCAGCAGAAGAGGAACAGACTCCGGCGCGCTGGAGAGCACATGAAAGCGGGCCGGATCATCTGTCACATCCGGTGACAAGGGCACATCCTGCAGTTTTTTCCAGCGCGTGGTCCGTCCCTTGTTGTACAGCGCCCTGTCTGTTGTCAGGATGGTGTGCCCCGTGATCAGGGGGCGTGAAAGCTCCAGCAGGACAAATACGCCTGTAAAGACCGGATTTTCGAGTGTGTTTTTCATGAGCAGGCGGGCTTCGGAAAAGAGGATGTTAACGCCTTTGTACGTGCCCATAAAACAATCTTCGGCCTTGTAGATCTCGTAAGCGGGCAGGAGACCGGACTGTTTGGCCAACGCTTCCTTGACCCCGCGATTTTGGTGAAAGGTCAGCCCGCCGATGGCTGTGGCAATGCGCGGCAGAAATTCGGTTTTATAGACTCTGGTATAGGCTCTGAGCGCGTTGCCGGTCTTGATGGTCAGGGCCACGGGAATAACAATGGCCAGAACGATACAGGCCAGCGCACGCAGGAGATCGACCTGTACCAGCAAAAACCAACCAAAGCCGCCCGCGCCCAAGGCAATAGAGAGGAGCCCCAGTGTCAGGGCCACGTTTTTCTGAAAACGGTGTTGCTTCATGTATCTGAGGCGCATGTCCTCGGACTCCCTGAGCAGATAGGTCAGTTCCGTAGAGAAATGCTTGGGGTCTGGCCGGACAATGGTATCTATCGGGTCAGGCTGTATATTTTCCGTATTGTATTCAAACTCGTCCGTCATCCTTTGATTAGACAGGAGCTCACAGGCGGATGCAAGAGGTCTGTTTTTTCCGCGCAGGGTTTTTGCAAGCCGGATCGTATGATGGGTGTAACGCTTCTGTTATGAATGTTTTTTCAAGGAACCGCATCAATGAAGAAGAGAGAAATTTTACGGGCCGGTGTTGTGCTGGCTGTGATGATAGCCCCCCTGTTTCAGGCAAAGCCCGCGCAGGCCAGTGGCGCGTATTGCCGTGAATATACCAAAACAATCTGGGTGGGTGGCCAGCGCGAGAAAGGATATGGCAGAGCCTGTCTGCAACCCGATGGTGCGTGGGAGATTGTCGATCTGGAAGGCAGTGATACCGCGCAAGAGTTCGTGCGGGATGATATTCGGGATCGTCTGTACAGTGAAAATCGGCGCGTTGTAATCGTAGACCGGTATGGGCCTGTGTATGATCCACCTGTCTACCAGATCTCCCGTTACCGGCCTGCGACATTCGCGCTGTCTTTTGGACATGGCGGCCATGCGAAGAGAAAACGGGGATGGGAGCACTGCGAAGAGCGTCATGAAAGAGGGGGCCGTGGTTATGGTCATATCTTCGGGCATGGCAGGGGGCATCATGATCGGGACGACTAGAGCGTCCCGCGTCACCCTGAAAGGCATGGCTTCCTGTCGTACAGGAGGGAGGGGTTATCCCCGCCCTTCAAAGTTAATGCGCGGATCGACCATCACATACACCACATCCCGCACAAGGTGCATGACAAGCGAAATCAGCGCATAGATGTACAGCGTGCCCAGCACCACGGGATAGTCGCGGCTGATAACACTTTCGTACCCCAGAAGGCCTAGCCCGTCGAGGGAGAAAATGACCTCGATCAGGAGGGCGCCGGTAAAGAAAATATGCACAAACGCGGCGGGGAATCCTGCGATGACAATGATCATCGCATTGCGGAAGATATGCCCGTAAAGGACCTGATTTTCGCTCAGGCCCTTGGCGCGGGCGGTGAGCACATATTGCTTGCCGATCTCGTCCAGAAAGGAGTTTTTTGTCAACAGAGTGAGGGAGGCAAAGCCGCTGATGACCATCGCCAGAACGGGCAGAACCATGTGCCATGCATAATCCAGTGCGCGCTGGAAGAGGGTCATGTCCTTCCAGTTATCCGACAGCAGACCGCGCAGAGGAAAAATGTCGAAATAGCGCCCGCCTGCAAACAGGACAATCAGCAGGATGGCAAACAGGAAAGAAGGAATGGCATAACCGATGAAAATCGCCGCCGAGGTCCACAGGTCAAATGGGGTGCCATCGCGCACGGCCTTTTTGATGCCGAGTGGAATGGAAATCAGGTAGATCAATAGCGTAGACCAGAGCCCAAGAGAGATGGAGACGGGCATTTTTTCCGCCACGAGCGACAGGACGCTGGCATCGCGGTAATAACTGTTCCCCAGATCAAAGCGGATATAGTTTTTGAGCATGATCCAGAAGCGCGCGGGCGCGGGTTTGTCAAAGCCATAGAGTTTTTCCAGTTCCTTGATAAATTCGGGGTCGAGCCCCTGTGCCCCCCGATAGGTGCTGGCCTGGCCTGTCGCACTGGAAGATGCGGCACCGACTGTTTCCCCGCCGCTCGCACCGCCTATGCGGGACATGGAATCGGAGCCGTGCCCTTGAAGTTGTGCAATCATGCGCTCTACCGGACCGCCCGGGACAAACTGGACGATGATAAAGCTGATCAGCATAATCCCGAACACAGTCGGAACCATCAACGCCAGTCGTTTGAGGATATAAGGTATCATGCAAAACGAGTTTTAGCATGAAGTGGGGCGGATAAAAAGGGGGTGCGTCATTGCGAGCGAAGCGAAGCCATCCAGAAAAAATAAAAACTGGATTGCCATGTCGGGCGTTGCCCTCTTCGTGGGTGACGACGCGATAGAATTTTTAAGGTCTGACATTCCATGCTTTTAACACCCACGCGCCGTTTTCGTAGGTAAAAATGGACAAGGCACCGGTGGCGAGTTTGAGCGGGTGTGTGGCTTTGAACCCTTCAAAATCCTCCGTAATATGGGGTGCAAAGCGGGCAATGCCGTTGGAGGTGACAACCAGAATGGTTTCGTTATCGTCATGCGCGCGGATATGATCTACAAAGTTTTTCCAGTTTTGGATGATGGTTTCTGCATCCAGCAACCATCCATGAGGTAAAATGTTTTCAGTTTCCCAGTCTTTGTGTGCTTGTTCACCAATGCGGGCGAGAACTTCTTCCTTGGTTTTGTTTTCGTCTGGTCCGTAGTCAATTTCATTGAAAATATCCAGTGGATATACGGGATTTGTTATACCTGTTTCTTTTATGGCGATTCGAGCAGTGTCCAGTGTGCGTTGCAAATGGGAGGCATAAACAACATCTGGTACAAGATTGTTTCTTTTTAAATACTTTCCAATTTCCCTGGCTTGTTCTCGACCTTTTTGAACGAGAGGTAAATCGGTGCGTCCCCCCACATAAGTGAGAGTGTCATTATCAGAGAACGTATTGCCGTGGCGGGCGATGATAAGGGTTGTCATGGGAGAAGGGTGCAATAAATGTTTTTCCCGCGCAAGCGGGAATTATATCAAAAACCTCGTCATTGCGAGGAAGCCTTTTGGCTGACGAAGCAATCCAGTCTTTTTCTGGATTGTCATGCTCACAGTGTTCGCTCGCGATGATGGCTCAGGCTACGCCACGGCGCGGGCCTGAATATGGTGGGCTTCCCAGAGATACTGGAGCGCACCGGCCATGGTTCTGACATCGTCCAGACTATGCGCGGCGGTGGCTGTCAGGCGCAGGCGCTCGGTTCCCCGTGGTACAGTGGGGTAGTTGATGGGCTGGACGTAGACCGCATAATTCCGTAGGAGGGCCTCGCTCACTTCCCTGCAACAATTGGGTTCCCCCACGATGAGGGGCACGATGTGGCTCTCCCCGCGCAGGAAGGGCAATTCCGCGCTCTCCAGAAGATCCTTGAACAGCTTGACATTCCGGCGGACTTTCTGGCGTTCGATATCCGAGACTTTCAGATGTTCAACGGCGGCCCGCGCCGCCGCCAGAACGGCAGGCGGCAAACTGGTGGTGAAAATAAAGACGGACGAAAAAGAGCGTACAGCATCCACAAGGGCGCGGGGACCCGTGATGAATCCGCCCATGGAGCCATAAGCTTTACCGAAGGTGCCTTCGATAATATCGACCTGATCCATCACGCCCATTTCCTCGGCTACGCCGCCGCCGCGCGGGCCATAGAGCCCCACGCCATGCACTTCGTCCAGATAGGTCAGGGCGTTATATTGTTTGGCAAGGGCGCAGATTTCTGCAATCGGCGCGATATCACCCTCCATCGAATAGACGGATTCAAAGACGATGAGTTTCGGGCGCTTGATATCCACCGCTTTCAGAAGCGATTCCAGATGCTCCACATCGTTGTGCCGGAAAATATGTTTTTCCTGCCGAGAATCGCGGATGCCGTGAATCATGGAGGCGTGATTGAGTTCATCGGAAAAAATCACACAGTCAGGGAGAAGTTTCCCCAGAGTGCCCAAGGCCCCTTCATTCGCGACATAGCCGGAGGAAAACACGAGCCCCGCGTCTTTGCGGTGCAGGTCGGCCAGAGATTCTTCCAACTCCACATGATACCGCGTGGTGCCGGAGATATTGCGCGTTCCGCCCGCTCCCGCACCGGAGTTTTCCAGCGCTGTACGGGCCGCCTCGATGACGACAGGATGTTGCCCCATGCCCAGATAGTCATTACTACACCAGATGGTGACTTCTTTTTCCGTTCCATCAGGGCCACGGTGAATCGCCTTGGGGAAACGTCCGGCCAGCCGCTCGAGATTGGCGAACGTCCTGTACCGGCCTTCCCGCTTGATATCATCAATGCAGGACTGGAAGTGGCGTGTGTAATCAAAAATGGTCATGGCGCTGAAATTCCTTCCTTGGCGGGTGTATTCCTTACACCCTTTCTTTTATGCTCTATCCTGCATCAAAAATAAAGTCTATTCTCGGGATGTATGCTCTTCGTATTCGGTACAGTGTTGAAACGAATCCGCCTTGATGTAAGTCAAGGGGCCTTGGCCGCGCCCGTTATTTTTACAGAGTATTACGAGAGCGAAATTGGAGGGCGCGGGGCCCTGTCGGCGGTCGCGGCGGCGCGGCTGTGCATCAAGGTGGCGTTGGTGGCCCGCACGGGAGACGGGTACGAGGCGGCCTATATCCTGCCCCATTTGCGTCAGGAAGGCGTGATCACATCCGCCGTGGCGCGCAGTGATACGGAGAAAACCGGTTGTGTTGTGGATGTGTACGAAGGCGGGGTGCTTCGGCACAGTATGTTCTCTCTGGGCGCGGGGGCGGACACCAGCCATGCGCAAATTCCCGAAGAACTCCTGAACGACAAGGCCGTTGTGCTTCTCCAGAATGAATTGCGGGAAGAGGAGAACCGCATGCTTCTGGCCAAGGCCAAACGGCAGGAGGCCAAAACGGTGTTTCATCTGGCGCCGCGATTTACCCTCCCACCGGAGGATTTGAAAAATGTGGATTATCTGGTCGTATCCGAAAAGCAGGCGGGACCTTTTCAGGATCATGCGGGGTTGATTATTTTCCACCCTGCGGGAGAGGCCTCCGTGAAGCTTCCCGATGGCATGCTCTGGCGTTCCAGAATTCCCGTGCGGGTGATTCAGGATTCTGCCGGTATGGAAGAGGCGTTCTGCGGAATTTTCGCGGCGTTTTTGCATGAAGGGGCCAAGGTCAGGGATGCCGTGCAAATGGCCAGTATCGCGGCAGTCCTGACGGGGGAGAAAGAGGGGGCGTACACGGCCCCGCATATGCAGGACATTCAGGACGCAGTCAAGGCGCTGGCGGCGGGGTAGCTAAAACCCCAGCGTATTGGCCGCCTGTTCGGCTTTGCCGAGCGCCTTATCGAGGGCGGACATGGTTTTGCCCATATCGGGGCTGTCGTCGTCTTTCCAGACCCGCAAGGTATTCAGATATATCAATGTAAGCCCCATGATTTTGAGCGCGCCTTTGGGGCCGTTGGTGTCGATATGCGCGGCTTCGAGCATCCAGTTCATGGAGCGCGCCAGATGCGGGCAGGCGAGCAGGGCTTGTTTGGGATCGCACTTAAAGGACTCCAGAACGGCGATAATGCCCCCCCGCGATTCATTGAGCACGTCAAAGCGCTCCATCAGGATATCAAACAGGCGGTCCCGTGGCGGGGTTTCGGGTGAGAAATCATGGGTTTTGTCCAGCACTTTCCGGTCAATCTGCTTGCCAAGCAAGGCCAGAATATCGGGCTTGTCACTGGCATAGGCGGACAGATCGGAGAGAGAGATTTCAGCCTCGCGCGCGATGTCCCGCAGGGTGGTGAGAGCCCAGCCTTGCTCGCTGGCCAGTGCAAGGGCCGCGTGAACAAGGCGTGTTTTTATTTCATTGTGCGGCATAGGCGTGGCACCCTCGTGTGAAATAGTGTAAGAGTAAATCCGTTTTTATACGAATCAGACAGAAGAGGAAAGCAAAAGATGTCCGAACCGGTTAGAGGGGTTGTGGCTGTGGGAAACGCGCTGGTGGATGTACTGGCCCAGGCCAGCGAGGAATTTTTGGCCGCGCAAAAGGCGGAGCACGGCATGGAAAAAGGCGTTATGACTCTGATTGATGAGAAACGGGCGCTGGATTTATATGCGCAAATGGGGGCCGGTATTGAAACATCCGGTGGATCGGCGGCCAACACCATGGCAGGCTTTGCCTCTTTTGGCGGGCAAGGGGGCTTTATCGGCAAGGTCGCGCAGGATGATCTCGGAGGCATTTTCCAGCATGATATGCGGGCGCAGGGCGTGACATTTCAAACGCAATCTTTGATTGCCGGTGCAAAAACAGGGCGGTGCCTGATTCTCGTGACACCGGACGCGCAACGGACCATGAACACGTTTTTAGGCGCAAGTGTGGAGCTGGGCCCTGATGATATTGATCAGGAACTGATTGCCAGCGCCAAGGTCACGTATCTGGAGGGGTATCTGTTTGATCGGGATCAGGCCAAGCAAGCCTTTATTCTGGCCGCAGAAACCGCGCACGAGGCCGGACACCGTGTAGCCCTGACGCTTTCGGATCCGTTTTGCGTAGACCGGCACCGGAGTGATTTCCTGCGTCTGGTTGAAAGCCATGTGGATATTTTGTTTGCGAACGAGGAAGAGATCAAGGCCCTGTTTATGCAAGAAAATTTCGAGGATTCTGCCAGTGCCGTCAGCAAGAATGTGGAGGTTGCCGTGCTGACACGCGGGGCAAAGGGCGCCGTGATTGTCTCTGGCGGGCGCCGGATTGAAATTGCGCCCGTACCTGTTGCCAAGGTGGTGGATACCACGGGGGCGGGAGACCAGTTCGCGGCCGGATTCCTGTATGGCTTTACCGAAGGGAAAGATCTGGAGACTTGCGGGAAGTTGGGGGCACTGGCGGCGGCGGAGGTGATCTCCCACATCGGACCCCGTCCGGCTTCGGCGTTTTCAGGACTGATTGCTAAGGCGGCCTGAGAGCGGCCCTCAGGCGGTCAGGTTGACGTGCGACCCATGAGTCTGGCTCACGGGGGCGGAGCGCACGGACTGGTCGAGGATCTTCGCAAGGGCCTGATCCTGTTCTGCCGAGTGCTTGATGACCGACAAGGCCACGTTCTGTCTTAACAAACCCTGTTCTGCGGCGATGGTGGCTGGTAGTTCCATGACAAGACTCTCCTTCACTTTCCATGATACTATCAAAAAATGAATTTTTCTTAAAGCTTTTCCTGCGTTTTATACTTTTTAAGGTAGCGCAGGCAGGCCTTGTGAAGCTCCTGCACCAGAGAATAGCCCTCGTCCCCGCCGTTTCCTCTCAGATTCCTGCTGATGATGACCTCGATCGTGTGTTCGTGAATCCGGATCACATCCAGGGCATCCCGATTGTAATGCTCCAGATTTTCCATGAATTGCAGGCAGATATCGGCGACATCGGACAACAGGTTGAATTTGAACATCCCGCCATTGGCCTTGAGTTGCATGATTGGAAAAATGAGGGAATCACGGTTGGCGGTGGTTGTTTGTGTACGGAGCGCCAGTTCCGATTCCATCAGGGCCAGCGTGAAGGTTTTGAGCAGTTTGCGGGCTTCTGGCCGGAAGTCATTTTCAAAATGATTCATGACATTCTGGGCATTTTTGAGAATACTTTCCGGCAAACCTCCGCTCCCCGCCTTTTTTTTCAAGGCATTGGGGGGGGTAATGAATTTTGCTTTTTTCGTTTGGGCGTGCGGTGTGTGTGTCATGGCAGGCCCCTTTACAATTTCTGGGCTTCTTCGCTGAGCTTTTTCAAGATAGCGTCTGCTGTTGTGCTCGTTGCATGGCTTGCGAGGGGGTCGCCGTCCCGTCTGCGGGGGCCAATGTAATCCTGTATTCTCTTTCTCCGGCGGTCCGGACCAAAAAACTGCTCAGTTTCTACAAAATTTCTTGGTTTTTCAATAATCTGAAAGATTCTGGCGTACAGATCCTTTGCCGTAAAGGGCTTGACGAGGAATTCTGTAATGCCGTGGTCCCGCGCATTCATGACCCTGAGGCGTGAGCTAAAGCCTGTCATCATGATGATGGGAACAAACGGATTGGGAGAGCGGGGGTCTTTGCGGATCATGCGGGTCATTTCAAGCCCGTCCACCGGTGCCATCAGCCAGTCCGTCAGGACAAAATCGGGTTTGACCTCGCAAAAACGCTGGAAGCCTTCTTCTCCGTTTTCCGCCAGAACCACATTTGTAAACCCGAAAGAATTGAGAACGGATTTCGTCAGCGCTAGCATGGGGCGCATGTCATCGACGATCAGGACGGTAATGTGGTCGAGCTTGTATGCCATATTCGAGGTGTATCGCCAGTCATGTGTTGATAACAAACTCAGAACATGCAGGTCTTTCTGCATGGTTCCTTCATCCTACCCGAAAAAGGATAAAAAAGGGTTAAACCCGCCACGATCAAAAACGGAAACATGGGGAGTTCTTTTTTTAAGCATTGTTCACGGGATTTTTTCATCGTACGATTATGCAATCAGAATCATATAACGTCTTTTCAACGGGGCAGTTTTCGGTGGAAGAGGGTATTGGGACAGGATAGAAAGGGGTTATGGGTATGATGGAGAACAGGCAGATTATTATGAATTTCAGTGTGCCACCCAGTACGGACGATCTTTCCGTGCTGGCGGTTCAGATCCTGGATAATTTACCGGACGAGCTTCTGGAATTTTGCGATGGCATGGCCATCCGTGTGGAGGAGTTTCCCGACGAAACGATCGAGCATGAGCTGGAATTGACGGACCCTTACGATTTGCTGGCGCTGTACAGGAGTGGGCGCGAAATCTCCCCGGGCGTGGAAAAAAAGACCGCGAATGATGATGATCTCCTGATTCTGTACCGCAGGCCCATTATGGATATGTGGTGCGAAAACGGGGATGATCTGAGCTACCTGTTGCGCCAGATCATGATTCAGGAACTGGGGAAAAACTTCGATTTTTCCGATGACGAGATCTATGAGATGACGGAGCGGCATTATCAGGGCCTGTTTTAGGGTGTGCAGGCTAGATCTGTAAAAAAGAGCCGAAAAGCACCGTATATCGTGACGTCCTCGCTCTAAAGATACGCTTTGCATGCGGTGGGGTGACGAAGGGGG
This sequence comes from uncultured Pseudobdellovibrionaceae bacterium, assembly GCA_964348795.1. GTDB lineage: Bacteria > Pseudomonadota > Alphaproteobacteria > Micavibrionales > Micavibrionaceae > JADLAT01. Next base: position 180,207 of record CAYGDY010000002.1, on the reverse strand, counting down.
CGGGGTGTCTCATGCGCATGCTTTGATTTCAAATTATGCAGTTTTGAAAATTTTGTGTTACACTGATCAGGAAGGTTTTTGTTTTTTTTTGTCGGGGTGTGGGGCTTTGACCAAGCGGTTTGTTGTTCTTTTTTTATTGGTGGCGTTGTTCGGGCAGGGGCTGTTTGCTTCTTGGGCCCGTTCCGCGCCTGTCGCGCCTGCGGCCAAGAAGGAGGAGCCTTTGCTGGAAGGCCCCGCCTGTGATAAGGAATTCCTGAAGCGGATGAAGGCACGATCATGGGCCGAAGGGGAGCGGGAAGTCGAGGTGGCGGAGCTTATTATCCTGAGACCCGATAGTATGCTGGAATACACCTGTTTCGAGAATCAGGCGGATAAGGATGCTTTGAATAACAAGTTTGTTCAGGCTTCGCTGAAGTCGTATCTGCAGTCGAATTTCGATCACAAGTTTGCAGGCGGTTTGTATGGATCCGGCGGGACGTGTGCAAAAATGTCCCAGATCTGGCAGTTTCTGAAGTGCAAGAATTTTGATGAAAACTGGTTCCTGACATTTCAGGAACTGCTTTCCAAAGACCCCAGAACGCTTCCCACGGCCTGTACAGGGGGAAACCGGAAAAAAGAATGGACGGATGCGACGAAACTGGCCTTCCCGCAATCCGTGGGCAAGAATTCTCTGGGGCCGATGGACACCTATAATGGTGCGCTCGTGGGCGGGGATTGCAAAAAATCCAAGATTGTGCCCACAGGGCTGGAAATCAAGAAAGCCAATAAAACCGAGAAGGAATATACCTGCTCCACGCCCGGGTGTTATTACGATCCCACTTCAAAGACGTGTAAGTAAACTTGATGGCGTGTGGACAATTTTACCTTTTCTTGGACCCCCGCACTCTCAGTACGCTTCGCGTGCGGCGGGGGTGACGTACTTTTATGGGGAAGGGCTATCCATCCCTTTTTCCATCACCTTTGTTATGCGGGCCATGAATTTGGCGGGGTCCTTCGGAGAGTCGCCTTGAATGATGCGCGCCTGATCCAGTAATAAAAACGCCATATCCTCAAACACGGCTTCCGGCAGGGTGATGTGTTCCAGTTTTTGGATCAGGCCATGGCCTGCGTTGATCTCGAGAATGGGCTTGGTCTGGCCTGCATATTTCTGGTGGATTTTGAGGACCCGTTCCATATGCATATCCACGCCGTCCTCCGGCGCAACCAGACATACAGGGGAATCCGTCAGTCGGTTTGAGAGCCGGACCTGTGCCACATCGTCTTTCAAAACCGCCTGCAGGCGGGAGAGTAGGGTGGTTTGCTCCGGTGTTTGGACAGGTTTTTCATTTGCCTTTTCTCCAAAACTCACATCTCCCCGCGTCACGGATTTAAACGTCATGGTTTGGTAATCCGGTACTTGTTGGAGCCAGAAGTCATCAATCGTGTCTGTCATGAACAGAACTTCGATCCCGCGGGATTTAAAGCCTTCAATCTGGGGCGAGTTTTTGAGCGCCTCCAGATTTTCGCCGCTGATATAATAGATGTCTTTTTGGTCCGGCTTCATCCGTTCGAGATATTCACCCAAAGAGGTGTATTTTTCCCCGTTTTCAAAGGTCGAATAGAAGCGGCAGATTTTGAATAAATCCTCGCGGTGGTCTGTCGCATCGTACAGCCCTTCCTTGATGGCGGGGCCGAATTGCCCCCAGAAGGCGATAAAGGCCGGCCAGTCGTTTTGCGAAAGTTTGTCCAGATCGCCTAAAATCCGTTTGGTCACGCTGGTGCGTATTTTGGCTATCAACGGATTATATTGCAAAGATTCGCGGCTGATATTGAGGGGTAAATCTTCGGAATCAATAACACCACGCACAAAACGGAGCCAAGGGTACATCAGCCCTTCCAATGAATCCGTGATAAACACCCGCCGGACATAGAGCTTCATGGCGTTCTTGCGGGTGGGATCATACAGATCCCATGGCCGCATGGTGGGGATATAGAGCAGGGCTGTGAATTCAATTTTCCCCTCCGCCCGCCAGTGGGAGGTCATGACAGGCTCATCAAACCCGTGCGTGATCTCGCGGTAAAAGGCGGTGTATTGCGCCGGCGTGATCTCCGATTTGGGTCTGGCCCACAGGGCCGAGGCGGTGTTGATCGGCTGGCCTTCCCCCTTGCCCGTGTCTGCGGGGGTGTTGAGGAAAATTTTCACATCAATATGGTTGGAATATTGCTCCACCGTCTGGCGGATTTTCTCATCAATCAGGAATTCCACGGCTTCGTCCTTGATATCCAGAATGACGGCTGTGCCGCGTGCGCTATCCAGCGTTTTGGCTTCTTCCGCCGTGGCTTCGCGGATGGTGAAGCCGGTTCTGCCATCGGATTCCCATGTATGGGCTTGCGGGCTTCCGGCCTTGCGGCTGATGACCTTCACGTGACTGGCAACCATATAGGACGCATAAAACCCCACCCCGAATTGCCCGATCAGCTTGAGCGGATCTTTGTCTTGAGAGGCTTTGACCTGCTCCATCAGAGCCGCCGTGCCGGATTTGGCGATGGTGCCCAGATTGTCGATCAGCTCCTGCCGGTCCATCCCGATGCCGTTATCCACGAGGGTCAGCGTCCGCGTGTCCGTATCCTTGTAAATATGGATACGAAAGAGCGGTTGGTCAGCCGTCAGGGCAGGGGTCTGGATGGCCTCATACCGCAAGCGGTCGCAGGCATCGGCAGAGTTCGATATCAGCTCCCGCAGGAACACATCATGGTTGGTATAGAGCGCATGGGCGACAATATCGAGGAGCCGCGCCACATCGGCGCTGAAATTCAAGGTGTTGTTTTCAGGGGGCATTTTTTGGGCGTTTGCAGTCATGATGTCAGCGTCCTTTGTTTTGTATGATATTTTTTTACCACGAAGCACACGAAACGCACGAAGTTTTTTTGTGTGTTTTCAGTAATGGACTGTCATTCTGAGCGAAGCGAAGAATCTGCGCGTCTTTTTGTTATCTTTGCATCTTCGTTTGTCATCCCTGCCCCCCTCCTGTCATCCCTGCGAAAGCAGGGATCTATTTTTTTAACACGAAGCACACAAAGCACACAAAGTTAAAGAAATGCCGCCATCCTGTCTCTGTCATCCCTGCTAAAGCAGGGATCTATTCAGTTTTTAAAATTAAGGATGACAGGGTCATGAAACGGAGTGTTTCCATAAATATATGATTTCTTAGCAATTTAGAATCTTTTTCTATATCGTTTAGGAAGTCTTTAAGATTGTAGTTTTTTGGGTTAACTGCCATCAATGATGTTAATTCGCTCGTTTTACTTTTGGCCTTTATTAATTCAAAAATCGATAATTCAACATTTCTTATATTGTGAGCATAAAAATTTCTTATTTTTCTTATGGCTTTAATAAAGTTAACATGATCTTCAGGGCACCCACTTTCCTTCAGTAGATCAAGGACACAAGATCTTCCGTCAAATGCAAGTTTTTGGATAAACTTATTTGGAATAGATTGCTTTATCTTTTTTGTGGGAAGTTTAAAAAACAAAGATTTATATATTAATTCTCGGCATGTGGTTTCATGAAGAGCATCTGTTTTTATGATGAAAACCCAGTCACTGCCTTCGTTATACAGCTCCGACAAAAAGGATTTGTGCAAGCCTAATGTTGTGCAAAAATTCTCGGCTTCCTCCAGTTTTTCAGAGATCATGACGTTTTCCATTAAGTTTTCTTCGGTTTTCGTGCTTCATAATTTATAGAAGTGAGGTGCTTGTGGCAAGGATCGTATGGATCCCTGCTTTCGCAGGGATGACAAAAAAGGGCAGGGATGACAGTAGGGGGCGCATTGTCATTCTGAGCGAAGCGAAGAATCTGTGAGAAAAATGAAAAAGATCCTTCGGCTTCGCCTCAGGATGACAAACAGATTATATTTCAAGGGCACAACCACGTGGCGGACCACGCGCCGTCTGCCCCTCGTGTATAGACAAACCGCGTGTGGAGGCGGTCGATATGGGCGATCCAGAATTCTATGCGGGCGGGGATAAGGCGGTAGCCTTGCCAATAGGGCGGGCGGGGGATGTTGTCCGTGCCCGCAAATTCCGCCTCGTAGTGCGCTACGGCGCGCTCTAAGTCCTCCCGTTTTTCAAAGGGGGTGGATTGTTTAGACGCCCACGCGCCGATTTGCCGCTCTATGGGCCGTGTGGAAAAATAGGCATCGGCTTCCGCGGGTGGAATCATGGCGACGGTGCCCTCTACACGGATTTGCTTGCGGATGGATTTCCAGTACAGGCACAGCGCGGCAAAGGAATTGTGTGCAAGGTCTTGCCCTTTGCGGCTCTCGGCATTGGTATGGAATTTAAACCCTTGTGGTGTGATCTCCTTGACGAGAACCATGCGGGCGCTGGGCTTTCCGTCCGTATCCGCCGTGGCAAGGCAGGCCGCTTCGGGGTCGTTGATCTCGCTGGTTGCGGCCTCAGCAAGCCAATTTTGACATAAAAAAATTGGATCAGAACCAAAACGATCGAATATTTCCTGTGACATTTTTTGACTTTATCTCGAAGGCAATGTATTTTTCATGCGTAGTATATTTGCAAGGCGCAGTTTTAGATATAGGCTGTCCGGATCATGAATCGCAAGAATAAAGAAAGGCGAACACAGAAATGAAAAAGTTTTTATTGGTACCGCTCGTCGTGGCATCCTTGGGCTTGAATGCTTGCCAGACGCTCCAGAATAATGGCACGAAGCAGACCTTGGGTGGTTTGACGGGCGCTGTTGCCGGCGGTCTTTTGGGTTCTCAGGTCGGCGGCGGAAGCGGACGTCTGTGGGCAACCGGTGCGGGCGTTTTGCTTGGTGCTCTGGTGGGAAGCGAGATCGGGGCGTCTTTGGACAAGGCCGATCTGGCCTATGCCCAGCAAGCGCAGTCCCGTGCGTATTCCGCGCCTGTCGGTGAAACCATTGCGTGGAATAATCCTGAGTCCGGCAATTCCGGAACTTATACGCCTGTGCGGGAAGGCCGGAGCAATGCCGGACGGTACTGCCGTGAATACGAACAAACGATTTATGTCGGTGGACAGAAGGAAAGCGCTTACGGGCAGGCCTGTCGTCAACCAGACGGAAGCTGGGAAATCGTGAAATAAGTTCGTGCGCTTCTTATGAATTTCAGGAAACCGCCCTGCAACGGGCGGTTTTTTTCGCTTGATATTATGCTTTCGGAAGGAAAAAGGCGCCTTTCAGGTAGGACAGGGCGGGGTGTTCCTCGAACAACGGGGCGAGAAGGTCTGGGGTTATGGGGTTGCCCGTGCGCCGGTTCTCCAGAAAAATCCCGTGGAGTGTTTCAATGTCGGCCCACGGAATGGCAGACAGTGTTTTGGCAAAGGCTTGCGAGATATTTTCGATCCGGTTGATTTGCGAGGCGTTATAGGCCTTGAAGGCGTCTATCAGGGGCAGGGCGCACCATCCGGAAGGCTGGCTTTCTTTCAGGAAAAGTGCGTTCAGGCGCTCGGTTTCCATCAGGAAAAGAGACGGATTGTCTGAAACCGTGATGCCTCCGAGGGCCTTTTCAAAAATACTTTTTGCGCGTTTGAAATGATGGCGGGCATTTGACTCCTGTTCTTCAAACGGGTTGTATTGTTCGTGGTTTTTCAAAGGAACGGCGTTGATATGCAGTGTTTCCGCCATGATGTGCCCCGTGGTGCGGGTGTAGGCATTGTCTGTGGAGTAAAGCGCCGCGCCGAGGATTTCACTTTTGGCATGGCCCGCCCACGCCATTTTTTGGGCGTTTTGGCAAAAAGATTCCCACTCTTCAAGATTGGTGGTGTCGTAAATATAACCGATCTCCTTTGTCATGTAGATCGTGTGTGCCACTGGTCCACTTCGGGGCGGACAATGATCCTTGAGATCCTGATACACCAGTGAAATGGAATCCAGCACGATGGGAAAGGGAAAATCTTCGGGTCTGTAATGACGTGTGGCGGACAGCGCCAGTTCACAGCGTGTTTTCATCAGGCCCGCAATCGCATTTTTTTCACCATGCTGTGCCTGCATCATGGCGGAAAAACAATCCCCCAGAAGGTTTTGCCTGAGACGCTCTGTTCTGGACAAGGCCGGCGCATGGATGCGGATGGTCTGCTCTGTCAGGGACAGAGGCGCCGAACGGGCCTGTTCCTTCTGTGTCAGCGCCTGCCACAACAGGAGATAGGCTTGATGCCTGAAAGAGAGCCCGAGCGCGTCCATGGTGAGGCATTCATCGGTGTTGATAAAAAAGAGCGCAAGACAGACATCCTTCTTCACCAGAGAAAAGAAGCGTTTTTCCACGGTCTGGTAGAGGCCTGTAAAGATACTCGGGGTCTCGGGGGCCTCAAGACTGGTCTTGAGATGCTCTATGGCGCGGGCCCCCGCAGGGTGGGCGAGGATCTCCTCCTGCTTTTTGCGCAGGCCCAGATATCGTTTGTGGTCGGGGTGTGACATAAAAATACACGTTAAATCAGGAAATTCGGCTTGAATTTCCCGTTTGACGACATTGAGTGCATATTCTATGGCATTGGTTTCTCGATGCATGGATCACAAGGCCGGGTAAGAGAATCAATCTTTGCTATGCTAACAAGTCCGCCCCCCCAGAGTAAAGGCTGGACGAAAGCGTGGAATTGTGTAGGATGCTGTGATTCAAAAAAACAAAAGCAATTTGTATGGAAATATAAAATCAGGATAGGCCGATCATGAGCGCACAAAATAATTTTTTAAAAGGCAAACGGGGCTTGATTATGGGGGTTGCCAATGATCGCTCCATCGCTTGGGGGATTGCCAAGATGGCCGCGGAAAGTGGCGCAGAGCTGGCCTTTACCTATCAGGGTGAAGCGCTGGAAAAACGTGTGCGCCCGCTGGCGCAAGAGATTGGGTCCCAAATTATTGTGCCCTGTGATGTGACGGATGACGCGAGCGTGGATGCGGCCTTTTCTGCCGTTGAAAAGGCGTGGGGCGGGCTGGATTTTGTGGTGCATGCGATTGCATTTTCCGATAAAAACGAGCTGGATGGGCTGTATCTGGACACAACACGGGGGAATTTCCTCAAAACCATGGATATTTCTGTGTATTCTTTTACATCGGTTGCCAAGCGTGCTGTGCCGCTGATGAAAAATGGGGGTTCTCTGGTGACACTGACCTATTACGGGGCCGAGCGCGTCATGCCGCATTATAACGTGATGGGTGTGGCAAAGGCCGCTCTGGAGGCTTCTGTACGCTATCTGGCCGCCGATCTGGGCGGGCAGAATATCCGTGTGAACGCCATTTCTGCGGGGCCGATCAAGACGCTGGCCGCCAGCGGAATCGGGGATTTCCGTTATATCCTGAAGTGGAACGAGCTGAACTCTCCCTTGAAACGCAATGTCACGATTGACGATGTCGGGCGTGCGGGGCTATTTTTGCTCTCCGATCTGGGGTCCGGCGTAACGGGGGAGGTCCTTCACGTGGATGCGGGGTATCACACGGTCGGGATGGTGGCGATTGATTCGGCGGGTGAAACGGCGGAATTGCTCTCCTCTATCGCGCCCAAGAAAGGCGAGGCGGCCTAAATCCCATGTGGTTCAAGCCCTATACGATTGAATATCTTGAGGGACTGCGCAATGCCAATATGGGAGCTTATATCGGGATTGAATTTACCGAATTGGGGCCGGATTTTTTAAAGGCCCGTATGCCTGTGGATTCCCGCACCACGCAACCGTTTGGCATTTTGCATGGCGGGGCTTCGTGTGTGCTGGCGGAAACGCTGGGTTCTGTCGCCGCGTGGATGACCATTGACCCCGATCATTTCCGCGCCGTGGGGCTGGAGATCAACGCCAACCACATCCGCGCGGTGACGGAAGGGGCTGTCATCGGCACCTGCACCCCCATCCATGTCGGGCGGCGTACGCAGGTCTGGCAAACGGACATTACGGAGGAATCCACGGGTAAACGGGTTTGTTTGTCGCGCATGACCGTGGCGATTATCGAGCACGGGACGCTGAGTGCACAGAAAGATGTGGTAAAGGTGGGGTAGGTTTTTATAGATCCCCGCGGGGGGGGGATGACAGATGAAACTGGAGCCTCTTCTATATCGCTTTCATTCTGAGGCGAAGCTGAAGAATCTGTTCGAGGGGACGAGATCCTTTGCGCCGCTCAGGATGACGGAAGCGGGGCGATTTTTAGAAAAACCTTGGTGTCTCCGTGTCTTGGTGGTAAAAAGCACCATAAGAAAGGAACACTCCCATGTCTGGTAACCGTTTTGGCACTTTGTTTCAATACACGACCTTCGGGGAGAGCCATGGGCCCGCGATAGGCTGTGTGGTGGATGGCGTGCCGCCGCGCATTCCGTTGATGGAGGCCGATATTCAGCATTATCTGGACCGCAGAAAACCTGGCCAGTCGCGCCACACCACGCAACGCAAGGAAGCCGATGAAGTGGAAATCCTCTCCGGCGTGTTTGAGGGGCTTACCACCGGCGCGCCGATTGGGCTGTTGATCCGCAACACCGATCAAAAGTCCAAGGATTATGGCGATATCAAGGATAAATTCCGCCCGGGCCATGCGGATTTCACCTATGACGCGAAATACGGTATCCGTGATTATCGCGGGGGCGGGCGTTCCAGCGCACGAGAAACGGCCTGCCGCGTGGCGGCCGGCGCGGTGGCGCGCAAGGTGCTGGAAACGCAAATCGGCGCGCAGGTCAAAATCCGTGGCGCGGTGGTGCAGGTGGGCACGCAAGGGATCATCCGTCAAAACTGGGATTGGGCGCAGGTGGAGCAAAACCCCCTTTGGTGTCCGGACGCACTCGCCGTGCCGGTGTGGGAGGAATATCTGGACTCTATCCGGAAATCGGGCTCCAGCATCGGTGCGCTGGTGGAGGTACAGGCAAGCGGCATTCCCGCAGGCCTTGGCGCACCCGTGTATGACAAGCTGGATGCGGATCTTGCCAAGGCGATGATGAGCATCAATGCTGTCAAGGGCGTGGAGATCGGGGCAGGGTTTGAGGTCGTAACCCTGCGCGGGGAGCAAAATGCCGATGAAATGCGTGCGGGGGCGGGCGGGCAACCCGTGTTTACGGATAACAAGGCAGGCGGGATTTTAGGCGGAATTTCGTCTGGTCAGGATATCGTAGTGCGCGTGGCATTCAAACCTACGAGCTCTATCCTCACCCCCGTTCAGACGGTAGATAAGGCGGGAATGGAAACCGATATCGTGACCAAAGGGCGGCATGACCCCTGCGTGGGCTTGCGTGGAACGCCGGTGGTCGAGGCCATGATGGCCTGCGTGCTCGCCGATCACTGGTTAAGACACAAGGCGCAGTGTTTGTAGCTATCAGGAAAAAGGATAATTTACCAAGACCCCGTTCCAAAAGAGTTCAGGTGAAACATGGCGGGCATCCCGCACCACCTGACGAACCAGATTTTCTCGCTGATGGAGGAATGGGAGAAGGTTTTGAGAAGATGTGACTTGACATTTTAACTTATTAGGAATATATTCATCCCAAACGCCACAGGTTCGCCTGCGGCGTTTTTTTATTTTGAAATTTAAAACACTCATCCTTCGGAAGGCCTCCTATGAAAAATACAAAAGAGAACAATTTTCACCAAATCAATATTATCACATCGGACATTACCTACATGAAAGATACATTTTGCGTTGCAGGCTGGTGTCCATCCAGCGGTGAAATGAAACGTTTGATGATCAATGGCCATCACTGGACAGATCAGGATTTAAAGAAAATTGGTAAATACGCGGCATTGACTGTCAACGTTATTCCAAGTGACGGTGTAAGAAATTATCCACACAGAACGGAAGATACGTGCATTAATGAAAACATTACAGTGATCAGGCATTACAACGATCCCAAAGCTCTTGCAAAAGATCTTAGCCCATCCGCCTCAAAAACGATTGATTCTGCGTTTTTGGGGCACATCAAGGATAAGTCATATGTACCGTTTGAAACAAAATGCCCCTCTTTAGGCGCAATCCTCGTACCAGCTAAAAACGTCATGTTTTTCAAAAAAGAAGGGAAATTACGTGTAAATCTGCTTGATAATGATTCATCCGCATATGATTTACGTGTCACATGCAAATACCTCCGAGACGTTCTTGATCCTATGTCTGCAAATGAGTTTGAAAATTTTAACAAAGAGATTTCGAATAACAGACAAAAAGCACATGTCAGAGTAGGCTTGGCAAAGCCCTATGTTTATAAAGACAGCAATTGTTATCTGATGTGTAATGGCGTATTTTTCTATGATGAATGATGGGTTTATAAAAATATTCACAATTGGATTCACAGGTTCGAGTGCCGAGCACTTTTTTGGGCGATTGAAAAGCGCAGGCGTAAAAAAAGTGATCGATACCCGTCTATGGGCAGGGTCACAACTTTCTGGTTTTGCAAAAAAGAAAGATTTGCAATTTTTTCTAAAAGCAATAAGCGGCATAGAGTATGAATATCGTCAGGAGTTGGCACCATCAGAGGATATTTTAAAGCCATTCAAAAACAATCACATAAGCTGGAACGATTATGAAATGCAATATATCCAGCTTATGGAGCAACGCAACATCGCTCATATTGTTATGCCCACCGAAGTGGATGAATCCTGTTTTCTGTGCGCCTGTAAAACGCATCATCATTGCCATCGCCGCTTATTGGCAGAATATCTTAAAAATGCATGGGATAGGCAAACAGAAATCATTCATCTTTAAATAATTCAGTATTAAAAAAGAGCCTTCAGGACTTAAACAGAAAAGTCTTTACAAATCAATATATTGAGCATTTCATCAAAAATACAAATTCAGATAATCTCAAAAAATCATTTTAATACAAAGAGGTGAAACATGGTGGGCCCGGGGGGACTTGAACCCCCACGACCAAAGGTCAACGGATTTTAAGTCCGCAGCGTCTACCATTCCGCCACGGGCCCACACAGCCGAGAGATAAGCATAGCAGGGCAGATTTCTCAAGCGCTTAAATGTGGCGCTTCAGGATTTGTGACAGGAGAGCCTGCGCCGGACCTCCCGCAGGGAGAGCTTCGGGGCGAGCGCGGTCAGGCGGTGCTGGTCGAGCCTGTTATGCCCCGCCCTGACGGTATCGTCCAGCAGGATAAGGGGCGCTTTGCCCAGTCCCCTGATGACAATCGGCGGGCGGGACATTTTGCAGATCTGCCCGTCAGGTGTGATAAATTCGCAATGCTCCATGCGGCGCGTGTGCGTAAAATCCAAAGAAAAGCAGGAGAGCGTTGAAAAACGGGCGTGGCTGAGAATGGTGTTGTGGATGTCTGTGGCCCCGAACGAGGCATTTTCAAAATTACAGGCCGTGAGATTGGAGAGGGCAAGGCAGGTATTGTACAGGGTCGCGCCTTCAAAATTCGCCTCCTTGAGATCACTTTCGGAGAGGTTGGTGCCCGTCAGGTTGGTGTGGCGCAGGTCCGCATACGGAAGAATGGCATCATCCAGCATGGCATTGCTGAGGTTTTTATGGCTGAGATCAAGAGAAGGCAGAGGCGTTTTTTCCCGTACGGCCTGCTCCAGACAGGCCACGAAGGAATGAAAATGTCCCTCGTATAACACAGTAGAGTCACGAGTAGAACGCAGTGCATAATATGTCATGTGATTGTTTCCCCTTTGTTTTTTGTGATGTGAAAATCCCCGTCTGGACACTCTTCCGGAGCCTTGTGCCGGCCCATCGATATCGTATGGTGTGCGGTGTGTGTGTCAGGACACAACTATTAGTTGATAATTCCGGCATTTTGTCAAGATTTTTTTCGGTGTAGTGTGGCGAGTATGGATCACAAAACACACAGCGGGGCGGATATAATACGGGATTACGCTTCCCGTTTGCCGGACACGCCTGGTGTTTACCGGATGCTGTCTGCTCGTGGGGATGTGCTTTATGTGGGTAAGGCGCGCTCTTTGAAAAAGCGCGTCCTGTCTTATACGCAAGCGCACCGCCTGCCTTTGCGGCTCCAGCGGATGGTGGCGCTCACGTGCCGTATGGAGTTTGTCGAAACGGGGACGGAGGTCGAAGCGCTCCTGCTGGAATCCAATTATATTAAAAAATTAAAACCCCGCTTCAATATCTTGTTACGGGATGATAAATCCTTCCCTTATATTTTTATTCCGCAGGACCATGATTTTCCGCAAGTCCTCAAACATCGGGGTATCAAAACACGGGAAGGGCATTATTTCGGCCCTTTTGCGGGGGCGGTGAATGACACTCTTGAGATTTTGCAAAAAATATTCCTATTAAGAAATTGTTCCGACACAGTGTTTTCGCATCGCACGCGCCCATGCCTGCAGTATCACATCAAACGCTGTACGGCACCTTGTGTCGGGCTGGTGGATCGGGAGTCCTATGCGGCGCAGGTCGAGCAGGCGCGGCTGTTCCTTTCGGGGGAGAGCCAGACGGTGCAGGGGCAACTTTCGGCGCGTATGATGGCGGCTAGCAAGGCGATGGTATTCGAGGAAGCCGCCCGCTTGCGGGATCGCCTGAAAGCGCTGGCATCTGTGCAGGGGCACCAGAATGTCAATCTGGCCGCGTTGAAAGAAACGGATGTTTTTGCCTTGGCGATACAGGGCGGGCAGGCGTGTGTTCAGGTCTTCTTCTTTCGGGAAGGGTACAATTACGGGAACCATCCCTATTTCCCGCGTCACGCACCGGAGGAGACTGCCGAGGCTATTTTGTCGGCTTTTCTGGTGCAGTTTTACGAGAACAAACCCGTGCCGGTGGAAATTTTACTCAGCCACGCGGTCGAGGAACACGCCCTGTTGCAGGCGGCTTTGCGGATGCGCGCAGGCCGCGCTGTCCGGCTCGAAGTGCCACAGCGTGGTCCGAAAAAAAATATGCTGGGCTTTGCCGTTCAGAATGCACAAGGGGCGCTGGCCCGCCACATGGCGGAGAAAACACACACGGCAGAGATGCGGGGGCAGGTCGCAGAGCTCTTTGGAATGTCTGCCCCGCCTTGTAGAATTGAAGTCTATGACAATAGCCACACGTCCGGTACGCTGATGGTGGGTGCCATGATTGTGGCCGGAGAAGAAGGGTTTCAAAAAGCCGAATACCGGAAATTCAATATCCGTCAGGCCGTAGCGGGGGACGATGTCGGGATGATGCGCGAAGTGATGCAGAGGCGTTTCGGGAACAATACAGAGCAGGGTGTGTGGCCGGATCTGGTGCTGATTGATGGCGGGCAGGGCCAGTTCAACGCATGCCATGAGGTTTTGGCTGACAGGGATGTGCTTGATAAAATCTGTCTTGTGGCCATTGCCAAGGGCCCTGACAGGCATGCAGGGCGCGAATGGTTTTTTCAGTCGGGCCAGGCGCCCTTTCAGTTGCCGGAGAAGCAACCGGTTTTGCATTACCTCCAGACTTTGCGGGATGAGGCGCACCGCTACGCGATTGGATCCCACAGGGCCAGACGGCAAAAACATTTGACTGATTCGCCGCTGGATGGTCTGGGCGGGATTGGCCCCAAACGTAAGCGGGCTCTGCTGTTGTACTTCGGTTCGGCCAAAGGCGTGGCAGAAGCCAGTGTCGAGGATTTGCGCCGTGTGGAAGGTGTCTCGCATGCGATGGCCCAGAAAATCCATGATTATTTTCACTAGCGCTTGATGTGAAATATGAGCCTGAAAAAAAACTTTGAGAAAATTCAGGGGATTGTTTGATCGTGCGCAAAACAGCCCTTGCGGGAGAAAAAATGTCGTGTTACGGTTTTCCCATTCAACAAGCAGTTCAAACGACGTTAGACATTCGAAAGGTGCGCGCAACATGTTTCACCGTGTAAAATCTGAAGGACAGGATCAACAACCGCCGATCATGCGGAGACAGCCCGAATACCGTCAGGACCCCGTGCCGGGTGTTGCGGAATTCAGAACAGGGCAGAATAATACGCCGGTCTCTGAAACGCGGCAGGACGCCTCGTCCTATGCCTCCAGAACGTCTGAACCCGCCGTGGAACCCCCCAAAGCCGCACAACCCTACACGAAGGAACCCAAAACCATGAGCCAGCAAGATTCCAACAACAGTCAGACCGATTCTTCCACGCCCTTGTCCGCCGAGGAGCGCGATGTATCCCTCAGCAGTTACCAGCGCGCCGGACAGGCGCCTGTCCGGACACCCGTAGGGGCCTACCCCGGGACATATACGGGATACGGCGTGAGACAGCCCGAACAGCCTTCTCCCGCTTCTTCTGCGGCCACCTCTTCCGATCGTCGTCTGACGATCGGGGCTGGCATTACCATGTCCGGCGAGATTGAGTCGTGTGATTACCTTCTGGTCGAAGGGACGGTTGAGGCCGCTCTGAAAGGGGCCAGTGTTCTGGATATTGCAGAGAGCGGCGTGTTTTATGGCACGGTTGAGATCGGCGAAGCCAATATTGCGGGCCGTTTTGAAGGTGATATTTCTGTACAGGGGCGCCTGACGATCAGCGCAACGGGTACGGTCACGGGCTCCATTTCCTACAAGGAACTGGAAATCGAAGCAGGGGCCGTCATTGATGGTCGCCTGACCCCGCTGACCGCTGTGGCCTCTTCCGGCAAGAAGCCCTCGACAGCGGCGACCTCCAAGGGAAAGCTGACATCCGGCAAGGACCAGAAGGGGGCGGAAACCTCCCAGAACCAGTCCGGCAACACCACCAGCGAGGGTGAGTTGTTCAGCAAGGCCGCCGCCGCAGAATAAACGCGAAAACGTGTCTTTATTCTTATTTTCTTGATTTTTCCGGAACAAGGCTTTAAAAGCCTTGTTCTTGTCTGGACTCTCTGAAGCGACCCTGTTTTATGGTATTTAAAGGGTCTGTGTTTCCGCAAGGGCAGGGTATCCGGAACCGACAGAACGGGATGTCAGGAACATATGAAGAATCAAAGACTGAGTTTTTTTGTAGCCTGTGCGATTGTCATGGCTTTGTTTTCTCTCCACCAGCATTGGAAGCCGGAAAAGGGAAGGGCGTTTGCGTCCATGGGGATGAAGGCGTCTGCGATCATGGAGGGACAGAGTGTCTCGACCTCCCGCAAGCGGACCTTGCGTCAGGCTGTGAGTCTGGATCCGGATAATTTTCTGGATGTTTCCGGCCTTGAGATTCTCTCTCTCTTGAACCAGCCCGAAATGGTGCGCACGGATTCCCCGACAACAATATGGCAGTACCGGAACGAGGCGTGCGTTCTGGACCTTTATTTTACAACGCAAGAGGAAACCGCGCTGGAGGCCCCTGTTGTGCATTATGAAATCCGGTCGCGTCTGGCAGGAGAACACGAAGAGTCTGCCGTGAAGCAGGCTTGCGCACGGGATTTTATTCGCGCTCATTCCAGTTTGAATTTACTGAACTTGCAGGCCTTCTACAAATAGGGGTGCTCCCTTATCAAGCCTTTTTCTCTTTCCAGCCGCACAGATCAAAAACCGGACATGTCCCGCAGAGCGGCGCGCGGGCTTTACACGTGTAGCGGCCATGCAGAATCAGCCAGTGATGGGCGTGCAGGGCAAAGCCTGCGGGCACGACTTTTAACAACGCCTGCTCGACCTCTTCGGGGTTTTTTCCCTGCGCCATGCCGGTACGGTTCCCTACGCGGAAAATATGAGTATCTACCGCCATGGTGGGCTCTTGAAAGACGATATTCAAAACAACATTGGCTGTTTTGCGGCCTACACCTGGTAAGGCCATCAGGGCTTCGCGGGTCTCGGGCACGGTACTGTGATGCTCTGTCATCAGGCGCTCGCACAGGGCCAGCACATTTTTGGCTTTTGTGTTGTAAAAGTTGAGGGTTTTGAGATGGGATTTCAAGCCCTCCAGCCCCAGCGCCCGCATTTTCTCGGGCGTGTCCGCAATGGGGAATAGGTTTTTTGTCGCTTTGTTCACCCCACTATCCGTGGCCTGCGCGGACAAGACCACCGCCACCAGAAGGGTAAAGGGGTTCGTCCATTCCAGATCACTTTTGGGGGAGGGGTTTTGTGCCTGAAGGCGTTTGAAAAATTCCGATATGTCTTTTGCTTTCATAAAAAATACGGTATCAAGAGTATATGATCACGCACAATGCAAAAGTGAAAATGTATTCCAAAACGGCCTTGCGGGGTATTGAGATTGACTATGGCGTGGTCGAGAGCCCGTATGGAAGGCTCCTGCTTGGGCAAACGGGGGAGGGGCTTTGTTGGGCTGGTTTTCTTACGCTGGATTCCGAAGACGGCGCGATAGAGCGATTGAAACGATGTTTCCCCAAGGCGCAGTTGCGCCGGAATGATAGGGCTGTGAAGGAGACCGGACGGCGCTTGTTGGCGCAAGACGTGGCTGTGCCGCTGGTGTTGTACGGTACACCGTTCCAGCATGCGGTCTGGGAACGGTTACTGGACATTCCAAAAGGCAAAACTGTAACATATGGGCAGGTTGCCAGGGAGATTGGCCAGCCAAGCGCTTCACGCGCTGTAGGCGGCGCGGTGGGGTCCAATCCGGTTTCAATAGGTGTGCCCTGTCACCGTGTGCTGGCAAGTGATGGAAGTCTTGGCGGATATGCGTGGGGTACGGCCCTTAAAGTCCGGATTTTGCAAGAGGAGGGGTTGCGTGTTGCCGCGTGAGGGGTTCTTTTTTAGAGTCCTAGAACATCCCGCATACTGAAAAGGCCGTTTTGTTTGTGGTCTCTGGCCCATTTGGCGGCACGGAGTGCGCCCTTGGCAAAGAGGGCACGGTTGGTTGCGATATGGCTGAGCGTTAATCGTTCGCCCGCTCCATAGAAAAAAGCGGTGTGTTCGCCGACAACATCCCCGCCTCTGGCCACGGAAAAACCGATATCGCCGACATCGCGTTCCCCAGTGATACCGTGGCGGGAGATCACGCTGTGATCGGCGAGAGAAACATTACGGCCCTGCGCCGCCGCCTTGCCAATCGCCAGCGCGGTGCCGGACGGGGCATCGACCTTGTGCTTGTGATGGGATTCAAAAATTTCAATATCCCATTGATCGGGAGCAAGGCGTCTGGCCGCATCTTCCACAAGCGCCAGAAGTAAATTGACGCCTACACTCATATTTGCGGAATAGACAATGCAGGTTTTTCGCGCGGCCTGTGCCAGAAAAACCTCGTCTTCGGGTGAAAGGCCCGTTGTGCCGACAATCAGGGGGGTCGCGGTTTTTGCGGCTAGTTCGGCGTTGAGACGCGTGGCTATGGGGCTTGAAAAATCAATCACAATGTCGGAGCGCCCGAACAATTCAGCCGGATCGTTCGTGATAAAGTCCTGCGTTTTGATTTTTTCGGCATTGCGCGCCAGCCCGCCCGCGAGCGCCAGCGTTTTCCACTCACCGGAATGGAGTTCCTGCATCAGCAGACTCCCTACGCGCCCCGTGCATCCGGCAATACCAATGTGAGTCGGCGGGTTTTGCATGAAAAGGCTCTTTCGCTTACAGGGTTATTCTTTTAAATCATTCCAGAATTCACGGACTTTCCCGAAAAAGCCACTGGCCTCCGGAGAATATTTTCCCGCATTTTTTTCGTCCGAGAAATCCTTGTCGAGTTGTCTGAGCATATCAAGCTGTTTTTTGTTCAGATTGACAGGGGTCTCGACAAAAATTTCGATAAACATATCACCCCGCGCCTCGGAGCCGAGCACTTTCATGCCTTTGCCTTTGAGGCGGAATTGTTGACCGGTCTGGGTGCCTTCGGGGATTTTGACCTTGGCAGAGGTTTCCTCGATCGTGGGGACCTCGACATCCCCGCCCAGCGCGGCCCGTGTCACCGTCACCGGCACACGGCAATGCAGATTGGCTCCGTTGCGTTTGAAAAGTCTATGGGGTTTCACCGCGATTAGAACGTAGAGATCCCCGTGCGGGCCACCTTGAAAACCTGCCTCGCCTTCGCCGGAAATTTTGATTCTCCGGCCCGTATCCACACCGGATGGGATTTTGACCTTGAGAGATTTGTTTTTCTGGATCCGGCCCTGTCCCTGACACTTTTTGCAGGGGTTTTTGATGATATTGCCCACCCCGTTACAGGTCGGGCAGGTGCGTTCGATTGTAAAAAAGCCCTGTTGTTGGCGGACCCGCCCTGCCCCTTGGCAGGTGGTGCAGGCCGTGGCGCTCGTTCCGGCTTCACCACCCGAGCCTTTGCACAGGTCACAGGTGTCATTGACCGGAATTTTGAGGGTGGAGTCCCGCCCCTTGAAGGCATCCTCCAGAGAAATTTCCAGTGTGTATTGCAGGTCCGATCCCCGTGTGGAACCACCTTGCTTTCCGGCTCTGCCCCCCATGAAATCGCCGAACATATCCTCGAAGATATCGGAGAAAGCGCCGCCGAAACCCGCGCCTCCCGCGCCGCCGCCCATGGGGCCGTTGTTGAAGGCGGCCTCGCCGTAACGGTCGTATGCCGCCCGTTTCTGCTCGTCCTTCAAAATGTCATACGCATGGCTGATTTGTTTGAATTTTTCCTCGGCTTCCGGATTGTCCTTGTTCTGGTCCGGATGAAACTGCATGGCCAGTTTCCTGTAGGCCTTTTTGACGTCATCGGCGCTGGCGGTTTTTTCCACACCCAATAATTGGTAGAGATCCTCGCTCATGGATTACAGGTCCTTTGGCGCAGGTCTGGGGGCGGGCTGGAAAAATTTCAGAAGAGAGGAAAAAAGGTGCGTTTGACCTTCCCCGTTGTCGTTTCGGGCTTGCAGACGCAAGGCACGGTTATAGGCCGCTCTTTGGTGCTGTGTTTTCAGACCGGCATAGGCCTCGTTGATCAGCTTGAGACGCAATTCCGCTATCCGCCTGTTTTGTGGATTGAGATCGGGATGATAGGTTTTTGCCTGTTTCCGGTAGGCGCGTTTTACGTCTTCGTCCGTGGCAGAGGGCGAAAGATTCAGGATCTCGTAGAAAGACTGGCCATTATTAAAATGCATGCAATGCGTGTACTTTCTTTTAAGGGCTGGGGGAGTGTTTAGTGGTTCCCGTCATCCTCGATTTCAAGATCCGTAAAATCCTTGTTCAGAAGATCATCATCGGAAAGGGTCGGCTTGGAAGAGGGCGTCTCGTGATCGGGGGTACCGACACCGCTTTCCTGCGCCTGCCTGTAGGCCACCTCGCCCAGCTTCATGCTCACCTTGGCAAGGTGCTCTGTCTTTTCCTTGATGATCTCGACACTGCCGTCATTCAAGACATCTTTGAGATCCGCGATGGCTGATTCAATCGGGGCCTTGTCTGAATCCGGAAGGCTTGCGCCCAGCTCTTCCAGAGATTTTTGTGTGGCATGGATCAGGGCTTCGGCCTGGTTTTTGGCTTCGACCAGCGCCCGTTTTTTCCGGTCGTTGTCAGCATTGGTTTCGGCATCCTTGACCATTTTTTCGATATCGGCATCCGAGAGGCCGCCAGAGGCCTGAATCCGGATTTGTTGTTCCTTGTTGGTGGCCTTGTCTTTGGCAGAAACCTGCACGATCCCGTTGGCATCAATATCAAAGGTGACCTCGATTTGTGGCACGCCGCGAGGGGCAGGGGGAATACCGACCAGATCGAACTGCCCCAGCATTTTGTTGTCGGACGCCATTTCGCGCTCTCCCTGAAAGACGCGGATGGTGACGGCATTCTGGCTGTCTTCGGCGGTGGAGAACACCTGACTTTTCTTGGTGGGGATGGTGGTGTTGCGCTCGATCAGGCGGGTAAAAACGCCGCCGAGTGTTTCGATCCCCAAGGAAAGGGGCGTAACATCAAGCAACAGGACATCCTTGACATCGCCCTGCAGGACGCCGCCCTGAATGGCCGCGCCATCTGCCACCACCTCGTCGGGGTTCACCCCTTTGTGAGGGGGTTTGCCGAAGAAGCTCTCTACGGTTTCGATGATTTTCGGCATGCGGGTCATCCCGCCTACCAGAACGATATCCTTGATATCAGAGGATTTCAGTCCGGCATCTTTCATCGCGGCCTTGAGCGGCTCGATAGTGCGTTTGACCAGATCTTCCACCAGGCTTTCAAGCTTTGCACGGCTGAGCGGGACCTGAAGATGTTTGGGCCCTTCGGCATCGGCCGTGATAAAGGGCAGGTTGACTTCAGTCTGGGTGGTGGAAGACAGCTCGATCTTGGCTTTTTCCGCCGCTTCTTTCAGACGCTGGAGGGCCAGTTTGTCCTGCCGGAGATCAATGCCTTGCTGTTTTTTGAACTCATCCGCAAGATAGTCAATGATCCGCAGGTCAAAATCCTCCCCGCCGAGGAAGGTATCCCCGTTCGTGGCCTTGACTTCAAAGACACCGTCCCCGATTTCAAGAATGGACACGTCAAACGTCCCGCCCCCAAGGTCATAGACCACAATAATGCCGGAACTTTGTTTGTCCAGACCGTAGGCCAGTGCGGCGGCCGTGGGCTCGTTGATGATCCGCTCCACCTCCAGTCCTGCGATCCGGCCCGCATCCTTTGTCGCCTGTCTTTGGGAATCGTTGAAGTAGGCCGGCACGGTGATCACGGCCTTTGTGACTTTTTCTCCCAAAAAGGCCTCGGCTGTTTCCTTCATTTTCTGGAGGATCATCGCGGCAATTTGCGAAGGTGCAAGCTTTTCGCCATTGATCTCGACCCACGCATCGCCGTTATCGCCCTCTATAATTTTGAAAGGCGCTTTACTGGCGAGTTCCTTGACCTGTGGATCGTTGTAGCGCCGCCCGATGAGGCGTTTGCTAGCGTAAAGGGTGTTTTCGGGATTGGTGACAGCCTGACGTTTGGCGGATTGCCCGACCAGACGCTCGCCGGTTTTGGAGAAGGCCACCATCGAGGGGGTCGTCCGTGCGCCTTCGGCGTTTTCAATGATTCGGGCTTCCTTGCCGTCCATGACCGCTACACAGGAATTGGTTGTCCCCAGATCAATACCGATAATTTTGCTCATTGTGTCCTCTTGTATGATTGCTACTGTATTGTTTCGTTCAGGCCCCAAAAAGGCCCCTGCGGTTTTATCAACCGCAACGTGGTTATGTTCCCGAACCTCCTATATAGAGCGTTACTTTCTGTTTTTCAAGCCATTCCCCTTATTCTTTTCAGGCCTGTGTGTCAATATGACCGCCCGATAGAGGGGAAGGGGGCGCACCATCGTCCTTGACAACGCCTACACGCGCAGGGCGTAAAAGACGGTCATGCAAGAGATACCCCGATTCGAGAATCTGGATCACCGTGCCAGCTTGTTTTCCAGGCAAAGGAGCTTCAAACATGACCTCGTGGTAATTGGGGTTGAAAATTTCATGCAGGGGATCGATTCTTGTAATACCATGCTTTTCAAATGTTTTGAGCAATGTTCGCTCGGTGGCTCCGATCCCGTCGATCAGGTTTTTCAAACGGGGGTCTTGTTCCAGCAGGTCGGTGGGCATGGCCTCCAGTGCCCGCCTGAGATTGTCGGAGACATCCAGAAGATCCCTGGCAAAGGAGGCAATAGCGTATTTGGCCGTGTCTTCCCGTTCCTTAACTGCGCGCTTGCGGATATTGTCGGCTTCTGCCACGGCGCGGATCATCTGATCCCGCATGGCGTCAAGTTGCTGTTGAAGTTCTGCGGTGTTGTCCGGTGACGGGGGCAGTGGATTTTGGCCCTGTGACGTGTCGGCGGCGCTTTCACCCTGTGCAGACAGGGTGTTTTCCGAAAAGGCTTTTGCTTCGGCTTCCAGACGGGCGGAGCGCTCCGAAAGGGTTTCCTGCGGGGCGCCTTGTGATGGTGTTTCGCCGGAGGCGGGGTTATGGTGTGTGCTCATGTCTTGCCAGATACTCTCGTTGCAGTGTTTTGTCCAACCCCTTACTCGTAAATGCCGGGCAGTTTGGCATAGACGGGGGTTTCCCTGACCCTCTCATACGGCCCTTGTGGTCCGTAAAAGGTTTCCGAAGAGCGGACATTCCCCAGAAGATAGCGGTCATCGAGTGCTTTGACTTTGCCGGAGAACAGGCTTTTATCATCGACAACATAGACGAGATCCCGCTGGTATTGTTCGTTTTTAAAGTCCGGAAGAATTTCTTCCAGAGGGGTCAGTCCCTTGCTTCGCGCAAGAACCTTGATTTGTTTGACCAGCGCGTCGTTCCCGTTTTTGGTCAGGGCGTTCGATATCAGGGTATAGGTCCCCTTGGGGTAAAGCCAATATGTGTAGGTACAATATTCGGGCTTGTTTTCCCCTTGGCATTGTGCCTTTTCAGAGGCTCTGCCGTTCAAGCGGCCCATATCGGAAGTGATAGTGATTTTGTTCGTGTCCATCACCAGCTTGAGGCTGGCAAAACGCCCCACGGATTTCGCGGTCATGCTCAGAGATTCAATTTTTTTCTGTCTTAATTCCTCAAGGTTGATCGTGGCATCGGTTATGGAAGTGTGGGAGGTCAGATCGCAGGAATGCAGGGCATAGCGGACAATGGAATTGTCGATCTCCATTTTGGATTCTGTCAGTTCGAGTGTCAGAGAGCGCCCGATGATGTTGGGAACGACACTGGCTGGTGTCGTTTTCAGGCAACCGCTGACGGTGCCAGGTGTAATCAGCCGGAGAGTCAGATCGTTGGCGGTGGCATCGGGGACATGTAAAAAAGTCAGGCCATAAAAATTGTTTGGCAAAAGGGACTTGATCCCGCTTTTGTCCTGTGCCGCAATGGCGGCCATGGGCCGGTATTTGGGGTCATAGGGATTGAAGACGGGGTTCTCTTTTTCGCCATCCGCGCTGTCGGAAGAGTCATCGCCAAACTCGAAAAGATCGTTGATATCCTCCTCCCCGCTGTCACCGGAATCGGAGGGCTCTGATTGCGCATACAGGCGCATGACAGGGACACAAAGGGTTACAAAGAAAAACCCCAGTGCAAACACAAGCGCGGTACAGAAGGCTAAACGGTGTTTCATCCACATTCCCTGACGTGATTCATTCTATCCCTCCAGATTTAGCCATAAAAAAACAGGGAGGCAAGGGAAAAAGGCGCATCATTCACACTTCATCCACGGGCTTTCCAAAGAGTCGGCTGACGAGGCGGGAGGTATAATCCACCATCGGGATAATGCGGTCGTAATCCAGACGGGTGGGGCCGATCACACCGATGGCGCCGATAATCTGTTTCTCCGCGTTTTTATAGGGGGAGATAATAAGGGACCAGCCGGACTGGTCGAAAATCTTGTTTTCCGTGCCGATAAAGATCTGGACCCCTTCGGCCTTGTCGATGGCGCCGAGAAGCTTGAGCATGTTTTTCTGTTCTTCGAGGTAACTGAGCAGGGTGCGGGCGCGCTCCAGATCCTCTACGGCCTTGATGTCTTCGAGAATACGGGACTGCCCGCGAATGATAATATGCCCGTCCCGCACAGTAGGGGAGGGGAGGGCCAGCCCCATCTGCACCAGTTTCTGCGCGAGGGCGTCCAGATGCGTCTGGTTGTTGTGGATATCCCGCACGATATCCTGTTCTGTCTCGGAAATGGTTTTGCCCTTGAGTTTTGCCGTCAGGTAATTGGCGGCACTGGTCAGGATATGCGGGGGGATGTCTGTGTCGATCTCCATGATCCGGTTTTCGATCAGCCCGTTTTGCATGACCAGCACGACCAGAATTTTACGGGGCTGGATCTGCACGAACTGCACTTCGCGCAAGGAGGCATCCTCCTTCGGTGCAATCACGACAGCGGCACAAGCCGACAGGCCCGACAGCAATGTCGAGGAACGCTCCAGTACATCCGTAATACTCTGGCCCCGCGCCCTGCAGGTGGTTTCCAGCGTGGTGCGTTCTTCCTGACTGAGGCCGCCGATTTGCATCAGGCCATCAATGTAAAGCCGCAGGCCTTGTGGTGTAGGCAGGCGTCCGGCGGAGATATGGGGGGAGAAGAGCAATCCCGCATCCTCCAGATCCGCCATGGTATTGCGGATACTGGCGGGCGACAGGTTCAGCCCCGAGAGCGTGGAAATGGTCCGCGAACCTACGGGCGAGCCTGTCGACAAATAGGCATCGACGATAAAGCGAAAGACTTCGCGGGAGCGGGCGTTGAGTTCAGAGATCATTCTGGGAACATAGCATAAGGGGTTTGAGGCGGATTGACAATTGCCTATGATATTGTTGTAACGCTTTGCCGTTGTTGTTCCGACATCTCCTGCTTTCGCAGGGATGACGAAAGGAAGGCAGGGATGACAGGGAAGAGCAAAAGAGGGCAGAGGTAACAAAAGGGGGATGGCAATCAGTGGGATGAAACGGCATCCGCGATTGTGTTCCCGCATTGACAATGTTTTTGTATTCCTTGACACTGCGCGCTGTACAAAACACGAAACAAGGAATACCCAAATATGACCCGTCCTTCTGGCCGATTGGCTGACCAGCTCCGCGCGATTGAAATACTCCCCAACGTCTCCAAGCATGCGGAAGGGTCATGCCTGGTGAAATTCGGTGATACGCATGTACTGTGCCTCGCCACGGCGGAGGACAAGGTCCCTGGCTGGATGAAGGGGACGGGGACGGGCTGGGTCACGGCGGAATACGGGATGCTCCCGCGCTCGACAGGCTCGCGGATGGACCGCGAGGCCGCCAAGGGCAAGCAGTCGGGCCGGACGCAGGAAATCCAGCGCCTGATCGGGCGGGCTTTGCGCGCCCCTGTGGATTTCAAGGCGATGGGGGAGCGGCAGATTCGTGTGGATTGCGATGTCATTCAGGCCGATGGCGGGACGCGCACGGCGGCTATTACGGGTGGGTTTGTGGCGATGGTTCTGGCCTTCCGGCATTTTGTCAAAATCGGTGCGATGAAGGATATTCCGGTGACCGACACGGTTTCGGCGATTTCCTGCGGCATTTCAGGTGGCGTGCCGGTGATGGATCTGGACTATGACGAGGATTCGACCGCCGAGACGGATGCGAATTTTGTCATCACGGGCAAGGGCGGCATATGTGAAATTCAAGGCACAGCGGAAAAGGAACCTTTTAGCGAGGTTGAGTTTTTGGCGCTTCTCAATCTGGCTAAAACGGGCTGTGCAGAATTGTCGGCGCTTCAGAAAAAAGTTTTGGGATTATAGGCTTGTGTTTCAAAAACTGACTGAATTCCCGCTCGTGATCGCCACCCATAACGCAGGAAAGGTCCGAGAGATTTCTGCGTTGCTGGGGCCGTATGTCAGGACATTTCAGTCTGCCGGAGAACTGGGCCTGCCGGAGCCTGAGGAAACAGGGGAAACATTTATAGAAAATGCGAAAATCAAGGCCCTGTCTGCGGCGCGTCTGAGTGGAAAACCGGCCTTGGCTGACGATAGCGGTCTGGCTGTGATGGCGTTGAACGGAGCGCCCGGGGTGTATTCCGCGCGTTGGGCGGGTCCTGAAAAGGATTTCAGCGTGGCGATGAAGCGGCTGGAAGAGACTTTGCAGGGGGCGGCGGATCGTTCGGCGGCCTTTGTCTGCGCGCTCTGTCTGGCGTGGCCGGACGGAAAAACGGCCTGTTTTGAAGGCAGGGTGGAGGGGGATTTAACCTTTCCCCCCCGTGGAGAAAGAGGATTCGGGTATGATCCGGTCTTTATTCCGGCGGGATGTGCTAGGACTTTTGCGGAGATGAGTCCCGAGGAAAAACACGCGATATCCCATAGGGCGCAAGCCTTTGCACAGCTTGTTGCAGGGTGTCTGATATGAAAAGTTTGACTTTTATCTCCGTTTTGGTGTATACACGGTCTCACACAATATCTCTAGGAGGGTTAACATGTTAAAAGTACTCAAAAACAAGTCTCTTTTTTATCAGGCCGCATTTTTTGCAGGCGTATATTCTGCCCCGATGCAGGCGCATGCCGCAACGGGAAAAACGTTCAGCACGATTGCGCGTAACATCACAACTTCGATCGAGGAACTGCCTGGTCTGATTACCGGCGTGTCTTACATGATCGGGTTGTTGCTCGGCGTGATGGGTGTGCTCAAGCTCAAGGATCACGTTGAAAATCCAACGCAGACCGCCATGAAAGACGGGGCGATCCGTCTGGCCGCCGGTGGAGCGCTCTTTGGTTTGCCGATTGTCTTTGAATCCATGCTCAACACGATCGGGACAACGGGTGCCAGTATCCACCCCGCCGTTCTGAACAAAGTGGATTATACTGTGAAGTAAGCCGCCTTGCGGGTTTTTTCTCCAAACTTTACAAAGGGCCAGATGGGATTTTATTTCCACTGGCCTTTTTGTTTGTCCAAATGCCCGTATTGTGATTTCAATGTCCATGTGCGGGCGGAAATCCCGCATGAACGCTTTGAAGCGGCTACGCTGAAGGCTTTGCAAGGGTACGCCCTTCATGTGCCGGACAGGGTGGTGGTCTCGGTTTTTTTCGGGGGCGGCACGCCATCCCTGATGCGGCCCGAAAGTGTGGCGCGTATTTTATCGGAAATCCGGCGGTTGTGGCCCTGCGCGAATGACTGGGAAGTGACTCTGGAGGCCAATCCTTCGACTGTGGAGCAGGAAAAATTCTCTGCCTTTGCGGAGGCAGGGGTGACACGGGTTTCTTTGGGAGTGCAGGCCTTGCGAGACGAAAGTCTCGCGTTTTTGGGCCGGAAACATACGGTGAAGGCGGCGGTTTCAGCGATCGAGATTTTGACCCGTACCGTTGAGCGGTTCAGTTTTGATCTGATTTATGCGCGTCCAGCGCAGACGCTGGCAGAATGGGATATGGAACTGGGGGAGGCTCTGGCGCTGGCACGGGGACATTTGTCTCTTTATCAACTGACCATCGAACGGACAACGCCGTTTTATTTTGCGCAGGCCCAAGGGCAATTTACCATGCCGGAAGAAGGACTGGCGGCGGATTTGTACGTGTTGACGCAGGAAAAAACAGCGACAGGCGGCTTGCCTGCCTATGAAGTGTCCAATCATGCGGCTGAGGGGCATGAATCCCGCCATAATCTGATTTACTGGCATTACGGGGATTATATCGGGATCGGGCCTGGGGCGCATGGCAGGATAACGCTGGAGGGGCAAAAATATGCCACGCGGGACCATTCCGCGCCTGAAATCTGGCTCGGGAAGGTCGAGGAGACAGGGGGCGGCGCCCATCCGTTTGAAGCCCTGAGTGCCGAGGCGCAATTCACGGAAAAGCTGATGATGGGGCTTCGTTTGCGGGAAGGTGTTGTGGTATCGGAAGAAGACAGGCTGACATATCTCGATCCGGAGCGCCTGAAAATCGTGGAGGGGCAGGGGTGGCTGACCCGTCAGGGCGATATTTTGCGTCTTTCACGGGAAGGGCAACTGCGCCTGAACGCTCTCATTCCTTATATTCTCAAGGCGTAACGGACGGTACGGGCACGGCGGGTGGCGAGGTCTCTCCGGCGGGAGCCGAGGGGGCCATGCCGCTAAAAAGCAACATCATGCCGTTCTTGCCGTTAATGGTAAAACCGCCTGTCTGATCCATCTTGAAACTAAAGGTATGAGTAGTGTTGGGATCGGTGGTGTTGGGTGTCAGGCTGAAGGTTTTGAGAGCGGTCAGGAAGCTTGCGGCCTGTGGCGGGACTTGCTCTTTGACGCCCGTCGACTGGAGAAGCGAGAGAATGTTTTCGATCCCCTTGAAGGCGAGGCGGCCATCTGCCGTGGCGGAGGTTGTGGAAGCCGGATCTGCCCTCACGATGCTGTCCAGTGTCATCTGGTACAGGGGATTGGACAGGGCGGTGTTGTCGATTTCAAAGGTCGTCCCCGACTGACCAAGGAGGGCCGGCGCCTGCATCATCAAGCCCATTCCTGCCATTTGCGGATTTTGAATGCTATCCGTTACACCCCCGCCAAGGGACTGTGCCATGGAATCCACCGGTACATTTTTCAAGGCGGTGTGGAATCGCGCTTTCTCCGGTATCAGCCTAGCCAGAGGCGAGGCCACGGGCAGGATTTTCAAGCCATCGCACTGGAAAAGCGCATCGGCGGATAAGGTGCCGCTCAAAATATCCTGAAAGCCCAGTTGAAGCGTGAGCGTATTCACGGCGAAACTGTCTGTTACGGTACCGCTTTGTAGACCCGTAATCGAAAAAGCGCCTTTCAGGCCGTTCCACGCTTTTGTCATGGTATCCGGTGCGGGAGGGTGTCCGGCATCAGGGGTCTGGGAGAGGAGGGCTTTGAGGACTTCGGGGGAAAGCTGGTCGAGCGTGGAATTCGCGGCGAGTGTATCCATATGGCCCGTAATCCCTTCGGAGGGGATGCGCCATGTGGTCTGCAACAGATCCAGCGTCATTGGACCCGACCAGCGATGCGCCCCGTCTTCGGTCAGATTGTATTTCAAGGCCAGAGAAGGGATATCAATCTGGGCCTTCTGGCCTTCTGGCGGGGTGATGGCGATGGAAACATTCTTGTAGAGACTTTCAAATTTGGAAAAGGTTTCGAGCGTTTCTTTCCAGAGTCCTGCGGCTTTTTGTGTCCCCAGTGCGATTCGCATGATTTCTTGATTCGCGCTGTTGTATCCCAGAATCGGGGTGGGGATGGCAAAGGCCATTTTCCATTCGCCTGCTGAATCGCCCGCTGTCACGTTGACAGAGATCATGCCGATTTCAAGACGATCCCCCGCCGGATAGTGCATGATGGCATGGGGCATCGTCACAGCGTAATAGGATTTCCCTTCATTTTGAACGGGTTCAACGGTCAGGGCGCCGTCATATTGTACTGTGGCGCCACTGCCGGCCTTGGCATTGTTATCCATGATTTTCTGGAACAGGGTCTTGAGTTCCGCGATATGGGGGTCCGGCGTTTGCGCCTGACAGACAGGAGAAACAAGGAGAAAGGCTAACAGGACGATAAGGCGGCGTAGCATGGGTTCAATCCTTTTAAAGAGTCCGGACAGGGGTTCAAGACGCCTATTTAAACAACAAAACACAGAAAACTCCAAGCCGCATTTTATTGGACAGAAGGCTGTATTCGGGGTATACCGGAACGATCAATCCTCATGGGCTACAACACAGTGAAGGGCAGGCGTGCCAGCGGCAATGTTAAAGACACTTGATACACAATTCAAATTGATGGAAGACGGGCGGGTCTTTTATCAGGTCAATGCGACCAATCCCCTGCCCGGGGAGCCTGTGGCTTTTCTCGTGAAGGGCGAGAACATTTTGAAGCCCCGATTGACGGTATTGGAATCCGACCTGTCGAAAACGCAGGATAAGGGTGCGCTCCACGAGCATCTGGCTGGTTGGCTGGGGCGGTATATCGCAACGGTGCTGGAACCGCTGGCAGGGTTGCCGGACGATCCGTCCCTGAAAGGTCCCGCCAAAGGGATTGCCTTTCAGGTACATGAGGCCATGGGTATTGTGCCGCGCGCCCAGATCGAGGATCTCATTGCTACGCTGGATCAGGACGACCGGCGGGCCTTGCGCCAGAAAAAAATTGTTCTGGGGCCTTTGCTGGTATTTATCCCCGCATTGAACAAGCCTGCGGCGGTGCGTCTGCGGGCGCTGTTGTGGGGGGTGTGTCATAACAGGACCCTGCCGGTTCAGGCGCCGAAGGACGGGCTTGTGTCCTTTGTTGTGGGCGATAGTCCGGCGGAGGAAAAAGCCTTTTATCAGGCGGTGGGATACCCTGTGTTCGGACGCAGGGCCATCCGGATCGATATGCTGGGGCGGGTGATCAGCGCGGTCTATGATTCCGCCACGCAAGGCACATTTCGCGCCCGTCATGATATGGCCGAATGGCTGGGTTGTTCGATCGAAGGGCTCTACGAGGTGCTGGAGGCGATGGGGCACAGGAAGATTGCAGAAGAGACAGCGGCTGTGATTTCTACACCGGAAGAGGACGCGGCGCCTGTGTCGGAGGAGACCCCGCCTGTAGAATCTTTGGAATCTCCGGCAGGGGAGTCTCTTCCCGAGAAAATGCCGTTGCTTGAAACGCCCGATCCTGTGCCATCTTCTGCGCCCGTGAAACCTGTTCTGGCGCTGTTTCGTCTCAAGAAGGGCAAGGCCTTTGAAAAGCCGGCCTTTAAAAAGCCGCCGATCAGGAACGCCGATAAGACTGTAACCCCCTTCCCGAAAAAACAAAAACCGGAGTCGCAGGCCTATAAAAAGCCACCCCGTGAGAAGAAAAAATTTTCCGAAGACCGTCCGGAACGGATGATGCAGACCGGCCCTGCCCCCCGTTTGGAAGATTCCCCTTTTGCCATTTTGGGACAGCTTAAAAACAATGCGGATCATTAAAGGTTTTATGTGGGGGGTCTTGCTGTGTAGCCTGTGTATGCCCCCCGTAAGGGCCGCAGAGTTTTCAGGAGATTATCTGTTGCAGGTCTGTGCCAGTGATAAGGATGGCAAGGAGCTTTCGCCTGGCAGTCATATTGCCTGTCAGGCCTATATCGCCGGAATTTTGGACTATCACAATCTGATCAGTTCCCTCGGGACGGCGCCTAGTCTGGAGTTTTGCGTGCCGGAAGGGACAAGCCTGTATGAAATCCAAAGGAAAGTCGTGCGGCATCTCTTCCGGAACAAGCAGGATCAGGGGCCCTTTATCGCCGCACCCGCGGTGGCCCTCGCGCTGTTCAATGCCTACCCTTGCGGACACAAGGGGAAAGGAAAACACGGGAAGTAGGGGTAGACCCTAGGGGAATGACCTACCAGCCATTCATCAAAACCCCGAGCACAAGAATTTGTGGAACGGTCACAAGCGGAATAAAAAGCGCGATTTTCCAGCTTTTTGTGAATTCCCTGACCACCAGAATTTCTGTGTAATCCGTTGAAACACCTGCCATCAAAAATGCAAAGCTGTTGCCAGGCGCATGCGCAGTTTTAAGAATTTCAGCAGAAATAGGGACGGAACCTTCGGAACAGACCTCCAGCAGGGTTGTAAACACCAGCGTGACCAGAAGCCCGAAAAGACTTGGGCCAAACCATGTACTGAAAAGCGAAACAGGAATGAAAGCATGCATGGCCGAGGCTATGACGGCCCCGAACACGATCCAGCGCAGAATCATCCGGCTGTCATGCCAGCCATCTAAAAGCACGTCCCTGACCCAGTGACCGGAAAACCGGAATGCTTTCCAGCGCGACCGGATATCGGCTTTCAGATCAAAATTTTCTGGGATAGCAATGCTATGGGGGTTGGCGGGCAGAACCCCCTTGCAGATCAGATGTCGCGCCGCCAGTCCGGATAAGACCGCGATCAGCAGGGAGGCCAGCGTAAAAGCAAGGGTCCATTGCCACCCGATCAGGGAAATCAGGATAAAGGTCAGGCTGAGGGAGTTCCAGGGACTGGCAATCAGAAAAGCCATGACCTGCGGGAGGGATAGGCCGCGTTCATAGAGTTTTCCGGAAATCACAAGAATGCCGTGATTGCACATATCCAGCGCGACTCCCGCAAGGGCGGCCTTGAAAATATCGCGGAAGCTGTAGCCCTGTCCCATCAGGGCGGTGAAATATTCCCGCGGGACCTTGTTGATCAGCCCAACACTAAGGATCCCGAGCGCAAGACCCCATGACATATCCCGCAAAATCTCGCGCTGTGTTGAGGCAAAGGCCGAAAAACCTGCGAACGGTACATGCGCCAGATCCAGAAGTTGAGAGAGGAAAATCAGGAGGAGGGAACCGTACAGGACATAATCTATTCCAAGGCCTCGTTTTTGTACGGGATGGGGATGGCAACATTCATTCATGGTCAAATCATATAGGCCACCCTTCCCGAAAGCAAAGCGATTTTGAGAGAGGGAGCATTGCACGCGCTGGTGTGTTGCGCCGGCGCAGGATTTTGTCCTATTGTCACAATTCCTGTAGAATGAGAAGAGGGACGAGGGTCCCCTTTTAAATGAGAGGTGTGATCGTGTCTGGGAGTGCAACAGAAAGCAGAGTGGTTCCCGAAAGAATCGTGTATGTCGAAGATGATCCCAATATGCGGATGATCTTTCGGGAGGCGTTGGAACGCAATGGTTATCAAGGGGTTCTGGTCACATGCGGATCGGGGCAGGAACTGCTGGACCGCGTAAAGGTGCTCAATCCCGATCTGATAGTTCTGGATCTGAAAATGCCGGAGATGAACGGGCCCGATACGCTGGGTGCTCTCCGGCAGACAGAAGGCGCCGAAGTGATTCCTGTGCTGTTTCTCACGGGAGCAGACAGGGTCGTGATGACGGAACAATATCGTCAGCTCGGGGTCATCGGAGTCCTTCACAAACCCTTTAACACCGCGACATTGTTCGAGACAATCCTGACATTGTACCAGACCTAGGAATTTCGTGTTATGGCGTAGGATACCAGATCGGCCAGAATCTGCCTGAGGGGTGTTTCGGGCAGGAGGGAAAGGGCGTTCACGGCACGGTCCCCGTACTGACGGGCCAGTGTCATGGACTGGTTTATGGCGTTGTGGCCGGCAATCAGGGCCTGTGCGTGCGCAAGGTCCGTAGGGGTTTGATCTCGCAGGGTCATGGTTCTGTGCCAGAAAGCGCGTTCGCTTGTGTCGGCCTCTTTCAGGGCAAACAGGACGGGCGCGGTCATTTTTCCTTCCCGAAAATCATCGCCCACCGTTTTGCCGAGAGTCTTTTGCTCGGCGGTGTAGTCCAGCGTGTCATCGGCAATCTGGAAGGCAATCCCCATGTTGAGGCCATATTGGGCCATGGCATGGCAATGCGGGGGCGGCGCCCCTGCAATCACAGGGCCCACTTCACAGGCCGCAGAGAACAGTGCGGCGGTTTTGGCTGTGATAACCTCCAGATACGTCTCCAGCGTTGTATCCAGATTTTGTGCTGTCGTGAGCTGGAGCACTTCTCCTTGCGCAATGATGGCAGAGGATTCGGATAAAATCCGCAGGACTTCTATGGAGCCACATTCCGTCATGAGCTGGAAGGCGCGGGAAAACAGAAAATCTCCGACCAGAACACTGGCCTGATTGCCGAAGACGACATTGGCGGTATCCTGCCCCCTGCGCTCCAGACTTTCATCCGCGACATCATCGTGCAACAAGGTGGCGGTATGGATAAATTCCACAGAGGCAGAGAGCTTGTGGGCCAGCGTCATATCGCCTTGATAAAGCTGTGTGGTGGCGAGTGTCAGAAGGGGCCGGATACGCTTGCCGCCCGCCGCAATCAGATAAGTGGCCAGTTGCGGGATCAAGGCCACCGGCGAGTGCATCCGCTCCAGAATAAGCGCGTTGACTGCCCGCATATCGGTGTCCAGCAGGTACGACAGGCATTCGACAGGCGTTTGTGTCGTGGGGGCGGTCACGCAAGGGGCTGGGGAGGGCTGTGACATGGTTTTATGGTTTCTGTCCCTGTCCTGCCCGAAACGATTTCAGATTGTCGGGTATGGGGTAGTGTCTGGCGCGCATTTCCTTCTGCTCCGCTTTATTGCTTTGCCATTCCTGAAGCACGGAGGAAATACCGGCCTGTGGGGCGCTGGGTTCCGGTGGGCGAGCGGGGGCAGAGTCCTGACGGTCCACACCGGTGCCCATGTTGTTCAGGGATGTAGCGTGTTTCGAGTCTTGTGTCTGTTCTGTCTCCGGCGTATCGGAACCGCCTGCGACCAGTGCTTTGTATTTTTCCCAGATTTTTTCCGCTGTCTCCTTTTGGGAATCGGGCGCGGTGTCCGTCCCTGCGGCTTCCGGTTCTACCGGCGCGGCATGCGGGATTTGGGGGCGCGCGGGGTAAGGAATACGGGTTTTTTGATAGCCTGAAAGCGGAGAATCCGAACCTGCGGTTGCGTCTTGTGGCGCGGGATCGTGCCAGAGGGTGCTGTGGTGCAGGCCTGGCGTATATTCGCGTTCCTGCCCGAAAGACGGTGCTGTCCAAAACGGGAGAAGGAGAAAGCCTGCCACGAAAAAGGGTATTTGCTTTTGCATCAGGCATATATTAAAGCAGAGGGCTATGAAGATGCAACTGGAAAACTTCGGGATTCGCTTTGCCACGGCAGAAGATCTGAACGCGCTGGAGGGATTCCCCGAGACGGCGGGGCAGGGGCACGATGCCGATTATTTCGCGCATCAGTACAATTACCAGCTCGAGGGCCTGCGTCATATCGTTCTGGCCTGTCTTGCGCAGGAGATCGTTGGGTATTGTATTTTGAACTGGGCCCCCAAATACGGGTTTTTCAAAACGATGGGGTTTCCGGAGATTCAGGACTTGAATGTCCTGCGCGTCCACAGACGCAAGGGGATTGCGACTGCGATTATAGCCCATTGTGAAGGGCTGGCGCGACAAAAAAAACTGGACTATATGGGGATCGGGGTCGGAGTACACAGCGCATATGGTCCGCCGCAAAAACTCTATATAGGGCTGGGGTATGTGCCCGATGGCTATGGTGTCACGTATGACAGGCAACAGGTCGCGTTCGGAGAATTTCGCCCCGTAGATGATGAACTCTGCCTGATGATGATCAAAAAACTTTGAAAGTTGTGGAAGGGCTTGAAAGAGCGTTTGTAAGTGTGGCGCAGGGGTGTACAATTAGCAAGAGGGATAACCACCTCCGAGTCACCCCCGCCGCTTGCCGTAGGCAAGCTTAAAGTGCGGGAGTCCAGTTTGAGGTGAGCGGCCAAGCCGCTCTCTTTTCTGGGTCCCGTGCGTGCGAATTTTGCTTTCGCAAAATGCCCACGGGATGACGAGGGAAGGTGGGGATGCTCTTGTTTTGTTCAGGTTTTTTTGAAGGTTTGAGGGACAATGGAACCGTTGGTTTTTGTTTTTATCGGGTTGTGCGTTTTGTTGGTGTTCAAGGGCATCAAGTCGGTGCCGCAAGGGTATCAGTTCACGGTGGAGCGATTCGGAAAATACACCATGACGCTGGATCCTGGCCTGCACTTTATCGTGCCGTTTGTGGATTCCATCGGGGCCAAGATGAACATGATGGAAAACGTGCTGGATGTGCCTTCGCAGGAAGTGATTACGAAGGATAACGCCCTTGTGAAGGTGGACGGGGTGGTATTCTATCAGGTCTTGAATGCGGCGCGGGCCGCCTATGAGGTGCGGGATCTGGAGCGCGCGGTGCTGAACCTCACGATGACGAATTTGCGGACGGTGATGGGGTCCATGGATATGGACCAGCTCTTGTCCGAGCGTGATACGATCAATGCCCGTTTGCTGAGCATTGTGGATGCGGCGACAGAGCCTTGGGGGCTCAAAGTCACGCGGATCGAGATCAAGGATATTACCCCGCCGCGGGATCTTGTGGAATCGATGGGCCGCCAGATGAAGGCCGAACGTGAAAAGCGCGCGACCGTTCTGGAAGCGTCCGGCGCACGGGAAGCCGCGATTTTGCGGGCAGAAGGGGAAAAACAGTCTGCCATTTTGGAAGCCGAAGGGCGCAAGGAAGCGGCGTTTAAAGACGCCGAAGCGCGGGAGCGTTCTGCACAAGCTGAAGCCAGAGCCACGCAGATGGTGTCGGAAGCCATTTCAGCCGGAAACGTGCAGGCGGTGAATTACTTTGTGGCGCAGAAATATATCGAGGCGCTGGGCATGTTTGCCAATTCTCCGAATCAGAAAATCCTGTTCATGCCGCTTGAAGCCTCCAATGTTATCGGGGCCATTGGCGGGGTGGCTGAAATTGCCAAGGAAGCCTTTGGTCAGGGGAGTGCCAAGAAATGATCTTCGGGTTTGACCTGACGTTGCTCGAATATTGGCACTGGTGGGTTGTGGCGGGGGTTTGCTTTGTGCTCGAAGTGCTTGTGATGGGGTTTTTCTTCCTGTGGTTTGGCGTGTCTGCTGTGATCGTGGGCGCCGTCACGATGATGGTCCCCGCCTTGTCGTGGCAGATTCAAGGTGTGTTGTGGGCGGTTCTGGCGGTGATCGGGGCGCTGGGCTGGCGGGTCTACCAGAAAAAACATCCTAATACATTTGAAACAGATGAACCGTTCCTCAATAAGCGCGGCGGGCAGTATGTGGGCCGTGTCTTTGCGCTGGAAGAGCCCATTGTCAACGGGTTTGGAAAAATCCGTGTGGATGATTCGCACTGGAAAGTCTCCTGTCCGCAGGACTTGCCGGCTGGTGCCAAAATTCGTGTGACCGGTCTGAAAGACACCACGTTTGAAGCGGTGCCGGAGCGGTGATTCCCGTCAAGAAATCTCCTGTAAAAACGCGTCTGTTTCTTCGGACTGGGCTTTGGTTTTCTGGGAGTGTGCCCAGATAAAATCAAACTGGGCTTGGGTTGTTTGCACCATTTCCGCGCTTTCGATGATAAAGCCAAAGCTTTCCCTGCGGGAAGACAGATACGCGATTTTATCCTGATAAATCCAGTATCCCATCGTGTAATCAATCGTGTCTGGTACAATGCGGATTTCGCGCAAGAACCCTGTGCCGCCACCCATAAAGGGATATTTTCGCACATTGGCCACCCTGTTTTTGGGCCACAGGGCCCGTACGGAGATATTGTTTTTGATCCGCGCTGTGTTGTGATAGCGGAAAAATTCGGGCGAGAGAATCTCCATCATCTCTTTGATGGGCCAAAGAGATGACGTTGCAATATCGCGGTAGAGAAGCATGTCGTTCAGCACATGCTGAACACCCTCCACACCTTCAAAAAATGTAAAGCGCGGTGCGCGCAAGGCGTGCTGTGTTTTGCTCTGGAGCGTGGGAAGAATGTTTTGAAAAATTTTCCGTGATTTCTCGAGCGTTTCAATTTCCCTTTTGAAGAGCAGATCTATCTTTTTCGGGTCTTCCGGATAAAAGGTCTTGATGTTGCTCTGTTGGGATTGCCGGACGAGCCCTTTATCCTGCAGGCGGCCGAGATAGCCGTAAAGAGAAGCCCGCGCCAGCCCGAGCTGTTTGGAGAGCGTGCCGGCCGTCACAGGCTTGACGTGCTCAAGGAGCGCCAGATACGTGCGGGCCTCGTCTCCTGTCACATCCAGCGCCTTCAAAATATTTTCCAGCACGTAGGGTCTTGCTCCATGTTGTCGACTTGCCACGACACTCTTACACATTTTTTCAAAAAAGTATAGACAGTACGAAACCTTAAAACGGAGGATTGTTATGAAAGACGCAAATGATTTGGAAAACTGGTTGTTATTACCCCCTGGCGACAAGGCGATTTGCCGGACTCCGTTGGATGATGTGCCGGAGGGGTGTCATCTGGCTTCGGTGTCGGATGTGCTGAGTGCGAATTTAGGGCGGCCCTTTCCGTGGGGGCAAGGGCCACAGCCCAACGCAAAGGCTAAGCTCTGGAATGAAAAACGGATGGGCTATGGCGGGCTGTACCATGATAAATGGTTTGTCACGAAGGAGGGGCGTGTGGGCGGAGCCCAAAACGTACCGCAATCGTTGCCAGGGTCACTGCGCTCGTGCTTTTTGTACGATGGCGGTTTTTGCGAGCCGGTCAATCAACTGGCCGAAAATGAAGGCTTTGCGGTGATCAAACCGGTGAGTGCGCTCAATCGGGACCTCTACCGGAAAATCCAGATGCATGCGGCCGAACATGTTGTGGCTGATGGAGGCTCTATTATTGTCGCGCCGATTGAAAACCCCGATGAGGTTGTCCGTGTGGGATTTGTCGGCCGGTGCCAGCATTGCCCCAATCCGGAGATGATCTCTTTCCGGCAATTGCAAAAGGCCGTGCCGGAATACCGGTTTGAATTGTTGAACGAGTGGAAGGGGTGGAGTCTGGAAACCGAGGAAACGCCTCAAAATGGTCTCGATTTTTAGTTACTTCCCTTAAAAATCCGTCATTGCGAGGCGGCGAAGCCAACGAAGCAATCCATATCTTTACCGCTCTGGATCGCCACGGCTCTTTCCAGAGCCTCGCGATGACGCACCAAGATTTTGAAATATTACCCCTCTCCGCCCGCGGAGGCAGGGAGGGAGAGGCCTTCATCCTTGTACTGGTGGAGTTTGTTGCGCAGGGTGCGGATGGAAATCCCCAGAATATTGGCGGCATGGGTCCGGTTGCCGAGGCAGTGCTCCAGCGTGTTGATGATCATATCCCGTTCGACTTCGGCGATGGTTCTACCCACCAGTACTTCCACGCCGCCAGGATTTTGTACGGATTTCGAGGGCGTACTGGCGGGCGAAAGCGGCGCTGTTGTTTTAGGCGCGGCCGGAGAGAATGCACTTTCCTGCACATGGATGGCTTCGGGTTCCATTTCATCATCCATGGAAACCAAAATGGCGCGGTGCATGGTGTTTTCCAGCTCGCGGATATTTCCGCGCCAGCCATAGGCTTTGAGCTTGGCTTGCGCGGGAGCAGAGAGTTTTTTCTTGGGCATGCCATTGGCCAGTGCATATTTATCGGCAAAAAACTGGGCCAGCGCGACGATATCGCTGGGGCGCTCCCGCAGGGCCGGTAAGCCCAGATTGACCACGTTGAGGCGGAAATACAGATCCTCCCGAAAATCGCCCTTCTGCACCGATTGTTCGAGGTTCCGGTTGGACGTCGCAATGATACGCACATCGACTTTAACGGAATCGTTGCTTCCCACGCGTGTGATTTCACGCTCCTGAAGGGCGCGCAGGAGCTTGGCCTGAAGGGCAGGATGCATTTCGCTCACTTCGTCCAGCAAGAGCGTACCTTTGTCGGCTTCCTCGAATTTCCCGATACGTCTGCCTGTTGCGCCGGTAAAGGCCCCTTTTTCATGGCCGAACAATTCAGATTCCAGAAGATTTTCGGGAATGGCCGCACAGTTGACGGCGATAAAGGGGCCGTCCTTGCGCTTGGATTTGCGGTGGATGTACTGGCTCATGACCTCTTTCCCCGTGCCGGATTCTCCGGTAACAAGGATGGTGGCATCGCTGGGCGCGATTTTATCGGCCAGCGCGACTACTTTTTGCATGGAAGGGTCAGAGGCAATCATCGCGTGTTGATCCTCCGTCACGGCGGAGAGCACAGCGGCAATCAAATCTGCATCGGGGGGCAGGGGGACGTATTCCTTCGCGCCTTGCTCAATGGCCTTCACGGCGGCGCGGGCATCCGTGCCGATTCCGCAGGCAATAACGGGCATGTGAATGCGCTCGGCTTCTAGGCGTGTAACAAATTCTCGGATTTTTTGCTTCACGTCCACCATGGCCAGATCGGCTCCTCGTCCGTTGAGGAGCGCGCCAATAGCTTGCTCCGTATCCTCGCAATGGATGACCTTGGCCCCTTTTTGCAGGGCGATTTTTCCGGCTTGGGAGATATAGCCTTCGAGCTGGCCGATAATCATAAGACGCATAGACATTCCTTTTCACAATAGAGCGTGTGATGGGTGTTAGTGTTTGGACACGGGTGTATTATCCCGAAACGCTGACACAAAGCGCAAGACATCTGCCTGCGCCCCATACTGGTATAGCGTATTATGGGTGGCCTGTTCAAAAGTTTTTATGGTTTTGGGCTCTGGCGCTTTTTCGTACAGGGCCAGACCTGTTTCTGGCCCTAAAACTTCGTCTTTTCCGGCAATCAGGAAGAGTTTGGGCATGCCCATCTTCGCAATTTTTTCCTCTGAAGCAAATGTGTCGTGCATGATGGCCTCAATGAAGGGGATAAAAGGGTATTTCTTTCGGGCGGGATCAGACAGCCGCGCATATGGTGTTTCGAGGACGAGCGCGCCCACGGTTTTTTCGGAAGCCAGTTGCACCGCCACGCCCGTGCCCAGCGATTCGCCATGGAGGATGATATGCTCGGGCTTGAAACCCAGTGTGATAAGGGCCTCGTAATAGGCTCTGGCATCCTGGTACAGGCCTTCTTCTGTGGGCTCTCCGGCGTTATCGCCATATCCTCTGTATTCCGCGAGGAGCACGTGATAGCCAGCCTGGACATAGGGCGTAATTTTTTCAAGACGATGCGAAATATTCCCGCCATTGCCATGAAAGAAGAGCAAAACAGAATCGCTGTGTTCTTGGGGAGAAATCATCCAGCCCCTTAAGGGCAGATTGTCTTGGGTTGTCACCGGAAAATCATGGAAGATACCATGGCCGCTCATCGTAATCTCTGTGGGCAGGCCCTTTACAGGGACATAAATAAAACGGCGTTGCATGAAATAAAGCACCAGCACAAGGCCGCAATAGACCAAGGCAATACAAAGCACCAATTTTTTGAGAAATACAAAATAGGGAAACGTCTGTTTTTGTGTCATGGGGGGGCGGGCCGGAGAGCCTAACTGCTCCGGTCCGATTTAACGATTTCCGTCATGGTGACCCCGAGCTTGTCTTCCACGACCACGACTTCGCCACGTGCGACAAGGCGGTTGTTGACGTAGATGTCTATGGCCTCTCCGACCTTGCGGTCCAGCTCCACGACCGCGCCCCGTCCGAGCTTCAGGAGCTGGCTGACCTGCATGGTGGAACGCCCGAGCACGGCGGAAATCTGGACAGGGATTTCATAAATGGCGGTCACATCGCCCGCCATGGCTTCACCCACAGCGTACTGGCGATCCATGGAAATTTCAGCGCCTTCCGTAGCCTCGATTTTATTCAGGCCCATCGGCTTTTCAGCCGGTCCTGCGCCGAACATGTTGTCAACATCGTTCTGGTTGTTCTGTGTTTCTTCACTCATTGCGGCTCTCCCCGAGGTTGTTCTGTGATACGCGCGCCTGTTCCATCATCGCTTTTTGTGTCGTAACCTGCAAGGGTCTCTTTCAGGATTTGTGTGATCTCCTGCGCCAGTGCCCCGATATCCCGCAAGGTGCCTCCGTCATCCCATTTCACGCGACTGGCGCCAGACGTCAGGGCAGGGTCCTGCGTGATGGTAAAGGACAGATCCGGTGTGTGTGCCTGCAGGGATTGGAGGGCTTGCTGGATATCGGCCACGAAATCGGGCTGGACAAAGAGAGTGATTTTTTGCTTTCCGGTGTGGCTTTCCAGCGTTTTTTGAAGCGCTGCTCTGAGTTCTGCAAAACCGTATCGCTCTGCCATGAGCGGAAAAATTTTCTCGAACAGTGCGAGGGAAAGAGCAACTGATTCCTGCTCGAAACGCTTCTCCCGTTCATGTTCGGCCATGAAAAGCGCCGAGGCGTTCTGCTGTATACTGGCGAGCAGGGCCATCACGTGTGCGTCCCTTTTGGATTTTTCCTCTGTCTGGCCTTGTTTTTTGCCTTCCTCAAAGGATTTTTTCTGTGCAGACAGCAGTTCGTCCTCTGTAAAAACGGGCGGCAGGTCTTCTTCTACGGGTTCCGTATGCGCCGCATCGAACACATGCATATTGAAAAGGAATTTTTCGTCTGTTGTGATCACGGAGATAGGGGTCTTTCCTGTACGCACATGAATAGTCTAGTAAATCATCTGGTCTTCGGCATCGCCGCTGGCAATGGTAATTTCGCCGCGTGCCTCCAGATCCTTGGCCATGTTGACGATATACTGCTGGGCTTCCTCGACATCTTTCAGGCGGACAG
Source organism: uncultured Pseudobdellovibrionaceae bacterium (assembly GCA_964348795.1). Taxonomy (GTDB): domain Bacteria; phylum Pseudomonadota; class Alphaproteobacteria; order Micavibrionales; family Micavibrionaceae; genus JADLAT01. The sequence continues at coordinate 139,158 of CAYGDY010000002.1, read as the reverse complement.
GGCCCATGGCGGCCATATCTTCCTTCATAATCTTTGCGGCCCGCTCCGACATATTGGAGAAGAACAGGTCCTTGAGGGTCTCGCTGGCGCCTTTTAGTGCAACAGGGAGCTTTTCCTTGTCCACTGCGCGGATAAGCGTTTGAACAGAAGCCGGATCCAGCGTGGCCAGATCCTCGAAGGTGAACATGAGGGAACGGATTTTCTCCGCCGCATCCGGTACAGATTTTTCCAGTTGCTCCATAAAGCGGGCCTCGACAGAGCGGTCCAGATAGTTGAAAATTTCTGCAATCATTTCATGGCTGTCACGGCGCTGGGTTCTGGCCAGATTGGTCATGAATTCCTGCCGCAAGGTGCGCTCGACCTCATCCAGAATATCTTTTTGCACGGCCTCCATGCGGAGCATCCGGTGAATAACTTCGAGGGCAAAATTTTCGGGCAAGAGGGCCAAGACCCGCGCCGCATGTTCTGTCTGGACCTTGGAGAGCACGACAGAAACCGTCTGGGGGTATTCTTTCTGGAGGAAGGAGGCCAGCACTTCCTCACTCACATTCCCGAGTTTTTCCCACATGGTCCGGCCTGCAGGACCACGGATTTCCTCCATAATGACATCAATCCGCGTGGGGTCCAGACCGGCCTTCTGCAAGAGTCGTGCGGTGCTGTCCTGTGTGCCGACGAGGGAGTTTGTCGAACTCATTTGTTCTGCAAATTCAATAAAAAGACGCTCGACAACGGTCGGGCTGATTTTTCCAAGACTCGACATGGTCTGCGAGAGTTCCATGATTTCATCATCATCCATCTGCTGGAATATTTTTGCGGTCTGGTCCTCGCTCAAAGACAGCAAGAGGATGGCCGCTTTTTCAGGGCCAGAGAGCGTTCTGTAATCTTCACGGACACGAATGGAAATGGCAGACCTCCAGAAATTCTAACCTTCCTGCACCATCCAGCTCCGGATGACAGAGACTGTTTCGGCAGGATAATTCTCGACAATTTCCTCAACCCGTTTGATCGAGGAGGATTTTACTTTTCCTTCAACCCCCTGAATATTGATCAGGCTTTCTTCTTCCGTAGGTTCGGGGGGGATGTAATCGTCATGGGCGGGGCCGGTCAGGGCCGGATTCATCATGCTCGTCCCCGCGCCCAGCAATTCACGTTCCGCTTCGGAGGTGCCGTCCCTGTCGGGAGTCAGGAGGCGCGTGACCATGGGCTGGAGAATCAGAAGGACCACCAGAATCACCATGATCCCAATCAAGAGGACTTCGCCAGCGTCAACAAGATCGGATTTTTGAAATCCCATGATCATGCTGTCATCCACGCCGTCGTCGCTGGTGTTGATTTTAGCAAAGGGCATGTTTTTGATCGTGATAGAATCGCCCCGTTTGGCATCGTACCCCGAAGCGCTCTTGACCAGTTCCTCAATTTGTTTGAGTTCTTCCGGCGAGCGTTCCTTATAGGTTTCCTTGCCTTCCGCATCCTTTGTGTACTGACCATCCACGAGCAGGGCAATCGACAGCCGCTTGACCTCCCCCACTTCCCGCACGGTGCTCCGGATGGTTTTGCTGATCTCAAAGTTTGTGACCTCCTCGGTCTTGTTGTTTTCAGCAGAAGGTTTCTGGTCCGTCAGGAGATTGCCGCCCACTCCGGGCAGATTGTTTTTGACACTCACATCCTCGGGGACGGCCTCCCGCTCCAGACCGTTTTCAGACGTTGTTTGGGAGGAGCGGATCACTTGTCCCTCGGGGTCAAATAGCTCTTCATTGGTGCTGATCCGGTCAAAATTCATCTCCGCCGTGACGATCGCCCGTACGTTCCCGAAGCCGACAACCCTGCTGACCTGATCTTCTATTTTTTCCGTGAGGCGGGTTTCGTAATTGCGCCGCAGATCTTCCGTCTTGGCCGCCATCACGGTGGATTCGTCATCATCTCCACTGCCGTTGGCCAGCAGATTCCCGTCATTGTCGATAATCGTGACCTTGTCAGCCTTGAGATCGGGGACGGCAGAGGCGACAAGGGACTGTATGGCATAAATGTTCTCGCGCTCCAGTCGGGCGCCGGGCCGGATGCCCAGATAGACGCTCGCGCTGGAGGGGCGGGTTTCCTTGGCAAAAAGTTCTCTTTGCGGGAGAACGAGGTGAATGCGGGCGCTCCGGACGTTTTCCAAAGAGCTGATTGTACGGGCCAGCTCGCCTTCCAGCGCCCGCACCTGATTGACATTCTGGACAAAGTTCGTGGTCCCGAAGCCCGATTGCTTGTCAAAGAGTTCGTAGCCGAGGGAGCCTCCATTGGGCAATCCCGCTTCGGCTAAAAGAATGCGGGCTTTTCCAATTTCGTTTTTCGGGACTGTAATTCGTGTGCCGTCCACAGAAACATCGTACGGGATCTGTGCGCTTTCCAGCTTTGCCGCCATGGCACCGGAATCGGTCGGGGACAGATCGCTGTACAGGAGCTTCATTTCAGGGGTCGAAATCCGCATAGAAACAAAGATGAAGAACAGGAGCATACTGATGAGAATCGCGCCCATAATGGCAAGGCGTGAAGGGCCGAGTTGCTTTAATGTTTCTGTAAAACTGCTCACGTCTGTCCGACCTTCGTAAAAATTGCGGCATTTTGGCATGAAAAACACCGGAACCCCGAGGAGGGCGGGGCGGCGCATCCCGATGCATATGTTCTTACGCAGTGTAGCCTGATTTGCGAATCAGGCCAATCCTTATAATGTCCATTATAGCGGATTTTGTAAATTTTTCCATGGCCTGCCTGTGCTGGACAGGGAAATTATTGAAAAATGATGAAAAAGGGGTGTTGATAAGTTTTCGTATTGCTTGACTTTTGCATTGATCTTCGCTAAGATGATACTAGGGTAGTATGCCTAAGGTTTTGTCAGAAATACCGTGAATCGCAGGGGTGCGAGGTATTGTAGGGCGCTTTGGGCGGTTAGGAAAGTCAGATGATAGAAGCTGTCAATGCAGTGATATCCAACGCCACCTTCCTTCGCGGTAATGCGGAGCAGGTGTCTGTTGCCCGTTCTTTTACGGCAGACGCGCTGGCGGTCGAGACTGTGGCGCGCGTGCCTTTGGCCCCTTATATCAGCCCCTATGTTTCTGTCGATACGCGGTTTGACACCGCCGTTCTGCAGTTGCGGGATTCGGAGACCGGAGATGTTGTCCAGCAGTTTCCCACAGAGCCCACTTTGCGGGCGCGGGAAAGTCAGCCCGTCTTTGAGGCGCTTCCAACGACATTCGGGGAAAACAATACATTGAAGGCCCTGTCTTCGCCGATTCCAGAAGGGCTGTCTGTTCTGGGTGGGTCTGATATTACAGTGGTACAGGAAGCACATTCTGCGCCATCTTCTGCTGTTTCCCAAGGGGCCGGTGCGGCGCAGGCCGCTATCGCGGCGCTGAGTATCGGTGCACAGGCAGGGCAGGTCACCCCCACAACGGTCAGCGTCACGGCTTGATTTTCTGTTTTGAGTTCCTGTTATATTGTTTTCCTTTGCGATTCTTTTTCGCGAGGATTTTTTATTAAAATTCAATGACCTGTTCAATAAGGTGCTTTCGTGAATATCAGAATTGTAGAGATAAACGCGAGTGAAATTGTTGACTGGAAGACATTCCATGAAGTTTTTTGTGAAGCTTTTGGTTTTCCAGAATTTTATGGGCGGAATATGGATGCGTGGATTGATTGTATGACGGATTTGGATGATCCTGATTCTGGAATGACAAACCTTCATGTTAAGAAGGGTGGCATGGTCGTGCTGAAAATTCTGCATGCTGATGTTTTTAGAGAAAGATGTCGAGAGCAGTTTGTGGCCCTTTATGAATGTGTTGGGTTTGTAAATTATCGCCGTATCGATGTGGGGGATCTGCCAATATTATCCTTGATGTTGATTGGGCCGTTCAAACAAGAATGATGTATACTCGTTTCAGTTAAAAATTCGACATATTCTGTCGTCATGCCCGCGCAGGCGGGCATCCAGAAAAGCAGATTACAAATGGACACCCGCCTTCGCGGGAGTGACTGCATCTTAGTTGAAATAACCATAGCACTGTGCGTGGCCTTGTTACCCCTGCCGCACACGGGAGCGTGCTTGAAATGCAGGGGGCCGTAGGTGAGCCGTTTCACAGTTCTCTTCTCTGAATCCCGTGTGTGTGAATTTTGTTTCGCAAAATACCAACGGGATGACGGCAAGGATGGTTCATCCCCCCCCTGAACAACGAGACAATTCACCCACTCCGCAGGTAGGAAATCGCCTGGTCCCGTTCAAAGAGATACAGCAGAGTCCGTAAGGCTTGCCCCCGTTCTGTCTGGAGCGCGGGATCCTTGTCCATGATCAGGCGGGCGTCATCCCGCGCCGTGGCTAGAAGATCTCCGTGCACCGCCAGATCGGCGATATGAAAGAGGGGGAGACCACTTTGTTTGACGCCTAAAATATCGCCGGCTCCGCGCAAGGCCAGATCTTTTTCGGCGATGACAAAGCCATCCTCGGTTTCCCGCATGACGGACAGGCGCTCTTTCGCGGTTTCGCCCAAAGGGGCAGAATACAGGAGGAAACACCATGATTTTTCGCCGCCGCGTCCGACTCGGCCTCTGAGCTGGTGAAGTTGGGCCAGACCAAAACGCTCGGCATGTTCGATCACCATAATGGTGGCTTCCGGCACGTTCACCCCGACCTCTATCACGGTGGTGGCGACCAGAATATCAAGCGCACCTGCGGCAAATCGTGTCATAACCTCATCTTTTTCGCTGGGTTTCATACGTCCGTGCACCAGTCCGACTCGGGGGCCGAATATGTCTTTGAGGATGTCGTAGCGGGCCTCGGCCGCCGACAAGTCAATGATTTCGGATTCTTCAACCAACGGGCAAACCCAGTAAATACGGGCCCCTGTGGCAATCTGGCGCTGAAGGCCTGCAATCATGTCTTCCAGTTTTTCCTGCGGGATCAGGCGTGTTTCCACGGGTTTCCTGCCAGGTGGTTTTTCACGGAGCAGGGACACATCCATATCCCCATAGGCCGTGAGGGTCAGCGTGCGGGGAATGGGCGTGGCCGTCATGACAAGAATATCAACCCCTTTGCCCTTTCCGGAGAGCTGGAGCCTTTGGTGCACGCCGAACCGATGCTGTTCGTCAATGACAGCCAGCCCCAAATTATGGAAGCTGATGTCGTCCTGAAACAGGGCGTGGGTCCCAATAACAATCTGGGCCGAGCCGTCTGCTATCTGGGCTAAAAGCGTGGTACGGGCTTTGCCTTTGTCTCGTCCGGTGAGGGTGACGGCCTTTATACCGGTGGCCTCCAGCCACGGTTTGAAGCTGTCCGCATGCTGGCGTGCTAGAATTTCCGTGGGGGCCATAATGGCGGCCTGTGCCCCTGATTCGATGGCATTGAACATGGCGAGCGCCGCGACAATCGTTTTGCCGCTCCCCACATCGCCTTGCAGGAGGCGGAGCATGCGCGCAGGCGTGGCCATATCGGTTTCGATCTCTCTCAAGGCTTGTTTTTGTGCGTTTGTGAGTGAAAAGGGCAGGGTTTCTGTCAGTATTTTGCGTAAGCGTCCATCCCCCTGATAGATCCGTCCGGCATTTTTTTTCTGGCGGTGGCGGACGAGGGTCAGGGTCAGCTGGTTGGCTAAAAGCTCGTCATAAGCCAGCCGAAGGCGCGCGGGATGATCGGAGCGCAGGGCTTCCGGTTCTAAAATGTTCTGAAGGGTTCGCAGGGAATCGTGCCAAGCGCTCCAGCGCTCGCGGGCTTTATGAGCGGGATCAAGCCATTCAGACAAGACGGGCAAAGCCTCAAGCGCATGCCCTATGGCCTTACGTACGGTCTTATTGGTAAGGCCTTGGGTGAGGGGGTAGACAGGCTCCAGCGTTTCCAGACTCGCGCGGTCCTCGGGCAGGGCGCTTTCGGGGTGGGTGATTTGCGGGTGGCCGTTATAATACTCCACCTTGCCGCTTACGATACGGGTCGAACCTTCTGGGAATTGCTTGGTCAGCCAGTCGCCGTGCACATGAAAAAACACCAGATGAAGCGTGCCTGTGGCATCGTGGCACCAGATTTTATAGGGCTGGCCTTTTTTCTGGTTCGGGAAATGCTTGCCAATGGTGACGGTGAGTGTGGCGACTGTGCCATGCGGCGCGCCCGATACGGTTGGTGCAAAGCGACGGTCAATGACCTCGATCGGGAAATGCCAGAGCAGATCCAGAAGTTTGGGTCCGCCCACCAGTTTTTCCAGAAACTTGGCGTTTTTGGGCCCTATACCTGACAGTGTTGTCAGGGGGCGGAAAAGCGGATCAAGAACAAAGGGTCTGGACATGTCTTATTGTAATACAGGATTTGCGCTCAGGATCAAAATATACTATGTCCATGGGGATGGACGAAACAACCCAAAATTTCCGCAAACGTTTGATTTTCCGCTCCGGTCATCGGGGGACGAAGGAAATGGACCTGATTTTGGGCGGTTTTGCCGTGCGTTTTGTACCGGAATTCACCGTGGATCAGCTCGGCACGTATGAGGCCTTGTTGGAGGAAAGCGATCCGGACCTGTATAACTGGATCACGGGGCAGGAGGTTCCGCCCGATTCTGTAAGGTCGGATGTGCTGGAGATGGTTCTGGCGTATAGGGTTGTGGCCTAGGCCTTCGTAAAAACAGCCAGATAGGTATAACCGCGATAGAGGTGTTGGACGGAAAGCGTGCCACGTTTTTCCAGCTCCAGCCGTTTCAGGTAATTCAGAATTTCGGGTTTGTGATAGACGTGAAACAAGGATAGCCACCAGAAGATAAGCTTTCGGAACCATGCGGGCTGGTTGTCCATTCCGCCGAAATCCACGATATGGAGTTGTCCGTTGGTGGGCAGGAGGGTCAGGGCATGATCAATCGATTCCCTCCACGGTGGTATGATGGACAGCGCATAGGAAAACACGATTTTGTCAAAGGGTGTTGTGAGCGCAAACAGCGCGTGTGGATCAAAGGTCTGCGCATAGGCCTGAGCTAGCGGCACGCGTTCCAATAAATTATTTTTTTTCAAAGACTCCTGCGCCGTTTTTAACATTTCGTCTGAGGCATCAAGACCGTAAAAACGGGCGTTGGGGTAGGTGCGGGCCATCTTGATGAGGTTGCGTGCCGTGCCGCACCCGACTTCGCAAACGGCTTCACCGTCGCGGGGTTTCAGGTTTTCAATCAAACGGTCCCGTCCTAAAAGATAATATTTGCGGGACAGATCATAGACATGCCGCGTGAGGCGGTACATGCGATCCATATTGTGTTTGGTCTGATCTTCTGTTTCTGTATGTGCCGCAGATTTCATGCTTCAACTTTTTTATGAGAAAAGGTTTATACAGCCTTGATACTCGGCGGCGTTTTGCCATTAAGCGAACTGTTTTCAGATTCCAGCGTATAGACATGGAATCCGCCATAGATCGAGGAGCGGTCCTTCTTCACAGCGTCTTGCGAGGCAGAAGGGTCGTAATGGAAGCGGTTGAGGATCTCTGCGGGCAGGGCTTCTGTCAGCGGACTTTCCATGCCGGCGGTCCGGAAGATCACGCGGGCGCCAGGTCTGGCCGTGCGGAGCACTTCCGTCCATAGAATATTGAGCTGGGCATCGTTCATCCAGTCCTGTGCATCCAAAAAGACATAGCAATCCAAAGATTGCGGCGTTTGAGATTGCAGAAAGCTGGTGATGGAGGTGTGATGGACTTCCACCTTGTCTGCGTTTTTCTTGAGGATTTCATAATTTTTCTTGCTGAGGTAGCGCGGGACAGCCTTTTTATTTTCCTTGTCATAACCACGTCCGAACGCCTGCCATGCGAAATAGTTTTCATCAATCGGGAAGTCGCAGGCCAGACGGCGCAGACGTTCTTTCAGCAAACTGGCAACATCCCCATGCGCCGCGTCTTTCAGGTCATCAAACTGTGAAGGGGGAATCCCAAGGCCATACAGGGCCGGTGGCATATTGCAAATCCATTTGACAAAGGGCTTGTCGAAGATGGGGCCCAGTGTCCGGTTAAAAATTTCTGACTGTTCTTCCATGGTTTTGGCTGTCAGGATGTCTTTGGGGTCTTCTCCATAAAATTTTGAGAGAATATGAACGGCGGAAATAAAACGGCCGAGCAAACCGAACTGGTAAAGATTTTTTGTGAAATAATTGATACGTTTACCGCGGAAGGGGGTCCAAGCCTCCCAATAGTTGCGGGAGAACTGATCCAGATGGGGCGCGATGTATTTTTCGTAATTTTCGATATTGCGCTTGTCGTCCGCATGGCCGAAGAACAGGAAAAAGCTTTCATAGTCCGGTAAGTGTTTGATGGCCGCGATTTTGAGGCGGCCCAGAGCCACGTGCGCGGGATTCAGGTCAATAGCTTTTACAGCTTCCGGACTTTCGGTGAGGTAATTCATAACATTACATCCGCCGGACGCAATCGTCATGATCCGGCTGGTTTTATCGAGCTTGAGTGCCGCCAGATCCACTTCGGGATCTTCCCAGATCTGGGGGTATACAAAGCCCTTGAAACAAAAGGTAAACAGGCGTTCCAAAAAGCCGCGCTTGCTGATGGCGGCATGTTCATGCACGGCATTTTTGAGAAGGTCCGGATTGGGGGCCTCGTATGCGGCTTGTGTTTCGGGTGTTTCTGTTTTCTTTTGTACTGGCAATATCATCGCATTGATCCTTTGACTGAACGCAAAACATATATATAAAAAGGTCGCACATTACAACATCCGTTGCAGGGATAAATGCAAAAGAAGACAAGAAACAGCGTATGAAGGGACTTCCAGAGATCACACCGCATGCCCGTACAATGATTTTCGGTGCGCCGGAGGGGCAGGATGCGCGGATTTTAGCAGATCAGGCGCGCACAGCGATGCGGACGGATCAGGTTGTGCTTCATGTAGCGCTGGATGATAGCCGTGTTGCCACGCTCAATGCCCTGTTGGCATATTTTGCACCTGACGTGCAGGTTGTCGATTTTCCGGCGTGGGATTGTCTGCCCTATGACCGTGTTTCGCCCAATGGCGATATTGTGGCCCGTCGGGTGTCTGCGCTGGCGCGGTTGCAGGTATGGGAAGCCCAGAAAGAGCGTTTTCCGCGCCTTGTGCTGACAACGATCAATGCTGTTTCCCAGCGCGTTATGCCGTACAAAGCCTTGGCGGAAGGGTCGCTGTTGATCCGAAAGGGCGGGCGGCTCGATAGCGCTCATTTGCAAAATCTGCTCAGTGAGAAGGGCTATAGCCGTACTGAAACGGTACGGGAAATGGGCGAGTACGCCCTGCGCGGCGGGATCGTGGATCTGTTTCCTTCCGGTGTTGAAAAACCCTTTCGGATGGATTTATTCGGAGACGAGATCGAATCGCTTCGCACATTTGATCCTGATACACAAAGAACGCTCGATCCGGTGAAGGAATTTATGCTCTATCCGGCGGGGGAATTTTCCCTGAACGAGGAAACGATTGAACGGTTTCGGTCAGGGTATAGGGAGGCCTTCGGGGTCGTCCAGCGCGGTGATCCCCTCTACGAAGCCGTGTCCGAAGGGCGGCGCTATAACGGGATGGATCACTGGATGCCTCTGTTCTACGAAGGGCTGGAAACAGTGTTTGATTATCTGCCGCGCAGAATGGTTACGCTGGATTATCACGCGCAAGAGGCCTATGGGGAGCGTCTGACACAGATTGCAGATTTTTATGAGGCGCGTAAAACACTTGAGTTGGCAGGGAAAACCAAGGGTAGGGAGCAAGCCGTCATGTCTGGGGCTGTGTATCATCCCCTGCGCCCTGAAGCGCTTTATATCCCGCAGGAAGAACTGGCGGGATGGCTGGAAGGCGCTGTGGGCTTTTCGCCTTTTCAGGCGCCGGATATTTCCCGCGAAGACAGTATGGGCGCGAAAAAGGGCCGTGATTTTGCCGATATCAGAAGTCTTCCCGATGGGGATGTGATGGGGGAACTCCGGAAGCATATTTTGCATTTGAGGATGGGAGATAAAAAAGACTACAACACAGCCCCTCTCTCCAGAGGGGAGAGGGGGCAGGATAGAGAGGCTCTCCCCAGAGGGGAGGAGGGGGCATTATGCCGTAAAATCCTGATTGTGTGTTACAGCGAGGGGGCCTTGCAACGGCTTCGGACCATGATGGAATCGGCGGGGATCGGCGGAATGATCCTCTGTCATGGTGCTGAGGATCTTAAAAAGCTCAAACCTTTGGAAACAGGTATATCCGTCCTGCCTCTTGAGCATGGCTTTGTGGCAGGCGATCTGGCCGTGCTGACAGAGGCGGATATTCTCGGTGACCGTCTTGTCCGAAAATCCGGACGCAAGAAAAAGGCTGATAATTTCCTGCGTGAGGTGTCATCGCTGGATGAAGGGGATCTGGTCGTGCATGTGGATCACGGGGTCGGAAAATTTCTGAAACTGGAAACCGTGCAGGCCGGCAAAGTGTTTCATGATTGTCTCAAGATTGAATATGCGGGTGGGGACAAGCTTTATGTGCCTGTGGTGAATATCGAGGTTCTGTCCCGTTTTGGTGCGGATGAAGGTACAGTGCAACTGGACAGGCTCGGCGGAGCAGGGTGGCAGGCACGCAAAGCCCGCGTGAAAAAAGATTTGATGGTGATGGCAGAAGGCTTGCTGAAAATCGCCGCAGAGCGTTTGCTCAAGCGCACAGAATCCCTCGAAATCGCGCCGGAGCTTTATAACGGTTTTGCCAGCAAGTTCCCCTATGCAGAGACGGAAGATCAGGATCGTGCCATTACGGAGGTGCTGGAAAGTCTGGCGGCGGATCACCCGATGGACCGGCTTGTGTGCGGGGATGTGGGGTTCGGAAAAACGGAAGTCGCTTTGCGGGCGGCTTACGTGGCGGCTATGGCGGGGGCGCAGGTGGCCGTGGTGGTGCCGACAACCCTGCTGGCACGGCAACATTTCAACAACTTCCAGAAACGCTTTGCAGGGACGGGCCTGCGGATCGGGCAACTCTCCCGCATGGTGAATGTGCGGGATGCGAAGCTGACCAAAGAGGGGCTGGCAGAGGGGGCTGTGCACATTGTGATCGGTACGCACGCGCTCTTTGCGGAGGGCATGAAATTTTCCAATCTGGGATTGCTGATCGTGGACGAAGAACAAAAATTCGGGGTCAAGCAGAAGGAGCGCTTGAAAGAACTCAAAAACAACGTGCATGTCTTGACTCTTACTGCTACGCCGATTCCCCGCACGCTCCAGATGTCCTTGACAGGGGTGAAGGAAATGAGCCTGATCACCACGCCGCCAGTGGACCGGCTTGCGGTGCGGACCTTTGTGATGCCGTTTGACGGGATGGTGGTGCGTGATGCGCTTTTGCGGGAACATTACCGCGGCGGGCAGAGTTTTTACGTGTGCCCGCGTATTGCGGATATGGCCGATCTGGAAACCATGCTTAAGGACCTTGTGCCGGAGGTGAAGCTCATCACCGCGCATGGGCAGATGACCCCGACAGAACTGGAAGACCGCATGACGGCCTTTTATGACGGGCAGTATGATGTGCTCCTCGCCACGAATATCATCGAGAGCGGGATTGATATCCCCACTGCCAACACCATGATTATCCACCGCGCCGATATGTTTGGCCTCGCGCAACTGTATCAAATTCGCGGGCGGATCGGGCGGTCAAAGGTGCGGGCCTACGCGTATCTGACCTATCCACCGCTTCAAAAGCTCAATCCGCAGGCGCAAAAGCGGCTAGAGGTCATGGAGACTCTGGATACGCTCGGCGCAGGATTTCAGCTCGCCTCGCATGATATGGATATTCGGGGGGCTGGGAATTTGCTGGGCGACCAGCAATCGGGGCATATCCGCGAAGTGGGGGTGGAGCTGTACCAGCAAATGCTGGAAGAAGCCGTTGCGCTGGCGCGGCAGGGTATTTCCAATGATATCCCGCAGGAGGAGGATTGGAGCCCGCAGATTGCTATCGGCACGTCTGTTTTAATTCCCGAAAATTATGTACCCGATTTGGGTGTGCGGATGAGCTTGTATCGCCGCTTGCCGGATCTGAAAACACCCGATGATATCGAAAACTTCGCGGCGGAGTTGATTGACCGGTTCGGTGATCTGCCGGAGGAAGTGGTGAATTTGCTGGATATTGTGGCGATGAAACAACAGTGTAAAAAGGCCGGTATTGCCTCCATCGAAGTGGGTCCTAAAGGTGCGGTGATTGGTTACCACAAGGATTCCCCGCCCAATTTGCAGGGGCTGATGGGCTGGATGAATGCCAAGCGTGGGCAGGTGAAACTCCGCCCCGATCAGAAAATTGTCCTCACCCATGCGTGGGAAGGTGGACCGGAGCGCGTGCGGGGGGTGAGGCGTGTGCTGGAGGAACTGGCGGGATTGTAAATTTTAAGACATCATGCTGGTAGGGCGTGTGTTTCCTTGGGCTTGGGTGGGGGTGGTGATGTAGTTTTCTTCGTTTGCGGCCTGCATTGTTTGGGCCTCTTGTATGGTTTTTTGGTGTTTGAGTTCTGCGGCAACGAGTTCAAAACTCCCGTCATTTTTCATCTCTTGCAGGCTACGTTCAAGCAAAGCGTCTGAGGTGCGCGCCTCTATCAAAGCTTGAATTTCTGGCGGCATATCGGTTGTTGCCTTTTCAGGAAGGAGGGCTTTGATCTCCGCAAGGGGGATTGTGTCAGTTTCCTCGCTTGAGAAAAAAGCGATGATGTCTTCTGTGATACCAGAGGCGGCCCACGCCCCCACAATACACCCTCCCACGCCGCCTACAACGCCTCCGATTCCGCCACCAATGGCTGTGCCGCCAACAGGTTCAACAAAGGTGCCGATAGTCGCGCCGCCTGCGCCTAGGGTCTTAGCGCCCGCTATTGCGCCGCCAGCACACCCCGCCAAGGCAGAGGTATCTATTGCGGCGGCCTTGGCAATGTCCGTACCGCTTTTTCCCTGTATTATCGCATCCGTTGTTTCAGGGGCTGGGTTGAGCGGTCCTGCCGTGGCTTGCGCAATTCCTGAGGCGCTGGCACCTTGTGCATAGGCTAGCGTGCCAGCCGCAACACCAATGCCAACATCAAATAAGGGGTTTTTGGAGATTTTCCCAGCCTCTGATAGGACGTGAGGTGCATTATGTAGTAGTTTAGTTTGCAGGGCGTGCCATTCTGTCTTTACCCCTTCAAGTCCGCCTGTAACAATATTTGGTTTTTCTGAGAGTCTGAGCGTATTGTTACCATCTGCTCTGTCCTTCATACAGTTTTCAACTTGTTTGTTAAAATGACTCTGTCCTTGAGAGGGGGTCTTGGGGCGGTAAACGCTTCCCCCACCAGGGGCGTTCGGATCAATGATAAGAACCGTATTGGTTTTTTCATGATAGAAATACATTTTTTGGCCATCATTTGTGGCTGTAAACCCTTTCGTATCTGGATCATTTAAAATGTTATAGATATGTTGCCTGATGTCGCTTGGGCTGTTGCCTTGGAGTGTGGGCCCTCTTTTCGGCTCAAGAAAATCACCGTAATGATCTTCTTGTTCGGCGTGGGGTACTATCCGCTCAATAACGTCCTTCAAATCGCCTATTGTTTCTGCCATGTTTGGGGCCTCTTTGTGCCTTAAGGTAAACAACTCTTCTGGTATACGTCCTGTATTTCATCTGTGAATTGATCCAAAGCCTCTTCATCTGGAAAAAAGTGCATCAGATGAGGGGCGTAGCCTTCCATGCCCTGCACGCAAATGGAGTCCGCAATGGAATCTATCTGTGAAAGCTCTATGCGGGAAAAGGTTATATTGATTTCATGCTCAAGGGGTAGGGCCCTTATACGGGAAATTTTTTGCGAGAGGGCTTCTGTGTCCTGCTGAGGGACATTTCTGATAATGGGGTCTGTTGTAATGCCAGCCTTCAGAATTTCATCCAACTTGATGAGTTCCTCTGGCGAGAGGACAAGATTGAAGTCTGCTTGCGAGGGGTCTTTAAATTGATCGCCGAGTTTTGTTTCGAGCTTCATTGGCACAGACAGTTTCCATTAAATATATATATATGAATTATACCATGCGACCTGAGGGAATAAGAAATGTTTTTTCTTATTCTGTTGATTTTAATTGTAAAAAATCTTTTGTGACCAGTGTGTATTTTCGTAGAAATTCAAAACTTTCCCTGTCCTGTAAATTATGGCATGCTGGAGGACGCACAAGGGCGCGTTAAACAGGGAGAAAAGCCATGTCGCTGGAATACGCCGAAAACAAGATCAAAAAAGCCTTGGATCTCTCGAAAGGGAACGAGGGTAAGGCCCGCCAGAAAATCATCGCGTGGGCGGCGGAGGATGAAATCCTCCTGTACGCACTCGCTAAGCCGCATTTATCGGGCATTGTGGCGTATCAGGTGGAGCGTGTGGCCTCTGGGCGCGCCGATACGGCGCGGTTCGGTGTAAAGCTTTCCAAAAAAACGGTGTCCGATACTTCCGATAAGCCCAAAACAGGTAAGAAAGACAGCTTCGGGATGGAGCTTTTGAAGGCCGTGGCTGCGGCTGATGCCACCGTGTTTGGGCTGGAGGACTCCGGCGTGCCGCGTAAGCGGGCTCCGGCTTCGCAGGCGCATGTAGACGCGCTCAAGGCCATGGCCGCCAAATCAAAGCATACCAAAAAATAGAGGGACCTTGGAAGATGTTGAAACAATGGGCGCTGTATCTTGCAATATTCACAGGGGGATTTTTTCTTCTGCCCCTGAATGGGCAGGCTTGCGCGGGAGAGGAACATAACATGACGAAAACCAAAGCTATGGACACTTCGCATCTGACGGAGGAGCAAAAACGCGTGACGCTCCATGACGGGACGGAAGCACCCTTTACCGGCGCGTACTGGAACAAAAAGGACCCTGGTATCTATGTGGATGTGATTTCGGGAGAGCCGCTGTTTTCCTCTACAGACAAGTACGATAGCGGCACCGGCTGGCCGAGCTTTACCCGTCCCATCAAGGATCATATGATCCAGAATAAGGATGATTTCAAAATGGGGGTGCCTCGTACAGAGGTGCGTTCCAGCGCTTCGGATGCGCATTTGGGGCACGTATTTGATGACGGGCCCGCGGATCAAGGCGGGAAGCGCTATTGCATCAATTCCGCCGCCTTGCGATTTGTGCCTGTGGAGAGCATGGCGCTGGAAGGCTACGGGGAATATCTCTTCCTCTTTTCAACCTCTGCAAAAAAATAGAATGTTTTTCGTGCGCAGGGAAGATTTCCGGTTTTCTTTTCAAAGCGGGAGTGTTAAAAAGAATCCCTGAACTCTAGGATTTTGACATTCAAATGGCCTCTTCCGATTTTTTGCTCCAGTATCTGCCAATCCTCCTGTTTATGGCGGTGGCGTGCGGGATGTCTGTGGTGATGGTGTTGGGCTCGTATCTGATGGGCCAGCAACGCCCCGATGCCGAAAAGCTCTCGGCCTATGAATGCGGCTTCGATGCGTTTGACGATGCGCGGCATAAATTCGATGTGCGGTTTTATCTGGTCACGCTGTTGTTTATTATCTTTGATCTGGAAATCGCGTTTTTGTTTCCGTGGGCGGTGTCCTTGGGGAAAATCGGGCTGTTTGGGTTCTGGTCGATGATGGTGTTTTTAGGCGTGCTGACCGTAGGCTTTATCTATGAATGGAAAAAGGGAGCCCTTGAGTGGGAGTAGAAGGCTGACATGAGCCACGATAAACACATTGTTACCGCCCCCGCGTATGACCTGAAAACCACGGTTCCGTTTCTGCGTCCGGAAACGCAGGATGTGGTGCCCGCCGCCATCGCCAAGACGCTGGAGGAAAAGGGGTTTTTGCTCACCCAGACGGATAAGCTGTTTGACTGGGCGCGCACGGGCTCCATGTGGCCGATGACGTTCGGGCTGGCTTGTTGTGCGGTGGAGATGATCCATGCGTATATGAGCCGTTATGACCTTGACCGTTTCGGGATGATCCCGCGCCCTTCGCCCCGCCAGTCCGACGTGATGATCGTGGCGGGGACGCTCACCAATAAAATGGCACCGGCTCTGCGCCGCGTGTATGACCAGATGCCGGAGCCGCGCTGGGTGATCTCGATGGGATCCTGCGCTAATGGGGGCGGATATTATCATTATTCCTATTCCGTGGTGCGCGGCTGTGACCGGATTGTGCCTGTGGATATTTATGTCCCGGGCTGTCCGCCCACGGCTGAGGCTCTGGTCTATGGCTTGCTCCAGCTCCAGAAAAAAATAGGGCGCGAAGATACCAGAATGACACGATAAGGATAGTCAAGGACATGCCAGGGGATGCGCTGAAAGATTTGGCCGATACGATCAAGGAACGTCTGGGGACGGCCGTGCAGGGCTATGTGTTTTTCAAGGACGAACTGGTGCTCGAAGTGCAGGCGGCTGATATCGTCAAGGTTCTGAATTTCCTGAAAGATGACAGGGAGTGCGCGTTTGAAACACTGATGGATGTCTGCGGCGCGGATTATCCGGATCGGGGTGCCGTGGCGCGTTTCGATGTCGTGTATAGCCTCTTGTCCCTGCGGCATAACCACCGTGTGCGGGCGAAAATCCGTGTGGGCGAGTACGAACTCGTGCCCACAGTGACGGGCGTGTATAGCGCGGCAGGGTGGTTCGAGCGCGAGGTCTGGGACATGTACGGCATTCCGTTCGAGGGGCATACGGATCTGCGCCGGATTTTGACGGATTACGGGTTCGAGGGGCACCCTCAGCGGAAGGATTTTCCGCTGACGGGCTATGTGGAGCTTCGCTATGATGAGGTTCTCAAACGCGTGGTGTACGAACCCGTGCAGTTGACTCAGGATTTTCGCGCGTTTGACAATGTCAGCCCGTGGGAGGCTTTGACTGAAATGCAACTGGCGGGCGATGAAAAAGCCGCTAAACCCCCGCATGGCTGGCGGGATGTGAAGGCGGGATAGTATTATGGTTGCGGCTTTCTGTCGTCACTCCCGCGTAGGCGGGAGTCCAGAAATTTTTAAACTACAGAGTGCGCGAGAGGATAAAGTGAGGAGGCTTCTTTATAAAATATATCTTTTTTATTGCCCCGTGCTTTCGGCATTCTTTTTGGTGCTACCTCTGACTGTACTCTTTTTTGTCGCAACATCTTTTGACTACGGAAGCAAAGGAAGTTTCCCAACTTTTTTAACGGCAAGCTTGGCTGCGTGCTTTAGCTATCAAGCCCTGCAATACACGAGAGAAAAATTCCGCCTCGACCTCTTTGAAAAACGGTATGAGGTGTATTTGAATATCTGGACGTTTTTGGATTTTTGTATTCAGATGGGAAGGATGGGATTTTTACAAGACGAGATAAACGACAATGCACATCGCTTGCGCTGTTTGTCTAATGACGCTCTCTACAGAATAGGCTCTCATAAGTCTCGTTTGTTGTTTGGTAAAGAGATTTCTGATTTTTTGGTAGCTATTAGAAAAGTGTACGCATACTGGAGTTCCTTCCCGCTAACATCTGAGAATTCAGAAAAAAAAGCCCAAGATATGATGTTTTTCGTTAGCTCTATAGAAAACCTCCCCCAAATCTTTGCCCCTTATATCTCTTTTGCCGAATATCGCGATAAAAACGCTACGTCCTTTGCGTCCTCTGTTGTTCAAAAATACCGTGAAAAAGAAAACACATCCCATGGGTGATAGAGTGATTTAAGTTAAAAATCCGTCATTGCGAGAACGCCAGAGGCGGACGAAGCAATCCAGTTCTTTCTGGATCGCCACGACCACGAACGTGGTCTCGCGATGACGATGTTAGAGCATCGGGTTGAATGTGGTGATGCGGTCATTTTTTGCTGTCCAGCTTCTTGAAAGCCTATCAGATATGCGTATAGTGAAATCTCAAAGTCGTAGAAGAATGACTTGAAATATACACCAACATAGTCCTAAAAACCCACATTAAGCCCTGTGCATAGAGCATAAAAACTTACACCGCCAAGGCGCAAAGGACGCCAAGAAGATTTGAGCATGGACAGCATTACCCAAGAAGATTTCAGGGAAGACCAGCTTGCCAAGCAAGTTATTGATGCTTCGCTTAAGGTTCATAAGCTTATGGGGCCAGGGCTTTTAGAAGGTATCTATGAAGCTTGTCTTTGCAGGGAGCTTTCCAACCGCTCTATCGAGTATGAGCGACAAAAATCCTTTCCGCTTTTTTATGAGGACGAGAAACTTGAATATGATTTACGTGTTGATTTTCTGGTCGGCGGCAGGGTTATTATAGAATTGAAATCTGTAGAGAAATTACTTCCTGTTCATGAGGCACAAATTTTGACTTATATGAAATTGTCTGGAAAACGTCTGGGTCTTCTCATAAATTTTAACATGCCTCTTTTAAAACAGGGTATTAAAAGGGTGGTGCTGAGAAATAACCTTGGCGATCTTGGCGACTTGGCGGTAAATGAATCATGACTTTGAAACACGTGCAAAACCCCGACATCGCCCCCGAAACCCATATCAAGCCCTATACGATGAATTTCGGGCCACAGCACCCCGCCGCGCACGGGGTTTTGCGGCTTGTCCTTGAGATGGATGGGGAAATTGTGGAGCGTGCCGATCCGCATATCGGTTTGCTTCATCGCGGCACAGAAAAGCTGATCGAGCACAAGACCTATATGCAGGCTTTGCCGTATTTTGACCGGCTGGATTACGTGTGCCCGATGAATCAGGAACATGTGTTCGCGCTGGCGGTTGAAAAATTGCTCGGCATCACGCCGCCCAAACGCGCGCAATATATCCGCGTGGCCTTTGCGGAGCTGGGGCGGATTTTGAATCATATCCTCAATATCACCACTTTTGCGATTGATGTAGGCGCGCTGACCCCCGCACTCTGGGGCTTTGAGGAGCGCGAAAAGGGGATGGAGTTTTACGAGCGGGTGTGCGGCGCGCGGCTTCACGCCAATTATTTCCGGCCGGGCGGTGTGGCGCAGGATCTGCCCGCGGGGCTGGCGGAAGATATGCTGGAATGGTGCGATACCTTGCCGGCCTTTTTGAAGGATATGTCGAGTCTCCTCACCAACAACCGGATTTTTAAACAACGGACGGTGGATATCGGCGTGGCCACGCGCGAAGAGGCGCTCGATTGGGGCTTTAGTGGCCCGATGCTCCGTGGATCGGGTGTGGCGTGGGATCTCCGCAAATCTCAGCCCTATGATTCGTATGAGGATTTTGATTTTGACATTCCCGTCGGAAAAACGGGCGATTGTTACGCACGGTATCTGGTGCGCATGGCGGAGATGGATGAGTCCCTCAAAATCATGAAGCAGGCGCTTTCAAATTTGCCGTCTGGCAAGGTGAAGGTCGATGATTATAAAATTTCTCCGCCGCCGCGCGCGGAAATGAAATCCTCGATGGAGGCGCTTATCCATCATTTCAAGCTCTTCACCGAAGGGTATCACGTGCCGGCGGGGGAAACCTATACAGCCGTAGAAGCCCCCAAGGGCGAATTTGGCGTGTATCTGGTCTCCGATGGGTCGAACCGCCCGTACCGGTGCCGCATCCGCGCTCCAGGGTTTGCGCATCTTCAGGCCCTTGATTTTTTGAGCAAAGGGCATCAGCTCGCCGATACGGTTGCAATTATTGGCTCGCTGGATATTGTGTTCGGGGAGATTGATCGGTAGACAAAAACATGAAAAAAACATTTGAAATCAACGCCCCGTACCAGCCTGAAACATTCGCTTTTACCGCGGCGAATCAGGAAAAAATTGCGCAGATTATCGCGCTCTACCCCGAGGGGCGGGAGCAAAGCGCGCTGATGCCGCTCCTTGATCTGGCGCAACGCCAAGTGGGGGAGGAGGGGGCGAAGTCCAACCCGCCCTATGGCGGCTGGATCCCGCGCGCCGCCATGGATCATATTGCGGAAATTCTGGGTCTGGCGCCCGTGAAGGTGTACGAGGTCGCCACGTTTTATTCCATGTATAACCTTGCCCCCGTGGGGCAGTATTTTGTGCAGGTGTGTACCACCACGCCCTGTTGGCTCAGGGGCTCGGACGAGATTATGAAGGCTTGTACGAAGCATCTGGACGTGCATGAGGGAGAAACGACACCGGACGGAAAATTCACGGTGGTGGAGGTCGAGTGTTTGGGCGCGTGCGTGAATGCCCCCATGGTGCAGATTAACGATGATTTTTACGAGGATCTGACACCAGAAACCATGAAAGAATTGCTGGGGATCTTGGGCGAGGGCATGAAACCCCGCATCGGCTCGCAAAGCGGCCGAAGGGCCTCTATGGCCCAGTCTGGGACAACCACCTTGTTAGAACTGGCAAAGAAAACAGGAGTGGCTTAAAACATAAATCGTCATGCCCGCGTAGGCGGGCATCCAGAAAAAGAACGTAAAAAATGGATAAAAAAGAAATTGAAGATTATTTTATAGGCTACACAATAACAGGCTTTCTGATTTTCATAGGAAGCTGGATATATTGTATAGCTACCTATGGTTTTTTGTTTGGTGTTGGGCTGGGCTGGGCTGGTTACCTTCGATTATCGTGGCATTTCTTGGATGTTGGTTTTGGCCTCTGTATGTGATTCTAATCGGTATCGGGATATTGATGCTAATAAGGGGTTAGTTTTTCTCCGAGGAAGAAAAATTCAGAAGATAGAATGAAATTTCAAGGCTCATACGTTTATATTATAACCAACAAACGCAACGGTACATTATACATAGGCGTTACATCGGATCTGAAAAAGAGGGTCTGGGAACATAAAGAGGGGATAGTTGAAGGTTTTTCAAAACGCTACGATCTTAAAATGTTGGTATGGTATGAAGTCCATGATGATATTGTCGAAGCTATCACACGGGAAAAGCAGATTAAAAAATGGGAGAGGTCTTGGAAGTTGAAAATGATAGAAGAGACAAATGTGGATTGGGTTGATTTGTACGAAGGATTGTGAAGTTGAAATATAATATTTTGCGTCATGCCCGCGTAGGCGGGCATCCAGTGGAGTTTAAAATTTTTCTGGACTCCCGCCTTCGCGGGAGTGACGGTTGTTTAGAGGGAAAACACCATGTTAAGCGATAAAGACAGAATATTTACCAATCTCTATGGCTGGGAGTCTCATGACCTCAAAGCGGCGCAAAAACGCGGGGATTGGGATAACACCTCTGCAATCCTTGCCCGTGGGCGGGACGTTATTATTGATGAGATGAAGGCCTCTGGTCTGCGTGGACGCGGCGGTGCGGGCTTTCCTACGGGGATGAAATGGTCCTTTATGCCAAAGGAATCAGACGGGCGCCCGCATTATCTGGTCATTAACGGGGATGAATCCGAACCTGGCACATGCAAGGATCGTGATATCCTGCGCAACGAACCGCATAAGCTGATCGAGGGGGCCTTGATCGCAGGGTTTGCGATGGGCGCGCATGCGGCGTATATCTATGTGCGCGGGGAGTTTTATAACGAGGGCTCGACCCTGTGGCAGGCGATTCACGAAGCCTATGATGCGGGGCTTTTGGGCAAAAATGCGGCGGGCTCTGGCTGGGATTTTGATATTATCGTGCATCGCGGTGCGGGGGCGTATATCTGTGGGGAGGAAACGGCCCTGATCGAATCCATTGAAGGGAAAAAAGGCCAGCCGCGTAACAAGCCGCCCTTTCCGGCGATGGCGGGTTTATATTCCTGCCCCACCACGGTCAATAACGTGGAAACCATCGCCGTTGTGCCGACTATTTTGCGCCGCGGGCCGTCGTGGTTTGCTGGACTTGGCCGGAACGAGAAAAACGCGGGCACAAAGCTGTTTTGTATTTCAGGGCACGTGAACCAGCCTTGTAATGTCGAGGAAGTCATGGGCATCCCCTTGAAGGAGCTCATCGAGAAACACTGCGGCGGTGTGCGCGGCGGGTGGGATAATGTGCTGGCGGTCATTCCGGGCGGGTCCTCTACCCCGATGATCCCCAAAACGGTGTGTGAAAGCATTCATATGGATTTTGATTCTCTGAGGGAGGTCGGCACGGGGCTCGGCACCGCGGGAGTGATCGTGATGGACAAATCCACGGACGTGATTCAAGCCATTTGCCGGCTCTCGCAATTTTATATGCATGAGAGTTGTGGGCAGTGCACCCCCTGCAGGGAGGGCACGGGCTGGGTCTGGCGCGTGATGAAGCGCATGGTGGCGGGCAACGCCAGTGTCGAGGAAATTGACCAGCTGTTCGAGCTCACCAAGGAGATCGAAGGCCATACTATTTGCGCACTGGGCGATGCGGCCGCATGGCCCGTGCAGGGGCTCATCAAACATTTCCGTCCTGAAATGGAAAAACGGATCTTGGAATACCGCAGGGCGGCATAAAGCGTGCATATAGGGTTTTTCTATGAATGAATTTCTAATGGGGGAGTTGTTTTGTGGTCCGGGGGGATTGGCTCTGGGTGCAAAGAACGCCCTTTTAAAGGAGACATCTTCAAAAATTATTCATGCATGGGCTTCTGATTATGATGCTGATACGTGTAAAACCTTTGCGCGAAATATTTGCCCTGACAGCCCAGAAAAGGTTATTTGTTCGGATGTTCGCAATTTGGATATCAAATCCCTTGCGCCTATTGACATTTTTGCCTACGGATTTCCGTGTAATGATTTTTCTATTGTGGGCGAAAAAAAGGGCTTTGATGGGCATTTTGGGCCCTTATATACCTATGGAATTGAGGTTTTAAATCATTTCAAACCCAAAGCGTTTTTGGCAGAAAATGTAGGGGGGCTTACAAGTGCCAACGAAGGCAAAGCCTTTAAAAAAATATGCGATGATTTAAGGTCCGCAGGGAATGGCTACGTTTTAACGCCTCATCTGTATAAATTTGAAGAGTATGGCGTGCCGCAAACGCGGCACCGCGTGATTATCGTGGGGATTGATAAAACGCTCCATACCAAATTTAGAGTGCCTGCACCACTGACGGCGCTCCAATACGTTTCGGCGCGCTCTGCTATTGAAAATCCTGTGATTTCAGAGCGGGCCTTTAACCACGAAGCAACGCGTCAATCAGGTGATGTTGTGGAACGGTTGCGCTATATTAAACCAGGGCAAAATGCGTGGACGGCCGATATTCCAAAACATTTGCAATTAAACGTGAAATCTGCACGGATGAGCCAGATTTACAAGCGACTAGACCCTGACAAACCATCATATACCATAACGGGAAGTGGCGGTGGGGGGACACACGGGTATCATTGGGACGAACCTCGGGCTTTGACGAACCGAGAGCGCGCGAGAATTCAAACATTTCCGGATGATTTTATCTTTGAAGGCTCGAAAGAAAGCGTCAGAAAACAAATCGGCATGGCGGTTCCACCGCGTTTTTCTGAGGTTATTTTTTGTGCTATCCTTAAAGCGCTTGCAGGTATTGAATCCGCTTATATTTCAAATAACATAGATCACAGCATGTTCAGTGAGGAAGCAAGTGAATGGGATGAGAAAATTAGAAAGGTGTCTTAGTGGTTCAAACTCTTTTTACGAATAGCAAATTAACAGGTCATAATTTTAAGCATGAATTCAAAACCAAGCTTGCCAGTTCAAAAAAGCTTATTGTAGCTAGTGGTTATTTTGGGGTATCGCCTATAATTGAACAACAAGACGGCATTATAAACCTTTGTAAAAGAGGCGAATGTAAGATTCTGATTGGTATGATATACCATGGAGGTGTAACAGACCAACAAAAGAAGGTCTTGGTTGATTTGGACGCAGAATTACGTAATATAAACAAAAATAGTGGTGTATTTGTTTCGACAAAACCATATCACGGCAAAATATATTTGTTTGACGATACTGCTAATAGCACTCAATATCTTTACCTTGGCTCATCAAATTTTTCAGAGGAGGGGTTTGCTACCCGTCATGAATCTACTGCCCTTATCCAAGATGAAAAAACCAAAAATGATACAAAAGAGTATTTAAACCACTTATTTGATCCTGAAATTTCCAAGCCGCTTAATAAGGTTGATCTTAAGCTTAAAAAAGCGAGTTCGTTTGTTTCTTTAAGCACTGAATTATTAGAAAACTACAAGATCGAACCTTCTGAATACCCTAATAAAAATGCTACCACAGAGATCTGTGAGATTGAGTTGCGGGTTGATAGTCAGCCGAATTCATCGTTAAATTTGTATTTTGATAAAGGCAGAATAAATAAAGAAACGGGGCTATATGCCCCTCGTCCTTGGTATGAAATTGAAATCACATCAACCAAGCAAGAAAGACAAAATCCCTTTTATCCGAGAAGTACGCTCGTTGGTTCTGGTACAAATTCAAGAAACGGAGAATTTATCGCGTATGCTGAAGATAATGGCTTGTATTACAAGTTTAGAATGAAAGTATGCTCCGCTGATGGGAAGGCTATATTTAGCTCTGAAGAATCGGGAGGGCGTGAAACGTTAGGGAAGTTTATTAAAGGAAAGTTGGAGCGTAAAGGGCTACTCGAGGAAGGCCAACGCATTACATCTGATACACTGCGTGAGTACGGCAGGTCATGTATCCGCTTAATTAAAATCACGGAGGATGTTTATATCCTTGAGTTTTAATATCGCAATTATTTTTACTTATTTTTCTTTTGCCCCAACGCCGTCACAACTCCGTGCAGGGTTTTGATTTCCTGTGCTGTGGGTTCGCTTCGTAAAAAGAGCGCGCGGATGTTGCCCATGACGGTGGGGCGCAATTCTGGCGCGCGGAAAAACCCACCGGCCTCTAACTCTGTTTCGAGACGGACCAGAAATTCCTCTAGCTTGTCCTGTTCTGCAGGCAGGGCTTTGCCAAAATCCAGCGTTTTGTCGGGTGTTTCATGTGCGCACTGGAAATGCTCATACGCCATCAGCAGTACGGCTTGCGCCAGATTGAGCGAGGAAAACGCCGGATCACAGGGGATATGCACAAGGCTCTGGCACAGGGCAACCTCGTCGTTGGTGAGCCCCGTACGCTCGGCCCCGAAGACAAATCCGATTTTTTGTCCAGTTTGCAGGCGCGAAAAACTCTCTGCACAGGCGGCTTTGGGCGTAAATACAGGCTTGATGATATCGCGGCTTCGTGCCGTGGTGGCGTAGAGGTGATGGAGGTCCGCCGTGGCGGCTTGCAAGGTATCAAACACCTGCACAGGCGGCATGTCGGACAGGGCCTTGGCAGACATTTCCTCGGCTTTCGGGTTAGGCCAGCCATCACGCGGGTTCACGAGTCTCAGGGTTTTGAGCCCGAAATTGCGCATGGCGCGGGCAGAAGCCCCGATATTCTCCCCCATTTGCGGGTTGACGAGAATGATGAGGGGGAAAAACGCATGCATGGGTATGGATGTTTCCTAATAGTTTGAAAGGAATGGGGTTTTAAGTGTAGACTTTACAGGGATTCATAATTGCGATACAACTCTTACATTCAGATTTTTTAGTGATGACATTCAAAAGAACTCGAAAGAAGGGGTTTTGATCATGCGCCGGACACTTCATGCCTTGCAGGGCTTTCAGGGCCCATTTAGTATCGTACAGGCCTATTCCGGCTTGAGTCCCCGTGCGAAACGCATGCTGTGTGACCAGCTTTTCACGGAAGGGCCGGAGATTTTTTCCAAAGCGGTGAAGCAT
Source organism: uncultured Pseudobdellovibrionaceae bacterium (assembly GCA_964348795.1). Classification (GTDB taxonomy): domain Bacteria; phylum Pseudomonadota; class Alphaproteobacteria; order Micavibrionales; family Micavibrionaceae; genus JADLAT01. Next base: position 113,688 of record CAYGDY010000002.1, on the reverse strand, counting down.
CTGTGGTCTCAGGCTGGTGCGCACGATGTGAAAAAGCTGGAATCATTCCTGCAACTCCTCAAGCAAACTGCGCCTTAGATTTTGGTTCTGACATCAGGAGGGGCAAGAGTGACGTGTCGATGTGTCGGCCTTGGTTTCTGCTTCTCTGGAAACAGACTCGGAATAGTCTATCTCGCCAATCCGGTATGGTGTGGACTCTCTCTTTCCATGAAAAAGTTCATCAAGCAAGAAAGAGCATTGCCTTGAAATCCCATCGCTGGCTCGATTGTTTAATGTCCTTGCCAATGCGCGGGTCTGACCTCTGAGGGGCATGGTATAATAAGGTAGTGAGGCTCTGATGTACGAAAGAGCGGCAATTTGCAAGGTCTCGTTTTGGAACTGGTAAGCGAGCTTGAAGGCCTTGTCAGTGAGATTAAGGTCAGGAAGAGTCTCTTTCGCAAACACGTTGTAAGTGGCTTGAATCAATTCTTGTGTGTTCGTAGAATCGTCGTGTGTTTGGGCTTGCGCGTCAAAATCTTTAGACATAGATGTCATATTAAAATACTCCTGTGTGTTTTTATATTTTAATAATACATAAAAACCACATGAGTCAAGATTATTGAAAAAATTATAGCGATAACCGCTCTTTTACCTTCTCTGGCCCGATAAGCAGGAGAAGGGTGGCCATTTCCGGCCCATGGTCCATACCCGTCAGGGCCTGGCGGAGCGGCATAAACAGGGCCTTGCCCTTGCGGGTTGTTTGATCTTTAATGGCGGTGGTCCACTGGCTCCACGTGTCTGTATTCCATGGGATGGGAGGAAGAAGCTCTGCGGCCTGCGCGATAAAGGCGGATTCCTCTATCACGGGGGTCACGGGGCCCTTTGCCACGCGCCACCATTCCGTAATATCTGAAAATTTCGCCAGATTGGGGCGTACAGCCAGCCAGAAAGCCTCGTCCAGTGCGCTGAGTTCCAAGGCTTTCAAACGGTCCGAAATAGCAGAAAACGGGGTATCATGAAGAATTTTTGCATTCAGTCGGTACAGTTCTTCCGTATCGAATTTGGGTGTCCCGCGTGAAAATTTTCCGAAATCAAAACTTTCGATGAGCGGTGTAATCATGCCAAAGGGCTCGATCGGGTCGGACGTGCCAAGCCGTGCCAGAAGGCTGATGAGGGCCATAGGCTCCAGCCCTTCGTCATCGCGCAGATCATAGATGCTCAAGGACCCAAGGCGTTTGGAGAGTTTCCCGCCTTCCGCATCGGAAATCAGGGGCAAATGCGCAAAATGAGGCGGCTGTGCGCCGAGGGCCTCGAACATCTGCACATGGGTTGCGGTGTTGGACACGTGATCTTCCCCGCGTACGATATGGGTAATGCCAAAATCTATGTCGTCGATGACGGAGCACAGGTGGTAAAGGGGGCTTCCATCCTCGCGGATCACGACAGGGTCTGACATATCTGCGCCGTTGAAATGCACATCTCCGCGGATAAGATCCTGCCAGTCAATCGCTTTATGCTCCAGTTTGAAACGCCAATGAGGTTTACGCCCTTCGGCCTCAAATTTTTCTTTTTCTTCCGCCGTCAGGGAGAGGGCCGAACGGTCATACAGAGGCGGCTTGCCACGGCTGAGCTGTGTCTTGCGTTTGAGCGCCAGTTCCTCGGCGGTCTCAAAGCAGGGGTAAATCCGGCCAGCTGTGATGAGGGCGTCAATTTTTTCGGCGTACAGCGCCCTGCGGTCTTTTTGATTGGCTTTTTTGTCCCAATCCAGCCCCAGCCATTTCAGGCTTTCTTCGATGGCCACTTCATATTCGTGTTTTGAACGCTCCAGATCCGTATCGTCAATCCGCAAGTAAAATTCTCCGTCCTGCGAACGGGTAAACAGCCATGCGATGAGCGCGGTGCGGGTATTGCCGACGTGCATCATGCCAGTGGGGGACGGGGCAAAACGGGTTTTTACGGTCATGATATATCTCTTTGTCAGTTTTTTGTCATTTTGAGCGGAGTGAAAAATCGTGGGTTCCGTTATAGATCCTTCACTGCGTTCAGGATGACGCTTAATGGGGCAACATAGCCCCAGATGCCTTAGGTTTCAATGTTTTTTATAAAACCGTTTGTAAGCGGGTAGCGCCGATCCTTTCCAAAGGCCTTGGCGGTTATTTTGGGGCCGGGGGCAGATTGTCTGCGTTTGTATTCCGCGCGGTCCAGCATGTGCCAGATTTTGAGAACGGTTTTGCGGTCGTGGTCGCGGGCTATGATCTCCTCCACACTGAGATCCTCCTCGATGAGGCCGCGCAAAATCGCATCCAGAATATCATAGGGTGGAAGTGAGTCCTGATCCGTCTGGTTGTCCCGTAATTCGGCTGTGGGCGCGCGGGTGAGAATACGGGCCGGAATGATTTCACCCTCCGCATTGATATGCCGCGCCAAGTCGTACACTTGTGTTTTATAGACATCTTTCAGTACATTAAATCCGCCGCACATATCACCGTAAAGCGTTGCGTACCCTACGGCCATTTCGGATTTATTTCCCGTGGTGAGCACCATATGGCCGGAGGAATTGGACAGACTCATCAATATCAAACCGCGGATACGGGACTGCGCGTTTTCGTGCGCGAGGCCTGAAAGATTTGGAACGGTGTTTTCAAACGCAGTAAGCGGATCTGTAATAGGGATACTCTCGTACGAACAGCCTAATGTTTTAGCCAGCGCAGAGGCATCATCCAGAGAGTCCCCTGCCGTAAAACGGGACGGCATCATGACGCAATGGACATTCTCTGCCCCCACGGCATCGACAGCGATAACGGCGGACACTGCGCTGTCGATTCCTCCGGAGAGGCCGAGGAGAAGGCCTGTAAACCCATTTTTTCGGGTGTAGTCGCGTAGGGCTAGTGTGAGGGCCTTGCGGAGGGTTTCTAAAGGTTCGTCACTCCCGCGAAGGCGGGAGTCCAGAGGTTGAAGATCCTCACTGGATGCCCGCCTGCGCGGGAGTGACGCGATACTTTCTTCAAAAGACGGAAATAAAATAATGTCATCCTGAGATGAAGGGTAAAGCCCTGAAGTCGCAGGATCTGACACAGATCCTTCACTGTGTTCAGGATGACAGGAGAGGCGTTCAGGATGACAAGGTGGGAAGATCACAAACGACCCACCATCAAAGACCAGATCGTCCTGTCCGCCGACTTGATTGACGTAGTACAAAGGCAGGCCGGTTTCCTGCATCCGTGCGCGGGCTATCTCAAGACGTTTGACGGGTTTTCTCAGGTCAAACGGGCTGGCATTGATAACGATCAGAGCCTGCCCCCCCTGTGCTTTGAGGTGCTGTGCAACATCCTCATACCACATATCCTCGCAGATCATCAGGCCCAGCTTTGTGTCACGAAACGTCACAGGCGCGGGCAGGGGACCCGCCGAAAAGAGCCGCGTTTCATCAAACACCCCATAACAGGGCAGATGGTGCTTGGCTTGTGTTGCTGTGATTTTACCATGTTCGATCAGGTGCATGACATTGTAAATTTTGCCGTTTATGATCCACGGGCAACCAATCACTGCCGCTGCAGGGAAGGTTGTGCTGGCCTTGCAGAGTGCCTCAACCGTTTCGTGCACCCGCTTGAGAAAAACGGGTTTGAGAATCAAATCCTCAGGTGGATAGCCCGTGATGCAAAGTTCAGGGAAGACGATCAGGTCATCGGTGCAGGTCCGCCAGTAATGCAAAATCTTCTCTGCATTGTCAGAGAGCGCCCCTACGGTGGGGTTGATTTGCGCGAGGGCGATATGCAATCCGGTAAGCAAGTGTCATTCCGCTTTGGCTGATGAGGGTGTCAGGCCACGGGCCTGCCGCACCGTCTTGAGTTCGTCGGCCACTAAAAAGGCGAGCTCTAGCGCCTGATTAGCGTTCAGGCGCGGGTCGCAGGCCGTGTGATAGCGGTCGGACAGGTCATGATCCGTAATTTTTTCTGCCCCACCCACGCATTCCGTCACGTTTTCGCCCGTCATTTCAAAATGCACGCCGCCTGCGTGCGTGCCCTCGGCTTTATGCACGGCAAAGAACCCCCGCACTTCATCCAGAATATGCTGGAAGTTACGGGTTTTATAGCCGCTCTCGGATTTATACGTATTGCCGTGCATCGGATCGCAGGACCAGACCACGTTCCGGCCTTCGGCTTTCACCGCGCGGACAAGGGGGCTGAGCTTGTCATGCACCTTGTCATGCCCCATGCGGGCAATCAGGGTCAGCCTGCCTGCGATATTCTCCGGATTTAAAACATCCATCAGGCGCAGAAGTTCATCCGGTGTCATGGCAGGCGAACATTTCAACCCCAGCGGGTTTTTAATGCCCTTGATATATTCTATTTGCGCATGATCTTCCTGATGCGTGCGGGCGCCAATCCACAGGAAATGCGCGGACGTGTCGTACCAGTGGCCCGTAGTGCTGTCCACGCGGGTCATGGCTTCCTCATAATTCAGGTGAAGCGCCTCGTGCGAGGTATAAAAATCGGTCTGATGCAAGCGGTGAGTTGTTTCCGAATTGATCCCGCAGGCTGTCATGAAGCGCAGGGCATCATCGATCCGGTTCGCCAGATCTTCGTACCGTTCTTTCAAGGGGCTGTCGGACACAAAGTCCAAATTCCAGCCATGCACGCGATTCAGATCCGCATACCCGCCCTTGGCAAAGGCGCGGAGCAGGTTCAGTGTCGCCGCCGCCTGATGATAGGATTTCAAAAGAAGGGCCGGATTGGGGATTCGGGCCTCGGGCGTAAAGGCGAGGGCATTGATGTTATCACCCCGATAGGCGGGCAGGGTGACACCGTCAATGGTCTCGGTATCGCTGGAGCGCGGTTTGGCAAACTGGCCCGCAATCCGTCCCACCTTGATGACGGGCAGGGAGCCCCCATAGGTCATCACCACCGCCATTTGGAGGATCACGCGGAACGTATCGCGGATTTTATTGGCGGAAAATTCCAGAAAGCTTTCGGCGCAATCGCCGCCTTGCAATAAAAAAGCCTCCCCTGTGACGGCTTTGGAGAGCGCTTTTTGCAAGCTACGGGCTTCTCCTGCAAAGACAAGCGGCGGCAGGCTCGCCAGTTCGTGCTCTACGGCTTCAAGGGCGGGTGTATCGGGGTATTCCGGCATTTGCTTGACGGGCTTGGTTCTCCAGCTTTTCGGGCTCCAGTCTTCGGGCATGCTCTTTATTCTCCGGTGTATGATCCGGAAGAGTTATAAAGCTTTTTGCCCCGTTTGACAAATGCCTTCTTAGGCCGGCAGGAGGGTATGATCTGTGTGTCTGTCAGGTTTTGAGATTCTGGTTGTGCCTCTGTAATAATCAAATGCGGGGGCCTTATCAATATCAATGGGGGATTTTTTGTCCAGCTTATCCATGATATCGCGAAGCGTGCCATAAACATCGTGTGTCATGCCAGAGGAATCAACAAGTGTCACACTGGGTCTGTTGTTTGTCAGGGCTTGTTGGTTTAAAACTTCTACATGGTTGGGGTTAAAGGCCATTTTTCTTTCGTGATAATGGTTTGTGATATCAAGGATCGGAAATCCGAGGGCGTTTGCTGTTTTTGAGATGCCACCATCTTTATAGTATGAAAAAGCCCCTTCATTGGCTTTGATAAGGGGCGAAGGGATTTCAATAACGGTATGTTTGTCTTCGTATACCGCATTTGTGATCATCAGGCAGGTATGTTTCCCGTTCCTGTTTTCCTTTTGATTGGGCCAGTAATTCGCGGTCAGGACTTTTGTGACGTTATCGGTTGTTAAACCATATTCCGCCAGCGTTGCTTCTATCACGGCACGGTTTTGTACGATTTCATGCTGGCCAAGCTTGTTGAAGCCCTGCACTGCGGTGTTTTTGAGCGTTTCAAGAAAAGTGGATACAGACATATTCGGGGCCCTTGTTTTGGAGACTGTTATAGTCGTTTCAAATAAGAATGAACCATCCTCCGTCATCCCGTTGGCATTTTGCGAAGCAAAATTCGCACAAACGGGATCCAGAAAAAGAGAGCCGTGAAACGGCTCACATCACTGGACCCCCGTACTTTAAGCTTGCCTACGGCAAGCGGCGGGGGTGACGATTGTTTTGTATCGTTCTCAATCATATTCTGTAAAGAAAATTGTTGTATATGTCAAGGAAATAAAGCAAATGTCTTTTAACGGGATTTGGAAGGTTTTTGGTAACCTTTTTTGTGCTATCATAACAAGATGAGACCTGAGAATCTTGAAAATAAAATTGATATTTTTCAATCGCTTGTAGGCGCGCTCTGCGGGTCTGACGGGGGGGCGGTTTCCGGTGTGGTGCCTGTTGTGTCCCCTGCGCTGGCGCAGGACATGAAAACGCTGGATACGGCACGATTTTTATTCACGGATTCCCTCAATAGTGCTGATTTTACGGTGCAATTGGTGGATGCCTTGCGACGGTGGCATGTTTCCGGACAAAGGCCCAGTGCAACAGCCTTGTGTGCTTTGGCATGCCTGCGTTTTGAGATTGAAGCGCCGGATTTACGGCAGGCCGTCTTGATGGCAAGCCTTCTGGCGGAAGTGCCCCATATGCATCCCTATCATAACAACGCTCATTTTTTCGAGGTGCTGATCCATACGATCCGGATCATTTCCGCCCATAACGAGATTTACGCCGGCACCTCGCGGGTGCTGACGCTTCCTGAAATGGCGTTGTTGCTGGTGTCTGCGTGTATCCATGATTATGCGCATGACGGCGTGGGGAATATTGTGCGGGGGCATTTTGCGCCCGGGCGGCTGGAGGATCAATCTTTTTCACAGGTTGCACCGTATTTGCGGCTGTGTGGTTTGTCCGTGCCCGATCTGGCGCGCCTGCGTGTCATGTTGCTCTGTACGGATGTCAGCCCCTTGGGTGACCCTGAAAGCTATATGCGCCAGATGAAGGCGGCCTACCGGTTCCATTTTACGGCCGAGAACCGGAAAATGGCCCGTTTGCACCTGTCACCCGAACTGGCTCTGCTGGAACAGGAGCCTGCCCTATCCCAGTTGGCCCTGATTCTGCACGAAGCAGATATTGCCACGTCTGCGGGGCTGGATTATGGGCTCACGCAGTTTGAAACGGGCCTGTACCGGCGGGAAATAGGTCTGGAAGCGGGCCGTCCATCCCATGTGCTGGATTTTCTGGAACAAGTCTGTCTGGGGCAGTTTATGAGCACGGCGGCGCAAAAGCTCTATGCCTCGAACATGGCACGGATTCAGGCACTGGCCGAGGAGGATTTCAGGGATGGCAATGTGCCATTCCCCGCGCCGGACGAAACCGATTTTATGCGCGGGGTGTTCGATTTTACCAAAAGCCGCCGTGTGACGTTGAATTAAGGCACCTGATAAATCGGCGCGATCCGCACGGCATCGCCCGTCAGGAGAACGGAGGCGTGTTCTGTGTCCGTATGGTCTGTATGTATACTGATAGCAGGAACGATCCCTAGAACGGCGTTGGCGTTGAATCTTTCTGCGCTTTTTCTTAAATTTCCCTTGGCGTGTCTGTTTGCTGTTTCAAGGGATTTATCTAACCCAACGCCTGCAACCGCCCCGTATTCTTCAGTAATCCTATAGCCGATAGGGGGTTCGGCACGGACTGAGAAATAGGGGTTTTGTGATGTGTACTTGCTTGTCATGCGGCTCTCCTGTTTTTTATGGTTTTTCATTACGGTAACAGAAGGGGGTTGTCAATCAGAAAAGCAACGTAGTTCCTAGCGTCATCGCGAGGCCTTTTTAAAAGGCCGTGGCGATCCAGAACTGGATTGCTTCGTCCCTGCGTTCCTCGCAATGACGATCTGTTACCGCAATAACACAAATTCTTCCGCTGATGTCGGGTGCATCGCCATGGTGCGGTCAAAGTCGGCCTTTGTCGCGCCGCAATTCAGTGCCACGGCGAAGCCCTGCATGATCTCGGGCGCGTCCTGCCCCATCATATGCAGGCCCAGCACGCGGTCTGTCTCCCGATCCACAACCAGTTTCATCACGGTTTTTTCGTCCCGTCCTGTCAATCTGTGTTTCAAGGGCGTGAAGCTGGTTTTGTAGGTTTGAACGCTATAGCCCTTTTCCTGCGCCGACTCTGCTGTGAGACCTACGGTGGACAGGGGCGGGCTGGAAAACACAGCTGTGGCGATATTGTCGTAATTTACGGCGCGGTCCGGCTGGTTCCCGAAGAGCCGATCCGCCAGCACATGCCCTTCCTGAATGGCCACGGGGGTGAGGTTGTGAGTGTTGGCCACATCGCCCAGTGCATAAATATGCGGGCAGGTGGTTCTGTAGCCGGAGTCGATGACAATCTGGCCGTTTTCACGCATAAGCACACCCGCCTGATCAAGGCCCAGTCCTTCGATATTCGGATTCCGGCCAATCGCAGAGACAGGCAGATCGCATTCCACAATATCTTGGGTGCTGGTATGGATACTGTATTTTTTGCCGTTTTTTTCCACGCGGGTGATGGTGCAGTTAAAACGGAGATCCATCCCCTGTTTACGCATTTCATCCGCCAGCGCCCGCCGGATATCCTCGTCAAAGCCCTGAAGAAAGAGCGGACCGCGATAGAGCAGGGTGACATGGGCGCCGATCCCGTGCAGGATATGCGCAAACTCCACCGCGACATATCCCCCGCCGTAGATGATGGCGCGTTTGGGGGCTTCGGGCCAGTGAAAAAAATCATCGGACGTGATCATCAGTGCCCCGCCGGTGAAATCGGCTTTGCGGGGCGTGCCGCCTGTCGCAATCAGGATATGGTCTGCGGTGATTGCGCGTCCGTTGATCTCAAGTGTGTGGGGGGCTAAAAACCGTGCTGTGCCCGCTATAATATCCACATTGTGTTTTTCGAGGAGTTCCTGATAAATGCCGTTGAGCCGGCTGATTTCCGTATTTTTACGGGCTATCAAGGTATTCCAGTCACAGGCCGGCTTTTGTGATCCGTGTTCCCAGCCATACCCCAAAGAGTCTGTGAAATGGGCCTGATAGTCTGCGGCATAGGCCATGATTTTTTTCGGGATACACCCCAGATTGACGCAGGTGCCACCCAGAGCGCGGTTTTCCGCAATCCCTGTTTTTGCGCCATGTGTGGCGGCGATACGGGCAGAACGGACTCCGGCAGAGCCTGCGCCGATCACAAAATAATCATAGTGCGGTGTTGTCATGCGGGGTGTCTTTCCATCGTCTGTGGAGCCAGAGCCATTGCTCGGGTGTTTGTGTAATCCAGCCTTCCAAAATCGTATGTGCCTCGGCCACGATATCTTCTACGGGGCGCGGTGTTCCGTCTGTATTCATGACGGACAGGGGAGGGTGGATTTCCAGCCGGAATGTGGCGCCGTGTAACCGGACCCCGCGAATGGGGATCAGCGCAGAATCATATTTCTGGCAGAGCTGGACAAAAAAGGGATTCGTCATGGCAGGGAGGCCGAAAAAAGGCACGCAGAGCCCCTGATTATATTTCTGGTCTATGAGAATGCCCAAGACATGACCGTGTCTGACCGCATTCATCATCGCTTTCCCGCCGGATTTTGATTTGGCATGGGCTGTGATGTGTCCATGGAGAGTCCGCGCCTGCATGAGCAGGGAGTCCGTCCACGGGTTGTTCGGGGCGCGGTAGCTGATCTCGACGGGCAAGCCCAATTGTATCAGGCAGGCGGCAGAATTGATTTCCCAGTTTCCCAGATGTCCCCCGAAACAGACCACGCCACGACCTTGGGCCTGTGCGGTCCGAAGATGTTCTGCGCCTGTGATCTGGGTGTACGGGGCACGGGCCAGTGTTGCAAGATGGGGGTATTCGGCAATCAGCCGCCCGAGATTTTCCCACATGCCCGAGAGTGTTTCGTTTTGTTGTGACAGAGGCAGATCCGGAAACGCCCGTAAAAGATTTTTGCGGGCCTTGCGGGAAGCGGCCAGACGCGGGCCGATCGTCCGGCCCAGCCATCCCCCCACACGGGAAGCTGTTTGCGCCGGAAGCCCCCTGAACAACAGCAGAAGGAGACAAAGGCCGAGGGCTTCGAGGCCATACCGGAGCGTTTTGATCATTGTGTTTGTTTTAAAACTGTTCTGAGGAGGTTGACAAGCTGTTCCTCCGTGTCAAAGACCGTTTTGATTTTGACCGTTTTGATGGGGACATCTTTGTATTCGGGCCTGTCGGGCAGGCGCATCAGGTCTTTTTCCGTTGTGATCAGCGTGGCTCCGAGCTGTCGGGCTTTGTGGTGCAGATGTGACAGATCGTCTGCGGTATAGGGATGATGATCCGAAAACCGGAGGGATTCCAGAAGCGTCAGGCCTAAATCCTGCCTTAAAAAATTGAAAAATTTATCGGGATAGCCCAGCCCTGCGAAAGCCACATATTTCAGGGCCGGATCCGGACGCGGGTCCGTTTCATCAGGGACAATACGGGCATGGATAAGCGGCTTGATATGGGGCAAGAGTTTTGTAATATCTTTCCGGTCTTCCCCGATCAGGATATAGCCCTCGACCTTGGCCAGTCCTTGGCGCAAGGGCTGGCGCAAGGGGCCTGCCGGCAACAGCTTGAGATTTCCAAACCCCATTTCACCATTGATGACGAGCAACTTCAGATTTTTTTTCAGGCCCGGATTTTGCAGGCCATCATCCATCACGATGAGGTCTGCATTCTGGGTCTTTGCGAATTTCGCACCTTCAGCCCTGTTATGTGCCACGATGACAGGGGCAGAGCGGGCCAGTATGAGGGGCTCGTCCCCCACATCCCATGCTGTATGCACGGCAGGGTTCACGAGGAGAGGGCCCGCTTCCGCCCCCCCGTATCCACGGCTCAGGAAGAAGGGGCGCTGGGCCAGTTTGTGACGCCGGATCAGGTCCAGTACGGCCAGTGCGGTGGGGGTTTTACCCGTCCCGCCAGCCACCAGATTTCCGAGGCATATGACGGGGACATCACTGATATAGGGTGTTTTGCTTTTCTGGTGAAGTGTGTACAAAACGGTGTAGACAAAGGCCAGAGGGCTCAACAGTCGCTCCACCAGAGGAGCTGGAGCGTGCAGGGGGCGGTACCAGAATTTTGGTGTGGGGTAAAAACTCATGACGCATGGTCCAACGCATGTATGGTATCCAAAATGGAGGCCAGTTTATCCAGAATGGTATGAATAACGCTCTTTTTCCTGTCCGTAAATTCTTTTGCGCGTTCCTGTTGTTTTTCAAGGGACTCCGGCGTTGTCAAAAACCGGTGGAGGGTTTGCGCCAGATCTGATTCGTTTTGGACACACAGGGCCGCGCCCTGTTCATCCATTTCACTGAAAATATCCTGCAGATTTTGGGTCTGTGGTCCATGCAGGACGGCGCAATGGAGCTGGGCGGCTTCAATCGGATTGTGTCCGCCGCCGCCGTCATCGCTGAAGGTCCGGCCAATACAGGCTATCGGGGCCAGACGGTAAAAAAGGCCCAGTTCACCCATTGTATCTGCGATGTACAGGTCCGTCTGGGCATCCGGCAGGGCTTTGTCTGTGCTACGCCATATGATGTTCAGGCCGGAAGGCGCCAGATCCTTGCGGAGATCGTCCCGCCGCTCCGGATGGCGGGGGACGATGATGGTCAGCAGATCGGGCAAGGCATTTTTTAAGGTCTGGTGAATACGGGCCGCCAGAAGCTCCTCGCCCTTATGGGTGCTGGCGTAAAGCCAGCAGGGGCGTCCCAGCAGGGCCCCTTGCAGGGCCTTGAGCGCGGGATCGTCTGCGGGCAGGGGGGCGGCCGCATATTTGAGATTTCCGGTAACGGTGATTTCAGTGGCGCCCAGTGTTTTAAAACTTTTGGCATCCTGTTCTGATTGGCATAGCACAAGACTGAAGGTCTTCAGGAGGGATGAAATCACGGGCTTGAAGATACGCCATCTCCGGAAGGAGCGCTCTGACAGGCGGGCATTGATGAGAATGAACGGGATCGTACGGGCCTGAATATGGGCCAGCATATTGGGCCAGAGCTCGGATTCCAGCCACAGGATGACATCGGGAGTCCATGTTTCGAGGAAATCGTGGGTCCATTCGGGATGGTCCAAGGGATAAAACTGGTGAAAGGCGCGGGCGGGCAGGCTTTTCTCCATCGTCTCGGCAGAGGTTCGTGTGCCTGTGGTCACCAGAACCTGCAAGGCGGGATAGCGCAGGAGAAGCTGGTGGATGATGATCAAGGCAGACTGGGCTTCTCCGACACTGGCGGCATGCACCCAGGCGAGGGGGCCTTCGGGTCTGGTCCGTTCCGTCTGCCCTTTGCGTTCATCGAGGCGCTCGGGAACTTCCTTTCCCGCGGCCAACCTGCGTTTGAGGAGCCCTTCCAGAACAGGGGCGCTATGGCGCGTCAGAAAATGATAGAGGCTGAGCATCGGTGCAAATCTTACAGGATCTTTCAGATCAAACAGGATATCCAAAATCTCTCATAAGAGAGGGTCTTGCGCACCCCCATTGTTGAGGCGGGGGCGATCACATCGGGGGAGTATATGACAGGATGTGCGGAGACACAATCCAATATGATCTTATAAAAGTGCGGTGGCTTGGGTTTCAGGCGTTACTTGGTGCTCTTCCATACGACACATTTCTTATCCTTGGGGTCGTAATGACAGCCCGGGACAATACAAACCGTTTCATCATAGGTTTTTGTCTCGCTTGTGGACTGGTCAACCGTAATACCGGTTTTGACACTAGAGCCGCTCCCTCCCTTTTTATTCCCGCACTCATCAACATCCTTGTCCTTTTTGGGATTGGGATAGATGAGGTTCATATACGTCATAACGGGATCTTCCTCCCACGTGGTTTTGTCATCTTTCAGAGCAGAATCCAGACGTTGCGCAAATCCTGGTTTTCCAGAGCAGGCTGTGGGAAGAAAGCGCTTGTCGGGATCGTCGATATACTCCTTGAATGTGAAAAAACCGTCATGTTCGCCATCCTGTACAAAATTCATACATTTCGCAACCTGCCAGACCCGTTTCATGACTCCGCAGGTGTAATTGCCTGGGGTGGCGGTGTCCTCTATATTTTCCTCTGTCTTCATCCGGCCACCCAGCAGAGTGTGGTTGAAATTGCTTTCAACCCAGCTGGAAGCGGGACCATTTACGGAATCGCTCAGGGCGTCGCCCATATCCGTGGGGGGGGTGCCCCATGTGGTTTTGCCGCTGAACATGTTTTTAGCATTTTTTGCCGCAAGATTCATAAAGCTATCAAAGCACGTGTACTGAAGCACACTGTCAGGCTTGAAGATCAAATTCTGGTTTTGCGTGACTTCTCTCTGTGCTTCCAGCCACGCGCGGGCCTCCAGAGAGTCGTAGTATTTCGGGTCACAGGCGTCATCGGCAAACTGGGCTGTCGCGGCATGGGCCATGAGAGGGGGCAGGGTACACAAAATCGCGATGACCAGAACATGAAACAAAGCGTAGGTTCTGAGGGGTCTGGCTTTTGGTTGTATCTTCATGTCCCGTTCCTTTGTCTTCCCGTATCTCCCATTGTACGATATTCCGTACAATTTTCGCAAATAGCTTTTCATCATTTGGCGCTTGCTACACATTTATCATCCGAAGGGTCTTCGTTCCCTTTGTTGTCCAAAGAGCACCCTGGCGTGGGACACACTTGCTCCGGATAGCTGTATTCCTTCTTTGTGATGGGATTGCCCGCAAAATCCATATCTCTTTTAACGTAATCTACAATAGCGCCTGTGGGGAGGGGATCTGCGCATTTCTTGCCATCAGAGATCATTTTTGCGATAAATGTGTTGGGCTTGTCCACAGCCGCATATTTGAAGCCCTTGTTCTTCGCCAGATCAATCATTTTTTGTGTAATCTGCGGCTTGGATGTACATTTCGCAGGGTGCGTTCGGGGGTCTGTCTTGATCATCTCCTGAAAGGTCATATAAGGCGCTTCCAGACCAAAATTACTGCATTTCGCCACATGAAAGACGTTATACATGTGGTCGCAGGTCTTCTTGGCGCCGCCGACGCCTGCTGAAAGGCTGTTATCGTCTCCTGTGGCCATGCCGCCCAGAAAATCATGCCAGAAATTTGTCTTTACATAGCCGTTCAGCGCTTGAAAGATAACAGCGTTGAGGGTGTTGTCCAGAGCATTGTCTCCCTGAAAAACATTAATGTTTGTGTCTGGCGGGTCTCCGCCTGTGTTGATATCGAGATCTTTCCAGTTGTCCGATTCGCCGAACAGCTTGGCCAGATCCTTGGCAGTTGTGGCGGCGGCCTGATCAAAGCAGGTGTATTCCAAAATGCTATCCGGTTTGGCAATCAAGGCACTGGCGGAGACGACCTCGCGCTCGGCTTCCAGAAAGGCGTTGGCATAGATCTGGTTCATGAAGTCGGCATCGCAGGCCGGCACCTCGCTTTTGGAGGCATTGGGGGAATCCTTGGCGTTGGGCCCGTCATCTTTTTTTTCGGGATCGTTTTGAGTGAGGTCTACAAGGCAGGGGAGGCCCTTGGGGCACTTTTTCTCGGCGCTTGCGGCAGGGACTGTCGCGGAAAAAGCCGGTCCGGAAAAAAGGCACAGACACACAGCGAGTAAGAACGCACAGCCCCATGACCGGCTCCACAAGCTCGATCCCTGAGAGGTTTTTGTGTGTTGTCGCTGAAGGGTCATGGGTCCTTTTTTTCGTAAGATGTTTTGTCCGGTCGCCAGACATAAAGCGTATAATCATAGTCGTTCAGGGTGTTCCCGAACGCCAGTATATTGCGGACCCCGTGGGAAAAATGATTGCCGAGCAGGATCTTCCGTCCCTTGATGGTGCCCAGAGGCACTATACCATTTTTTGTGTCGGCCAGAATGGAAAAATCACATGCGGTCTCCTGCAGGGCACAGTTTTTTTTATGAAGAATCAGTTCGTCAATGCCATCGGTGTTCAAATCGGAAGCTAAAATATCCAGTGTTTCCAATTGGATGCCAAGTTTATGTGTGGTGTAGTCCTCCAGAGTGAGACGGGTTCGCACGGCAAGGGGGGTGGTTGGCACGGTCAGGGGCTCCAAGGCACGCGACGGGAACGGCAAGAGCCCGAGGCACACGAAGGCCAGCACAACAGATCGAACAATATGTTTTTTCAAACTCTTCCCGCCCCGCAAAAAACCGTATCCTTCCCATTGTAGCAAATTAGGCTCAAATTGAGCAAATTTTAGTGAAGCAGGGTGGTTCAATCTATCCTCTCCGCTTCATATTTTTGTCTGATCTGAACACATCGGTTTTTTATGTAGGAAAACAATTCTCCATCGAGGCTATAGTCTGCGGGCGTGATCAGGTCCGTTCGTTTGTCAAAACGCATTTTGTGAAAGCGTTTTTTTACATCTTCCTTGGGTTTTTGAGGGTCATAAACGGCAATACCAAGCCCGCCTTTGCTCCTCACTAATGAGAGTGAGGGGATGTCTGTTTCCCCGTCTCCGATATAAATCATATCTTTGAATGAGGCCCAGAGCCTTGAATGTTCTACTTTGGAATTCACATCAATTTTGCTGTTTTCAAAGGCTCCTTTTGAAATCTCAAAAATGGAGCGTGTTTTCATGGTTTCATCCATGCAAAACACGGGGACGCTTTCTGGTTCATCTTTATGCTTCGGATCTACGATGATCGTATAGCGGCATCCGAAGGTCCACCTGATCAGGTTTTCAGGAAAAACATGCTCAATCAAATCTTTTAATCCTGCGCTGACGACAAAATGATGTATGTGCAAATCCAGTTTTTTGAATTCTGGAAAATTTTCCAATTTTTTCAACGCATCCAGAAACGGGATGACGTTTTGATAGATTTTTATTTGAGGGAGGATAAAATTTATGAAAAATTCCTTGTTTAAAGGGATTTTTTCTTTGAAGGCCAAACGGGAGAGCGCGTATGTCCAGATAGGCGCGTCCATGGCGAGGATATGCTCCCACGTTGCATTTTTTTGATCTCCCCGAAGTGACTTGATGTAGTCCCAAAAACGCCCTCCCGTGCCAGCCCCTTGCAGATGTTCTACAACCTTAGTGGTGGAATCTTCTGGAGATAACGTGTGATCAAAATCCCATATGATTGCGATATTTGGCATTTAAGGGGGCTTATTTTTCTTTTTTTGAGAGGCTCTTTTCCGGTTTTGAAACCAAACGGCCAGAATCCGAATCTCTTCTCACATCCATCTTCATCACAACATAGGTAGAAGTATCAAACGTATAACCTTTGTGGCTTTTGGAAGTGGTCTGTTGGTCTTTCGTTCTGTGTGCCATCTTAAAGTCTCTCCTCTCTTGGATTGTACAATATTTTGTCACTCATACAAAATAGAAGATTTTTATGATGATTAAGGCAAATCTTCTTCCAGAATGGCCATGTTGAAATCAAAGGAGAGTTCACCGTCTTCCTCGTCCTTGTAGATCACGCCGATAAACTCGCCGTTCAACAAGACTTCCGCAGAATCCTTGGCCTTTTCCCGCATTTTGAGCGCAAAACCCTTGGTCTTGAACGTGTTCTCCAGATAAGCCTGCAGTCTGGACAATTCCTCGGGTTTTATCGTGGCCATGGTTATAAAGTTCCTTTTCAAAAGTAGGGTACGGGTTCAGGCGGCATCCGAAAGAGCCAGCCCCTTGCATACCGCTTCATGGCAGGTCTTGGCAAGGACTTTTCTGTCGGAAAAATCACACGCCTCTATCGGGGGATGAAACGTGATCTGGAGGGTCGCGCCTTTGGTTTTGGCAAAACGCCACAAATGGGGCCCCAGAGGGAGTGTCATGTCATTGTGCCAGGCGTAAAGGTCCCGTATGGCTTGGCTGTCCGGCGGATGGCCATCTACATCAAGGATTTTCAAAGTGAGGGGCTGGAGGGTCAGATGCCGGAAATGATCCTGCAAGGGCAGGGCAAACAGACTGGTTTTAAAGGGCAGGACGTTTTTGCCATCCGTAGAGGTGCCTTCGGGGAAAAGAATCAGGCTTTTGCCTTCTTCCAGTACGGAGGTCAAAGAGCGGGTCTGTGTTCCAACGGCGGTGCGGGAACGCTGGATAAACACGGTTTGCTGGAGCTTTGACAGATAGCCAAACAGTGGCCAGCCCGAGACTTCGCTTTTGGCGATAAAGGACGCATAGCACAGTTGTGTCGCAATCAGGGAAATATCGAGATAGGACAGATGATTGGAAAGATAGAGCACTTGCCGGTCTGTGACGGGCTTTCCGATGGTCACGGGACGAATCCCGAACACCGCGCAGACACCTTTATGCCAGAAGTGGGGGATCGGGTAGGAAAAGCGGCCCTTGTGAAAGACCAGCACGAGGGTCTGTACTGGAATGACCAGAAGACACAACAAAGCAAACATCAGGAATTTGAAACCGGCGCGGACTGAGGCGGGCATCGATCAGGTTCCTACTTTCTTTTTGTCCTGCGGTGATTCTGCAATCTCGCCGCCTGCAATGGTTTTCTGGATTTTGCGTTCGTAATGCTTGCGGTAGCGATCCGTCAAAAGATGGGTCTGGAAGATAATAAAAACATCGGTGGTGTTGAACTGTTCGTCGATGACGGCGCCGTCCCCTATGCTCGCGCCGGCCCGCAGATAGCCCTTGATTAAAGGCGGGAGCTCCGCAAAGACCTTGCGGGCGTTGATGTCCTCCTGCGGAATGATGTCCATGTTGATGTAGCGGCCCTTGAGTGCGCGCGGGCGCAGGTGTTCCGGCGCAAGATGGTAGTGGTGCAGGTAAGACAGGGGGCGGGAAATGCTTTTGATATCGGTACTGTGGAGGCTGGCGCATCCGAACATCAGGTCAATGTCGTGATCGGTGATATAATCGGCCAGCCCTTGCCAGAGAAGCTGGAGCACGGGCCGCGACCGGTAATCTGCCAGCACGCAGGAGCGCCCGAGTTCCAAAAGCCCCCCTTCGGACTTTAAAACCGGTGTCAGATCATATTCACTGGAAGAGTAAAACTGCCCGACTTTGTTGGCCGCCGATCGCAGGAGCAGACGGTAAGTGCCTACGATTTTCTCCTGTCCGCCGGACTTGTCAATGACGATCAGGTGATCGGCGTAAGGATCGTAGATATCGAAATCAATCCGGTTTTCAACCATCTCCGGATCGGGCCGTGCCGAATATTCCTCGTAAAAGACTTCGTAGCGCAGGCGTTGCGCGGCCTCGACTTCCTGATCATTCTCAGCAAGGCGGACGCAGATGGAATCGAGCTCGGTGTCGTGTTGTGACATGAAAGATCCTGAAAAACCCTATACCCCGTGTATCGTAAGCATTCAGGGGCGATGGTCAAGAACGATTATGGCCTGTACCCGTGAATTTTACACATCCGGTGTATGAGGGGTCGCCATTTGGTTCTTGAGATCGTCATAAAGCTGGACAATATGGGCCTGACGGCTTTTGAGTGTATTGTTGATGTGGGAGAGTTCCTGCCCGATATAAGACCAGGCCCCCATCGTCATGCCAATGGAATACGTGCTCAAAACAAGGGATGTCCCGTCATCGGTCAACGGCAAAGGGGTTTCGGTCGGGGCGTTCCAGAAAGACAGGAGCGTGTTCTCGTTCAAGAGATCGCAACAGGCGCTCTGGACCTTGGCGGCGTGCTCTATGGTGAAGAGCGTTTCTGCGGTATGGGCGGTGCCCATAATCAGGCCGTCTTTGCGGGCACGGGCCCTGTCTTTGTAGGCGGTATCCAAAGATTTTTCCAGATGGGGATCAATGGTGTCGTCCACAAAATCGAGCTGTTCAATATGGATATCTTTTGGCTTTTTTTCTTTTTCTGGAGCCGCGCTTGCTAAATGGCGTTTCTGGGGGTGTGGTTTTTGGTGGCCTGCCGCTGTGACGAAATGGCGGGCGAGTTGTGGCAGGGCGCTCAGGCCTTTGCCAATGTTTTTGTAGGTGGAGGCTTTGAAGAGAGTGGTAAACAGGTCTTCTGTCTGCTCCCGCAGGAACTTTGCCACAGGGGCCGGACAGTTGTTCACGGTGTGGAAGATCCGAACGAGTTTTTCCTTGCGGGAGGCGTCCGCCTGCGGGATGTCGTCCCACAGGCCTTTTTCTTTGGCAAGGGTCTTGAAGGCTGTGGGTTTGAAATGCCGGAGATCTGCGTCCACGGATACGCCGGAAAACAACAGCGCCTCTTCTTCCATCGCTTGAGCCAGATCTGCGAACGTATCGGGATTATTCGCAGTTTTGTTCTTCTCATACGCGGCCCAGATTTTTAAAACACGCTCGAAATCCTCGTTTTGGGAATGGCCCCGATAGCTGATCATGCCGACGATGCACAGGCCGCACAGGCCTGCGACAAGGTATCCGGCTTCGCCTTTGGTGGCCATGGCGTAAAAGGTAGGCAGATTGGAGAAAAATTCATTTCCTGCGCGCCGGATGCTGTCTTCGGCGGCGGCCCGTTTTTCCATGAGGGCCGCTTTGAGGAGTTTGGGTGTGTGTCTGGCCTGGATGTCCTGTTTTGTACCAAGGTGAAGCGGGGGCAGATGGTTGATTCGGTTAATGTCTTCCCCGATTTCGATGGTGAGTAGGGTAAAGCTGGGAAAGCGGTTCTGGATAAGGGCTTCTATGCTTTTGATATCGTGCAGGGCCACGCCTTCTTCATTCAGGCATTTCTGCACATCGTGGAAGGTGTCGACCTCTGTCGTGCAATATACAAGCTGAAAGGGTTTTTCATCTTGCGTTTCACCCGTGATGGCGTAGCGATACAGGCGGTGAGGCAGTGTTTCCCGTTCTGGCTCTTCCTTCATCATTGCATCCCGCCTCATGACCTGTTGTGTTTAAATAAGAACACAACATACTTAAAATAAGCGCGGTATGCAATAAAATTATGACAAAAATAAAGAGCTATTTCACAAAGATATGGACTTCGTTGGCCGTCGCCTGAGGGTCTTCGTTGTAAGACAGATCAATGCGGTCCATCGGCAGACCCATCTGGGTCAGGGTTCTCAGGACTTTTTCGGCATTCCGGCGGGCCTTGGTGCTTTCAATCGCAACCTCTGCGGCGTTTCCGTTCGCGGGATGGACGGCCACCAGATCGAAGCGGGCATTGGGATAGCGTTGCAAGGCTTCGTTCATCGCCATATAGACAGGTTGTTCATAATCGACATTGGGCCTGTCAAACCGGATTTTTGCCAAGGGGCGGGGGCCGGAAAGCGGTGCTGTGTCAGGGTGTTGCGTTCCCTCCTGCGGCATCGGGGTCATGCCATCGCGGGGTGCGGCGGCGGTGTGTTCTGTGGAAGCGAAGGCCGGCGCATTGGAAAATGGGCTGTTTTTCAGACTTTTCCCGTAAAGATCCCCGTTGGTGACGCTCAGGGACAGGGCGCGGATATTGTTGCGCTCGGAGCTCATGTAGGTGCTGGTCCGCGTAATATCATCACTGACCGTATTGAGAAGGCGGTCAATCAGGACAACGGTATTGTTGATGTTATCTTCGACCTGCGCGAGCTTGACATGGTCCTCCTCCACGGCCCCGCTCAGGGTATAGGCGGCGCGGGTCTCCTCCAGCAGGAAGGAGGCTTCGGAGGCAATATTCGCCCCCTCGACCGCCAGAGCATTCAACTGCGACACGGCCCCGCCAAGCGTTTCCAGCTGGGTTTCGGCTTCTTTTAAACGTTTGACAAGCCGCGGATTCCCAGGGGTTGTACCGGATTGAAGCTGGGTGTTGATCGTGGCGACATTGGCGTAGTAGTCCGCCGCCTGTCTTTGATTGCTTTGCTGGAGGTCCGAGAGTGTAGAGGAGAGGGTGGAAAATTTATTCTGGATGCGGGCCAGTTCGCCGGACAGTTCTGCCACCTTGCGGGTGACAAGCGTGTCCGTGGACTGGAAATAGCCTCGTCCCGAGATATCGGCGGGGCTGATCTCCCGCGTTTTGACGGGGGTACTGTAGATTTTCTGGCGCACGCTGTCCGGCAGGGGCGCACTGGTGATGACCAGAGAAGGCGGGGCTTCGGCGCTCCCCGATGGGGCCGCATGCCCACCCGCTGGCAAGAATATCACAAGAGCAGAAACCAGAGCGAGGGTTTTGCGAAGGCAGGCATGTGTTTTGTGCATGATGTTCATTAACTTCTTATAAGGTCTTGCATTTATAACGTCTTACTGCGAGTCCCCCCGCGCAAATCAAGGTCCGGTACCCGTAGCCTTGGCGCAAGCATCACCATAAAACAGGGGAGAGTCAAGTAAAACCCTTTTCTTGAAACGACTTTTTCACGCTTATCTTTTTCAATGGCATTTTGGGGGGCGAGGGGTCTGAAAAGGAAGGCTTGCAATGAGGCGGCAATTCGTCTATGGTCTGCCCACTTTTACTCGAGGACGTATCAGTCAAGAGTGACATGCGCACCCGTAGCTCAGCTGGATAGAGCGTCTGACTACGGATCAGAAGGCCAGGAGTTCGAATCTCTTCGGGTGCGCCATTTGTCATGAAAGATACGCTGGAAAATCCCATAACGCACTGAAAAATAATTTTTTTCTTGCTTTTTTTGGCGCGGGCTGGATTTTTTGCATTTTTCAGAATTTGTGCTAGGGTGTGCCCATTCAAATCAGGATGGAGCGCACGCATGATGTCTCGTGGCATGTCAGAAGTCTTGGAAACTATGTCAGGATATTATCCCTGAGATCGCACGGGGATGATATGAAAGATATTCACGAGATAAAATCAGAGGTTGAGCTTCTGAGCAATAGAACCCAAAGAAAATTGGAGGCTATGTCAGAGACTGATGAGCACAATGCAAAAACTTACGGGAATTACCTGAGGCGCTCACGAAAACTTGAAGCCACAATGGATGCAATTTTGACAACCCCTGAGACGCAGGAGGCAATAATAAAACCTCAAGCGGGAGATTTTATGCCTAACTTTGATTAGGCTTAGGAAAATCAAGTCCCTTGGTCATCTGTTGTAAGCGCCTGGAGGGGGGATGTATGAAAACGGCTCCCCATTTTTTTTCATATTCTATAAATGGTTTCATTATAATATTGAGACGTTCACCTGAAGTTAATAAATTCCATGCCTCAAGGCTATATGAAACCTTAGCTCCAGCACCTGAATGTGTTTGAGCCGCTTCCGTTTTGTTTGCCGCGACATTAAACCCTTCTGCGGTCTCCATAAAACCCTCCCTATAATCCTGTTTACATACAGCAAGATATATCATCCCTCACAAAAATTTCAAGTTTTATAGTGATTCCCGATCAGACCTCTCCCTCCTCCGTCATCCCTCTGGAGAGAAGGGGAGGATGAGGGTATAGTCAATTCAGTTGAAAATCCGGCATCCTTATCGTCATGCCCGTGCAGGCGGGCATCCAGAAGAGGGTTGCCGCTGGACTCCCGCCTTCGCGGGAGTGACGGATTCTTATTTGAAAGGGCTATAAATGTTCGAAATGTTTGAGAAGATGCCCCTCACCCCAACCCTCTCCCCAAAGGAGAGAGGAGGCAAGCCTTCGATCATTTTATTTGAGCGTGGCCATATATCGGTTTTAAAGCACCGAAGCTTTTGGTTTGTGTGTCATTTCCTCTTTCTTTTTCTCTTGGTTTGTCGGAGTATTTTTTCATGAAGGCAGTTCGTCTTGACAGGCTCTTGGCCAATCTGGGGTATGGAAGCCGCAAAGAGGTGACCACGTTGATCCGGCGGGGGGGTGTCCGGATTGCGGGCGAACGGGTCATTGACCCTTCTTACAGTATCGTCCCAGCGCTTTTATCCTCTCAATGCTCTATCTTGTGTGAAGGCGCGCCGCTTGACCCCCTGTCCCCCTTGACTGTGATGCTCCACAAACCGGCGGGTTATACCTGCTCGCACGAAGAGGTGGGACCCCTGATCTATGATCTGCTTCCCTCTCGATGGGCCCACAGAAACCCGAAGCTTTCCAGTGCAGGCCGGCTCGACAAGGACAGTACGGGGCAGGTGATTCTGACCGATGACGGGGACTTGCTCCACCGTATTATCCATCCGCGCCAACACCTGTCTAAACGCTATAAGGTCACGCTTCAGAATCCCTTGCGTGGAGAGGAATCCTTACTTTTTGTGCGGGGAGACCTTATATTGAAGGGGGAGAAGACTCCGCTCAAGCCCGCGCAATGGGTACCGGACGGCCCGTGTTCCGGCGTGATGGTGCTGGAGGAAGGGCGGTATCACCAGATCCGGCGGATGTTTGGGGCGCTGGGTAATCATGTCACGGCATTGCACCGGTTCCAGACAGGCGGGCTTGCGCTGGGAGATCTGCCGGAAGGGCAGTACAGGATTTTGGAGCAGAAAGAGAAAGCGCTTTTGTTTCAGACTTGATTTTTGTCAAGGAGGGAGCCTATCATTGCGTGGTAGCCTCCGCACGGATTTTGAGGTGTGTTTCTATAGAAGTTTCAAAAATGATTTTTGACTGTTTCCATGATTTGACGGTACGGCACGGGCTTGTGGTCAGTCTTTTTCTGGCGGGGCTTTTGGGGGGCGTTACACATTGTGCGTTGATGTGTGGCCCGTTTGTTCTGGCGCAGACCAAAGACATCACGAAGCTTTCGGGGCTGTTGCTGGTGCCATATCATCTGGGGCGCATGACAACATATATCCTGATGGCGGTGGCGTTTCACGGCATGTTGAATCTGGCTTATTTGTTCCTGCCTGTGCGGGCCTTTGTCGTGGTGCCGCTTTTGCTTCTTGCAGGCGTGATTTTTCTGGGGCATGCCTTTCCTGTGTTCTGGCGGGTGTTTCCCTGGGCCTCTGGCCTGTATGTTGGCCTGCCTTACCGGTTTTTAGAACCCGTGGCGGGGCGTCTTATGCCGTATTCCGGTGTGGCAGGCCGTTATATTCTGGGTGTTCTTCTGGGGTTTGTGCCGTGTGGTCTGGTGGTGTCTGCCGTGATGGCGACATCTAGTGCCTCCGATATAGGGGGGGCGGCCCTGTCCATGGGAGCTTTTGCATGGGGCACGATCCCTGCTTTGGTGGTGGTAGCGCTGGGCGGACGCAGTCTTTTGTGCCGCTTTCCCCGTGCCATGGGCCGTATACGGCAGGGGGCGCTTGTGATGAGTGGATTGTGGCTTTTCGCGCTGGCGGGATTTTTTGTTTTTTAAAGGAAGGTATCGGGGTATGGAACAGGCAGGGATACAGGAAAAGGTCGTATACAATGACGAAATCGTCCGGTGGTTTACACTGGCCACGGTTTTTTGGGGAATTGCCGGATTTACGGTCGGGATTTTGATCGCGCTCCAGATGGCCTTTCCCGTTTTGAATATCGAACCTTATCTGACATTCGGGCGGTTGCGCCCTTTGCACACCTCCGCCGTGATCTTTGCGTTTGGCGGGAATGCCCTCTTTGCCACCAGCTATTATATTGTGCAAAGGACCTGCCGTGTGCGCCTGTGGTGCGATGCGCTGGCCGCCTTTACGTTCTGGGGGTATCAGGCCTTTATCCTGATGGCAGGCCTCGGGTATCTGTTTGGCATTACACAGGGGCATGAATATGCCGAGCCGGAATGGTATGCCGATCTGTGGCTGACGATTGTATGGGTGTCCTATCTGCTGGTGTTTCTGATGACAGTGATCAACAGAAAAGAGCCGCACCTGTATGTGGCAAACTGGTTTTTTCTGGCCTTTATTATTACGGTTGCCGTCCTGCATCTTGGGAATAACCTTCATATTCCTGTCGATCTGCTCCATGCCAAGAGCTATCCCGTGTTCGCCGGCGTGCAAAGTGCCATGATCCAGTGGTGGTACGGACACAATGCGGTCGGGTTTTTCCTGACGGCGGGCTTTTTGGGGATGATGTATTATTTCGTGCCCAAGCAAGCGGACCGTCCGGTCTATTCCTATCGGCTGTCCATCCTGCATTTTTGGTCTCTGATTTTTATTTATATCTGGGCGGGGCCGCACCATTTGCACTATACGGCCTTGCCGGACTGGGCGCAGACCTTGGGGATGACGTTTTCCATCATGCTCTGGATGCCGAGCTGGGGCGGGATGATCAACGGGGTGATGACCTTGTCCGGTGCGTGGAACAAGCTCAGGGATGATCCGGTTTTGCGGTTTAT
Source organism: uncultured Pseudobdellovibrionaceae bacterium (assembly GCA_964348795.1). GTDB lineage: Bacteria > Pseudomonadota > Alphaproteobacteria > Micavibrionales > Micavibrionaceae > JADLAT01. The sequence continues at coordinate 88,801 of CAYGDY010000002.1, read as the reverse complement.
GATTATCTCTCTTGCCTTTTATGGGATGAGTACATTTGAAGGGCCTTTGATGTCTATCCGTGCGGTCAATTCCCTGTCTCATTATACAGACTGGACGATCGGACATGTGCACTCCGGCGCTTTGGGGTGGAACGGCTTTATCACGTTCGGATGCCTGTATCACCTTGTGCCCAAGCTCTGGGGGCGGGAGCGTCTGTATTCTATAAAACTCGTGAACATCCACCTGTGGATGGCAACGATCGGGATCGTACTGTATATCACGGCCATGTGGGTGTCGGGCATCATGCAGGGGCTCATGTGGCGGACGTACGATGATATGGGCTTTCTCCAGTATTCCTTTGTGGAAACGGTGATGGCCATGCATCCATTCTATATTATTCGGGCGCTGGGCGGTCTGTTGTATCTCGGCGGGGCTTTGATCATGGCATACAACTTTTACCGGACGATCAAGGGGGATGTGAATCAAAAAGAAGCAGGCCTGCCATATCAGACGGCGGAATAACGGGGAGAAAAAATCATGAGTTTCTTACACAAACACGCAAAACTGGAAAAGAATTCCATTCTTCTACTGGTGTTTATTGTTCTGGCGGTTCTGGTGGGCGGGATCATCGAAGTGATTCCGCTCTTCCGGATGGAAACCGTGATAGAACCCGTCAAAGGGGTCCGGCCCTATACCCCTTTGGAGCTTGCGGGGTATAACATTTATATCCGCGAAGGGTGCTATAACTGCCATTCCCAGCAGATCCGGCCCTTGCGGGACGAGGTGGCGCGGTACGGGCACTACTCCTTGGCGGCGGAAAGTATGTATGACCACCCGTTCCAGTGGGGGTCCAAACGCACAGGGCCTGATCTGGCGCGTGTGGGGGGGAAATATTCTGACTCCTGGCATGTGGCCCATTTGGAAAATCCCCGTAATCTTGTGCCGGAATCCATTATGCCGACTTACAGCTTTTTGATGAGGCAGGGCGCGGATATCCAGAACATGGAGGCCCATCTGAAGACATTGCGTATGACAGGAGTGCCGTATACGGATGATATGATGGCTCATGCCACGCAGGATGCTGTGGCGCAAGCCACGGGACCGGAGCGAACCGATACTGAAGGCCTCGAAACCCGTTACGGCGCGGTGGCATTTGGTCATGTGGTCAATGCCCGTGATTTTGATGGTAACCCTGCTCTTGTCTCTGAAATGGATGCGCTGGTGGCGTATCTGCAGGTTTTAGGCACGATGGTGGATTTTGAATCGGCCAAAGCCGTAGAACAGGGAGATACCAAATGAGCGCGTTGTTCGCTGTCTTATCCGCCCATGCGGGGGCGATTGGGCTGTTGTTCTTTTTTGTTTTTTTTGTCGTGATGCTGTTCTGGGTCTTTCGGCCCAACGCAAAATCCACGTATCAGGCGTGCGCGTCTATCCCTTTGAAGGAGAATGAAGAATGAGTGACAACACACATAAAAATGACATCGATACACTCTCGGGTGTTGAAACAACAGGCCATGAGTGGGACGGGATCAAGGAACTGAACAATCCGGCTCCGCGCTGGTGGCTGTGGGTGTTTTATGCGTGCTGTGGGTGGTCGCTCTGGTACTGGGTGGTGTATCCCGCGTGGCCTGTATTGAGCGGCGCCACACAGGGCACATCGGGTTATACCCAGTTCAAGGAACTGGCGGCGTCACAGGGCGAAATTGCGGCGCGGCAGGCGGTGTATTTGAAAAAGATGCAAGGGGCCTCCTTCGCGCAAATTATGAAAGATCCTGAATTGTACGCTTTTGCGGGTGCAGGGGGTGCTTCGGCCTTCAAGGATAATTGTGCAACGTGTCATGGCTCCGGCGGCGCGGGCGGGAAGGGGTATCCGAACCTGAACGACGATGACTGGCTCTGGGGCGGGACGATCGAGGATATCGCCTTCACTATTGCCAACGGCGTGCGCTCGACGGGCGATGATACGCGCCTTTCGCAAATGCCCGCTTTCGGGAAGGATGGGCTTTTGAAGCCCGAGGAGATCAAAACTGTTGTGGAGTATGTTTTGACGCTTTCCGATCCAAAATATCAGGGGGCAAAAATAGAAGCCACAGCCACTTACGTTCAGGGGCAAACACTTTTCCAAGAGCAATGCTCGGCCTGTCATGGGCCGGAAGGCAAGGGCGACCGTGCGGTGGGGGCCCCTAATTTGACGGATCAGATCTGGCTGTATGGCGGGGATCAGGCCACGGTGTACGAAACGGTCTACAACGCCCGTTCCGGTGTGATGCCGACATGGAAGGGACGTCTGGATGAAAACACGATCCGCCAGCTTGCCGTGTATGTGCATGAACTGGGCGGAGGAGAGGCCAGTGTTGCGCCCTCAACCGTAGAGGAGCCAAAAAATGGCGGACAACCCGTCCCCGCACAGTAACGATCTGGATCAGATCCAGCTTTTTGCCAAGCAGAAGAAAATTTATCCCAAACGGGTCTGGGGTCGCTATCGCAAACTGAAATGGATTGCGATGGTGGTCACCTTGGGGATTTATTATCTGGCCCCGTTTCTGCGCTGGGACCGTGGCCCGAACGCCCCCGATCAGGCCATTCTGATTGATCTGAACCATGCGCGGGCCTACTGGTTTTTTATCGAAATATGGCCGCAGGAAGTCTATATCTTCACAGGGATTCTCATTCTCGCGGCTGTTGCGCTGTTTTTCGTGACTAGTTTGTTTGGACGGGTCTGGTGCGGATATTTTTGTCCGCAGACGGTCTGGACGGATTTGTTCGTGTGGGTGGAGCGGATCGTGCAGGGGGACCGCAATGCCCGTAAAAAACTGCAAGAAGGCCCTTGGACTTTGGAGAAAATCGGCAAACTGGCGTTGACACATCTGATCTGGATTGTGATTGCGTGGTGCACGGCGGGGTCTTTTGTGCTGTATTTCAATGACGCGCCGACACTTGTTCAAAGCTTTTGGAACTGGAATGTCTCGCCCATGGTCTTGATGTTTATTGGAGGCCTGACGTTTTCCACCTATCTGATGGCGGGGTATGCGCGGGAACAGGTGTGTACCTATATGTGCCCGTATGCGCGTTTTCAGTCTGCGATGTTTGACAAGGATACCCTGATCATTGGGTATGATGAAAAGCGCGGTGAGCCTAGGGGAGGGCATAAAAAGGGAGAATCGTGGGAGGGGCGCGGTCATTGCATTGATTGCACGGCCTGCGTACAGGTCTGCCCCATGGGGATTGACATTCGGGAAGGCCTGCAGATGGAGTGTATCGCCTGCGGCCTGTGCGTGGATGCGTGCAACAATATCATGGACAAGGTGGGGCTTCCCCATGGTCTGATCCGGTACGATACCGACAGCCATATGAAAGCAGAAATCAAGGGCGGGCATGAAAAATTTCGTCTGCTTCGGCCCCGTACGCTCTATTATGCCGCAATATTAGGGATCGTGGGATCCGTCATGCTCTATGCCTTGCTCACCCGCACGACAATAGAACTGCATGTTTTGCATGATAGAAATCCGCTCTTTGTTGGATTGTCCGAAGGGGGGTTCCGGAACGGCTATACGATCAAAATTCTGAACAAGACCAGTGGGGACAAGCATTTTTCTCTGGGCGTGGAGGGCCTGGACAGCGCGGAGATCACCGTTCAGGCCGCCGGAGAGAGGCGTCCGGACGATCTGCTGGTGAAAGCCGATTCTGTGGCGCATTACCATGTGCTGGTGCGGGGGCAGGTCTTGCCGGCCCCTTCGCGGGATGTGCGTTTTGTGCTGAAGGATAAAGAGTCTGGACACGATGTCATCTACCAGACCATGTTTATCACGCAGGCGGGGGATCGGTAAGGTCAGATGGAACAGAGCATCCCGCCTGAAAGAAGCGGTCGTAAGGTCTTAAGGCTTTTCCTGTTATTCTTCGGTGTTGTGGCGCTGGTGGATGGTTTTTTTGTCTATATCGCCGTGACAACGCAGACGGGGGTTGTGACCGAGCAGGCGTATGAAAAAGGGCTGGCTTTTGATCGGTATCTTGAAAAAGAGGCTTTGCAAAAGACCTTGCCTGTCGTTGAAAAGGCGGAATTTCAGGACGGGCAATTGATCTGGCGCCTGACCTTCAAGGGAAAGCCCTTGACGACCGCAAAGGTCAGGGCGCATGTTGTAAGGCCTGTGCAGGCGGGATATGATTTTGACTTGGAGCTGAAACATGTGGGGAATGGCGTGTATATGAGCCCCGTCAAGGCCCCGTTCTCCGGCGCATGGCGTGCAGGATTGGAGGCGCAATGGGACAGACAGGACTATCAGGCCATACTGGATTTCACGATCCCGTAGAGCGGGGGGCGGGGCCAGCCTCCGGAGGATATGGTTCACTGGCTGTCAAAACGCCGGAATCGGGGGCGGACGGCCTGACCCTTTTTCTTCTGGTCTCGGGGGTGCACTGTGCGTCCTGTATCCAGAAAATTGAGTCGGCGTTGCGCGCGGAGCCTGATGTCAAAGCGGTCCGGCTCAATTTTTCAACAGGCAGATTGGAAATAACGTGGCACGGGGCCGTGGACAGGGCCGATGATTTTGTCCGGATCATAGAAAAACTGGGTTATGGTGCGAAACCGTACGATCCGGCCCTCCAGAAAGACGAGGGGCAGGCCGAGGAGAAGTTCCTGCTCATGTGTATCGGGATTTCGGCCTTTGCCACCGCCAATGTGATGCTTCTGTCCGAGGGGCTGTGGAGTACAGCCGCGCACAGCATGGGGATGGCCACACGGGATGTCCTGCATTTATTTTCGGCGCTCATCACGTTGCCAACCCTGATTGTTGCAGGCCGGCCTTTTTTCAGATCGGCGTGGCGCGCTGTACGGAGCGGGGGCACGAACATGGACGTCCCGATTTCCATCGGGCTTCTCCTGACGACGGGTGCCAGTCTCTATCAGACCTTTCATCATGAAGAGCACACCTATTTCGATGCCGTGGTGATGCTGATCTTCTTTTTGCTGATTGGACGGTATTTTGATGTGAAGGCGCGCCGGAATGCGCGCAGTGTCGCAACTGATCTTCTTCAGTCCCTGACGGGATTTGCCGATGTGCGGGCGGCGGATGGAGAAATCCGGCGGCTTCCGATCCGCGCCCTGTTGCCGGACATGCAGGTGCAGGTGATGGCCGGAGAGAAATTTCCGGTGGACGGGGTTGTGATCGAGGGGGGCAGTGCGGTGGATACGGCCCTTGTGACAGGGGAAACGCTTCCACAGGCGATTGCGCAAGGTGATTCTGTCTTTGCGGGGACCATGAATATTCAGGCGCCGGTTTTGATACGCGTGGCAAAAGCGGCAGAGGATTCCCTCCTGTCTGATATTGTCCGCCTGATGGAAAAGGCAGGGCAGGGACAGGCGCGCTATGTCCGGATAGCGGATCGGGCGGCGCGACTGTATACGCCGGTTGTGCATGTGTGTGCGTTGTTTGCTTTCGTGCTCTGGCACTATGGATGGGGAATGGGCTGGCAACCAGCCTTGATGATTGCCGTCACGGTGCTGATTATTACGTGTCCATGCGCGCTGGCGCTGGCGGTGCCTGTGGTGCAGGTGCTGGCAACCGGCCAGTTGATGAAACGCGGCATTTTGGTGAAGTCGGGCGATGCGTTGGAGCGGCTGGCGGGCATAACGGCTGTGGTCTTCGACAAGACAGGCACCCTGACATACGGGCATCCGGTGTTGAGCGAAAGCGATACGGGAAATATTCCGCCCGAAATATCACGGATGGCGTCTGCGCTCGCCTCCCGTAGCCGTCATCCGTTATCACAGGCGTTGCGGGCCTTTTATCAGGGACCGGTTCCGGAAGTTGCGGAGAGTATCGAACGGGCCGGACAGGGCATGGAAGGCTGGATTCAAGGGCAACGGGTGCGTCTGGGGTCTCGGGACTGGTGTGGGGATCGCGCTGTGCCGGAGCGTCCGGAGAAACTGGAGATATGGTTGTCTGTGGAAGGGCATCCTGCCGTGCCGTTTTATTTTTCGGACCAGATGCGCACCGATGCACCGGCTGTGGTTGCCCGTTTCAGGGGCAGGGGCTTTCGGACGGTCCTGTTGTCGGGAGATCGTCAGGCCGTGGCAGAGGCGATCGGGGCGGCCTGCGGGATAGACGAAGTCGTAGCGGAGACAAATCCGGCCCGGAAATATGCCTTTCTGGAATCGTTGAAGGCCCAAAAACACAAGGTTCTGATGGTGGGGGACGGGTTGAATGATGCGCCGGCGCTGGCGGTGGCGGATGTGTCGATGTCCCCTGCCAGTGCTATTGATATGGCCCAGAACGCGGCCGATATCGTGTTTATGGGCGAGGGGATTTCCCCTGTCTGGGACGCTTATGTGATGGCGTGCCGCAGTCAGGTGCTGGTAAAACAAAACTTCATATTGGCGGTATCGTACAATATCGTAGCCGTCCCCCTTGCGGTGATGGGACTGGTCACGCCCCTGATTGCGGCGATTGCCATGTCACTCTCTTCGTTGCTTGTGATTGCAAACGCCTTTCGCCTCCGGCTCCGTGCGTGAGGACGAAACCTTGTCCTTGCAAGGGTAGGTCGAGGTGCAGGCAATGCAGGTATAATCAATCAGGGCCTGGATGTCCTGAATGGTCACGGTGGCGCCTTGGATTTCCAGCGCTGTTTCGGTCCGGAGTTTGTTGAGGGCACGGGAAAACGTCTCGGGTTGCATGGCCAGACGTGCCGCCAGCAGGGTTTTGTCATAGGGGAGATGGAGGGTGATGGCGCCTGTCTGCTGGTGCCCGACCAGCCGTAACAAAAAACAGCCGATTCTCTGGGAGGCATTTTGCAGGGTCTGGTGTTCAATCTCCATGCTCTGGGCATGGCGTGTTCTGGATATATGTTTGAGGAAACACAGGGTGAGGGCGGGATTTTTCAACAGATCACTCTCGACCACGGAGAGCGGGATGGAAAGAAGTTCCGTAGGTTCGATGATTTCCGCACTGTAGGGGTATGTGTGGTTTTCAAAGAGTGTCGTTTCGGCGAAAACATGTCCGTCATTCAAAATGTCGACAATGGCCTGCGCACCATCCAGCGTTTCACGGAAAAGCTTGACCCATCCGGAGAGGACCACGTAGAGATTGCGGGCCGATTCATCTGAAATGAAAAGGATTTTTCCTTTTCCGTGAGAAGAGATAAAGGCACTTTCCGAGAGGGCACTTAAGGAGTTTTCGTCAAGCCCTTGAAACAGATTCGTATTTCTAAGGATGGCTTTTATATCGCGGGTCATAACTTCCGGTGGGCCCATTCATACGGTGCGTGTTTCAGGGCCCCATCAAAAGCCATTTTCTTGACCAATGTCAAATGAAATCTAGAGCGTCAGTTCTTGCGGTGCAGGGGGTGTTTCCCGTGCAGGGGCGTACCGGTTCTGCGCCAGAATAAACGCGGGCAAGGCCTCGTGCCATGATTTTGCCCTGTATTGTACAGAAAGGCTGGCGACGTCGCTGGCGAAGGCAACGGAGTCCTGAAGAGAATCTTGTGAGAGCGTTATATTGTTTTGCATTTTATATAACAAATCAGCGACGAGGGCGGCTGTTCTGGCATCTCCTGTGCCAAGCTGGCAGGTCACGTTGTCCACTTTTTTGATGGGATAGATGCTGTCCTCACCCAGAGCGTGAATGGCCACCGGTTTGGCGCCATCGGAAATGGAAATCAGGGAGACGTCCGGATATCTTCTGACGCTTTCGTTGTACAGATACTTTGCGTTATCAAAATTTTCAGCCGTTGAAAGCTTTTCCTTGATCATGTGCAGGCTGGCATTGAGCGCGCTTTTGCGAAGGGGTTCGGAGTGCTGGATCTTGCTGACCGCGCCTTTCAGGGAGGTGGCCATGTGCGATACGAGTGACATGAGTCCTTCGACTTTTTCCATAGAGCTCTCACGAAAGACTTTAGAGAGTGTTGTGCGCAGTTTGTTGGGGTTTTCTCCTGACAAAACCGCTTCACCAGGGGCGAGAATGGAAAAGCAATCCGGCAGGATGTCGTCAAATTTTTCTGCAACCGTGCGATCTGAAATGGAGTAATCCATAACAACGGGTTTGCCCTGCTGGCGGGCCAGCCTTGTAATCTGGGAAGCGAGATCGGGGTCGTTGGATTGCAGGCTGATGATGTCCGCTTTTTCAACGAGTTTTTCCAGGATCTGAGTGTTATGAAGGGTGCCGGTCTGGGGTTTACCCTTACCCTCGGAAAGCCACTTGAAGGATTGGGCCAGATGATCCTTGGAGACAAAGCGCCCCTTGCCATAGGCGATGATGATGTTATCCGCTACGCGGTGCGGGAGCTGTTCTGCCAGATCAATAATTTCTGTAATATTATGGCAGGCTTGGAGGTCTGTCAAAACCTTGTCCCGTACCAGATAGTCATCGGCGGGGGTGCCGATTTTTGTCACCAGTGTAATTTCAGCATTGAGTCCCATGGCATCGATCAGGGCGTTGAGGTTCATGGCCACATTGCCGCCGCCGCCGCCTGTTTCTTTGATATAGTCCTGACGGGTGGCTTTGAAATCCGCCACGGTGTTCAAGTCTGAATGGTACAAAATGCTGTCGCGGGCCAGTTCCCCTACAACGAGGACGTTCAAAGGGCCCGTTCCCCGAGGGGCTGGAAAGGCGTTGTGGTTGTTTTGGTTTGCCGGAGTGTTCATTTTTGTTCTTCCTTGCTGAAAGGCCTCTCGTGTTCTTGTTTTTTATAAGTGCTTATAAAAGCGAAATTTATTATGGGAATATCATATTCCTGCTTTCAAAGTCAAGAAAAACAAATTTTTGTACACAAAAAGCCATTTTGCAGTGCAAAAATGTCTGGCGACTTAGCAGGGAAGTCTCTGTAGCAGGTTTGGAATACGCTGACCAGAAAAAAATCCGGCTATTCCTGTGGGGGGGGATCCTCTATCAAAATCCGCTGGGCGGCGCCATCAAGGTCGTCATACTGGCCGGATTGAATGCTCCAGACAAAGGCCCAAAGTCCTGCCAGACCAAGAAGAAGCGCCAGAGGGATAAGGTAGAGCAGAACGCTCATGGGTCTACGGGTTCCTGAAAAAAAGAGGTCCGGCAATCTTAGGGACGTTTCCCTCTGCTTTCAACAAAAAACGTTTTGTGCACCAAATGTTTTTTTATGTTCAATTAGCGCTTGCAATAAACAGGATTTTTCTTTAGCTATGTAAGCGTTCACAACACTTTAACCCATTCTATATAGGAGAATATAGGGCATGTCTAATATCGGGCTGGCAGAATATATCTGGATTGATGGCGCGGAGCCAACGCGTTACCTCCGTTCCAAAGCGCGCACAGTGATACTGGGGGCGAACCCTTCCGTGGAAGATTTTCCAGAGTGGAGCTTTGATGGTTCTTCAACGAATCAGGCCGACGGGCACGATTCCGACTTGTTGTTGAACCCTGTGTATTTTGTGAAGGACCCCATTCGTGGGGAGGGCAATTATCTGGTCATGGCCGAAGTGCTGAATCCCGATGGGACACCGCATGAGTCCAATTCCCGCGCCCAGTTGCGCGAAGTGATGGAGGCTGGCGCCGCCAAGCAGGAGCCTTGGGGCGGGTTCGAGCAGGAATATACCCTGTTTCGCAAGCGCACGCCTTTGGGCTGGCCGGAGCATGGCTATCCCGGGCCACAAGGGCCGTACTATTGTGGTGTGGGCGCAGAAGAGATTTTTGGCCGCGAAGTGGCTGAAGCGCACGCAGAGCTCTGCATTGATGCGGGCCTGATGTACTACGGCATGAACGCCGAAGTGATGCCTGGCCAATGGGAATTCCAGATTGGGTATCGCGGGGATCCTACCGAGGATGCGTGCATCCTGAAAATGGCCGATGAAACATGGATTGGTCGCTGGTTGCTCTACCGTGTGGGTGAAGAATTCGGTATTTCGGTGTCTTTGGACAACAAGCCTGTGAAAGGGGACTGGAACGGGGCAGGGATGCACACGAATTTTTCCACAAGAGACACACGGGACAAGTCCAAAGGGAAAGCGGCGATTGATGCGGCAATTCAAGCCCTCAGCAAAAAACACAAGGAGCATATCGCTGTGTATGGTGCGAATCTGGCAGAGCGTTTGACGGGGAAGCATGAAACCTGCGATATCAACACGTTCAAGGCTGGCACCGCTGACCGTGGGTGTTCGATCCGGATTCCCCAGCCTGTTGCGCTGAAAGGATACGGCTATTTTGAAGACCGCCGTCCTGGCGCGAATGCCGATCCGTATCTGGTTGCGGCCCGTCTGTGTACCACGATTTGTGGTGTGGACGAGTCTGTGATGAAGTTTTCCAGCTGGCCCAGAAACAAGAAGAAAATCGCAATCGCGGCTGAATAAGCTGTCATTTTTTCGAGAGTGGTAACGGACAAGGCGCCCCGAAAGGGCGCCTTGTTTCTGTTGGCACGAGAAGGGGGGCTTTTCGGGAAGGAACGTCTGAAAGTTACGAAAAACACATGGTTTGTTTTATTAACCTTTATGGGGTATCCTGAAGCTCTGATCGGTACGGTCTTTTCCGATCCTGCCCGTTTTGGGGTCTCAATGGTTTTTCTGAAAGTTTTTTGTTATGGTTCATAAGGATAATAAGTTCAACGAGGAAGACAATATGCCTCCGATCCGGAGTTTAGTGCCCTTTGGCCAGAAAAACAAGGATGTCGCATTGAATGCGGCGGAGAATTCCGAGGAAAATGGAGATATTGTTGTCGATAAAATGGACATTGAGTCCAGTTTTGAGGAATTGAACGCCTCCGTCGTCAAATTTGAGGATGCAGGGGCGGGGCCGGAAAAGTCCAAAAAGAGAAAATGGACGGAAGGGCATGTCCCGAGCCGGACGGGTGATGGCGGGGCACTGGAAACCGAAGAGGACGGCGATTCAGGTGCCTCGACAGAAAACGCCCTGAAGACCTACCAGTCTTCTGTGAAGACCTCCTTTGGAAATCAGGAGGAAGGGTTTGCGGCTTCCGGAGGAAAAAAACGGATCGGAGAATGGCTGGTTTTCAAGAGAATTATTACGGAAGACCAGCTGAATGTTGCGATTCAGGAAAAAAAGATTACCGGAAAAATGCTGGGCGAGGTCATGGTGGATCTCGGTTTTATTTCCGAGGAAATTCTGAGCCAGTTTCTGGCCGAGAACACAGGCTTTGAACTGTTTGATCCCAAATCTACCATATTTGACGGGGATGTTTTACAGCTGATCGACAAGCCTATGGCTTTGAAGCACCATATGTTGCCGGTCTCCCGTGTGGGGAATGATGTCAGGGTGGCGATGGCTGACCCCTATGACGTGCTGGCGATGGACGCTCTCCGGCGGTTTTTGCCCAAGGGCACCCATATCAAGCCGATGGTCAGTACGCCCAAAATTATTGCGGATGCCATTGATGCGGCGTACGGGTATGCCAGTTCGATCGGCGCCATCCTCAGGGAACTCGAAGAGACAAAAGAACACAAGGAAGTGACCTCTCTCAAAGAGGAGGAGTTATACTCCCACCCGATTGTCCGGCTTGTGAATGCGCTGGTCTTTGATGCTGTGAAAATCGGGGCTTCGGACCTTCACTTCGAGCCGGAGGAAAATTTTGTTCGTCTGCGGTTGCGTCTGGATGGTGTGTTGTTTACATCGCAGATCCTCCACAGGCAACACTGGAACGGGATTTCCCAGCGTCTGAAAATTTTATCGGGCATGAATATTGCCGATAAACTGGGCGCGCAGGATGGGCGTTTCCGGATCAATGCCGGCGGGAAGGAAGTCGATTTCAGGGTGTCTTCGCTTCCGACCGTACACGGGGAAAACCTTGTCTTGCGGGTTTTGGACCAAAGCGCCAGTATCATGCCTATGGAAAAGCTGGGTTTTAGCCAGCATAATCTTGATCTGATCAAAAAAGCCCAGAGCCGGCCCGAGGGGATTATCATCGTGACGGGCCCCACGGGAAGCGGGAAGACGACCTCGTTGTATTCCATGCTCAACGAGATCAACGACGTGACGGTGAATATCCAGACACTTGAGGATCCTGTCGAATATTCCTTGCCGATGATCCGGCAAACCCACGTACGGGAAGGGGTGCTGGAGTTTGCAGAAGGGATCAAGGCGCTCTTGCGGCAAGACCCTGACATTATCTTTATCGGGGAGATTCGTGACGGCGAAACGGCAGGAATGGCCTTGAAAGCCGCCATGACGGGGCACCAAGTGTACACGACGTTGCATACCAATGATTCGTTCGGGGCGATTCCCCGTTTGTTTGATCTGGGGCTCAAGCCCGGGATGGTGGCGGGCGCGATTGTCGCGGTCTTTGCCCAGCGTTTGACGCGCCGGCTGTGTCAGAATTGCAAGGAACCCCATACGCCGGACGAGCGGGAGTGCGAGGTCTTGGGGGTTGATGTTTCGGAGGCGCCGACGATTTATCAGGCACGGCAAGGGGGGTGTGATCTGTGTAGCGGACAGGGCTATAAAGGCCGGATTGCGGTGGTTGAAATTCTGATGTTCGACGAGGAGCTGGATAATTTGTTGTCGCAAGGACCAACAAAGGGTGAATTGAAACATCTGGCGGTAAAAAAAGGCTTCAAAAGCATGAAAGATGATGGCATTCTCAAGGTGAAGGAAGGGGTCACGAGTCTCGAAGCCCTTTCCCATGTTGTGCATACGGGACTGTAAGTCTTTTGTTTCTTCGGTTTTCAGTCCATCTGCATCCATCTTAAAGGGTTTGTGTTATCGAACAGTTCAAGTACAAAGCCATCAATTCCAAGGGTAGGCCGATTCGGGGTTCCGTCAAGGCCGCCAACGAGGTTGATCTTTACAAACAGCTCCAGTCCGCAGGGTTGGAGCTGATCACCTGTTCTGTGATTGGCGCTGAAAAAACGTCCAAAGGCCTTTTCGGAAAAAAAGTGACCTTGCGGGATATGATCCAGTTTTTTGTCCAGATGGAACAAATGCAGAGCGCGGGTGTGCCGTTGCTGGATTCTCTGGCGGATGTCAGGGATGCCACGGAAAATGACCGGTTCCGTGATATCATGACCGATGTGCACCGCGATGTCTCCGATGGCGGGGCGTTGTCGGAGTCTCTGGCGAAGCATCCCAAGGTTTTTAAACCGCTTTATGTATCCCTGATTGAGGCGGGGGAAGAAACAGGGGATTTAACGGCCTCTTATCTGCAACTTGTCAAGTATTTGAAATGGCTTGATTTTATTTCTTCAAAAATCCGCAAGGCCAGCCGGTATCCCATGATTGTGGGGGGTGTTGTGCTCTTGACCGTGATCTTTATGATGGCGGTTGTGGTGCCGCAGATTGTGGGGTTCTTGAAATATATGAATCTGGAATTGCCGTGGTTTACGGTGTGGTTGATTGCAACGTCCAACTTCTTTGTGAATCCGATTTTGGGCATTCCGTACTTTGGTGGCGTAATTGTGATGGGCGTGCCTGTCTGTATTGTTCTGTTGCTGAAATTTTTGCGGCGTTCTTCGGACAGTATTGCCTACAAGCTGGATGCCCTGTACGTGAAGGCCCCTGTGATCGGTGTGTTGATCCGGAAGATCTCCATTGCACGGTACGCGCAGACCTTCGGCGCGTTGTACGCCAGCGGGATTGATGTGATCAGTGCCCTGAAATCCGCGAAGGCCACGGTGACCAATCTGGTGATGATTGATGCGATGGAGATCGTGGAGGCCCGTGTGCAGTCGGGGAGCTCCTTGTCGGAATCATTTAATGCCAGTGGAGAATTTCCAAGTCTTGTCGTTCGGATGGTGAAGGTTGGGGAAGAATCGGGTAACCTCACTCCCGTGCTGGATCAGGTTGCAGAGTTTTATACCAATGACGTGAACGAGGCGATCGAGGGGCTGATCGAATTGATCCAGCCAACATTGACGGCCATACTGGGGTTGATGATCTGCTGGATTGCCGCGGGAAGTCTGGGGCCGATTTATATGAATCTCGGGAAGTTTATGAGTGGCTAATGTTTTTGTGTCAGGTTTTTAGGTGATGTCTATGTCGTTGTTCTCGCCCGCGCGGACTGTTCTGATGATCTCCGACGAATTCATGTCGGTCTATACGGTCGACTCCAAGGGGGTGCGGTTGCATGAAACGATTCCTTGCGCGGATGAGGGCGCTGTGGCGAGTGTCTCTTCGGTTCTGGCAAAGGATTGCGGAGGCCGCCCTGTCCTGATTTTGAACGATATGGTCGAGCAACATTACCGGAAGGAACGGGTCCTGAAATCCGGTGTCGGGTTTACCGACAAAGCGGCTTTGTTGAACCGCAAGCTGACGGTGGCTTTCCCCAATTCTCCCATTCGGGCCGCCTACGCGCTGAAGGAAAAAATTGCAAAGACCGATAAACAGCCGGCATCCAGCCTTTATATTTTTGCGGCGGTTTCCAACAGCGAGCAATTATCCAAGGCCATTTCCGCCGTGCGGGAGTCCATGGTGTCGCTGGCGGGGTTTTGTCTTTTGCCGGTGGAATCTTCGGATATGGTCAGCGCCCTTTCCGAAAAACTGGCAAAATCCAGCAAGTCTCCCGCCCGATGGACGATTTACATGGGCCAGCACAGAAATGGAAATTTGCGGCAGATCGTAACCCGTAACGGAGAGCTGGCTCTGACGCGGATGAGTCCGGTGCTGGATACGGAGGAGGATCATCAGGCCTGGGCCACGCAGGTGCATCAGGAATTCAAGGCCACGATGAGCTATCTCTCGCGGTTCGGGTATCATGCTGAAGACGGACTGGATGTCATTATTGTTGCGGGTGCCGAGAGTGGGGACCTGCTGGAGAACATGATTGATGAATCCTGCAATCTCCATATCATGACGGTGATGCAGGCCGCGGAGGTTTTGGGACTTCGTCTGGGAAAACAGGACAGTTTGCGGTATGCGGACCCGTTGCATGTGGCGTGGGGCGGACGGAAAAAGAAGTTTATCCTGCCGATGCGGGCGGCTTCGATCGATGCGGTGTCGCGTCCACGCCAGATCGCGGCTGTTTTTGTCCTGTGTTTGTTTTTGGGGGGGGTGTTTCAGGGATACCAGCTTTTGGATATTACCTGGGGGGTCACGGCGCAAAGCCAGAACCTCAATGAAATGAAGGAACAAAAGGCCCAGCTGGATTCCCAGTACGAACGGGAAACGGAACGCATCAATAAAATGGGGTTTGATGTCCGCCTTGTGCAAAGCGCTATTGCTGTGGACGCAGATTTTGAAAAGAACCGGATTCGCGTGCTGGATCTGGTGACGCAGGTGGCCAAGGCCCTCGGGAAAGATTTGCGGATTGATCTTCTGGAAGTTAAACGGGCGTCTGAAAATCCTATCGAAACATTTGTCAACGGTGTGTCGCCCCCCCAGCCATTGTTTCAGGCCAGACTTCGCATGACTTATCCTGCGACAGCGAATGTGGATTCAGGGAACAAGGAGGTCCGTGAGTTGTCGGAGCGCTTGACGACTCTTTTGCCCGGGCACAAAGTCGAGGTCCTCAAATATTTGAAGGACTACGAATATACAGAAGGGCTTGTTGTGAAAACGGGGGATCTGGAAAAGGAAAATATCCAGCAGGACTTTGTGGCGGAGATTTTAATAAAATCCCCTGCCGTGCCTGCCGATGAAGGAGCGGGACAATGATTGGCGTTCTGGGATTGAAACGTGTGATCCTTCTGGCCTTTTTTGTGGGGCTGAATGTGGTTCTGGGCGGGTTGTATTATGGAGTCTTGTTGCCGTTTCAGGCCAGCCAGACAGCGGAGTTGAACACTTTGCAGAGTCAGGTCTCTACGGTGCGGTCCGATGTGGCCCGCATGCAGGTGGAATTTGAAGAGCTTGAAGCCCAGAAAGGGGCGTTTCAGACTCTCCAGAAAGATGGATTTTTCCAGAACCAGAGCCGGAAACTGGCGGAAAGTTTTTTTAGCAAGATCCAGAAAGAAGCGGGTGTGGGCAATGCCATTGCCACGGTTGATTCCGGCGCAATCGAGGAAAACGAAGAAGCCGTGAAAGCGAAACACAAAATCCTCAAAAGCTCTGTAAAAATAGAATTGAAAGCGGTCGATGATGTGGATATCTTCCGGTATCTGTACCTCGTGGAGGCGTCTTTCCCCGGGCATATGGCGGTGGAGAAAATCGAGTTGAAGCGGGAGTCCGATGTGGATGGTACGGTGTTGCGGGCGATTGCCTCGGGCGCGAATCCTCCCTTGGTCAGCGCCAGGGTGGATATGCTGTGGCGGACCATGATTCCGGAAAGTGATGTGATTGGCGCGATGCCGACAGACGGGGTTGTGCAGTGATATGATGAAGATCAGGAAGCATAAAATTGCAATAATGTCTCTTTCTCTGCTTTTTCTGGCGGGCGCTTTCTCGCCTGTCGGGGCGCAGGACGCGCCTTCTGCAATACCGGAAACAGGCGGGGAGGCGGCCTCCTCGGCCTCTGCTGTGCCTCCTGTGGCACAGTCCCCTGCGGTGCCACAGAACTTGTTGCCTTCTGAAAATCCGCCGTCCCCTGTGGCAACGTCTACAGCGCCTCCCGCGCCTGCGACGGGGACTTCTGTTGTGGGGGCGCCCCGCACGGGTACGGGGGGTACTTCTGACGCTGTGCAGGCGCCTGCGCCTAAGGGCATTCCGGAATTTCAGCCGATTCTCTTTACATACTGGGAGCATGTTGCCATTCAGGATGCCCGTAATTCGAGAGGGCTGGTCAGGGCGCCTTCTGCGGAGGAGCTTGCAAGGTCCCTGCGGACACGGGACGATCTGGAAGTCAAGCCTAGGCCGCCGCCGGAAGAGCGGGAGCTTTTCCTGAGTGGTATTGTGTATAAACAGGGCAAAAACTGGACCATCTGGCTCAATGGCAAGCGCGTGACGCCTGATGCCTTGCCGGTAGAAATTCTGGATTTGAAAGTCTACAAAACCTATGTCGAGATGAAATGGTTCGATGAATATACCAACCAGATCTTTCCGATCCGGCTTCGGCCCCATCAGCGTTTTAACATCGACACCCGTATTTTCCTCCCGGGTTGAAGAGGCTCTCGCAAGAAACAAGGAATGAGGTGTGCCATGACAAAAGACAGTGCCATTGATGTGCAGGGTGTTTCCATTGCCTACGACAAGAAACCTGCGATCATAGATGTGAACCTCTCGGTGAAATCGGGCGAAATGTTTGGTTTGATTGGCCTGAACGGGGCGGGAAAGACAACGCTTATCAAGGCGCTTTTGGCGTTGCGGTCTCCTGATAAAGGCACGTTGCGGCTTTTCGGGAAGCCGGTCGAGCATCCGGAGGCAAAAAACCGTCTGGCATTTTTGCCGGAGCGCTTTGAACCGTCTTGGTTTTTGAGCGGATTGGAGTTTTTAAAATTTTCCGCCAGCCTCTATGGCCGGACGCTGGAAGACAGGGCCTGTTATGAGGGGGCGGAGCGGCTGGCATTGGATTCTTCGGCCCTGAAACGGCGTGTCCAGACCTATTCCAAGGGCATGCGCCAGAAGCTGGGCCTGCTTTCAACCATTATGGCGGGCTGTGATCTTCTGATTCTGGACGAGCCCATGAGTGGTCTTGATCCTGTGGCGCGGGCGCTGGTGAAAGAGTTGCTGATCGAGACGCAGAAAAAAGGATGCACAATTTTTTTAAGCTCCCATATTTTGGTGGATATGGATGAAATCTGTGACAGGGTTTCCGTGATGCATGACCATGCCATACGGTTTACAGGGACTCCTTCTGCATTGAAGGATACTGTTTCTGCACAGAATTTGGAGAAAGCTTTTTTACATTTCATTGAACGGAAAGATGTGGCGTGATAGCGTTCCGGTGTCTCTGTGATTCCTTGAGGCTTGGTGTGCAGAGAAAATTTTTAAAGGGCGTTTTAAGGTAGAAATATGGTTTTTCCTGTTGTGCGGTGTATTGTTCTGAATGTCCTGTGGGTGGTTTTAGGCCTGTGCTGTGTTTCTGTTTCGGCGCAGGCGCAGGCCTTGAAGGCTTCCAAGGCGATTGATACCGCTAAGGCGCTGGTCGAGGAACAGACGGAGGATGTTGACATAGGCGAGTTGCCTGCGGAGGAAATCCTGATTCCGGCGGAGCCCGCCGATGTGCCATCCGAAGAGCAACTGGTTTCACCATCCCAAAAGACGGTCCCTGTGACACCTGCGTCCGCACCACAAGCGGTTGCGCCGGCTGTTCCGTCACAGAAGGCCGCTTCCGTGCCCTCCGGCGTGCCGAAAACAGAACCGGTGCAAGAGGCCACGCCTGCCCCGTCGGCGGCCCAAGAAGTCTTGACGCCCGAAGCGGTGCCTGTATCGTCCGATCCGGACTCTGAGAAATTTGACGAGAATCTCTTCTTTGATGCCGAGGCCCTTGTACCATCGGGTGAAGTGGCGAAGAAGAGCGCGCCTTCCAAGGTGGATCCTGTTTTGAATCCAGCCTCCCGTCTGGTGATTGCTACACGCACCAGAAGCGCCGACAGTAAGGATGCGCGGCTGGTGTCTGCCGAGCGGGCGATGAAGCTGGGCCGGACCGAATCGGCGCTGGAAATCTACGAGAGTCTGTATGTCTCGAACAAGCGCGATCCTAATGTGTTGCTGGGGCGGGCTGTGGCCCTGCAGACCCTTGCACGGGATGATGAAGCCATTGCGGCCTACGAGGAACTTCTTGCGATCCGTCCCAAAAATCCGGATGCCCAGATCAATCTGGCGGGGCTGGTCGGGCGGCGGTATCCGGCGGTGGCGCTTCAAAAACTCAGAAAGCTCTATGAAGATAATCCGGGCAGTACGGCCATTGTGGCGCAAATGGCGGTTGTCGAGGCAAAAATGGGGCGGACAGGTGATGCCTTGAAGACCTTGGGGATGGCGGCCAGCATGGAGCCCCAGAATGCGAGCCATATTTTCAATATGGCCGTGATTGCGGATCATGCGGGGGATAAAAAATCTGCTGTGAAATATTATGAAGAAGCGCTTGAAATCGACACGTTGTATGGGGCAGGGCAGAGTATTCCACGGGATTCCGTTTTTGCTCGTCTGGCTCAGTTGCGCTAGGGGAGACCCTAGGGGTGGTATTTGATTTTCTCAGTCCTTCTTCCCCTGAAAGCCTCTTTTTTCAGGTTTTGCCTTTCCTGTTTGTGGCCTGTTTTGGTCTGATCCTCGGGAGTTTTTCCACCGCGATAGCCCATAGGGCGCCGGAAGGGGTGCCGTGGTATGCCTTGCGCGGAGGGGCCTCCCGTTCACATTGCCCGCAATGCGGTGTGGCGTTGCGGATCAGGGATCTGATACCGGTGTTGTCGTGGCTCTTCCTGAAAGGGCGGTGCGGGCGCTGTCAGGCCTCCATTCCATTGCTCTACCCCGTCACGGAATGCACGCTCATGCTGGCGTGTCTGGTGGTTTACGGGGCGCGTGGGCAGGTATTCGGGGCTGAAACACTGTTGTTTATGGCGACATTACCTTTTTTATGGGCGCTGGTGGTTGTGGATTTCCGGTATAAAATCCTTCCCGATACGCTGGTGGTGACGGTGGGGGTACTGGGTTTGCTCCGGCTCGCTTTCCTGTTTCTTGCAGAAGAGGCGGACGTTTGGCCCTATGTGCTGGGCGGTTTGGGATATGGCATGGTGTCCTTTTTTCTGGGCTGGGGGATGTCGCGCCTTATGAAACGCGATACGTTAGGTCTGGGCGATGTAAAATTTTTTATCGTGGCGGGTGTGTGGCTGGGGTTGGGTCTTCTGGCAGATTTTTTTATCCTGTCCGGTCTTGCCGGAATAGGCCTGTCTGTTTTATGGAGAATGAAAACGGGAGAGTCCATATTTCCCTTCGGTCCGGCCTTGATTTTAAGTTTTTATATTGTTTTTTTGCTGGGAGGTTCTCTTTTTGTATGAAAATCGCTAGAATGAGAAAAGCGTTTTTTCTTAACGGACTGTTTACACACTTGGGTTAAAAATAGGGGAGATAAAGTTCTTTTATCGCTCTGCCCTCTCGCTTGAAGGAGAATTCCATTGGATTTAACACAGCTTCTGGCCTTTACGATGCAAAACAAGGCCTCGGACCTTCATTTGAGTTCGGGGAGTCCTCCGATTATCCGCGTGCACGGGTTGCTCAAGCGTGTGAAATCCGACCCGCTTTCCAGCGATGATATCCGCAATATGCTCTATTCCGTGATGACCGAAGACCAGAGGGCGGAATATGAAAAAAACATGGAGCTGGATTTTGCGATTGCGCTGGGGGAAAAGGCGCGTTTCCGCGTGAACGGCTTTAATACCCGCTTGGGGACAGCGGCGGTTTTTCGGACAATTCCCACAGAGGTCCCCTTGATGGAGGATCTGGGGCTTCCCCCTGTTATCCGGCGGCTTGCTGAACTGGAAAAGGGGATCGTGATCGTCACGGGGCCAACGGGGAGCGGGAAGTCCACCACTCTGGCCGCGATGATCAATCACATTAACATTCATGATTCAAAACATATCCTGACGATCGAGGATCCGGTGGAATTTTTCCACACCTCCAAAAAGGCACTGGTCAACCACCGCGAGGTTGGAACCGATACCAGCTCTTTTGCGCGCGCCCTGAAGAGCGCCCTGCGGGAAGACCCCGATGTGATTTTGGTGGGGGAGATGCGGGATTATGAAACGATTTCTCTGGCCTTGACCGCCGCAGAAACGGGCCACTTGGTTTTTGCAACCCTGCACGCCAACTCGGCCGCCAAGACGATCGACCGTATCATCGACGTCTTCCCGACGGGGGACAAGGAAATGGTGCGGGCGATGCTCTCCAGTTCGCTTCAGGGGGTGATCGCCCAGACCCTCGTGCGTAAAGTCGGCGGGGGGCGCGTGGGGGCTTATGAAATTCTGGTGGGGACCAATGCCGTGCGGAACCTTATTCGGGAAAACCAAATTCCGCAGATGTATTCCATGATGCAGACAGGGGCCCGCTACGGGATGGTGACCATGCAGGATGCTGTGGCTGATTTGTTTGAAGCGGGGCTGATCGACAAGGAAGAAGCGCGGCGGGTGACCCTCCTGACAGTCAACAGCGATGATCCGGAAGATACGGAATATGCCTCCTCGGCTTTGGGCGGGGGGAAAATTGATGGTTCGGGCTCGACGTCGGGCCAGGGGGGAGAGGGGTATACGTTTTGATCCAGATGAATGAGAACCCTCCGCCGATTTTGCTGTATCTGAAGGCGATGAATGAATACAAGGCCAGCGATCTGTACCTGACGGTGGATCGTCCGCCCCTGTTGCGGGCTGATGACAAGATGATCCATTTTTCCGAGGCGCCCCTTCTGCCGCAGGATATCGAAGCCATTCTGGGCACGATCCTGACGACCCGTCAAAAACGGGAGTTCGATATGGCGTTTGAACTCAATACGGCGCTCGATATGGGCGAACATGGCCGCTTTCGAGTGAATGTTCTCAAGCAAAGACAATGTCCTGCACTGGTCATCCGCCGGATCATTTCCAAAATTCCGACCGTCAATGATTTGAAACTGCCTCCTATACTTGAACAGATTGCTCTGGAAAAAAGGGGGCTGGTCTTGGTTACGGGGGTTACGGGGTCCGGAAAATCTACGACACTGGCCGCGATGGTGGATCATCGCAATGCCAATGAAGAAGGGCACATTATCACGATCGAAGATCCGATCGAATATTACCATGATCACCAGAAATCGGTGGTCACGCAACGGGAAGTCGGCGTTGATACGGAATCCTACGCGATTGCAATGAAAAATGCCTTGCGCCAGAGACCGGATGTCATCCTCGTAGGAGAGATTCGGGACAGGGAAGTCATGGAGCAGGCCCTGACGATCACCGAGACGGGGCATCTTTGTCTGGCAACCATCCATACCAATAATGCGTATCAGGCGATCGAGCGAATCGTCAATTTCTTTCCGGAGGACCTTGCACATCAGATTCGCCTGAATCTGTCCATGAATCTGAAAGCGGTCATTTCCCAGAGATTGTTGCTCGGAATCGATGGGGCCATGGTGCCTGCCGTGGAGGTGATGCTCAATCAGGGGCTGGTGCGCGAACTGATTCTGAAAGGCGAGATTACAAAGATCAAGGATGTGATGGAACAAAACATCACAAGCGGGATGTGTACATTTGATCAATCCCTGCTCCGCTTGTATTCCAACGCGTTGATTACCGAAGAGGTCGCTGTGGCCAATTCCGACAAACCATCGGATTTGAAACTCAAAATCCAGCAGGTGAAGTTGTCCGGCGTGGGTCCGATCGGTGAAAAGGGGAGCATTCTGGCCGCGCTGGATACCTCCCGCATATCTTTTCGGGATTGATCGGATAAACCATTTTTCGGCTATTGTTTCCCTTGTCATGTTATGGTCTAGTGTGAATCACCGCGTGAATTTTTTGCGCATTTTTTGTTGGTGTGATTCTGGTTTTAAGGGTTTTCGATGCTGTATGTTCGTTCAGAAAACAAACGTTTTTTCCGTCCTTTTGTTGCCATGATGGTTGCGGGCGTTTTGGCTCTGTCGCTTCAGGGATGCGATATGGCGGAAAACAATCTCAAAACGGATCGGGAAGCCGCTCTGGATATGCAGGATTACAGGGATAGTCTGGCCTCCCGTGTGGGGACGGAATCTGATACCGACACAAAAGGCGATCCTGCCGATATTCCAGAGCTTCAGCCTTATATTTCGAGTAGCGGGGAACGGATGAAATCCATGCCGTTGGTGTCGGTCACTGTGGACCAATCGGTGTCCCTGCGCGATGCGTTGTACGAACTCTCCAAGGAGGCCGGATACGACATAGAGCTGGATCCCCGCATTAAGGGGGGGATTATTTTTTCTGCGAAAGAACGGCCCTTTGACGAGGTCGTCGCACGGATCGCTGATGTGGCGGGCCTGCGCTATAAATTTGAAAACGATGTTCTGCGGGTGGAACTGGATACCCCCTACAACAAGGTCTATAAAATTGATTATCTGAGCTATATCCGGAACAACAAAAGCGGCGTAAGCAACGATTTGTCAGTGTCCTCTTCCGGAGATGGCGGGGTCAAGTCGGGTTCTAATTTCCAGACCAGTTCCGAGAGTGAATCCGATTTCTGGGGCGAGCTGGAGACCAATCTGGAGCAGATTGTCAGGGGGAACCAGACGGGCGCGCTCAAAACAAAGAAAGAGCCCAAGATTACAGCCACAGAGAAAAATCCACCTGTGCAGGCTACCGCGCCGGCGGGGGCTGATGGCAAGACCTCCGCAGGAGGGGAGGATGTCAAGGTCCAGCCGCCCGAAGCTGTTTTGAAGGTGGAATCCTTGCCGGAGGATGAGGGAGAAGATTCGGCGACCTCTGATTCCGGCGGGGGATCCGAGGAAAGCGAAGGGCGCTTTACGCTCAACAAACAGGCGGGCCTGATCAATATTTACGCGACAGAAAAAGCCCAGAAAGAAGTCGAGCATTATCTGAAACTCTTGAGGCGGGCCGTGACCTCTCAGGTTATGATCGAGGCCAAGGTCCTCGAAGTCACCTTGAGCGATGAATATGCGACAGGGATTGACTGGGCGATGAATCCGATATTCAAACGGTACGGTATTTCTTTCGGGAGCGATAGCGTAGCGCCCACCGTGGCGTCCGAGGGGGCCAATGACCCCATTGTCCTGTCATACGACGGGCAGGATTTTTCGGCGCTCATCAATGCGGTCTCGGCCTTCGGGACGGTCAAGGCACTGGCCAGTCCGCGCTTGACGGTCTTGAACAATCAGGCGGCGGTCCTGAACGTCTCTACAAACCGTGTGTATTTTGAACTCGATCTGACCGTAACGGCGGCCACCGATACCGAACCCAGAAGTGTGGAAGTCGAATCGGATGCCAAGAGCGTACCGGAAGGGGTCTTGATCAATGTCCAGCCGTCGATCAATCTGGATGATCAGACCATTTCTCTGGCTTTACGGCCGAGCGTTACAAAAATCAACTCTTATATTGAAGACCCTGGCACGGCGTTTGTCGCCGCAGAAGCGGATATTGATATCTCTAACCGGATCCCTGAGGTGAATGTGCAGGAGGTGGATTCTGTGATCCAGACCCGCTCGGGTCAGCCGATCGTGATGGGGGGGCTTCTTCAGGACCGCACCGATACCAGCGAGAGCGGAATTCCTGTGCTTTCCGAAGTGCCGATGATGGGAAATCTCTTTAAAAACCATACCGACACTGTGAGTAAAACGGAGCTTGTGATTTTCCTGAAGGCCACCATTCTGGATAATCCGTCTGACACTGTGGATGATACGGACAAGGATCTGTATCGGCAGTTTTCTTCGGATCGCCGTCCGTTTAAATTGTAGGGTCTGATATCAGTCTCATTCTGTCACCATAGGAGAACTCATCGAATGTCTTTTGTGCTTGTACGGTATGTTCTGACAGCGGCGGTGCGGGACCGGTTGGTGTTGTCGCTGTTGGTGCTGATGGGGCTGGCGGTAGCGCTGTCTGTTTTTATGGGCTCTTCGGCGGTAATCGAGCGGGACCAGTTCACAGCGGTATATACAGCGGGATCGGTGCGGATGATCAATGCCCTCGCGCTGGTGCTCTTCGTCGTGTTTTTTGTGCGCCGGAGCTTTGATTCCCGTGATGTGGAATTTATGCTCTCCCGTCCTGTCAGCCGGATCGCGTTCATTTTGTCTTATGCGGGTGGATTTTCTCTGATGGCCCTGTTTTTTGGTCTGGTGTCGGGGGTTTGTCTGTATGGGGTCTCCCCCAATCTCAATTATACGGGGGTGGTGTACTGGACGGTCAGCCTGATGATGGAAAATATGGTGATGGTCAATACGGCCTTTTTCTTCTCGATGGTA
This sequence comes from uncultured Pseudobdellovibrionaceae bacterium, assembly GCA_964348795.1. Lineage (GTDB taxonomy): Bacteria > Pseudomonadota > Alphaproteobacteria > Micavibrionales > Micavibrionaceae > JADLAT01. Next base: position 64,140 of record CAYGDY010000002.1, on the reverse strand, counting down.
CTGACCAGCTCGGCCACGGGGGCCTTTGCGACTTTTGGGTTCTATGTTCTGGCGCGGATGATGTCGCAAATTCTGGGGATTATAGATTCCGGCAAGCATTTCCTCCATACACAGGTCTTGCAGACGATTATGCAGATCGTCTCGGTATTTATGCCGCGCCTTGACCTGATGGCGCAAACGTCATGGCTCCTCTACGGCCCCGATGCCAGTGTGAATCTGGCTTTTGTGCTCGGGCAGGGGGCTGTCTATACGGCCCTGATCGTTCTGGCGGCGCTGGTGGACCTTCGTTTCAGGCAATTTTAGGGCAGGGGCGCTTGTAAGCGGTTTTTGATGGCGTTTCTCCCCTCTTTTCACCATCGTCTGACGGCTCAGCAGGGTGTTCTGATTGCCCTTTTGCTTGTGGCCACGGTCTTGAATGGTGTGCTCTGGGGGCAAGTCCGGCATGTGCAGGCGCGCTGGACCAACGTCCCGCCGGTCCCGCCTGCGCAAACGGCGGCTTTCGCAGGGCTCGGTGACCGTGAGTTTGCCTTCCGGATTTACGGCAATATGATAGAGAATTTCGGGATTGTGGGCGGTCTTGCTACGCCTTTGAAGGACTATAATTTTGACAGGCTGGCGGACTGGTTTTATCTGCAATATGCGCTGGACCCCCAGTCCGATCACGGGCCATTTCTGGCGGCCTATGTGTTTGGTGCGTCACAGGACCCGAGCAAAATCGGCCCCCTGATTCTCTATCTGGAAAAGGCGACCGAGGGCGGGCAGGGGCAGAAATGGCGCTGGCTGGCTCAAGCCGCCTACCTCGCTCGTTTCAAGCGGCATGATCTGGATACGGCTCTGCGGCTGGCCCGCAAGCTGGCGGCGTTTGACAATCCGGACTTGCCGGCCTGGGCCAGACAAATGCCGGTTTTTGTGATGAATGAGCAGGGGGATAAGGAGGCCGCTCTGGGGCTGATGGTCTCCATGCTCCATACGGATGCGGATAAACTCCCGCCTGCGGAAGTGAATGCCATGGTGGCGTATATTTGCGAGCAGATCCTTACGCCGACCGAGGCCAAAACCAATCCCTTGTGTCAGCTTCCTGAAAAAAAATGATTTTTGTGCGTTTTTCTTCTGCTCTTAAAAACACGCCGTTTATATGCTAACCTCCTGCCATGAGCCAAATCACCCTTTCCCTTCCTGAAATTCTGGCCCTGATCGGGCTGGTGCAGTGCCTGTATCTCGCGGGGTATGTCGCTTTGCGTTCGGGGCATGGCTGGCGCGTGCTGGTGCCTGTGGTGTATTTTCTGGTGCTGGGCGGGGCGTTTCTCTCGGATTTATTGTCCGCGCATGTGATATGGGACGGAGATCATTATTTTTACCTGCAATGGGCGCTCTGGTTTCTGGGGCCGCCGCTCAGCGTGTTGTTGGTGATCCAGTTCGCGGATATGACCCGCCTGCCGCCCGTGCGCGATGCATGGGTTCTCCTGCTTCTCCCGCTCAGCATGATGCTGTCCCATTTGTCGGCGGATTCCGTGACGGGGTGCCGTTATAGCGCGCCGTGCGAGATGCGGCGGGATCTGATGCATGTCACGGGCCTGATGGCCGGCACCATCAGCCTGCTGGTGATTTTCAGCAAAAAAGACCTCATGGCAAAGCTCTCTTCCCGCTCCCAGAGCGGCACGCGGGCCGACCAAAAGAATGACAAGGCCCGCTATTGGCTCATTTTCGCACTGATTGCGCTGAATAGTTTGTTTCTGCTGATCACCCTGCTGGGGGTCATGGGGCCGGTGGCGGCAGGGGATGTGATTATGCTTCGCAATCTCATAGGCCTCGGGTTTGTCTATCTGGTGAGCACCAGTCTGCTCCGGCTCTATCCGCAAGTGCCCAGGGCGGCGGTCTCCTCAGCCGAATCGCCGGACAATGGCCTGTCGGAGGAAGAGCGACATCTGGCCCGCCGGATTGAAAATCTCCTGAATCTGGAGAAAGTATATCAGGAACCCACCTATTCCAGAGCCGATCTGGCCCGCGAATGCGCGGTGCCGGAAGGGGTGTTGTCCCGTATTATCAACATGCATTTTCAAAAAACATTTCCCCAGATCATGAACGAGCGCCGAATCGCCGATGCCAGGCGCCTGCTGGAGGAAACAGAGGCGCCCATCCAATTGATTTCTGCTGATGTCGGGTTTAACTCGCTCCCGTCTTTTAATCGCGTTTTCAAGGAGATGGTAGGCGATTCCCCCAGCCAGTACCGCCAGAAAAAACGCCCCCCTCCGAAAGAGTGATTTTTCGCGGGGGCTTTTTTGTTCCTCTGCCGTCATCTCGACCGACCGCGAGGGAGTGGAGGGATCTGATCTTGTAGGTTATAGGGTAAGATCCCTCCACTGCGCTCAGGATGACATGGGAGAAAACTCCGCTCCTCCGGTTCTCCGTGTCATTATTAGAAAAACCACCAAGGCTCCAAGACAGCAAGGTTTTTCAAAATTCTTGGTGTTCTTCGCGTGCTTGGCGTGCTTTGTGTTAAAGTTTTTCCCTTGTCATCCTGCGCCGCAAGGCGAAGGATCTCCTGTATTTCGGGATCCTTCGTTTCACTCAGGATGACTTTTGGGGGGAACTTGGTGTCTTGGTGGTTGATTCTTTTGTAAGCCCCCGTTTGCACGGGGCAGGCAGAAAAGGATGTGTTCTCTCCTCGTCATTGCGAGCGTACGCGAAGCAATCCAGTCTTTCTGGATCGCCACGGGCGGGTTGCACGCCCTCGCGATGACGGAAGGGGGGGGGAAGATAACACAATGAGAAGAGGGACAAGAATCCCATTGTTTTTATTGCAAAAAATCCTAATTCTGGCCAGCATACAGAAGGCGTGAACGGAATGATTTTTGAGGAGTTCTCAATTCGTTTTTGTGACCTCTCATTTTGTATGGAATGAGCGTTAAATACCTGTTTTTTAATGATTTCTTTAGAAAAATCGGTCAAGCTCAAAGAATGGGGCTATGGGAAGGGAGATTTTGCGTGTATACTCTTGCTCGGAAGCGCAATGTTTCTTTTACTTCGTCCACTTATACAAAATCACACATTGAAGGAGATACTTGAAATGAAAAGTCATATGCATACAACGCGCCGCGCGGAAGCGGGCTTTACCCTCGTCGAATTGGCGGTGGTGATGGTGATTATCGGGATCCTCATCGGGGGTATTCTGAAAGGCCAGGAACTGATTACCAACGCCCGTGTGACCAGCACGATCTCTTCCACCGAAGCCATGGCCGGGGCCTATAACGGCTTCCGTGATAAATATCAGGCCATCCCGGGGGATATGATTAATGCACAGGCGCGGCTTACTGGGTGTACGGGGGCCCCTTGCGTGAATGGAAGCGGAAATAATATTATAGCGACTAACGTTGGGGGGGCTTCTGTGGCCGGCGGTGAAGGTCAGTTATTTTTCGTTCACTTGTTAAGAGGTGAATTTATCACCGGTATGGATGGGACAGCGCCTATTTCCTTCGGGACAACAAATCCCACGGCCCCAATCGGGGGTGGTTTCCTCGCTGGTGACGTACGGACGGGTGTAACGGGCTTTACAGCCGCTGAAGTGACTGGAACCTATAATATTACTGTTGCTGGTAATGTTGCAGGCGCTGGTGTTAACAATGGTATTTTGCTTCCACAACAAGCCGCAACGCTGGACCGTCGTTTAGATGATGGGGCCCCTATTACAGGCTCTGTGATCGTTGACAGCCAAGCTGGTTGCCGTGTTGCTGGACCGCCTGTTGTGTATTCCGGTGTGACTAACATCACTTGCTCCGTGTCTTACAGACTCTAAGCTTTCTGTTACCACGTAACAATTCACGAAAAGCCCGGCCGGTTGGTCGGGCTTTTTTTTTATCCTTCGTCATTGCGAGCGTATGCGAAGCAATCCAGCCTTTTTCTGGATCGCCACGCGCCTTACGGCCGCTCGCAATGACGGAAAGGGGCATTGTCATCCTGAGCCGCAAGGCGAAGGATCTCATGGTGTTCAGGGAAGAAAAACTCCGCTCCTCCGGTTCTCCGCGTGATTATTGAAGAACAATAAAGGCGCGAGGCTGCAAAGTTTTTCTCATGCGTCATCGCGAGCCGCTTTAAGCGGCGTGGCGATCCAGAAAAACGCAAAAATGCTGGACTGCCGCGTCAGCCTTCGGCTTCCTCGCAGTGACGAGGAGAACTTGGTGTCTTCGTGCCTTGGTGGTTGATTCTTTTTTAAGGTCCCTCCCCGCGTAGGCGGGGATCACGCGGGACAGGCAAAGCAAAGCAGGATGGTTACCCCTTTGCCAGTGCCTTGACCACCGCGTCCCCCATATCCGCCGTAGAAACGGGCGTGCGCCCCGTAGACCCCACAATATCGGCCGTACGGATTCCGGCATTGAGAACACGTTGCACGGCGCGCTCTACGCGGTCTGCCAGATCCCCGCGCCCCAGCGCGTAGCGAAGCGCCATGGAGAGGCTTAAAATCGTGGCCAGCGGGTTGGCTTTGCCTTGGCCGGCGATATCGGGTGCGGAGCCGTGAATGGGCTCGAACAAGCCCACAGCCCCTTGCATGCCGAGGGAGGCCGAAGGGAGCATCCCCAATGAGCCGGTCAGCATCGCGGCCTCGTCCGAGAGGATATCGCCGAACAGATTATCGGTCACAATCACGTCAAACTGGGCTGGATTGCGGAGCAGTTGCATGGCGCAATTATCGGCATACATGTGCTCCAGCGCCACATCGGGGTAATGGGCCTTGTGCAGGGCGGTGATGTCTTCCCGCCAGAGCTTGCCCGATTCCATCACATTGGCCTTTTCGCATGATGTCACCTTGTTCCGGCGCTTACGGGCCAGTTCAAAGGCCACGGCCCCTACGCGCGTGATTTCCGCCGTGGTATAGCTTTGCGTGTTAAAGCCGCGCCTTTGGCCGTTTCCAAGATCCTCGATCCCCCGAGGTTCCCCGAAATACACCCCGCCTGTCAGCTCGCGGACAATGAGGATATCAAGCCCCTTGACGATTTCAGGCTTGAGGGAGGACGCCTCCACCAGCGCATCAAACACCAGCGCAGGGCGCAGATTGGCAAACAGATCAAGCTCTTTACGCAGGCGGAGCAGGCCGGCCTCGGGGCGCTTGTCATAGGACACGCCGTCCCATTGCGGCCCGCCCACTGATCCCATGAGAATGGCTGTGGAGGCTCTGCACGCCTCCAGCGTTTCATCCGCCAGCGGTACGCCGTATTTCTCGTAAGATTGCCCGCCGATCAACCCGTGTGTGAGCGTGAGATCAAGCCCCGCATGGGCGCTGAGCCAGTCTATGACTTTCAGCGCCTCGGCAATAATTTCAGGGCCAATCCCGTCCCCGGGCAAAATCATCAGGGTATGGTGTGTCATGGCTTTGTCATGTCCTTGTTTTTGTAGAATATTCCGTCAATCTGGAGTTGCCGGTTCAGCACGCGAGAAAAATTGGTTTCCACCAGCATATGGGCTTCGAAGCCTTGAGTTTTCAGGAACGGCAGGATCTCGTCATAGAGCGTTTCCCCCTCGTACAGCGGAAACAGCGACATTTCTACCTGAAGGCCGGTGGCAGAGCGCAGGGCATTCAGCCCGTGTTGCAGGATTTTCATTTCATAGCCTTGCGTATCCAGCTTGATGAACACGTTTTGTCCGTCCAGCGCCAGTTCCTCATAAAGCGTATCGAGCGTTTTCATGGGCACGCTCGCGGTCTGGACCACCTGCGTACGGGGCAAAGCCTTGTGCAGGGCCGAGGAGGCGGGCAGGAGGCTACTCATATCGCTGGCCTCGGAGATATGGATCTCGCACGTGCCGTTCTGGTCGCCGAGTGCCAAGGGCAGAAGAACATCCCAGAGCGGGTCTTGCGCGGCCTTTTTCTGGAGGGTGGTTTGAAGCGTGGGCAGGGGCTCTACGGAAATAATTCGGCCTGCAAAGCCCGCTTTCCGAAGCGCATCACGGGTCTGGCCGTTATTGGCCCCGATATCCAGCACCGTATCAATACCATGGATCTTGAGCGTGAGGGCAATTTTCCCCTCCCGCGTTTTATGCGGTTTTTTCTTGGAGAACCGGATCAGAGCCATGGGCGCTCTTTCATTCGGTTTTCCTCATAGGTTTTGATATGTACGTTTTTCTGGAGCGTCAGGCCAATATCATCGAGCCCGTTCATCAGGCAAGCTTTGCGGAACGGATCAATCTCGAACGTAAAGGAAAACTGGTTGCCGCGTGTGATGGTTTGTTTGTCCAGATCAATGGTGAGCGGCGCGTCCGGCTCCGTTTTGGCACTGTGCATCAAGGCATCGACTTGGGCCTGCGGCAGGGCAATGGGCAAAATCCCGTTTTTGAAGCTGTTATTGTAGAAAATATCGGCAAAACTGGGCGCAATGATACAGCGCAGGCCCATGTCCAGCAAGGCCCACGGCGCGTGCTCCCGCGAAGAGCCACAGCCGAAATTCTCCCCTGTAATCAGGATCTCGGCGTTTTTATAGCGCGGATCGTTCAACACAAAATCGGGCCGCTCCGCGCCGGAATCATCATAGCGGATATTATAAAACGCGCTCACGCCAAGCCCCGTGCGCTTGATGGTTTTCAAGAACTGTTTCGGGATGATGATGTCGGTATCGACATTCATCATCTCAAGCGGGGCGGCTTTGGCGGTCAGGGTGGTGAAGGGTTTCATCGTTTTTTGAGATTTGAGGTTTGGGGTGCAAGAGTTACTGCATAGCAAACATTCTTGCCATTGTAGCGCCACTGTGATTTTCTATAACTTTTAATGTGTTGGTGTTTCCTAAGGTGTGCATATAACAATGGTGGACCGTTAACACCAAATCTTGTAATTGTTGATCAGATTCTAGGTCAACAATTTTTAGTCCCATTTTTTTACATTCGTCAATATTGATGTGCCGCGCGTGGGCCTTCCTATCTTTATAGGCAGTTAAATACTTTACAACTTTGAGGGCTTTATTTTTTTTATCTTTATCGTTTTTAAACATAACCTTTTCAAGGTTTTGTAAAACGAATTCTTCGGAAAGGGCTATGGCATTTTCACACTCCGTCAGGAAAGTTGGATTATATTTTTGAAGAATAAATTGCCAAACAGAAAGTTTTGCGGGGTCTTTTTTTATTTCCTTAAATGCTCTTTTGAACTCTTCAACGACACCGTGTGCTGGAACACCTCGAAATTGAGGGTCTATAGGGCCTAAATTTGACTGTTTGCCCATAACGATTTCTTTTCCTGAGCATGCAATCATTGTTCCCGCAGACATTGCTATCTGTGGAACAAGAATACGAATGTTGTCTCCGAATTTTCGGTGCAAGTAATCGATGATCGATTCCGTAGCGGTTACACCCCCACCTGGTGTATGAAGTATTAGGTCGAGGCCCCTTGAGCAATCCATCCCATGGATCGCCATCATAAAGCCGTTTTTGTCATCGTCATTAATGTCTGTTCCCTCGATGCCTGGATTTTGTAGCCATCCTGAATAATAGGAAATGATGTTTTTTTGTGAGTATTCATTTAGTTTTTTAAGATATTCTTTTCTTATGTCATCTGCTGACCGTGCGAGTCCAACGCCCTTGTCGTTAGAGTATTGGATAATTTCCTTTAAAACCTCACCCCAGTTAGGCATGCTAATCGCCTACAGAAGAATAAGCAGTTCTGGACGGAACACGTTTTAGAACAGAGGGTTGAGAGAGATTTTTTATGGAATCCCACTGGTTGTGTGGCATAGGAATCATAAATTGTAGATATATTTTCTCAAGCTCACCAACAGTTCCTTGCTGGCTTTTTTTATTTGAATGTTTATTTTTGTTTTTTTTCATACTCAAATCCCCTTTTTTTATTGTATCACACTATACCTTCAAAAATCCAGATTTCAAGATACATCGCTTCTGGTGATCATTGCACCTTGATTCTTGAACCTCCTAGCGAAGCAAACGCCCCTCTTTATAATCATCCATTTTCATTTTGGCAAAGGTTTCAAACAGATCCATATCATAAATCTCCGCGCCCTTTTCGGCGCGCATGCGCTCCAGCACGGCGGGGGGCGAGATATCACGGTCCTTGAAATGGGGCCGCCAGATGCGGTAGCCATCATACGCCTCCACAATCGCGCTGAGGCGGACGGGCAGGGACAGCGCATCCCCGCGTATCCCTTGCGTGCCGCTCCCGTCCATATGTTCATGGTGATAGCGCATGAGGTCGCTCATCAGGGTTTTGAACGGGTGGTCTATGTGCGGAAAGTATTCCTGTACAATCTGCGCGCCCAGCAGGGTATGCGTACGGCGGAATTGCTTCACCGCGCCGCTGGGTTTTTCTTCCATGTCCCATATTTCGGGGGGCAGGAGCCGTTTGCCGATATCATGCGGCAGAACCGCCCAGCGCATGTTTTCCGCCACGTATGCGGGCAGGCCCATAAACAGGATGGTGCGGCGCATATTCTCCGCCACGCGGCCTGCGTGCTCGTGAAAGATGTATGTGCGCCCCTCCGCCCTTTGGGTGTCATAGGCTTCCAGCGCAGAAATTTCGCCCTCAATAAAGGGTTTGAAGACGCTCTGGCACGTTTCGTCCGTTCGGAAGTCAAAATCTGTGGGCCAGTTTTGGGTCATAGCGCGGCTAAAATACGGCGTTTCACGGAGCAGGGCAAGGGGGCATTAATGCTTTGGCGGAGAACGATCATATGGATCAACGTGAGTTTTTCCTGCGTCCCGTGTATGTTCTCTTACATGTATTTTTCCAGATGACGATTTACTATCTTTTACCATGCGCCCTGTCGCATCTGTTTTGGCAGGATTTTTGCCATAGTGGGAGGCGTACCATTCTGAAACCTTGTTTTGGATAACTTTATGGTCAGGATGCGTGGCATGTTGATAAGCTTCAGAACCCATTATGTCGTGGATTTCCGCTTCATCAATCTCTGTATTTTTCTTTCTTAGAAAATTTTCATGTTTTCTTTTTTGAGCCATTTTTGAAGTTTTTGTAAAAAAATTCGTTTTGCCAATTTTCCAACCTTCCAGAGTTTGTATTGTATGTACCAAGCGATTTTTTTCATTAGCAGAAAGTGCATTCATCGCGGTATTGCTTTTTAGCCCTGTAAGACTCTCTATATTGTTTTCGTAGCGTGTTGTGTCGTTCTCAATGGGGGGTGCATAGCGTTTTATAGCTTTTCCGATAGTAAGGGCTTGATAGGTTTTTGTGTTTAAAAGGTTGCTTAAGGCCTTTTTTCCAGACTCCTCATCAGGAAAAACAGCAAAACCACCCGCTTCGCCTATTGCTCCTTGCTCCGATGCAAAAGTATTTTTGCGAAGATTACCAGGGTTGTTATTCCGCCATGCACGAGTGCCTCCTTCTTTTATAAAAAGATTTCCTTCTTTGTCCTGATATTCAACGGCATTGTTTTCTCCTGATTGTACCATGGTAAACGGTTTCATGATGCTCTCCTGTGTTTTTAAAATAAAAAAGCGGCCTTTTAAAAGCCGCTTTGGTTATAAAAATATGCTTTACAATGCCTTCTAGAACACCCTTTCCCTCTCAAACGCTTCGTTGACATCGCAATAAGGGCGGGTGGATGTCTGTGTTTTGATCCATTCAAATGAAAAGGCGGGGGAACCTGCCGCCCCATCTTTATTATGTTTTAGTGTGTAATACGCAAAAATCACGGGGGCTGATGCGCTATAATCTGCGGTCTCCGTGGATTTTTCTGCCTGCACAAGCGTGGTTGCATTCTCATCCACCATAAGCCGAAAATCGCGCACAACACAATCCGCGCCTTGGCGGGTTTCAAGGCTGTTTTGGGGCGTAGTTTGATTATGGGGGAGAATCCCTATCACGGAAGGCGGGGTGCCATCCTCCAGAAATATCAGGACATAATACCCATGCGCGTTATAATTTTCGCGCCAGAGTTTGAGGATTTTTTCAGGCCTTCCATCCCCCGTCAGGTCGCGGGCGGACATGCCCGCAGGGATCGGGATAAGGCTGGTTTTCGCCCATGCTAGACACGGCACAAACATCAAAATCCCGAAAGCAAAAAGGCGCAAGAGTGGTGTTTTCATGAATATATTCCTATAAAAAATCTGCTTTGTCAAGGAAAAAATGCACAGGTCTCGATAAAACAGGTGAGCGGCTTTGCCGCTCGCTTGTGCTGGATCCCGTGTGTGCGAATTTTGCTTTGCAACATGCCCACGGGATGACACGGAAGGGGGGGGCTGATTGGGAACGAATACATAAAACGACTCACAAATGCCCCCTCTCCCCACTGGGGAGAGGGCTGGGGTGAGGGGAAAACTATACAAAAGAACCCCTCATCCTATCCTTCTCCCCAGAGGGGAGAAGGGACTTCCTCTGTTGAAGTCATCACATCTCCCGCACATCCGTTAATTTCCCTGTAATCGCAGACGCCGCCGCCATAGCGGGGGAGAGGAGGTGCGTCCGCCCGCCCTTGCCCTGTCGCCCCTCGAAATTCCGGTTGGAGGTGGAGGCGCATCGCTCCCCAGGGGCCAGCTGGTCAGGGTTCATCCCCAGACACATGGAGCATCCGGGTTCCCGCCACTCGAACCCTGCCGCGATTAAAATATCCGCGATGCCTTCTTCCTCCGCCAGCGCCTTGACCAGCCCCGAGCCTGGAACCACCATCGCCTGCACACCGTCCGCGACCTTGCGCCCCGCCGCAATTTTGGCAACCTCGCGCAGATCCTCGATCCGTGCATTGGTGCAGGAGCCAATAAAGACCTTATCTATGGGAATATCCGTCATTTTCGTGCCGCTTGTCAGCCCCATATACTCCAGCATCCGCTCCACCGCCGCACGTTTGTTGGGGTCGGCGAAATCCTCCGGCGCGGGGACGGTGCCGGTAATCGGTACGACATCTTCGGGCGTGGTGCCCCACGTCAGCATCGGCGGAATGTCGCCAGCCTCCAGTGTTACATCCTTATCATAGACCGCCCCGTCATCGGAAAACAGGGTTTTCCAGTACGCTACGGCTTTGTCCCAGTGTTCGGCCTTGGGCCCCATGGGCCGGCCCTTGATATAGGCAAAGGTTTTTTCATCTGGCGCGACAAGGCCCGCCCGCGCGCCGGCCTCAATCGCCATGTTGCAGATGGTCATGCGCCCCTCCATGGACAGGGCGCGCACGGCTTCCCCCGCATATTCAATGACATGGCCTGTGCCGCCCGCGGTGCCGATGGTGCCGATAATGGCCAGAATCATATCCTTGGCCGTGACCCCCGTAGGCAGAGTGCCGTTCACGGTAATGCGCATATTCTTGGCCGGAGATTGGATCAGGGTTTGGGTCGCCAGCACATGCTCGACCTCCGACGTGCCGATTCCGAACGCCAGCGCGCCGAACGCGCCGTGGGTGCTGGTGTGGCTGTCCCCGCAGACAATCGTCATGCCGGGCTGGGTAAAGCCTTGTTCCGGCCCGATAATATGGACAATCCCTTGGCGTTTGTCGGTCAGGTCAAAGAGCGGCACGCCAAATTCCGCGCAGTTATCCCGCAGGGTTTCAATCTGGATCCGGCTGTCTTCCTGTTCGATAGGCTGGGAGCGGTCGGTCGTGGGAACGTTATGATCCATCACCGCCAGCGTGGCAGAGGGGTTATGGACAGGCCGTCCCGCCGCGCGTAGCCCCTCGAACGCTTGTGGAGAGGTCACTTCATGCACCAGATGCCGGTCGATATAGATCAGACACGTGCCGTCCTCTTGCCGGTGAATGACATGGTCATCCCAGATTTTTTGAAACAAGGTGCGGGGCTGTGTCATGGGGTTTTTCTTCTTAACGAATAATTAAGAGTTTCGCTCTATCCTAAGTCTTAAGTATGGCGGGCATTTAAGCAAACAAGAGGCTTCCCGTCAATCAAAAGGGTTGTTAAACAGACGGAAAGAGGTGATGAGATGGGTGCGGAGAATATTTCAAGTGGGTTCAATGAGAGCGCCAATGGAGACGTTTTTGCAAGAAATTTGAAAGCCGATGTTATTGATGAGCCCTTGTTAATCAAGGTTGATCTCAATCCAGACGGGAGCAAGCGCTATCTGGTTCATGAGGATAATGATATGACCGCCATCGCAACCGATCCCTTGGGCGAGGGAAAACTGAAAAGCTATTCCGAGGCTGATTACAACGCCAAATATGCTGATCAAAATGTCCGGACGTTGCAGGAGTATAAATCAGATTTGAAGGTCCTTAACACAACACCAGGGTTGGGATCTGATCTTGACGCGAATCGAGACTATATGAACCAGAGGGTTGAGGAAGTCGATGCGGATATGAAGACGGCGGGGGAGAGTTTTGAGCCCTATGTGCCATCCGATGTTTATAAGGATATCAAACCCGTGTATTAAACTGAGAAACCGTCATTGCGAGCCGAGAGGCGAAGCAATCCAGAAAAAGACGGTATCGCCACGACCGCTTATGCGGTCTCGCGGGTGACGGTGCTAACTGTTTCAATCGGACAAGATCCCCGCTTTCGCGGGGAAACCATCTTCTTTTAGAAGTTTTGGAATGTTAAAAAACTACGCCTCGGGCGCGGCTTCTGCGGCGGCCTTTGCCACTTCTTCGGCCGCTTTTGCTTCTGCTTCTGCGGCGGCCTGTTCAGCCGCAAGTTCAGCGGCTTTTGCATCAGCTTCGGCCTTGGCTTTTGCGGCGGCGGCTTCTTCCAGTTGTTTGCGGGCTTCGGCTCTGCCGGCCTCTTTTTCGGCGCGTTTCAGGGCGCGTTTTTGTGTTTGTGTCATCGCTTCGAGTGTTTCATCCACAGCTGTTTCAAAGCCATGACCGCTTGTGCGCTCGACGATACGGGCCGATTTGCCGCGCAGGTCGCGCAGGAAGTAAAGTTTTGCACGGCGTACGGAACCGCGGCGGACGAGTTCGATGCTCTCGATACGGGGGCTGTTGAGGGGGAATGTCCGCTCTACGCCTTCGCCGTAGCTGATTTTCCGCACGCAGAAATTCTCATTGAGTCCAGAGCCTGTACGGGCGATGCACACGCCTTCATAGGCCTGAATCCGCTCCCGCGTGCCTTCGGTCACCTTCACATTCACCTTGACGGTGTCGCCCGGGCTGAATTGCGGGATTTGTTTGGATTCTTGAAGTTTTGCCAGTTGTTTGGCTTCGTATTGCTGTAATGTGTTCATGGTCTTGTCTTTCCCTTATATGCCATCCCGTAATCGGGTGTTAAACCGGCGGATTGCTTTATATTTTTCATGGGTTGATATTAAAATTGGAGCTACATATACAGGGAAATTTCATAGAAATCAAGGGTTATATGATTTTCACAGGAAGAACGGAAGAAGGGAAGGAAGGTGTTGCTTTTGCGTCATCGCGAAGCCCCTCGAAGGGGGCTGTGGCGATCCAGTCTTTTTCTGGATTGCTTCGTTGGCTTTGCCGCCTCGCAATGACGGATTGTTCTTTTTTTCTCACTTCGGCGAAGGCGGGCTTCCTTTTCTTCCCTTCTTCTGTTCTTCCTGTGAAGAGGAAAGTAAGTCCGGTCTGCGTCTTTTCGTCAGGGCCAGAGATTCCGCGTGCCGCCAGTCTGCAATGTTCTTGTGGTGGCCTGATTGTAACACCTCCGGCACGGCATGGGTTTGGCCGTGCGCATCCGTCCACAGAGCGGGGCGGGTATAATGCGGATATTCCAGCAGGCCGTTTGAAAAGCTTTCCTCGTCTGGCGTGGTTTCGTTCCCCATGACCCCGTCCAGCAGGCGGATACAGGCATCCATCAGGATCAGCGCGGCGGGTTCCCCGCCCGACAGCACATAATCCCCGATGCTGATTTCCTCGAAACCGTGCGCGTCCAACACGCGTTGGTCCACACCCTCGTACCGGCCGCACAAAAGGGTTAAAACAGGTGTTTGAGCCAGTTCTTTCACCAAATCTTGTGTCAGAGGGCGTCCACGGGGGGAGAGGTATATTTTTCGGCCCGTTTCGGGGAGAGAGAGGAGGGCGCGCTCAATCACATCGGCCCGCATGACCATGCCCGCCCCGCCGCCAAAGGGCGTGTCGTCGACGTTTTTATGAGTGCCTTCGCCGAAATCACGAATCTGGATGGCGGAAAAGCTCCAATCGCCCCGTTCCAAAGCCTTGCCGCTCAGGGAATGCCCCAGCGTGGCGGGAAACATTTCGGGGAACAGGGTCAGAAGATTGAGGTGCCAGCTCATGTGTCTTACACCATTTCAAGGGGGCGGATGGTCAGGCGCTTGTTGGGTAGGTCCACCACGGGCACGTTATGATCCGTAAAGGGCAGAAGATAAGGCTCGCCCGCCGGTGGCCGGATTTCCAGTAAATCCCCCGCGCCGAAATCATGTAAGGCAATGACGGTGCCGGCCTCCGCGCCGCTTTCATCAAAAGCCTGCAGACCGATCAGGTCATCATAGTAATAGCTGTTTGGGTCGTTGATGGGGGGAAGGGCAGAGCGACCCAGCATCAGCGCGGTACCGACCAGATTTTCTGCGGTGGTGCGGTCTTTTACCCCCGAAACTTCCGCCAGAATATATTTTCCGATGGGGTTTTTGAGTGTCAGTTTCAGGGTGTTGTTTTTGGGCAAAAGAGAAAGATCCTCGCAAAAGGGGAGAATTTTAACCAATCCACCCACGCCGTGGGCCGCCACAATTTTACCAACAATCACTTCAGTCATGGCGCGGGTTATAGCATAAGGGTTCTATAGTGTAAAATGCGTTATTGCCCCGCAGGTGTCGGGAGCGGCACAATACCCGCATCCAGCGTGGTTGTAGGGGAAGACGAAGGTTGATTGGGCGTGGAATTTGATGTTGAAAGATTATCTGCGAGAAAAAAAAGAGCCGTAAGGCCGCTTGCGATCAAGGTATTGCGAACGGTGTTGTTCTTTTGAGGTGTTGGATTGGATTCTCGTAATTGTTTGATGTAGTGTTCTGAAATTACGCCCTCATACGGTAATTTTGCCATTGTTTTTTGCTCTTCTCTTCGCAGTGTTGTTTGTTGAAAGTTATTTTTTAGTGATGAAAAGGTATATAAAAGTTTTTCTTTTCGCAATAAAAAAAGTACAAAAGGCCGTTTTTTGTATTTTTGTGTTCAGGGATCCGTCATTGGATTGTAAATCCGTCATTGCGAGGAAGCCGTAAAGGCTGACGAAGCAATCCAGAAAAGGGAAAGGATGCACTGGATTGCCACGGCCTCCTCTTAAGGAGGCCTCGCGATGACGGGGTTATCAGTCACAAAAAAACCGCCCTAACGCGAAAGCGTAGGACGGTTTTTGTTTTGTATAAAAAAAGGAAATTATTCCGCAGGGGTTTCCGTTGTGGTTTCTTCTGGTGCGGCAGGGGCTTCCTCTGCAACTTCTGGCGCAGGCTCTTCGGCAGGCGCGTTGGCGGCGGCTTCTGCGGCCGCTTTGGCTTCTTCTTCAGCGGCTTTTGCGGCTTCAATGGCGGCCTTGCGCTTTTCTTCCTTCTCCGCAATCAACAATTTTGTTTTGTCGGACGGCGCAGATTTGGACGGACGCACAGACTGTTTCGGCATGGGGATCAAGCCCGCCTTGCCCAGAAAGAGTGCTACACGCTCGGATGGCTCGGCACCTTGGGACAGCCAGTATTGCACGCGCTCGGTGTTCAGCACCACGCGGTTTTCATTGGCGTTGTCGAGCAGGGGGTTGTAGCTCCCCACCTTTTCAATGTAACGGCCATCACGGGGCATGCGTTTGTCCGCTACCACGATCCGGTAGAAGGGAAGGGCTTTACGCCCACCTCTTGATAATCTGAGTGCTAGTGCCATTTTAGTTCTCCTTTTTGGTTTTCAGTTTCGTCAGTTTCGTCAGTTTCAGTTGTTTTTGGTGGTTTAAAAGTCTTGCCATCACTTCTTCCCCTTACTGCTTCCGAGCAGGTTGGACAGCGCAGAGCCTGTTTTTCCGCCGAACGGGTTTCCGCCGCCGGCGAACGGATTGGGGCCCAAGGGACTATCAGACAGCCCCGCCATATCCATCCCCAGCCCTTCGGGGTCCATGCTTTGTGCCATAAGCTCCAGATCATCGGCCTTGGAGCCCATGAGGTTTTTCATCATGCCCATCATCTTGCCGGAACCCATTTTGCGCATTTGCTTCATCATGGTTTGCATTTGCTGGAGCTGTTTGAAAAGTTTGTTCACGTCTTGCACCGTGGTGCCGGAGCCTGCCGCTATACGCTTTTTGCGCGAAGCGTTCAGCAAATCCGGCTTTTCCCGCTCTTTGGGAGTCATGGAAAAGATAATGGCTTCCTGTTTCTTGAGAATGGAATCATCCAGCCCTGCGGCTTCAATCTGCGAGGCCATGCCGGACAAGCCTGGCAAAAGCTTCATCATATTGCCCATGCCGCCCATTTTCTTCATTTGTTGCATCTGGGCGAGCAGGTCATTGAAGTCAAACTGGCCCTTTTTGAACTTGGCCGCCATTTTTTGCGCATCTTCGTGGGTGACTGTCTCGACAGCCCGCTCCACAAGGGACACCACATCGCCCATGCCCAGAATGCGTCCTGCGATCCGGTCTGGGTGGAAGGTCTCGATCTCGGACCATTTTTCGCCCATCCCGATGAGCTTCAAGGGCTTGCCCGTGACAGCTTTCATGGACATCGCCGCCCCGCCGCGCGCATCACCGTCCACGCGGGTGAGCATAATGCCGGTGAGGGTGACTTTCTCGTCAAAGGCCTTGGCGGTGTTCACGGCATCCTGCCCCGTCATGGCATCGGCGATCAGGAGCGTTTCAACAGGGTTGGTTGCCTTTTTAATTGCCAAGGCCTCGTCCATCAGGGCTTCATCAATGGCGAGTCGCCCCGCGGTATCCAGCATGACCACGTCATAGCCTTCCTTGCGGCCCGTTTCCATGGCGCGTTTAGCGATGTCTACCGGTTTTTGGCCCTCGATCACGGGCAGGGTAGCGATACCGGTTTGCTCCCCGAGCTGGCGGAGCTGTTCCTGCGCGGCGGGACGGTACACGTCCAGCGAGGCCATTAGGACCTTTTTCTTGTGTTTTTCGGTGAGGAGCGTGGCAATTTTGGCTGTCGAAGTCGTTTTACCGGAGCCCTGCAACCCCACCATCAGATAAGCCGACGGTGCAGGACCGAAGGTCAGCTCCTGCGTTTTGGAGCCCAGCATGTCCACCAGCGCGTCATGGACAATTTTGATGACCTGTTGGCCCGGGTTGACACCCTTGATAATATTTTGGCCGATGGCCTTGGTCTTGATGGTTTCAATGAAATCCTTGACCACGGGCAGGGCGACATCGGCCTCTAGCAAGGCGACGCGGATTTCGCGGCTGATCGCCATGACATCGTTTTCCGACAGCGTGGCTTTCCCGCGCAATTTCGTAAAAACAGATCCTAGCTTTTGGCTCAAAGATTCAAACATTTAAAACCTTGTGTTCATAAAAAGCTTTAGCCGCGCTGAGCGTAACTTCGCCGAGCGCGGTGTACTGTGAGGCACTGAGATTCACATGAAAATCAGTGGAAATTGGGCGTAAACTAGTGGTATGTTACATGAAAGTCAAGGAGAAGTTTCACCCCCTGATCGTCATGCCCGCGAAGGCGGGCATCCATGGGGTGTTTGAAGTCTCTGGACTCCCGCCTGCGCGGGAGTGACGGTGAAAGGGTTCTAAAACATGAAATTTCTAAAAATGCACGGGCTGGGGAATGATTTTGTCATTCTGGATTTCAGACAAGGCGCGGATCCCTTAAGCCCCGAACGCATCCGTTTGATCTGCGACCGGCATTTCGGCGTGGGCTGTGATCAATTGGTCGTGATGGAGCCCTCCGAACAGGCCGATGTGTTTGCGCGGTTTTATAACGGGGATGGCTCGGAAAGCGGGGCGTGCGGGAATGCGACGCGCTGTGTGGCGGAGATAATCATCAAGGAAAAACAAAAGGTTCCCCCTCACGCTCTTCCCCCTCACCCTAGCCCTCTCCCCAGAGGGGAGAGGGGACAACAATATCTAGAATCTGCCCCCTCTCCCCTCTGGGGAGAGGGTAGGGGTGAGGGGTGTATAATCGAAACCACCAGTGGTTTGCTCCCAGCCACACGCGCGGAAAACGGCATGATTACGGTGGATATGGGTGTGCCAAAGCTGGACTGGCGGGAGATTCCGCTCTCAAAACCGTCTGATACGCTGGCGTTGCCACTGGATGGGACTCCAGTATGCGTCAATATGGGAAATCCACATTGTGTGTTCTTTGTGGATAATCTGGCGGATATCCCTGTGGAAACCTTGGGGGCGCAATGTGAAACGGACCCGCTCTTTCCTGAGCGCACAAATGTGGAGTTTGTGCAGGTGATCGGTGAAAATCGCCTGCGGCAGATCACGTGGGAGCGCGGTGTGGGCTTGACGCTGGCGTGCGGATCTGGCGCGTGCGCGGTGGCGGTGGCGGCCGTCCGGCGTGGTTTGACAGGGCGCAAGGTCGAGATTGTGCTGGATGGGGGTTCTCTCACTATAGAATGGCGGGAGTCTGATTCCCGTGTCCTGATGACGGGCCCTGTGGCCTCTGTGTTTGAAGGCTGTATATAGCACTTAAGCTAAAGACCCTACATTTCATATCGTCATCGCGAAGCCCTGCAAAAGGCCGTGGCGATCCAGAAAAAAGAAAAAACTGGATTGCCTCGCTCCCTAACGGTTGCTCGCAATGACGGGGCCTTATTTTAAGCGATTGTAACTTAAAAAATCTGTTTTATGCTTTTTTCTTGCTTTTCTTGCCCTGAAATGTTTATTTATTATGATAAATTGAAGGTGATGGGAATGCAAAAATGACGCTTGATTACCACATTACACAATTCCTTCGGGCCATGAGGACGCTCGAAAACACGGATTTGTGGAATATTTTTAATGATGGCGCTTTGCCTCATGAAAACCCTCCTCTCGAAGAGCTTTTGAATGAGCGGGGAATGGTCGCGGTTGATTGGGCCAGTATTAACTTTGCGCAGAAGGGCCAAGAAGTAGGCGGATTGTCTATGGAGTCCAGCCTGTACAGGGTGTGTCCTGAAGATGCAATGTCTTTGCCATATGCGAAAAAGAGGATTCGTTTTACTACAGACATGCGCAAAAATTTGCTCTCTGAGTTTGAGCGAACGGGCTTGTACCCCGATGATTTTTTTGACGCACTCTCTGAAAAGCCCAGATCTGGTGTGACGTGTGATCTCATGAATCGCTGGATGAAGGGGGCTGTCTATACGGTGGATAAAGCGATGTGGATGGAAATTTTATCGTTGTATGAAAAATATCAAGATGAGGTCTCAGTTTCCCCTGTTCAAATAACACAGAGCACTTTGGGGTCGTGATATGAAAGAAAATGGAAGATTTAATGGGCGTAAGTTCTATTAAGTGCCTTCTTCTGTTGAAATCCCAGAGGACATCACATTTAGGGCCATTACGTTCAGGGCAAAGCGCCTCGCAGGGTCTGCGGAGGATTTAGAGGGGTATGCAGAGGAAAAGCACGAGTATTGAAAATGATGGTTATCCCATTGAAACAAAAAACGGTTTTTATGATTTTGCACCCTAAAGGGGGTTCTTTGTTTGACCCGTTGTTATAAACCCTGTAAAACCTATGCGGTATGAGCCTGAACGACCCCCAGCTTGTCACTTTCGGGTGCCGTCTGAACACCTATGAATCCGAGGTGATGCGGGCTCATGCCAAAAAGGCGGGGCTGGAGGGGGTTATCATTTTCAATACCTGCGCCGTGACGAAAGAGGCTGAACGCCAAGCGCGCCAAGCCATACGCCGCGCGCGGCGGGAGAACCCGTCTGCGCGGATTATTGTCACCGGATGCGGCGCGCAGATTGATCCGCAAAAATATGCCAGCATGGCCGAGGTGGATCAGGTCATCGGCAATGATGTGAAGCTGAACCCTGAGAGCTGGCAGGCGCTGGAGGGGGCAGAGCGGGTTCTGGTGAACGATATCATGGTGGTGACGGAAACGGCCTCACACCTGATCGAAGGGTTTGAAGACCGCGCGCGGGCCTTTCTGCAAGTGCAAAATGGATGTGATCACCGGTGTACCTTTTGTATTATCCCTTATGGGCGGGGCAATTCACGCTCTGTCCCCATTGGCGTGATCGCCGAGCAGGTGCGGGCGCTGGTCGCGCAGGGCTATAACGAGCTGGTCTTCACGGGGGTGGATGTAACCTCCTACGGACCGGATTTGCCGGGCGCGCCCACGCTGGGCCAGATGATCCGCCGCGTTCTGGCGCTGGTGCCGGAATTACGGCGTTTGCGCTTGTCTTCGCTTGATCCTGTGGAGATTGACGAGGACCTCTGGCAACTGATCGCGCAGGAGTCGCGCCTGATGCCGCATTTGCATCTGTCGATGCAGGCGGGGGATGATATGATATTAAAGCGCATGAAACGCAGACATTTACGGGGTGATATTAAAGCGGTCTGTGAACGCGCACGCACCTTGCGACCCGACATGGTGTTTGGGGCCGATATTATTGCGGGTTTTCCGACCGAAACCGAAGCGATGTTTCAAAATACGCTGGATCTGGTGGCTGAATGTAATCTGACGTTTTTGCATGTGTTTCCGTATTCTGAACGGGATGGAACGCCAGCCGCCAAAATGCCGCAAATCCCGCCAGCCATCCGAAAAGAGCGTGCGGGCAAACTGAGAGCCTTGGGAGACCTGCAAATGGAGCGATTTTTGGAAGCGCAGGTGGGTAAAACAGTCTGCGTTGTGATGGAAAAAAACAACGTCGGGCGGGCCGAAAATTTTGCGCCTGTACACGTGACAGGGGCTGGATTGTCAGCGGGAAGTCTTGTGACTGTAAGGATCACTGGTTTTGAAGGCGGTGCGCTGTCAGGTGTTATGCGGGATCAATAAGATACGCAGGGGCGTAGTGCGGCTCCTCTTTTTGCCGTTCCAGCTTATAGAGTTCGTAATTTTCCGCATCGCCTTCGTAAAGGGCAATGATGGATTTCTCATAGTTGTTTATCGCCGCCTCTTCGTGTGCTGTCAGGGGGCGGTTTTTGGTTTTAGCTTTGCTTTCAAGGCCTCTTTTTTCTTCGTAGGTGATGTGCGTTATCCGGTCTGTATTTTGCATGTGTTCGTGCAGGAATTGCAATTCGCATTTGACTTGCTTGATGTGGGGTTCTTTGCCCACCGCAACGTGAAAGGTGAGTTGCAGGCCACGAAAACCATGTTTTTTAGGGATAAAATAGCTGTCATCCACCTCATGGAGCGTTATGCCGCTTTGTTCCCATCCGTTCAGGAAGGATCCATCCTGATCCTTTTCCCTGATTGTTTGTCTGGTGTCCAAAATGGTTTGAATGTTGGGGTAGAGCAAACGCCAGCGGGCAATGTCGGACACTTTTTCTGCCTTGCCGTTGTATTTCTCTATTGCTTTTTCATAAACTCTTACGTGGTCTTTCTCTGGCCCTTCTTGAATGGCCTTGTGCGGATCAAGGTTCAAATGTTCCGCATATTCATACAGAAAATATTCCATATTGTACGCGGCGCACGCGGCATCTGTGAAGGTGGGTGTGAGAAGACGTTTCAGGTACGTTTTAAAATCCACGGCGAGGATTCCCTATTGAAGTGTGTTGTTTATTATCCGGAAATGACCCGTATTGTAATAATGTAATATAAAAAAGTCAATATATATAATAAAAATTGTATTTCTATCTGTGTTTGGCCTGTTTCTGAACTTGTGCTATAGACTTGAGACGAGACTAAACAAAGGGGTAAGACATGGTATTTTGGCGCAAGAAAAACAATGGGGCCGAGCAGGAACAGGCTGAAAAAGAGGATAAAATTGTTCATCCACCTTCTGCACCGGCGACTCAGCCTGCGACGGAATATGAACCTGAAATACCGCTTGCACTGAAACATGATCTGGCCGAGACGGAAACCGAAATTCTGGACGAATTGGAGCAACTTCCCGCGCCCGCCCATACGGTCATGGCGGATGTGAAAGAGGCGGACGATCTGGCCGACCATACCGAAGAAGGTGGATGGCTCTCGCGTCTGACAAGGGGGCTGGGGAAATCCACGGCAAAATTTTCGCAAGGGCTGGCCGATATTCTCACGAAATCACGGCTGGATCAGGAGGCACTGGATCGTCTGGAAGAACTCTTGCTGGAGGCCGATCTGGGCCCTAAAACGGCGGCCCGTGTCATAGCGCGTTTTTCGGAAGGGCGCTTTGGAAAAGAAGTCTGCGAAATGGAAATCCGCGAGGCGCTGGCTGAAACCCTGACGGCAATTTTGGAGCCGGTGGCAAAGCCCCTTGTGATCCGCAGACCCGAAGAGGGGGGGCCGTTGACCCTTTTGGTCTGCGGCGTGAACGGTGCGGGGAAAACCACGACCATTGGAAAGCTGGCCCATCGGTACAAATATGGCCTGAAAGAACGCTATTCTGTGATGATGGCGGCGGGGGACACGTTTCGGGCGGCGGCGGTAGAACAGCTCGAAATCTGGGCCAGACGCACGGGCGTGCCGCTCTTGAAAAAGGATATCGGGGCAGATTCGGCTTCTGTGGCCTATGAGGCTTATGTGCAGGCCAGACGGGATGGCGCGGAAATTTTGTTGATCGACACGGCCGGACGGCTCCAGAACAAATCCCATTTGATGGCCGAACTGGAAAAGATCGTACGGGTGCTCAAAAAACAAAATCCGGCCTTGCCGCACGAAGTCCTGCTGGTTCTGGATTCTACAACGGGGCAGAACGCTTTTTCGCAGGTCGAGGTTTTCAAGGGCATGGTCAATGTCACGGGGTTGATTGTCACGAAACTGGATGGTTCGGCCAAGGGGGGTGTTTTGATCGGGCTGGCCGACCAGTTTGCCTTGCCGGTTTATGCGGTGGGCGTGGGGGAGACTGTAGAAGATCTGCAACCTTTTGATGCGCGGGCCTATGCGAGGAGTTTGGTGGGGCTTTAATCGCCCATTGAACGAAAACAAAAAATCAGGGATAATAAGGGGATGATAGTTTCTCCCGAAGTGATCCTTCCCCAAATACTCCATGATCCTGATGCGGCGCTGGCGCTGGTCCGGAAAATTTACGAGTCCCACATCGCTTTTTTGCAGGACGCTTTCCAGCGCTTTGCAACGGGAGGTCTGGAAAGTGGCCGTGTGCGGGCCTTTTATCCCTATATCAGGATTGTAACACAGGTGGCGCGCCGGAATGACAGCCGGCTGTCTTATGGCTTTACCCCCAAACCTGGCGTGTACAGCACCATTCTGACCCGTCCGGATATTTTCGGGCATTACTATCGGGACCAGTTCCATCTTCTGATGAAAAACCATGGTGTGCCGCTTGAAATCGGGGTGAGTGATACACCCGTTCCGATCCATTTCGCACTGGGCGAGGCCTTCCATCTGGAAGGCGGATTATCGGCGGATCAACTGCGGGAACTGCCGGACCGCTTCGATGTGCCGGATCTGGATATTATGGATGATGAAATCGCCAATGCCACCTATGTGACGGAGGCGGGGCAGGCTCTGCCTCTGGCATTGTTTATCGCACCGCGTGTGGATTTAAGCCTCCTGCGGCTCAAGCATTATTGCGGGACACCGGCGCAGGATTTTCAAAATTACGTGCTCTTCACAAACTACCAGTTCTATGTGGATGAGTTTATCAAGATCGGGACGCAACGCAGTGGAAAAGAGGGGTATGGAGAATTTGTTAAACCCTCTGCCGGACGGCTATACCAGATGCCGGCCTTTCACCTGAAAATGCCCAATGGCAATGGTATTACGATGGTGAATATCGGCGTGGGGCCCTCGAACGCCAAGACGATTACGGACCATATCGCCGTCCTTCGTCCGCATGCGTGGATTATGCTGGGGCATTGCGCGGGTCTCAGGAATTCACAGAGCCTCGGGGATTATGTGCTGGCGCATGGATACTTGCGGGAGGATCATATTCTGGACGAGGCCCTCTCGCCCTCCATCCCCATTCCGGCCCTGTCGGAAATCCAGCTGGCACTGGAGCAGGCTGTGGCAGAAATCAGTGGCTATCAGGGGTATGATCTCAAGAAAATTATGCGCACGGGGACGGTCGCCACGACCGATGACCGCAACTGGGAGCTTCATTCTGCGATCAAGCAGAACAAGCGCCTGAGCCAGAGCAGGGCCATTGCCATGGATATGGAATCGGGCACGATTGCCGCAAACGGTTTCCGGTTTCGGGTGCCTTACGGTACGTTGTTGTGTGTCTCTGACAAGCCTCTGCACGGGCAGTTGAAACTTCCTGGTATGGCGGATTCGTTTTATCGTGAACGGGTGGACCAGCACTTGCTGGTGGGCTTGCGGGCCATGGAAATTTTGCGGGAACTGGGGCCGGAAAAGCTCCATAGCCGGAAACTGCGGAGTTTCAACGAAGTGGCGTTTCAGTAAAATCTAAACCGTAATATCAACAATGCCGCCGCGCTTTTGATCGGCTTTGTTGGATGTAGCCTGTTCGGAGACCGTCGTAAAATGGTCCGCCTTCTGGGTTGATTTTTCATCCGGACTGCGTGGCGTATTCTGGGCCTGAAACGGGTTTGACAAAGCGGCGTAAGGCTGGTTTCCAATACCTGAGAGTGATCCTGACATAAATGCGTTCCCTGTGTGGATGAAGAGTATCTTTTGATTGTAACGCAGAAGCCTTAATAAACTGTATAACGCTATACGGGCGTCCTGCCAAATAAAAAAAAATCGAAAAAAATGCAAAATTAATCATTTCGTAATCGCTCGTTAAGAGAAATGTAAGAAAACATGCGTATAACTTGTTCCAAAGGATAGTCTCGAAAAGGCTGAAAGAGCAGGAATTAAAGGCTTTTTCAAGAAATTTGAGACTGTAATAAAAAGCCCGATCAAAAACAGGGTCAATACAGGGAACAAAAAAATGAATTTGGGGTTTTTGGATAAATCGTCGCGCGTGACACCACTTCTGGTGCAGTTGTATGATTCACAGCGCTTGAAGAGCCTGACAAAGGATGAACAGCCTTTGGCCCGCGCTGAACTGGTCTCTGCCGTCAGTCAGTTGCTGGATATGGAATTGTCCGCCCGTGAAAGTGAACTGATTGCCGATGTCCTGATTGGCCTGATGCGGCAAGCCGAAGTGGATTTGCGCAGTGCGCTGGCCGAACGGCTGGCTTCCCTTGACAATGTCCCCCTGCGTCTTGTTTTGCAGATGGCCAATGACGAGATTGCGGTGGCGGGCAGTATCCTGCGCCATAGTCCGGTGCTGGGGGATCTGGATCTTATTTATCTGATTAAATCGAAAGGGCCCCTGCACTGGCAGGCTATGGCCCAGCGCGAAAAGATGAGTTTTCAGGTGATGAACCTGCTGGTGGATTCCGGAGATTTCGAGACGGCCTGCAATTTGGTAAAAAATATGAAAATCACTTTGTCGGAACATACCCTGACGGTCTTGTCCGATATGGCGCGCGAGTCTGATGAAATCGCGATGCCGCTGGTCCGCCGCGAGGAAGTGTCCGCCGAAATGGCCAGAGGGCTCTACAAGTTTGTGGGCGAGGAAGTCAAGCGCATGATACAGGCGCGCTACAATGTGACGGACGCCGATGTAATGGACGCGGTGGAGGATGTTATCAGTGAATTGATGGAAGCCGCTGGAGAATCCGCCGAATTTACGCCCAGTGCGGTGATGCTCAAAGCCGCCGATCGTTACAAGGAAAAGGGATTGCTGACAATCCCTTTGATGCTGGGCACTTTGCGTCGGGGGCAGTTTGCTCCGTTTGTGGCCCAGTTCTCCAGATATACGGGGCAAAACCCTGCGACAGTGGTGGAGATTTTATCCCAGTCGAGCGGGCAGGGGCTGGCGGTGTCGTGCAAGGCGTTTGATCTGCCGAAAGAAGATTTTGTTTCGATCTTTCTTCTGACGAACCGTATGCGCAATCGGGGCCGGATGGTGGATTTGAACGATATGACGAAGGCCGTGAATTACTATAACCGGATTGGGGCCGAGATGGCGCGCGATATTCTCCGGAATTCCGTTCCCGGGATTTCAGCTCCTGAGCCGATGTGAGCTTTTTGCCTTGCAGGCGTTTTCTATAAGGGCCAAAACCCCTGGCAAAGGCTGGCCTTCCAGCCATTCGAGAAACGCCCCCCCTGCAGTTGAAATATACGTAAACTGTTCGGCTACGCCGGCGTTTTCCAGCGCGGAAACCGTATCCCCGCCGCCTGCGATGCTCGCCAGTGATCCCGATTGGGTCAGCGCACTGGCGGTTTGTGCCAGCGCATTGGTGCCCTGATCGAACGGTTTGATTTCAAAGACCCCCATGGGGCCATTCCAGACCAGTGTTTTACATTTTTGCAGGATGGCGGACATGGCCTTTACGCTTTGGGGGCCGATATCAATGGCCATACGATTGGCGGGAATGGCGTGTGCCGAAACGATTTCAAACGGCGCGTTGACAGCGATTTCCTCAACGGTGATGCAATCGACTGGGAGGATGATCTCGCAGTGGTGCGCTTTGGCGTTTTCGAGAATGGCGAGGGCTTGGGCTTTCATATCTTTTTCGCACAGGGAGGCCCCGATATCCGCGCCTTGGGCGTACAGAAAGGTGTTGGCCATGCCCCCTCCCAGAATGAGATAATCTACTTTCTGAACAAGATTATTCAATACATTGATTTTTGATGATATTTTTGAGCCTCCTGTAATGGCCGCCACAGGTTTTTGGGGATGTTCCAGCGCGGTGTCCAGTGCTGTCAGCTCGGCCTCCATCAACAAGCCCGCCGCAGAAGGCAGAACATGTGCCAGCCCTTCGGTCGAGGCGTGGGCGCGGTGGGCGGCGGAAAACGCATCATTGACGTAAAAATCTCCTAGTTTTGCCAGTTCTGCGATAAAGGCGGGATCATTGGCTTCCTCGCCTTTATGAAAGCGTACATTTTCCAGCAGGACAATCTCGCCGTTTTTCAGGTTATGCGAGAGGGCCTCTGCCTTCTCCCCGATGCAATGGGGCGCAAAGCGAATCGGGGTGCTCCAGCACTCTTCCAGTGTAGGGACAAGAAAGGCCAGCGACATTTCCGGATTTTGCGCGCCCTCGGGTCGTCCGAAATGTGACAGGATCAGAATTTTCGCGCCCGCTTGCCGGAGCGCGTCAATCGTGGGTTTCAGCCTGTCAATCCGCGTGGTGTCCATCACCTTGCCCCGCCGCGCAGGGACGTTGAGGTCCGCCCGCAATAACACACGCTGTCCGTTCAGGTTAAAATCTTTCAAGGTTTTAAAGGTCATGGGGCTCGTAGGTCCTTTTTTTCAATTCGTTCGTTTCTTTACCGTCATCCCGTTGGCATTTTGCAAAGCAAAATTGGCACAAACGGGATCCATAAGCGTACTGCGTACGCGGCGGGGATGACGATATTGTTCAAATCCGGATCGTTTTAGCGTGTTCCGTGGCCTCGATCAAGCGGGAACGCAGGGCAGGGTCAAGGGCTGAGTGTCCGGCGTCTGGCACCACAATGTAATCGGCTTCGGGCCAGAGCTGGTGCAGGCGGTTGGCGGTCACAATGGGGCAGATCACGTCATAGCGGCCCTGAATGATGCTGGTGGGGATATTCCGCAAGGCCGCCAGATGGTTAAGGAGGCTTTTTTCAGGCGTAAAAACACAGTGTTTGAAATAATGGGCCTCGATACTGGCCAGTGCAATAGCATGTTTTTTCTGTTCCGGCGTGGTGATGGTCTCGTAATTGGGAAGCAGGGAGGAGCATGCGCCTTCGTACAGAGTCCAGCAGATCGCGGCCTGAAGCTGTTGCACGGGATCGTCTCCGGTCAGGCGGGCGTAGTATCCGTTCAGGATATGATGGCGTTCTTCGGGCGGCAGAAGATTCGCAAATTGCTCCCAGGCTTCAGGGAAGATGGTTTTCATGCCGTACAGGAACCAGTCGATCTCGATCTGCTCGCACAGGAAAATGCCGCGCAGGATCAGGCTGAGACAATGCGCGGGGAAATGGGCGGCGTAGGACAGGGCGAGCGTGCTCCCCCATGATCCCCCGAAAATGTGCCAGCGCGGAATTTTGAGATGGGCTCTCAAGGTCTCTATATCCTGCACCAGATGTTCTGTGGTGTTATGTACCAGACTCCCGAGCGGGGTTGAGCGTCCCGCGCCACGCTGGTCAAAGATAATGATCCGGTAATGATCGGGATCGAAAAACCGTCTGTGCATGGGCGTGGCGCCAGCGCCTGGTCCGCCGTGAAGCAGGAGAACCGGCACACCGTGCGGATTGCCGCTTTGCTCCCAGTACAATTGATGCGTTTCGTTTTCGACCGATAAAAAACCGCTGGAATAGGGGGCGAGCGCCGGAAAAAGATCCAGAAGGGGCGGTCTGCGCACGAAGCTGTGCAGGTCTGTGCTGGCGGCGTCTGGGTGTCTTTGTGGCATGGAAAGAAGAGATTCTCTGTTGTTCAATATGCTTACCGCGCCGTTTTATCAGGGGACGCCGGATTGGGCAAGGAAAGCTTTTCAGGAATCTGTAGAGGGGGCGGCAGGGCATTGCCTGTGGGCGTGAGGGGGCGAAGGATTGTTTTTTGAGGGGTGGCTTGTGAATCCGGTGTGGAGGAGAGGGGATTCAATCCTGTCGTGTCGATGGCCTCGGGATGATCGATTTCCATGTTGGGGCCGTTGAAATCTGTGATCCAGCCGCGCATACGGAGAATCTTGCCGTTCCATTCGAGCGGATTGATTCCCGCTCTGGAAAACAGGGGCTTGTGCTCCGGCGCAATGGTCACGGTAAAATCCGATTGCCAGTTATGGCCGAAATTCAGGTAAACACGGTTTTTTTTCAGGGCGGCGCTTTGCACGCGGCCTTCGACAATCTGGAAGGTGCCGGTATAGCCTGCGGCGTCTTCGGGGGAGAGAATATGGAAGTCTTTCTGCCATAGCCCGAGTTTGTCCTTGCGGGCCTTGTCTTCGAGCACCAGCATCGGCGCCTGAATCTGGGGTGTTTGCGCTGTGGTGCGGACTTGCGCCACGCCTGTTTCGAGTAAGAGGCCCTGCACCCACACACCGTCCTTTTCCCGCACGACATGGGCTAGCTGATGCCCGAGACGATTCACCCGTCCTTGGCTTTTATCGGGGGTCTGGTAAATGCGGACGGTCTGGTTCAACAGCAGGTCTTTGAGAATCTCCATACCCATAAAGGAATACAGGCCGACAGAGTCCGGTGTGTAATCCGGAAAATGCAGGCCGGACAGATCCACAAGGGTTCCCGTTTCAAGCTGGAGGGTCTGGGGAGAAATGATCTGGAGAACTTTACTCTTGTCTGTTTCTTTCAGGCTCTCGAAGACGGCCACTCCGGCGGGGTTGTGTGCAGGGGCTTCCGCACCCAGAGCGTTGTGATTGCCCAGTAAGAAAAAACTGGAAACAATCGTAAAACAGACTAATATTCCCCGTATCATAAATTTGACAATGGATGGTTTTGGTGAGTCGTTTCAAGCCTTTTTCTGCTTTTTCCCGTGTTCCTTTGGGATGTCTTTGTGTGATGCTGTTCCTGTCTGCCTGCTCCACAAATCCCGCAACGGGAGAAAAACAGTTCGCGGCCTTGATGTCGCCCCAGCAGGAAATCGGTGTCGGGGCACAGGAACACCAGAAAATCATCGCGCAATATGGTCTGGTAAACGATCCGGCGCTTGTGTCGTATGTCAACGACGTCGGGCAAAAGGTGACGCAGGATACCGAACGTCCCGATGTCATGTACAAATTTTACGTGCTCGACAGCCCCATCGTGAACGCCTTTGCCTTACCAGGGGGGTATATTTATGTGTCCCGCGGGCTGTTGGCGCTGGCCAATAACGAGGCTGAGCTGGCGGGTGTTCTCGCCCATGAAACCGGACATATCACGGCGCGGCATTCTGCGGAGCGCTATTCCAGAGGGGTCGTGACGTCTTTGGGAGCGAGCGTTCTGTCTGCCGCAATCGGGGCGGGCGACGGGGTTTCCCAAGCTCTGGGTGTCGGGACAAATCTCTATCTGAATGGCTATTCCCGCGGGCAGGAGTCGCAGGCGGATTCTCTGGGGCTCCGGTATCTGGTGCGGGGCGGCTATGATCCGCAGGCCATGCCGTCTTTCCTGTCTGACCTGCAGGCCGATTCCGCGCTGGAAAACCGGATGGCGGGCCGAACGGATTCGCCGCTCTCCAGCTATTTTTCAACACATCCCCCGACAGCCGAACGGGTGATGCAAAGTAGCAGGGAGGTGGCGCAATATCCGAAGGGTGGTGTACTGGAAAAGGCCCGGCATCTATCGGCCATCGAAGGGCTGGTGTTTGGCGACAGTGCAGAGCAGGGGTTTGTGCGCGAAAGCCGTTTCTACCATCCCGCGCTCGGGTTTATGTTTAGCGCCCCGCAGGGGTTTTCGCTGGTCAACCAGCCCGGGCAGGTGGCGGTGACGCATCCGTCCGGTGCGGTGGCAGTGTTCGATCTGGCGCAGGACGTGCAGGGCGGCGTGGACCCTGCCGTGTATATGAGCCGGTGGATGCCCGAAGTGCCCTTGAATGGCATTGAAAAGATCACGGTCAACGGCTTGCCTTCAGCGACCGGTGGTTTTGAGGGACAGGTGAACGGCAAGCCCGTAAAAATCAGGCTGGTGGCTATTGCGTGGGGCAACAAAATTGCGCGGTTCCAACTGGCTATCCCGCACGAGGCGGATTCAGGGCTGGTCGAGGGCCTGAAACGTATGACCTACAGCTTCCGGCCTATGAATGCAGAGGAAAAAGACACCATCCAGCCATACCGGATACGGGCCTTTACCGCCCGTGCGGGGGATACGGTCTCCGGTGTGGCATCTCGCATGCCTTTTCCGGATTTTCAGGAAGAGCGTTTTCGTGTTCTGAACGGCTTGCAAGCAGGAGAGAATCTGCAGGTGGGGCAAGTGTATAAAAGGGTCGCAGAGTAGAAGAAAGCCTTATCCTTCCAGAAATAAATTCTGCGCTTGACCGCCGACATAGCGGAGCATGGAGGTTTTGAGTTTCTCCATGGCGCGCTGTTCAATCTGTCTGACACGCTCCTTGCTAATCCCGAGATCCTTCCCGAGATCCTCCAGCGTGACAGGTTCATAGGTCAGGTGCCTGTCACGGATGATCGTTTGCTCGCGGGCGTTCAGGCCATTCAGCACCTCATTCAGCCATGCGGAGCGGGATTGGGAATCCTTCGTGTATTGCACGATATCTTCGGGAGAAGGGCCGTTATCCTGCAAAAGATCCTGCCACTCGTTTCCGCCGTCCTGTCCGATCGTGACGTTCAGGGAGTGATCCCCGCCCGACAGCCTGCTTTCCATGTCCCTGACATCCTGCAAGGGCACATCCAGCATTCTGGCAATTTCTGCCTGGGTCTCAGGGTCCGAAGAGGGCTTTGGGGTATCCCCTTCGATTTTAGCCCGCAACCGCTTCAAATTGAAAAACAGGGCTTTTTGCGCCGAGGTCGTCCCCGTCCGGACAATGGACCAGTTCCGCAGGACATAGTCTTGTATGCTGGAGCGGATCCACCATGCGGCGTAGGTGGAAAAACGCAGGTCACGTTCTGGTTCAAATTTCGCGGCGGCCTGCATCAGCCCGATATTGCCTTCCTGAATAAGATCCCCCATCGGCAGGCCATAATGCCTGAACCGGCCCGCCATCGAGATCACAAGCCGCGTATAGGAACTGACAAGCTCATGAAGTGCTTTTTGGTCTCCGTTTTCCCGCCAGCGTCGGGCCAGATCCAGCTCGTGCGCTTTCTCCAGCATCGGCGCATCCATAGCATGGCGGATATAGGCCTGATTGGCGCGTTGGGTTTGGGGGTCGTCAATGTGCTTCATCGCAGGTGTTTCCTCATAGTTAAGGTTTTTTCTGGATCGTTATGCGCTCGTGAACCTTGTATAGCACGATTTAGGGCGCAAAGACAAATTGTGAAGGGGGTGGCGGACAATCTTAATAAATTTTTAATGTTTCTATAATACAGTGCAATTTATAGAAGGCTTGGACTGCGTACCAGAAAAAGAAAGGACCCCACTGATGGTTGATAAGATTATTCACGATGAGGCGCATGTGAAGCAAGTCCAGAAGCTTCTGGGGGTGCAGGAGACAGGTGTTTGGGGTCCAAAAACCAACGATGCTTTCACGCAATGGCTGGTCCAAAAACAACAAGAAGTCCAGTCTGCCGGAAAGGATCTGGGTCCCAAAGGCGCGGACGGATGGTTCGGCCCTTTTACACAGGCGGCGCTGAGCGGACTCAAGGGGCAGGATGCGGCGGTGTATCACGTCATCAGCGAAATGTATGAGAGCGGGGTGTTGCAACGCGTGCATTTTCGTAACGATCGGCATCCGGAGCTTTCGGGTGTAGCGGCGCCGCAAGGCGCTAATCCGTTAATTCAAGCCGGACAAAAGGCCGAAGACGAAGTGCTGGCCCATCAAAAACAAAAAACGAAAGCGCCTGATCCTCAAGATTCAAAGGTCGTATACGAAAAAGATCTCAAGCAGTATGTAAAAGATCAAGAAGCCTTCATAAAGCAGGACAAGACACTGCAGGACGAATATAACCAGCTGGAAGACGAGAAAACCGCGCTTTCAAAAAATACAACATTGACGCCCGAGGAGAAAGCCACGCAGGAAGAGGCGCTGGCAGAAAGGGAGAAAGATTTTTACGAGAAGCTCCATGAGCACACACAAGACCGTCTTGCGCTGGATGACAGGGGGCCTCAGTTGCAACAGCGTCAAAAGGCGCTGGGCTTATCCGATGAGGATGTCAAACAGATGCTTGCAGGGCAAAAGCCTGCAACTCTCGGGGCTGGCGTGTCGGGCGGAGTGGAGGATTCTCTCTCGCCTTTGGGCGCGCTCGCGGTAGTCTCTGGGACTTTGGCGGCGGTAGTCTCTGGGACTTTGGCGGTTGCCTACTGGAAATACAAGGCGTCGGAACGAGATATCAAAAACCTTGCGCGGGATATTTCTCAAAACGAGTCTGCGCTGAAAACCAGACAAGAGGCGCTGGCGGAGCGGAAAACAGCCGTTCAAGAGCGAAAAGAAAAATTCAAAACCGCACGGGACCAGAACTATCTGGACCGACAGGACGGCAAGATTTCATATGATGACTTCGAGGCAAAGAAAAAAACGATCAACGCGGAAGAGGAGGCCCTGAAGAAAATCCATAAAGACAACGAGGCCCTCAAGGCCGAGGTGGCTGAACAGGAAAAACGTCTGGCGGAACAAAAAGATGTGCTGAAAACCAAGCAGGACGCGCTGGAAAGCAAGAAAAACCCCAAAGGGGACCCGATGGACGAGCGCCAAAAACCCCTCGACAAGGCGGCGGCAGAGTCCGAGGGGGGTAATAAACCAGAGGATACAAAACCAGAGGATACAAAACCAGAGGATACAAAACCAGAGGATACAAAACCAGAGG
>CAYGDY010000002.1:0-30793 GCA_964348795.1 uncultured Pseudobdellovibrionaceae bacterium | reverse complement strand
ATACGGACGGCAAAGAGCCCCCCAAACCAGAGGGTGAAGATCACACCGCGCAACCCAAAGAAGCCAAGGCGCCCGATACGACAGATGAGACAAAGCCAGAGGAACCCGATACCAACAAAGACAAAAAGCCCGATGATACGGCCAAGAAACACTCTCCGGATTCCAAAGAGACAGCGCTCAAGCCAACCTCTGCGCATGGTGATGCAGAGGCCAGCGGGGAGGGGCATAAGCATGGAAAAATGTCCAAGGGGAAGAGCGCATTGGTCGGGGCCGCCATGGTCTTGACGAGTGTGTTTGGGAAAGAAGCCTTGGCAGATGCGACACAGATCAAGGAAGGCGATTCCCATTTGATACAAACCGGAAAGACAATTTTGGCCGATGCCACAATTACAGGTGTTGAAGATGCCAAGGCAACCTTATTACCAGAAACGGCGCAGGAGGGCTTGAAAGAAGGGCGGGCCGGTAAGGTGGTCGGTGGTGTGATCGCCGGTGTTGGGGAGGGTGTGATAGATATGGGTAAGGCCGCCCTTGACGTGGGAAGTAACATTCTGCATGGGGAATTTGGTGCGGCCGCGAAGGGAGCGGTAGAAAATTTTGTGCCTGGGGGTGATATTGCGGTCAAAGGGTATGATGCTGGCAAAAAAGATTGGGAAGAGGCACAAGCGAAAAAAGACGGCGCGATTGTGGCCTCTGCTACACCCACGGGTGATTTCGGAAAGGCGGCTGATCTGCAATCCAAACCTGCTGAGGCTGACAAACCCGCTGTGGCTGTGAAGGGTGAAGCGCCCACGAACACACTACCCTCTGCGAAGGTTTAGAAATCGTATTGTCGTTTCAAATCAGAATGAACCAAAACCAGTCGTCACCCCCGCCGCCTGCCGTAGGCAGGCTTATAGTGCGGGGGTCCAGAAAATGTGAGCGGCTTTGCCGCTCGCGTTAGGGATCCCGTTCGTGCGAATTCCGCCTCGCGAAATGCCAACGGGATGACGGATGATGATTCATTCTGATGGGAGGCGACAAAAAAAGCCCCCTCAAACGCTGTCGATGAGAGGGCTTTCTTGTAACGGTTATGGCCGTACTACGCGGCTTTCTTTGTTTCTGTTTTTGTCTCGGCAGGCTTGTTCGCCGAGTTGCCCAGAATAGTTTCCAGTTGCTCTGTTGCCTTGATCTCCGTGATACGTTCTACGGCGGCCACTTCACGAGCCAGACGCTCGAGCGCGGACTGGTAAATCTGGCGCTCGGAGTAGGATTGCTCCGTATCATCGTTGCTCCGTTTCAGGTCGCGCAGGACTTCGGCAATCGCAATCGGGTCACCGGAATTGATCTTCATTTCATATTCCTGCGCGCGTCTGCTCCACATGGTTCTGCGGACACGGGATTTCCCTTTGAGGGTCTTGAAAGCATCTTCCATCTGGTCTGTGGAACTCAGGCGGCGCAAACCGGCTGTCTCGGCCTTCATGACCGGAATTTTGAGGCGCATGCGGTCTTTTTCAAAGCCAATAACATACAGACGAACTTCCATCCCCGCGATAGTCTGTGTTTCTATCCCTTCGATTTTCCCCACGCCGTGTGCGCGATATACAACGTAGTCACCTTGTGCGAAGTTGAAGTTGTCATTATTAGCCATGTTTTTTTCACCTTTTTTATGTGTTGAACGTCCGGTCAAGGTCATCATTTTCGTCAAGCGGGACGAAGGGCCAGTGTCCTGAAGTAGGGTCCCTATGCCAGCATCGTTCCTTGATCGGAGAGAGACACCGTACATGAAAAAATGGAAATTTTCAACTAAAACTTGGAAATAGCCTGAATGCAAAGGGTTGGCATCGAAATATCCACGGATTATTGGGGCTGAAATCGCGCTTTTTTGTTTCAATACCGCAAGAGTCGGGCGGTGGTGTCTAGCGTAGCCTGTCCGCCAACGGACAGAGGGAAACGGTGGGGGCCGTGTCCGAACGGCGCGTTGGAGAGTACGGGAATATTCCGTCCTGCAATACCTTCTAAAATGCAGTCGGTCAGGCTGTATCCGAAGGGGCGGGCGCTGTCCTGCATGTCGTGGAATTCCCCGAGTATCAGGCCGGAAATTTTTTGAAAGACACCATGAAGCGCCATATCGGCCAGCATACGGTCATAGCGGCTGATATGATCGCCGGAATCCTCCAGAAACAAAATGGCGCCCTCAAGCGGCGGGGCATAGGGCGTGCCACAGAGCAGGTGAAACAGGCTCAGGCATCCCCCCGCCAAAGGGCCGGAGACGGTGCCGTTTTGTATCACTGTGGCTTGCTCCAGAGGCATGGATACCGGCGCGCCCGAGAGCAGGGAGAGGGTTTCCGTCAGCACGGCGCTCTTGTGCAGGTTTTTGAAAAGATTGGCGTGCGTGGTGACGAGGCCGGCACGGGCTGTCACAGCGTTGAGCAGGGCGGTCCCATCGCTGAAACCGATCAGGGGTTTGGGATGCGCACGGATCAGGTCATAATCCAGATGCGGGAGCATGTACAACGCCCTGTTCCCGCCCCCCGCCATCCACACGGCGTGAATGTCCGGACGCGCCCACAGATCATGAAAGGCGGAGAGTTTGTCATGGGTCGTGCCGGCGGACTGGTGGTGTCTGGCATATGTTTGAGGGTGGATGAAAACTTCGTACCCCAGAGATTCCAGAACGGTTTTCGAGGCCTCGATGTTATCCCGCTCCACATAACTGGAAGGGGCCATGACACCGATGGTGTTGCCGGACTGCAGAGGCGGGGGTACAAGAGCGGCCATTTCGTATCCTTCCGGTTCCTGTATGACGGTATTGTACGGGGGGCCTCAATTGGTCTTTCTGATTTTTTCAACAATTTCCATCAGTTTTTCCTCGGTCTTGAGGTTTTCGATCTGACAGGTGCCTGCCGCTTCGTGCCCGCCGCCGCCGTATTCCAGACAGAGCTTGCCGACATGGACCTTGCTGGTGCGGTTCAGGATAGATTTTCCAATGGCAAAGACGGTGTTTTGCTTATTCTTCCCCCACAGAATATGGAGAGACAAATTCACTTGCGGGAATAGGGCATAGACGATAAAGCGGTTGGCGGCCCAAATCGTGTCTTCCTTTCGGAAATCCAGCACAACGAGTTTACCTTCCAGTCTGGCGCATCGCTCGATCTGCTCCCGCGCCTTGATCTGGTGATCGAAATACAAATCCACCCGTTCCTTCACATCGGGGAGCAGAAGAATATCTTCGATCGTCTCATGGTTCCGGCAATGGTCGATCAGCTTCATCATGAGCTGGTAGTTCGAGATATTGAAATCCCGAAAGCGCCCGAGCCCCGTTCTGGCATCCATGATAAAACTCAGGAGCTCCCACCCGTGGGGGTTGAGGATATCCTCCTTGCTGAACTTGGCGGCATCGGCTTTGTCCACGGCCTTCATCATGTCTTCGCTGACATTGGGGAAGGCTTCCGCGCCGCCGAAATATTCGTACACAACGCGCGCGGCAGAGGGGGCTTCTGGAATGATGACGTGGCTGTCCGGCTTGTTCTTGATACGCTCGGCCTCGCTGGCGTGGTGGTCAAAGGCGATAAACACGCCCTCGACATAGGGCAGGTTGGTGGTGATATCATTCGGCCCCACATCAATGAGACCATCTTGCATGTCCTTGGGGTGGGCGAACGTGATATCGTCGATGATATCCAGTTCCTTGAGCAAAATACCACACACCAGACCATCCATATCACTGCGCGTGATCAGGCGGTATTTTTTGTTTTTCTCTGGCAAACGCCTTTGGGCCTGTAACATGTGGGTCAATCCTCCGATGTTCTTGCTTCAGGAAAAAGCCTGCAATCAGGCCTCCACCCCTTCTTTTTTCCCCTTAGCAGGAGGCGGCACGGCTTTTTTCTTTTTGTCGTCCTTGCTGTCCTTTTCGCCTGTGATGTAGTCGGGGGTCTTGCTCTGGTTGACGGTCTCTTCCGTCACTACAACTTCCGTAACCTGTTCCAGATCAGGCAGTTCGTACATGGTATCGAGCAGGAGGTTCTCCAGAATGGAGCGCAAACCCCGCGCACCGGTTTTTCTTTCGATTGCCCGCTTGGCAACGGCTTTGAGGGAATCTTCCGTAAAGGTCAGATCCTTGCCTTCCAGCGCAAAGAGTTTCTTGTATTGTTTGACCAGCGCATTTTTGGGCTCTGTCAGGATCGTGATCAGGGCCGCTTCGTCGAGGTCTTCCAGCGTGGCAATGACCGGCAAGCGGCCTACGAATTCTGGTATCAAGCCGTATTTCAGCAAGTCTTCGGGTTCCAGTTCTTGAAACAGTTCTCCGGTCTTGCGCGAATCCATGTCCTTGACGTCTGCACCAAAGCCGATGCTGGTCCCACGCCCGCGTTGGGCGATGATCCGGTCCAGACCGGCAAACGCGCCGCCGCAGATAAACAGGATATTGGCGGTGTCGACCTGCAAAAATTCCTGTTGCGGGTGTTTCCGGCCGCCTTGAGGCGGGACAGAGGCCACCGTGCCTTCCATGAGTTTGAGCAACGCCTGCTGAACGCCTTCGCCCGAGACATCGCGGGTGATGGAAGGGTTGTCGGATTTGCGGGAGATCTTGTCGATTTCATCAATATACACAATCCCGCGCTGAGCGCGCTCGACATTGTAATCCGAGGCCTGCAGGAGTTTAAGCACAATGTTTTCCACATCCTCGCCCACATAGCCCGCTTCGGTCAGTGTCGTGGCATCGGCCATGGTAAAGGGCACATCGAGGATTCTCGCCAACGTCTGTGCCAACAGTGTTTTACCGCATCCCGTGGGACCACAGAGGAGAATATTGGATTTTGCCAGTTCGATATCGGAGCCCGAGCCCGTCGCGCCGTGTTCCAATCGTTTATAATGGTTATGCACCGCCACGGCTAAAACCCGCTTTGCGCGCTCCTGCCCGATCACATAATCATCCAGCACCTTTTTAATGGTGGAAGGGGAGGGGATTCCATCACCTTCGCGGACGATTTGCGTTTTATCTTCCTCGCGGATGATATCCATGCACAGCTCGACACACTCATTGCAGATAAACACGTTCGGCCCCGCAATCAGTTTGCGGACCTCGTGCTGGCTCTTTCCGCAGAAAGAACAGTAGAGTGTGTTTTTGCTTTCGCTTTTGTCTGATTTACTCATGGAGTGATGTTCCATCCTCGGGCTGTGCTAATCCAGCTTACAATCTAGCCAAGCGATGACCCCCCGCGCAAGCCCTATATCATAAAATCCCGATTTTTCTTCACTTGAGCGCAAAAGTGTGGGAAAAGAACGACAATGGACGCACAAACGCCGAACATATTACAGTCCCTGATCGAAGATTTCGCCCTGTTCGGGGACTGGGAAGACCGGTATCGCTACCTCATCGATCTGGGCCGGACCCTGCCTGCCATGCCCGAAGCCCTCAAAACGGAATCCCGTCTGGTGCGTGGTTGTACCTCCCGTGTCTGGATGGACTCTGCGGTGGACGCGCAGGGGCGGTTTCATTTTACCGCCGATAGTGATGCGCATATCGTGCGGGGGCTGATTGCCGTTCTGGATCGCGCGTATCAGGGAATCAGTGTTTCGGAGATCGGCGCGGTGGATATACAGGGCGCGTTTGCACAAATGGGGCTGGAGCAAAACCTCAGCCCCAGCCGGCGGAACGGCTTTTACGCGATGGTAGAGCGGATCAGGGGGTATGCGACATCGGTACGTCATTCTGAGGCGTAGGCGAAGAATCTTGAAGAAGATCCTTCGCGTTGCTCAGGATGACACCAGCGTTATTTTTTCGTATCTTTTTTCTTTGTATCGCCCTGTGCCTTCTGGGCTTGCCCTCCCGTATAGTGAATGGTTTTGAGGATCTCGCTATAGAGCTTGTCGGCTTCTGGGTGTGCCTCGCCGATCAACTCGGCCTCCACCAGTAATACGGATTTCCTTCCCACCCACATTTGCGCGATATAGATTTCCGGCATCCGGCCCACCGTGCCCTCGCCGACCAGTCCGGCCTGTTTGTAGCCGTTGTCTTCTCGATAGCTGGTATTGACGGGCTTGACGATTTTCCGGCGTGTCATGCCGGCCAGCGCCATTTTCATGACCTCTTGGGTGCTGTCCCTATAGTTTTTCTCGGGCGTGGGGTTGCAGATGATCCGGAAATTCACGGTGGCCGAGAGGTCAAACACCTTAGTGTAGCTCGCCAGATTATAACATTTTTTTTGGTCCGCTGTTTCGCAGTGCTCTGTGATGCGCGGCTCCTCTGGAAAGGCAACAGAAAATTCACAAAAATCGGGCGCGTAAGGTATGGGGTCTGCGGCCAGAGTGGGGAGGGGGAGAAAGAGTAAACAAAAGAACAGTATCACGTCATACCCGCGAAAGCGGGTATCCAGTGTTTTTTTGGATAGTCTGGACTCCCGCATGCGCGGGAGTGACGGTTTGTTATTGCAAAATAACATCATCCTAAACGCTCTTTTATCACTGAAAGCCCTTCTTCTTCTGACATTTGGGCGTGGGCGGTCATGTCTTTGATCTCCCAGCGCGCGCCGTCATTGTCCATGGGGATATAGGTGAAGGGAATGCCCTTGCGCTCGGCATAGGCAAATTGCTTTTTGGGGTTGGAGGGCGCGTGATAGACCTCGACATTGATCCCTTGGGCGCGCAAGTCGCGGGCCTTGGCGTGGGCGGCTTTGCTCTGGCTCTCCTCGAACAGCAGGACCAAAATGTGAGTCGGGCATTTGGCCCCGATTTTGAGGCGGCCCGTCTGGCGCATGACATCGAACAGCCGCGAAAAGCCGAGCGAGATTCCCACGCCTGGCAGGTGTTTGTTGATATAGCTCCCCGCCAGATCATCATATCGCCCGCCGGAGCAGACCGAGCCTGTAAATTCGGGCACATCCAGAAGCTGGGTCTCGTACACCGTACCCGTGTAGTAATCTAGCCCGCGCACGATGGAAAGATCCGCCACCACCGCCCCTTCGGGCAGGTGAGAGAGGGAGTCCAAGATGAAGGAGAGTTCTTTTATGCCCTCGTTCAGTGTCTGGATTGCCGCGTCGCTCACGCTCCTCACAATGACGTCATTGCGAGCGATAAAATCGCGAAGCAATCCAGAAAAGTTTAGGGGAATTGCTTTAAGTTTTGCAAATTCAACGATTGATACCGCAAATTCTTTGGAGAAATCGTCTTCCCACAGATTGATTTCAAGAACTGTTTTAAGTTCGCTTTCTCCAATCTTTTCGAGTTTATCAATCAGCCGTGTGTATTTCTCAGTATTTGTTATGCCGTACGCATGAAGCAAGCCCATCAAAATCTTCCGATTGGAAATCCGCAGTTGCACCCTCCCCAACCCTTTTTTCTTGTCATCCTGAGGCGTAGCCGAAGGATCTGCTTTTGTCTGGGGGGATTCTTCGCTTCGCTCAGAATGACAGAAGGGAGGCTCAGAATGACAAGAGGGGGAACCACAAAACTGCGCCAACCCCGAAACGACCTCATACATCACGCTGGCGACCTCGGCATCAAAAGAAAGGGGCAGGGTATCCACGCCGATCACGTCGATATCGCATTGCGTAAATTCCCGCATACGGCCCATTTGCGGGCGTTCGCCGCGCCAGACCTTTTGCATCTGGTAGCGTTTGAACGGAAAGACCAGTTCGTTGAAATTTTGCGCGACATAGCGGGCGAGGGGCACGGTCTGGTCGAAATGGAGCGCAAGGCGGGCATCCTTTTTCTCGTCTGGATCGGCCTGTAGCCGCTCCAGCACATAGATTTCCTTATCCACATCCTCGCCCTTGGCAGAGATAATGGCCAGTTCCTCCACCGCAGGCGTTTCAATCGAGCAATAGCCATAGCGTTCAAAGACACTGCGGATATGATCCAGCCATTTCTGCTCCACCAGCCGCACTTCGGGAAGCCACTCGGGAAAGCCACTGATGGCCCGAGGTTTTGTGATCTGTTTTTTCTCGCTCATATCTCAAACATGTACGGAAAAATCCCCCAAAACACAACCCGTCTTGAAAAATTTGACAAAGCAAGGGATTTCTGCTAGAAATACGTTCCGTAAAATAAAAAACAACAAGAAAGTCATTCTCATGCATAAGCCGCATCTGATTTTTCGGGATCCACGAGAGTTTTTGACGCAGATAGAAGGAAAGCGCACTGTTGTTGCGCCTGCCCTTTTCAGGGAATCAGGAGGGGAGAAGAAAATTGCCATCGGGTACTGTCATTGGGATGAGCAGGGGAACGAAAAAGGTCTGGCGTGGCGCACGCCAGACCCTCAAAAAATTATTCAATCCTGGCGCGCTCTGCGCTTGTTGTCGCAAATGCCGGAAATCAGGCCGGACACGCTGGCGCAATGTTACTACGCGGCAACGCCCCGTTTGGAACAAAAAGGTCAGCAGGCTGTGCAAGATCTCGCGAAGGTGTTTGATCCGGCGTATGAATCTCCGGAATCTCTGTCGGGCGTATCAAAATTCAAGGCGATTCTGGTTTCTGCCTTTACGCCGGCGAACAAGTTCATAGAGGCCAGAAACAATCTGATTCAAACATTTCCTAAACAAGTTGTGTTGGAGCAAATTCTGGATGCATATCTGAGCGTGGGGGCCCCGAATGAAAATGTTATCTACGAGATCTCAAACCACGTCAATGAGGGTAGCTTATCCCTGACGGAACGTGTTACAGAGCTTATGGCTTGTTATAGCGCGCAACGCTATCTGGAGCTTCGTGATCGGCTGAAACTTGAAGATCAAAAGTATGATTTTCGTCAGGCCTCCTGAAACAAATCCGCCAACTGCCCAATGAGGGCGGGGGCGAGGTCGTCTGCATCGGC
This sequence comes from uncultured Pseudobdellovibrionaceae bacterium, assembly GCA_964348795.1. Lineage (GTDB taxonomy): Bacteria > Pseudomonadota > Alphaproteobacteria > Micavibrionales > Micavibrionaceae > JADLAT01. Next base: position 22,008 of record CAYGDY010000002.1, on the reverse strand, counting down.
GATGGTCAGGGCGCGGTTGTAATAGCGGGTGACGTCATGTCCGATCCCGATGGCGGTGATCTCCACCTTTGATCGCGTTTCAATCCAGTGGATGATATGGCGCAGATCCTGCTCTAAAATATTGGTGGGGTTCGCCGACAGGGTCGAATCATCCACGGGCGCGCCGTCCGAGATCACCATCAGGATTTTGCGGGCCTCAGGCCGTTTGGACAGGCGGTTATAGGCCCAGACAAGGGCCTCTCCATCTATATTTTCCTTGAGAATGCCTTCCTTGAGCATCAGTCCCATATTGCGGCGGGTCCGGCGCAAGGGTGCATCAGCAGACTTGTAGATGATATGGCGGATATCGTTGAGCCTGCCTGGTTGGGGCGGTCTGCCATTTTCCATCCACAGGTCGCGGGATTGCCCGCCCTTCCACGCGCGGGTGGTAAAACCGAGGATCTCTGTTTTAACGGCGCACCGCTCCAGCGTTCGTGTGATGATATCCGCACTCATGGCGGCCAGCGCGATGGGTCGCCCGCGCATGGAGCCGGAATTGTCGATCAGGATGGTCACCACCGTATCCCGAAAATCCGTCTGTTTTTCCTGTTTGAAGGTGAGGGGGACATTGGGGTTTGCCACAACCCGTGCGAGGCGGGCGGCATCAAGAATCCCTTCCTCCATATCGAAGTGCCAGCTCCGCCGTTGCTGGGCCATGACCTTGCGTTGCAGGCGGTTGGCCAGCTTCGTGATAATCGCCAGATAAGAGGAGAGCTGTTTGTCCAGTGTGGCCCTGAGCCGTGCCAGTTCCGGCGGATCGGCGAGGTCCTCGGCCTTGATTTCCTCGTCAAACTGGGTGGTATAGATAGTGTAGCGCCCCTCCAGTCCCTCCATAAAGGTGTTCCGGCGTTGGGAGAAGGGATTGGCCTGAGTATCGTCATTCTGGCTTTCCTCCTCTGTCCCGCCTGCGGTATTTTGATCCGCGCCCGCATCATGATCATCATCCCCGCCGGCTTGTACGGTATCATCCTGATGCCCGAGGCCGGATTCGGATTCGTTTGGGTCGCCTTCACAGGATTCCGCCTGATCCTGTGCCCCGCCATCGGGCCGATGGGAGGGGTCTGTCGTCTCTTCAGTCCCGCCGCCTGCAGGCATATCAAGGCGCTCCAGCAGGGTTTTGGCCGCTTGGGCAAAGGCGCGCTGATCATGGAGGGTCGCTTTGAGTGCCGAAAAATCAGGGGGCGCCCCCCAGAGCCTCAAGACGTTTTCCGCAGAGGGGGGCGGGGGCTCGCCCGTAAAGGCCAGACGGGCCATCAAATGGAGTACGTCTGATTCTGGAATATGATCCTTGTGGGTCATATGGCGAAATCCGCTTGCCTGACATTTTTCTTCGAGTACAGCGTGCAGATTGGCTCCCACGCCCGCCATTTTGAGCGCCCCGAGGGCTTCGGTACGGGCTTGTTCCAGCGCCTGAAAGGCCTCTGCGGCCTGTGGGTCTTGGGGGGAGGTTTTCTTGAAGAGCGCCGGATCGTGGTAAGCCAGATGAAGCGCCTGTGTGTCCGCACAGCCCCGTATCAGCTGTTTGTTCGTGATCCCCTTTTCGCTGGCCGTTGGCAGGGGCAGGCGCGGTTTTCCGGTGGAGGAGAGGCGCCCCACGGGGGTTTCAGCGGGGGAGTAAGTAACATCGAGCTCCCGCTTGCCCGCCAGCGTCCGCAATGTCACGGCGGTGACGTGTTTGAAGTCTTCTGTGGAGGGTAGGGGCGTATGATTCATGTTGGGGACAGTGTAGCCCCTAAAACCCGAAAATCGCAAGAGAACTTAGGCGCTAAGGTACGAGGCCCGTTGTAACTTTGAAACTGGCCTGAAAGAGGTTTTTATGCTGAAGTTCCTCAAGGCCAACTTGATCGACACTACGTTCCAGGATATTAGCGAATTTTTTCAAATGGGTCAGTGTTTCAAAATCAAATACAATGTAGCGTTCCGCTTTGAACTGTTTTTGCAGGAGAAATTTTTTGTGCTCTCCCACTGTCACTCTGTATTCGGGGTTTCCTTCGACTTCAAAGACATTGTATGGTGCGCATCCTTGTTCTTGCGCAATGTGTGCCGCCTGTGTAAAGGCTCTGGTCAAAGTTGGCTGATGCCGTTCATTGCGCGGGAGATCAATGGCAGAGAGTAAAAGGCGGTGATGGTGAGGTTCTTTTGACATTATTTTACCCTTAAAAAGCATTTTTCATGCTATTTAATAGAGGGGATTTTATTTTATGTCAATGTTTTTTGCTATGCTGTAGGACTCCGGATGGTACTTTCTGGGAGGTCCACATTAAAGCACCGCTGGTAATATTCCGCGATAATCCCGCGCTCGGCCTCATCGCATTTGTTGAGGAAGGTGAACTGGAAGGCCAGATCCCGATTGTTGAAAATCAGGGTGTTTTCAATCCAGCTTAAAACCGTACGGGGGCTCATCAGGGTGGACAGATCCCCGTTGATAAAGCCTTCCCGCGTCAGATCGGCCATGCGGACCATCTTGTCGATCATGTCCTGCCCCTGTGGGTTTTGCAGTTCGGGGAATTTGGCCAGCATGATGTTCATTTCATCATCATGGGGCAGATAATTGAGGGTCACGACGATGTTCCATCGGTCTATTTGCCCCTGATTGATGGCCTGTGTGCCGTGATACAGGCCCGTTGTATCGCCCAGCCCGATGGTGTTGGCAGTGGAAAACAGGCGGAACGCGGGATGCGGACGGATAATGCGGTTTTGATCCAGCAAGGTCAGCTTGCCCTCGGCCTCCAGAACCCTCTGGATCACGAACATCACGTCGGGCCGGCCCGCATCATATTCATCAAATACCAGCGCGACAGGATGCTGGAGCGCCCAAGGGAGGAGCCCTTCCTTCCATTCTGTGATCTGCTTGCCTTCTTTCAGGACAATGGTGTCCTTGCCGATCAGGTCCACACGGGAGACGTGTGAATCCAGATTGATCCGCACGCACGGCCAGTTGAGTCGCGCGGCGACCTGCTCGATATGCGTGGATTTCCCTGTGCCGTGATACCCCTGAATCATCACACGGCGGTTATGCGCAAAACCCGCCAGAATCGCCAGTGTCGTGGTGTAGTCGAACTGGTAGGTCGGGTCGATATCGGGCACATTCTGGCTGGTCTCGCTGAAGGCGGGTACCTCCCAGTCGCAAGCAATTCCGAAGGTTTCACGCACAGGCTTTTTGATATCGGGGATGGTGGAATATTTCCCCTCCTTGGCCTTGATGGTGGTGATGTCAAAGGACATACCACCTGCGGCTTCTTTTTCCTTGTCCAGATGGTCGGGGGCGTTTTGCATGGGGCTAAATCTCGTGTGATGGTCGGCAATGTTCTATTTTATAAAGCACACGATGCCGGATTACCAGCCGTTCTTGAGGCTGGAAAGGTTAATAATTTCTTAATTTTTTTTCTATAAAATGTAGGGATGACAAAGAAGCCCGATCATGATCCCTTGGCTGTCTGGAACGATTTTGATCCAGACAAGAGTAATGCGCTGACCTATGATCCTGATGTAGAAAAGATATTGCGGTCCTACAAGTTTTGGAACCATATGACCGCCATGCAAGGCCTCGGTATTGTTTTTAATGAAGTAAATTATACGGATGAAAGGTTAGCAGAGCGTGTGGGGCTTGCTCCTGAACGGATCAAAGAGTTACGAGAGGATTATAGTAGCGTTTTTTCGAGTATTCAGCACAGAGCGAATTGTTATGCCTTCGCTATGAATGATATGAATAATAAAAGCGGTGATAAGCCTAGCCCAGGCGAAGCAACAGGTTTTCCCTTAAGTGAAAGGAGCTTTACGAGTATAGATGAAATGATAGCGCGGTCTGTAAGTGATGGTGTTAAGCCAGTTGGTTACGATGTTCCTGTAAAGCGTACAGATGGGACGTATTTGGTGGCTTTGTATATCAATCATGAAGAGGGGTATCATTGGATACGCGAGAATCCAGAACATAAAGGGCATGAACTGCAGGATAAATGGGGGCATTTTGAAGCAAAACCCTTTAAAGATCAAAGTGGTCAGCCTGCTATGGTTGAAAATTGGCCTGTTTCTATGGAGTTTGACGGAATGCACTACATGCGCGTAGCTTTTTTTGAAGTTCCGGATGGTGGAGTGAACGTAGGGCAAGATGCAGATAAGGGCTACTGCCCTTTGATTGATCCGCCGAAGCCGAAATTCTAACCCCCTAATTTCTCAAACTTCTCATAGGCCAGTTTCAAAATCGTATAGGCCATATTGATCTTCTTCAAATGCTCTTCGGATTTCAGGCACCCGCCGTTCAGATCCGGATGGTGTTTTTTCACCAGAATTTTATACTGGGCTTTGATATCCGCCAGTACAACGGGGGGTTCCAGCTCCATAATACCCAGCGCCTCGACTTCCGGTGTATTTCGGTGTGCGTCCAAAGACCTGCGGGCCTTGTCTTCTCTTTTGGATCTGGGGGGCGCCTGTTCCGTGTCATGCATCGTTTGCCACGCTTTGCGGTACAGCGCTTCCTCTGAATCGCCATTGACCCCGTATTGCCATGTGGGCCGGTCGCCATACAGGCTTTTGAGCATATGTTCCTCAATCTCGCGGGGGGAGAGGCCTTCAAAAAAATTCCATGCCTTGTTGTATTCCTTGATATGGTCCAGACAAAACCAGTAATGATCCTGAAGACCCCTGTCTTTGGGGGCCTTGTGTTCTCCGGTTTCTGCACAGTCCGGCATGTCGCAGTGCCGGATTTTGGGCGCAGGGGCCGGATCCGAGAATTCAGGAGATTGTGGTTTTAAAAAAATCCGTGGCATCGAGCGTTATTTACGTGCAAAAAAGGTTTATCTCTCTATCCTAACGAATTATACGGGAAATTCCAACAAAACAGCGTGAAACAGGCCATGAAACTTGAAGATTTTATCCGGGAGCGCCTCAAAACACATTTTGCCCCCGAAACTCTTGTGCTTGTAAACGAAAGCGCGAAACACAAGGGGCATGCGGGGGATGATGGCACGGGTCAGACCCATTTTGCCGTGCGGCTGGTTTCCCGACATTTTGAGGGACTGAACCGCCTTGCACGGCAACGGGCTGTACATGATGTGCTGAAAGAAGCGTTTTCCATGGGACTTCATGCCCTCTCCCTGACGCTTTTAACACCCGATGAGGCCCTTCCTCAATAAAACGATTTACACCTAAAGGTTGTGCTGTTATATACTTATGCGTGTGCATGGTGGGCGTTTGTTTGATGTCCGAAAACGGGAAGGCTCTCATGTCGGGGATATTTCATTGTCAAAGGGGGAAAATCTATGACACTAAACGCGCAGGAGAGTCTGGAACTATCGGAAAATCCGGAAGGGCTGGTTGCCAATGATGTCGCAAAAAGTACGTTGGTCAGCCGGAATATTACAGTCATCGGGCACAGGACGTCTGTGCGTCTGGAATCGGAAATGTGGATGGCGCTTCGGGAAATTGCGAAACGGGAGCGGTGTTCTATCCATGACATTTGCACCTTGATCCATATGCGAAAGATGGCAGGGACTTCTCTGACCGCCGCGATACGGGTTTTTTTGATGCTGTATTTTCGGGCGGCCAGCACGGAAGAGGGGCATGGACGCGCCGGACACGGGAACTTCGAGCAGATGCGCGGTCGCGCCCGTCTGCCGGAAAGTTATTTCCCGATCCTCAAACGGCACAACAAAAGCCCTGTCGGGAAAGCCCGTATGGGGGCGTAGGGCGAATCTTCTATTATTTCCATAATAAAAATAGAACGAAGGGGGCTCTCTATCGTGATTTCAAATCAGAAAAAGAACCCAATACCTCGTCACCCCCGCCGCCTGCGTGAGCAGGCTTATAGTGCGGGGGTCCATAGGGTGAGGCCCTTTGGGCCTCTCTTTTTCTGGATCCCGCGTATGCGGATTTTACCGTTGCAAAACGCTCACGGGATGACGAAGAGTGGTTCGTTCTTCTTTGAAATCACTCTACAAATTCCGACCATAGGCCAGAAATTTTTCGCGGCGCTTTTGGATCAGGTCTTTTGCGCTCCACGGGGTGAGATCCTTCAAAGCCTTTTCAATCGTCCGGCCCACCGTGTGGATGGCGTCTTCCTTGTGGCGGTGGGCACCACCAAGGGGCTCTTCTATAATGCCGTCAATCAATTTCATGCTATAAAGGTCCTGCGCCGTGAGTTTGAGGGCCGTGGCCGCATCTTCCGCATGTGAACCGCTCCGCCACAGGATCGAGGCACAGCCTTCCGGTGAAATGACGGAGTAGATAGAATGCTCCAGCATATACACGCGGTCGGCCACGGCAATCGCAATCGCGCCGCCGGAGCCCCCCTCGCCGATGATGACTGTCACAATCGGCACATCGCTTCTGAGGCAGGTTTCAATCGACTTTGCAATCGATTCGGATTGTCCCCGTTCTTCCGCGCCTTTGCCAGGATAGGCGCCGGCTGTATCCACCAGCGTAATGACAGGAATCTGGAACTGGGAGGCCATACGCAGGAGGCGCTGGGCCTTCCGGTAGCCTTCGGGGCGCGCCATGCCAAAATTATGCCGGATCCGGCTTTCGGTGTCGTGCCCTTTTTCATGCCCCATGATGATGCAGGACTGACCGTTAAAACGCCCCAGACCACCGAGCAGGGCGTGATCGTCTGCAAAATTGCGGTCACCGGACAATGGCGTGAAGTCCGTGACAAGCGCGGAGATATAATCCAGAAAATGGGGGCGTTCGGGATGGCGTGCGATCTGGACTTTCTGGACAGGCGTCAATTTGCTGTAGGTTGTCTGGAGAAGTTTTTGGGCTTTGGACTGCATCCGGCTGATTTCATCTGTGATATTGAGGGCACTGCCACTGTTGACGTGCCGGAGCTCCATAATTTTATGTTCCAGTTCCAGTATCGGTTTTTCAAAATCGAGGTGACTCATAGTGCGTGTCCGATCCTTTGTCCTGTGTATTCAACTCGTATGGATTGAGAGGAGATCATGGAGTGTCTATAACAAATCAGGCAGACACATTCAATGAAGATGAATCGCCTCATCCCCCTTTTCGTCATCCCGTGAGCGTTTTTCGTAGAAAAACTGGCATGTGCGGGATCCAAAAAAGAGAGCCGCAGTTAAGCGGCTCACCTGATGGACCCCCGCACACGAGGCTTGTCTGACGGCAAGCGGCGGGGGTGACGTTATCAAAGGGAAAGGCCTTAAGAAGCCGCTTTCTTGGAAAGCGGATGCTTGTCTTTGACGGTTTTCTTGAGATTTTCACCGATAATATGGGTGTAAATCTGTGTCGTTGCAATATCGGCATGGCCGAGCATCTTCTGGACAGACCGCAGATCAGCGCCGCGGCTGAGCAGGTGTGTCGCAAAAGCGTGACGCAGAACATGCGGGCTGACGCGGGATTCATCGACTTCCGCATCGCGGGCCAGATCCTTGAGGAGCTGGGCAAAGCGCTGGCGTGTCAGGTGACCGCTGTCCGATGTGCGGGACGGGAACAGCCATGGCTCCAGACGCGCGGGGTTTTCTGTCATCAGGAAGCGTTTGCGGACGTTCATGTAATCCTGCAGAGCTTTTTGTGCGGGATCTGACAAGGGAACCATCCGTTCACGGCCAGCTTTACCAGCCACCAGAACGAACTGACTGCCTTCACCGATGGCCGACAAGGGCAGACCCACCAGTTCGGAAACCCGCAGGCCTGTAGCGTAGAGCATCTCCAGCAGACAGACCAGACGGACGCTCTCGGGCGTTCCGGCTATCGCGGCGGTCTTGATGAGTGTGCTGACTTCGTCCTCGCTCAGTGTCTTGGGCAGGGTTCTGCCTTGCTTCGGGCTCTCGATGGTCGATGTCGGATCATCGGGACGCAGGTTTTCGGACACCATATAGCGGTAGAATTGACGCAGGGCCGAAAGGCGGCGCGCAACAGTCCGGACAGCAATAATGCTCTTGTTTTGACCCTTCTGGTGTGTTTTTCCGGCAAGATCTTTCAGATAGGCTTGCAGTTCCTGCGTTGTGGCCTTGTTCACATCCGAGTTTTTCTCCCGTTTGAGGTAAAGGCTGACATCGGCAAGGTCACGCCAGTAGGCATGACGTGTGTTTATGGCGGCTCCCCGTTCTGTGGTAAGCATATCGAGGAATGAATCCACGAGAGGGTGTAAATCTGGTTTAGGCATAGCTGGACGACCTGGACGTGCCATAGTTTTTCTCCTTAAAGTTTTTTCGCGCACCCTATTTTTTGAAAATAGTGAAGGGCATCGCATTGTTTCCCCACACTAGATTTCCCCCCATTATACTTCCCGCATGTGGTCACAACGCTTTGTGTTGTGCGGACCACGCGTTCCGTTATAAAAAAATGAAACCTAGCACATAAGAAGGATTACATAACGTAAAGAAACCTTCTTGTCAATACTTTTTCATAAATTTTCTGTCTTTTTTACAGAAATGACGCAGTACAGTGTCATTGAGTTGTCGTATAACACCACAAACTTTTCCTTATTGCAACGGATCAAATATATTTTTTTAGGAAGCCTTCGGCGTCTGGCGCGAAATATCCTTTGTGATGTCGCTCTGGGGCACGGTGACAGGGGAAAAGGCCACAAGGGCAAATCCCCCCAGAAGGGCGGCGACAACAATCAGAAAGAGGACGAGGGGGAGTTTCTTCATGATCTGACGTTCCGGTTGTATGATAAAATCTTTACAGACCATAGGTCTTTGCGTTACGGCTTTCAACAGGTTTTTGAAAAAGGAGTGTGCCAGTGACACAAACAGGGCTGGACGGGCATTTGAAAGATCACATAACCCGCCCTGTGGTTCTGGTGGGCATGATGGGCGCAGGCAAGAGCGTTTTAGGAAAAATGCTGGCGGAGCATGCGGGCCTTCCTTTTTTTGACAGCGACAGCACGATCGTTGAAAAAGCGGGCCTGAGCATTCCCGAGATTTTCGATCGTCTGGGGGAACCGGCATTTCGCCGGATGGAAAAAGACGTGCTGACAAATCTTGTGCGTCAGGGGGCGTGTGTCATTGCCACGGGCGGCGGCGCCGTGATGGACCCCGATACGCGGCGCCTGTTCAAGGATAAAACCACAACACTCTGGCTGGATGTGGCCTGTGACGTACTGTGGCACCGTTTGAAAAACGGGAAAAACCGTCCGGTGCTCCAGACGGAACATCCGGAAACGCTCCTGAAAAAACTGCTCGAAGAGCGCGCCCCCTTTTATGCGCAGGCGGAACATCGTGTGACGATCGGCACGGAATCGCCGCAGGCTTGTCTGGAGAAAATGATTCGGGCCTTGTCCCTGCCGGAAAAAATCTCTAGAATCCAGCCGGTTTAAGGGGTTTGGTATGGAAACGAAAATTGTCTCGGTGGAACTCGATTCTCGCGCCTACGATATCTATATCGGAAGCGGGTTGTTGGCGCGGTTGTCGGATTTTATCCCCAAAGAGCTCGGGGATTCTTCTGTCTTTATTATAACGGATAAGGCCGTGGAGCCCTATGCCCGTCAGATCAGGGATCTGGTTCAGGCGGCGGGCGCCCGAATCTGCGAGGTCAAGGTTTTGCCGTGTGGCGAGAAAACAAAATCCTTTGCCATGGTGGAGAAAGTCTGTGGCTGGTTGCTGGAAAACGGAGTCAATCGGGATTCGCTTGTTCTGGCCGTGGGGGGTGGTGTGATCGGGGATCTGGCGGGGTTTTGCGCCTCTATCGTTCTACGCGGCGTATCGTTTGCCCAGATTCCAACAACATTGCTCTCGCAGGTTGATAGCGCTGTCGGCGGCAAAACGGGGATCAGCACAGCGCAGGGAAAGAATTTGGTCGGAAGTTTTTACCAGCCCGTGGTGGTCGTGGCAGATATCGACACACTCAAAACCCTGCCGCCTCGTGAAGTTTTGGCCGGATATGCGGAAGTCGTCAAGTATGGTTTGATTCAAGATGCCGGATTTTTTGCGTGGCTGGAGGAGAACGGGACACGGATCAGGCAGGGGGAACCGGAAGCGCTGGCCCATATCATTGAGGTCAGTTGCAAGGCCAAGGCCGATGTGGTGCGGGCTGACGAGCGGGAGAGCGGACAGCGGGCGCTTTTGAATCTCGGGCATACGTTCGGGCATGCGCTGGAATCGGCGGCGGGTTACGGGCAGATGCTCCTGCACGGGGAGGCGGTTGCAATCGGCATGTATATGGCCTTTGATCTGTCATATCGGATGGGCCTGTGTACCGAGGAGGAGCGGGACCGCGTAGAGGCACATCTGATGGCCATGGGCTTGCCTGTGCGGGCAAGCGCTGTCGAGGGCCTCACGGCCAGTGTGGACCAGTTGATGGCTATCATGGTGCGGGACAAAAAGGTTGTGGCCGGAAAGATGGTCTTCGTGCTTGTGAACGGGGTCGGGGATGCGTTTGTTTCCAAAGACGCGCCGGAACATCTGGTGCGGGCGGTTTTGAAAGACTCGCTGGGAGGGGAAACCAAAACCGGAAAAGGCCGGTGGGCGAACGCCTTTTCTACCTTGTCCCACTTTCAAAAAGCACACTGAATTCACAAAAAATTCCCACGCACGGGATCCAGCAAAAGCGAGGCCCAAAAGGGCCTTACATCACTGGACCCCCGCACTCTAAACGTGCTTCGCACGTGGCGGGGGTGACGAGTATTGGGGTGAAAGGTCTTATCAAAAGGCACAATTTGTCCGCAGGTGCTCTGGGTTAATGGTCCCTAAAATCAGGCTGTGGACCGCCGGATGGGACAGGCCAAACCGGATAGCCTGCGCAGGGTCCTGCGTGTGGCCACTGGACAGAACTTTTTTCAGAATGATGCCTTTATTTTGCCGCAAGGCCTCATCCAGAACGGGTCTTTCATCGGTATAGTCAGGCGTGTAGGTGGCCATCACAACATCAAGACATTCCAGTGCCTTCAGGCCGCCTTCCGGTGTTTTGCTAGAGGCCCCGACAGCCCGCACGAGCCCCCGTGTTTTAAAGCCTTCCAGTGTCCGGATCAGCGCGTCGTTTTCCAAAATCTCGACATCATTCCCGTTTGAATGAATCAGGAGGATATCCAGAGTATCGGTGTTCAGGCGTTTGAGCGAACGCGCAAGGCTGGATTCAAAGTGCGCGGGGCTAAAGTCATGGCGGGATAGACCGTCTTCAAATTCTTCTCCGGCTTTGCTTGCAATGATCCAGTCATGGCGTTGCCCCTTGAGCAGGCGCCCGAGACGCGATTCCGATTCGCCGTAGGCGGGCGCCGTGTCCAGAAGGTTGATCCCCAGATCCCTCGCCAGAGCCAGAAAATCGGACAGAAAGGCGTCATCCGGCAGGTCAAAGCCCTGCGGGTATTTGACCCCCTGATTGCGCCCGAATTTGACCGTTCCAAGACCAATCTGCGAAACAGAAAGACCTGTCGTGCCCAGCAGGCGTTTTTCTAGTGTGTGCTGTGCCATTGTACAGTCTCCCATGGGGGCAAGACAAAAGGGAGTTCCGGCAAAAACGACCAGTCTGTCGTGGTGCAGGACGGAGATATCGTAATGCGTTCCAGCAGGCGCTCTGTCAGGAGAGGTGCAAAGGTGAGCTTTGTAGGCCAGCAATACAAATGGTTCTCATGCTGATGGATTGTGGGTGTGTCCGGAAGCCAGCCATCGGTGCGGGACCGACCCTCGATCCGGTCTATGGGCAGGCTGGCCCATGAGAGATTTTTCAAATCAAGCGCCGGAAAATATGTGGCACAGGCTTGGCGTATCGCTTTGAAAACAAGGGTGGGGTCCGACTCTTTTTCCCGTTCCGCCACGGCCCCGCCGCAATACCAGAGCAGAGTGCCATCGTGTGCCGTGTGGGTTGTGATCGTAATAACGGGTTTGTCGGAGGGCCCCACGCAATGGGCGTAAAGCGGAAAGGGCGCGGGCTTGATCATCCCCATCAGGAGCGGGCGGGTCTGGGTTTCGAGTCCGGCGTCATGCCCGTATCTGCAGGCAATTCTGGCATTTGATCCCGCGCTGGTGAAAATCAGGATTTTTGCGTGGATGTTGTTCTGCGCCAAAAACCCGAGCGGGTCCTCCGGCGTATCAATACGACGGATAGAATCGATGTAGGGCAGGGCCAGTGCCTGCAAGACGCTGGGAATATCCAGAACCGGCTCGTTCATATGCACAAGGGCTCCCTTGAAGCCCGCCCCTTGGATCGAGTCTGGCCAGTCTGTTTTGGGAAGAGTGTGCACCTGTTCCCCCAGAACCTGCCGTGTCACGAGTCCGAGCAGGCCCCCCATGAGTCCGGATGGAATCAGCAGGTATTGCGAGGGGGCGTGCAGACGGGCCGATGCCAGATCGACAGGGCCTTGTCTGTTCAGTGCCGCGCGCCAGCGATCCGGCATGGCGCTGATATTGGCCGCGAGGCTGTTGATTTTTCCGGCAAAGGCGTATTTCAGGCCGGAATGCAAAATGCCTTGTGAGGCAATGGTCTGGCCGGAGCCTATGGCCGTGGACTCAAGAAGCAGGGCATTATATCCCAGAGATTTGAAGTGGTGGAAGGCCCACAGGCCAGCAATACCCGCTCCAAAAATTACGATGTCGGCGTGTTTTTCAGCCATTGCCGCACAACATCTTTCTGGTGCTCCGGAATAAGGGAGGGGACATGGCCACAATCCCGAAAACTGTGAAAATCAAAGGCGGGACCCGATTCCCGCATTTTTTTGATAAGATCGCGGGGCAGGACAATCGATTCTTCGCCCTGCAAAACCAGCGTGGGGCAGGTGATCGCCTCCCAGCAGGGCCAAAGGGTCGGGACAGGTTCATCGGGCTTGATGGCGGTAAAGGGCTTTATAATCGCATGATCAAAGGCAAAGGTGAAGGTGTCGTCTTTGGCAAACCATGTGTTGTTGATCCCCATTTCCCGCCAGTGATCATCGTCCAGTTTTCCCCAGCTCGCGCGTGTGACGGTCCGCAAGGTGTGTGTGAGGTCGTGCTGGGAATTAAAAATATGAGGCTCGTGGAAAGTTTTTTTCAAGACGGCCAGAAAATCGGGCGGGATTTCTGGTCCTATATCGTTGAGGATCAATCTGCGGACAGGGCTTTCGGGCAGGCTGGCCAGAATCATCCCGAGCAGGCCACCCAATGAAACCCCGAGCCAGTCAATGGCTTGGGGTTGCATATAGCCCAGATGCGTGAGCAGGCCTGTGATATCGGCGATATACTGAAGCTGGTTGTAATTGTTGTGGTCCTCCAGCGTGTCGCTTTTCCCGCGGCCTGGCAGATCAATGGCGATAAAGCGGATTCCGTCTTCGGCCAATGTCCGCGCCAGAGGGCCAAAATCCCGCCCGTTGCAGGTCAGGCCATGCACAGCGACAAGGGGCGTCCCATCCTCCGGTCCCCAGATGTGATAGGCCACCTTGTGAAAACCATCTTCGTTGGCGCTGATGTAATATTCCGTCTCGCGGGACATGAATTACCCCTTTTGCGCCAGTTGTCCGTGGCAATGCTTGTATTTTTTATCGGACCCACACGGGCAGGGCGCATTGCGCTGGATTTTCCCCCATGTTTCGGGATCGTTTTTGTCAATCGCGTGGCGTTTCAGCAAAGGCCGCACAGTGGCACTTTTGCTTCGGGTGTCAGAAGGTGTCTCGGAAAAGGCCGGATCCTCACGGGTCTCCCGCATGGGTTTGGGGCTGTTTTGAATCTCCAGATCCTCAAACCCTTCCGGCCCACGGTTGATTTCTACAAGACTGAGCGTTTGTGTCACGCTTTCGCGGAGCTGATCCATCATGATCTCAAAAGCAGAAAACGCTTCGGCCTTGTATTCGTTGAGTGGATCGCGCTGACCAAAGGCGCGCAGGTTTATGCCCTGCCGCAGGTGATCGAGCTGGAGCAAATGGTCTTTCCAATGCTGGTCGAGCGTCTGGATCACAATGGATTTTTCAACCTGCCGCCAGAGTTGTGCGCCGGTATCGGCGACCTTCTTTGCCATTTTCTGATCCGAAGCGGCGATGAGGCGCTCCAGAATTTCGGTTTCTGCAATGCCTTCTTCCTGCGCCCAGTCCTTGACGGGCAGATCCAGCCCCAAAAGGCGTTGGCATTCGGTGTGCAGGGATGTCACATCCCACTGCTCGGCATAGGCGCCGTGAGGAATTGTGGCGTTCACTGTATCTTCGATGACTTGATGGCGCATATCCTGCGCGAGGTCTTCCAGAGAGTCAGACTCCATGATTTCGCGGCGCTGTTCGTAGATCACCTTGCGCTGGTCATTCATGACGTTATCAAATTTTAGCAGGTTTTTCCGGACATCAAAATGCATGCTCTCGACCTTGGCCTGCGCCCGTTCCAGCATTTTGGAGATCAGGGGGTGTTCGAGCGCTTCGCCCTCCTTCAGGCCGATATTCCGGTTGCTGAGCAGGCCTTCCAGTTTGTCGCCTGCGAAAATCCGCATCAGGTCGTCTTCGACCGAGAGAAAAAACATGGAGGCGCCTTCATCCCCCTGACGGCCCGAACGGCCCCGTAACTGGTTGTCAATCCGGCGGGATTCGTGGCGCTCTGTGCCCAGAATAAACAGTCCGCCGGCTTCCTTGACGATGGCCTTGTCCCGTTCGACGTCCTCTGTAATTTTGGCGATGAGGGCCTTCTTTTCATGGTCGGGCAGGGCAGGGTCAATCTCGGCTTCGATCCGCATTTCAGCATTCCCGCCCAGTTTGATATCGGTTCCGCGCCCTGCCATGTTGGTGGCAATGGTCACTGCCCCGGGCCGTCCGGCCTGTGCCACGATATAAGCTTCCTGTTCGTGGTAACGGGCGTTCAGAACATGGTGCGGGATTTTTTCTTTCTTGAGGCGCCCTGCCAGCGTTTCCGATTTTTCAATCGAGACTGTCCCCACCAGTACAGGCTGTTTGCGTTCGTGGCAATCACGGATCAGCGCGACAATCGCATCCTCTTTTTCCTTGAGGGACTTGTAGATTTTATCGTTGTAATCGATTCGAGCGACCGGCACATGAGTGGGGATGCTGATGACCGCCAGCTTGTAAATTTCCGCAAACTCTGCGGCCTCTGTCATACCGGTTCCCGTCATGCCCGCCAGCTTGGGATAGAGCCGGAAATAATTCTGGAAAGTAATGGAGGCCAGCGTCTGGTTTTCATTCTGGATTTTAACGCCTTCCTTGGCTTCGATGGCCTGATGCAGGCCTTCCGAAAGCCGTCTGCCATCCATCATCCGGCCCGTAAACTCATCAATCAGGATCACTTTGTTGTCCTTGACGATGTAATCCTTGTCCAGATGAAAGAGCTTGTGGGCGCGCAGGGCCTGATTGACATGGTGTACGAGCGCAATGTTGTGGATGTCATACATATTGCCGTCTGTCAGGATGCCATGCTGGTGCAGGAGGTTTTCGATATGCTCCTGCCCGTCTTCTGTCAGGGCGATGCTTTTGTGTTTTTCGTCCATCTCGTAATCATCCAGCTCCAACAGGGGGATGAGTGTGTTGACAGAGACATAAAGTTCGGTCGATGTTTCCGAGGGACCAGAAATAATGAGGGGCGTGCGGGCTTCGTCTACCAAAATCGAATCGACTTCATCGACAATCGCATAATTGAAGGGGCGCTGGACCATCTGCTTCAAATTGAACTTCATATTGTCGCGCAGATAATCAAAACCGAATTCGTTGTTCGTGCCGTAGGTGATGTCTGCGGCATAGGCGGCTCTGCGGGTTTCCTCCCGCATGTTGGAGGTAATGCATCCGACAGACAGCCCCAGGAACCTGTAGACCTGCCCCATCCATTCCGCATCCCGCGTGGCCAGATAATCGTTGACCGTGACAACATGAACCCCTTTTCCTGTCAGGGCATTGAGATAAACGGGCAGGGTGGCGACCAGTGTCTTGCCTTCCCCCGTTTTCATTTCAGCTATTTTCCCGTCATTGAGCACCATCCCGCCAATCAGCTGGACATCGTAGGGGCGAATGCCCAGTGTGCGCTTGGCGGCTTCCCGCACCACGGCAAAGGCCTCGTGTGTAAGGTTTTCCAAGGATTCACCTTTGGTAAGGCGTTCTCGAAATTCCAGAGTTTTGTGCTGGAGATCGGAGTCAGATAACGCCGCCATCCGGTCATCCCACGCATTGATGGGCCCGATCTGTTTGTGATAGGCCTTGAGTGCGCGGTCATTGGATGATCCGAAAAGTTTAGTGACTAGCCCCAGCACAGTTGTTCTCCAGAAAAAAGCAAGATGTCTTCATATAAGGGGCTTCTGTCTGCACGTCAATGTTTGCCTTGAAAGATTCTCTTATGGATTCCCTTTTTTCGGCTCTTGCAAAGTGTTATCGGCTTCGTTAAAGTCCGAATGTTTTAACAGGTTTGTTAAACATTGGGATATTTATTTATGAAGATGATCTTTATAGGGAAAGCGATAAAATTATGCGTGAGATAAATGGAATGGAGACACGGACATCCGAACAGGGCAGGAGCGCAATCATTGCTCTGGTGGCCTTGGTTGTGGTGGCTGTCGGGGCGTTGGTATTTTTTTCCGGTCAGTTGAGCGGCGGGAGCAAGTCCGGTTCTGGAACGGGAACAGAGCAAACCGCTTCGGCGGAATCAGAGACGCCATCCGGCGTGGAGTCGGCGGCGGGTGAATCCACTGAATCGGCTTCTGCGAAGAATGAGGCGGGGCAGGCCAAGGATGGCGACAAAACAGCCGGACTACCGATTATCAAGCCTGGCAATCCGGTTGTGGCCAAGATCAACGGCAAGGATGTCACCCGTATGGATGTCTTTGGCTTTATACAGAATTTGCCGCCTGAAACCCGTCAGATGCCGATTGACAAGTTGTTCCCGCTTGCGCTGGAGCAGGTCGTGAACGCGGAACTGATCGGTGAAAAAGTTAAGACGGTGAATCTGGAAGAGGATCAAATGGTCAAGGACCAGATGAAAGCCGCTAAACAGCAAATCATTCGTTCCGTCTTCCTGCAGAAAGAGGCCGACAAGGCGACAACGGAAGACATGCTGAAATCCGCTTATGAGGACTACAAGAAAAATTTCCCGAAAATCGAGGAAATGAAAGCCCGTCATATTCTGGTGAAGGATGAAGCTCTGGCGAAGGACTTGATCAAAAAAATCAAGGACGGCGGCGACTTTGCGCAACTGGCGAAAGAAAACTCCATTGATGCCACGAAAGAAAACGGCGGTGAGCTGAATTTCTTCTCCAAGCAGGATGTCGTACCCGAGTTCGCGGATTCGGCTTTTGCCTTGGCGGATAAGGCCGTCACAGACAAGCCTGTGAAGTCCCAGTTTGGCTATCACATCATTCAGGCGCTGGAAAAACGCGAGCGGCCTCCTGCCACATATGATCAGGCACGGCCTTTCCTGTCGGCCCAGTTACGTGGCAAGGCCCTGAACGGTGTTGTCCAGAAATGGCGTGAAGCGGCGAAAATCGAAGTCTTTGATATCAACGGCGATTCCATCGAGCCTGCGTCCGGTGACGACACGGTTGGTAAAAAAGAAGAGAAAAAGGCCGAATAGTCTCACTGGTATGTTATGTGTAAAAAGCCGCGTGAGGTCACCTCTTCGCGGCTTTTTTCTATCTGAAAAAGGAAAAACCCTATGAACTGTTCCGAGGCGCTTGACCACCCCAAACCGGTTCAGCCGGATGTGCCAATCCTGATGGTCGTGGCGGGTGCGCTCATCAATTCCAAGCGGGAAGTGCTGATTGCGGAACGTCCGGAAGGAAAAGATATGGGCGGCCTGTGGGAATTTCCAGGTGGCAAGATACAGGCGGGGGAAACACCGGAATTTGCGCTCATGCGGGAGCTGGAAGAGGAACTCGGGATTGAAACGCGGCCCTGCTGTTTTCACCCGATTGGTTTTGCGTCCCATGCCTACGAGCGTTTTCATCTTCTCATGCCTTTGCTGGCTTGCCGTGTCTGGCGGGGGGATATCGTGCTCAGGGCGCATCAGGCGATGGCATGGGTTAAACCGAATGACATGTACGATTACCCCATGCCGCCGGCCGATCTGCCGCTGGTGGCAACCTTGCGGGATTTGTTGTAGAGTGAGTAAGGTTGTTGTCATCCTGAGCATCGCGAAGGATCTAAAGAGTCTTCGGCTACGTCTCAGAATGACAATGGGAGGAGTTTTCCATGTATCGTTCGGTTTATGATTTCAAAGCGTTCTACAATGGCAAGGTGGGGCGCGTCTTTCGCCGCGTGGTTCAGGCTCGAATCCGTGAAATCTGGCCGGACGTAAAAGGCCTGCGCGTCATGGGGTGCGGCTATGCTGTGCCCTATCTGCGGAGCTTTAAAGACGATCAGCCGGAGCGCGTTTTTGCCGTGATGCCCGCTGGACGGGAATGGGAAACCTGTGTGCATGACTGGCCGCAGGACGCACCCAATGCCGCTGTGCTGGCGGAGTCGGGCGAGCTTCCCTTTGAAACCAATTCCATAGACCGTGTGCTGATGATCCACGATATCGAGTTTTCTGAGGCGCTTAAACCCGCCTTGCAGGAAATTTGGCGCGTTTTGAAATCTCAAGGGCGGCTGATGGTGGTAGTGCCCAATCGCGCGGGCCTCTGGGCGCGGGCGGACTGGTCTCCCTTCGGGCAGGGCACGCCGTATTCCCTGACGCAGATCGAGTATCATCTGCGTGATAATCTGTTCGTGCACGAACGCACCGAAGGGGCCTTGTTCATGCTCCCCTTGAAAGCTCACCTCAATTTGAAGTCTGCGGGTGTGATGGAAAAGGTCGGGCGCGTTCTGTTTCCCTTTATGGCGGGGGCGTATATCGTGGAAGTCTCCAAGCAGATTTATGCCACAACCGATCGCGGTTACGGTGCCCGTGTGCCCGCCCGCACCCGCAGGGCCCTTGTGCCCAGTATGCGCAAGGCGGAGGTCTCACAAAAAAACACTTGACAAAACACCAAAAATATAGGAATATATTCAGTATCAACGCCAGAGATCCGTCTTCTGGCGTTTTTTTGTCTTTAAAAACAGCAGGATCCATTCATGCCCATCACCCTCCAAAAACCGCTCGCCCGCAATGGCGGGGCGGAAGGCTATGACGTGCGCCACGTCAAAAAGGCGCTGAATAAAATCAAAGTCCCTTCTCCCCTTTGGGGAGAAGGTGAGGATGAGGGGTTCTTTATCGAGGCTTACCCCTCACCCCAGCCCTCTCCCCAGAGGGGAGAGGGGGCAAAAGCGAGATCAAACCCGACGATGAAACGCTGAAGGCTTTGAACAAAGCTTTGGAGTCCGTATCGGATGGGTATTACGTTTGGCGCACGGTGCAGGACGATAAAGTCCGTCGCTCCCACGCGGCCTTGAACGGCACAATGCGCCAATGGAGCGTAGAACCTGACCCGGCCGAGGAATACAACTGCCGGTGCTGGGGCGAGGGGGGAGATGTTTTAGTCGAAAGAGTTTTTTAAAATAATAGGAGTATTTGGAAAGCATGTTTTGTATGAACGGATAATATCAGGAACATCAGAGCCGTCATAATCAGGTAAATCTCTGGATTTTCCAGTTTTTGCTTTATAAATATAACTTAAAATACGAAAGCCCGACTCCAGCAGATATTTAACTTCATCGCCGTTGATGTGTTCGCCTTTCCAAACTTCTTTGGGGTTGGAAACTTTGTTTTTGTCGATATGAAAATGCGTTTTGTTTCGTATATTTTTGAAACGACCTGATAAACCTTTGATTTTATTTATGTCTATGTCATTATGTATGACGCTTTCTGAAAAGGCCTTTTCATCAAAGGTCTTGCACCACCAGAAAGAGGCGCACTCTTTATGTTCATCAAAAACTTTCATGATGTGAGATAGCATATCGTTGTACAGTGCGTGGTTAGCAATCCTAAAAAAATCGAGAGCGTGCATTGAATGAGTGTTATCTATGCCTATCAGCGCGCTTCTTTTTAAAATTGCATTACTGAGTTCTGCAAGGTTACGTTCAAGTGCTCGAATATAACGAGGTTCTGTCATGAGTTTTTTTTACAACCCCTTGAGCGGGTTCATCGGGTTGATGCCGTCCATGAATTGCTTCGCGCGCTCGACGTGGGTGGTCTGGTAAACGAGGCCAATCCAGTTGGCGATGATACTGCGGGCACTGTCGCGCCAGCTGTTTTCCAGCGCCTCGCGCATCATGGTATCATCGAATGGCGGGGCGGGGCGTTCCCCGTTTTGAAGCGCGGCTTTATAGGCCCCAAAGGATTTTTGGAGCGGCTTGGAAAAATAACGCACAGGCACAGGCGGATAGATTTTGCGCTCTCCCGCCACATACCGCCCGACTTCGCGGGTATATTCCTTATACAGGCTGATGGTGTCGTATTCCGGATGCCCTTGAAAACAGATCAGGCGAAACCCGTCGGGGCTGACGGCGATATGCGCGCCGGCCTCCGGCGAATTGGCCAGCACTTGCAGACCGGCGCGCTCGAATTGTTCCTGTGAAATTGCGTTGAAGCGGGAATGGGGCACATTGAACACCGTATTGACCCCGCGCACAAGCGGATGCGTGCGGTTGAGCACGCGGTGTCCATACACCCCCCAGAGCTTTTTGCCCAAGGGCTGGCGACGTTCATGATAGCGAAACTGCATGACGGCATGGGTGGCCAGACAGGAACACAGGGTCGAGGTCACGTTGTCCCATGCCCAGCCCATGATCTCCTGCAAGGGCTCCCAGAAGGGGGCCTGCGTCAAATCAGGATTGGCGATATTCGCACCGGTGATGATGAGCGCGTCCAGCCCCTCGGCCTTCAAGGCCTCGAAGGTCGTATAATGTTGTTTGATATAAGCGGTTGTATCTGCATCGCGCGAGATTTCGGGCAGGGTAAAGGGGTGCACATACAGCTGGGCGATCTGGTTGCTTTCCCCCACGAGGCGGAAAAACTGACGTTCTGTCGCTTGCAGGGCAGAATCAGGCATCATGTTGAGGAGCCCGATATGCATCTGCCGGATTTCCTGTGTCTGCGCGCGCTGGGCGGACAGCACCGTCCGGCCTTCTTCCTTGAGGCGCTGGAACGTGGGTAAATCGTTATAGGCGACAAGTGGCACGGGATACCTCGTTTATTTCCTTTGATTTTAAGGTCTTCAGTTTGTATGAAGTATCTTGGCTGTTTTTTGGATGGAAAACCAGATGAAATTGTTTGAAAGAATTACGATTATCGGGATGGGGCATATTGGCTCCTCTGTTGCGCGGGCTCTGCGGGCCAAGGGCGTTGCAAAAACAATCGTGGCGGCCGATATCAATCCGGCAGTGTGCGAGACGGTTGTGACGTTGGCGCTGGCGGATGAGGTCTTTCAGGATCTCTCCCGCAGTGTGATCGGGAGCGATTGCGTGATTCTGGCTGTGCCGGTGGGCGCGATGAAGGGTGTGGCTGAAACCGTAGGGCCATTCCTCAAACCCAAGGCCATTGTTTCGGATGTGGGCTCGGTGAAAAAGGCCGTGGTGGAGGCGATTGTGCCGTTTCTGCCCGAAGGGGTGGAATGCGTGCCCGCGCACCCGATTGCGGGCACGGAGCATTCAGGGCCAGAGTCCGGTTTTGCGGAATTATTCGAGGGGCGCTGGTGTATTCTGACACCTTTGCCGAATACTTCGATTAAAGCGGTGGAGCGCATGACGGCCCTGTGGGAGGCGCTTGGCGCACGGATCGAGATCATGGACCCTGCGCATCATGATCTGGTGCTGGGGATTACGTCCCATTTGCCGCATCTGATTGCCTATACGATTGTGGGCACGGCGGATGATCTGGGGGAGGATTTGAAATCCGAAGTCATCAAGTTTTCAGCCTCGGGGTTTCGGGGGTTCACGCGCATTGCGGCCTCTGATCCCGTGATGTGGCGGGATATTTTCTTGAACAATAAAGAGGCGGTTCTGGAGATTCTCCAGCGCTTTACGGAGGATTTGACCGCCATGCAAAAGGCGATCCGGCGCGGGGACGGGACATATCTGGAAGAGACCTTTACCCGCACACGGAAAATCCGGCGTGATGTCATGGGGCTGGGGCCTGAGGGCACACCGTTTCCGGAGCTTCCTGTTCATCTGCATTCGTCCCCGCATCCTGTGAAGAAGGGGTAGGGGGGGGTGAAGGGAGG
>CAYGDY010000001.1:0-271151 GCA_964348795.1 uncultured Pseudobdellovibrionaceae bacterium | reverse complement strand
ATGCGGTCGCCCCATACCCCCCAGACCAGCCCGCCGATCAGAAGGCCTGCCATCTGGACGTTAATCAGAAATACCCCGTTGGACAAGAGCGCGGAGTCCGGCACGCCCAGATCCTTGAGACTTGTCACCCGTACAATACTGAACAGCAGAAGATCGAAAATATCGACAAAATAACCGAGCGATGCCACCAGAATGGTCAGGAGGATAGCCCGTTCTATTTCTGTTTTATCCTGGATTTTTTTGAGCATGATGTTTGTAAAGTCCTTCCATATAACAAACCGTTACCCCCCCGCTATGCAGGCGAAGCCAAGCTGATGGCGCTGTGGTCCATAAGGTGAGCGGCAAAGCCGTTCTCTTTTCTGGATCCCGTTTGTGTGAATTTTGCTTCGCAAAATACCAACGGGATGACGAAAAAGGTTACCCCCCCAAGGCAATTTTTTGTGCCTCTGCCATGGAACGCCAGACAAATTTTGCAATTTTTTCTACATCCTCCGCCGCCTGCGTATTGGGAGAACGGATCAGAATCGGTGTCTGGTGCCGGATGCTTTCCTTGACCTTGGGATCGACACGGATCAATCCGGCCAGAGGCGGGCGCAGGCGCAGGAAATTTTCGCAGGCCTTCAAAAGAGTTTTGTAGGTTTTTTCGCCTTCCATCTCGGTCGAGGCCATATTCACAACGATGCTGATGTTCTTGGAGAGGCCTGCCGCATTCCCCAGCTTGATAAAGGCGTAGGCATCGGTCAGGGAAGTAGGTTCGTCCGTGGTGATCAGCATGGTGCGGGTGGCGGTGGCCGAGAGCATCCGGACTGTCCGGTCCACACCGGCGCCCAGATCGGCAATCACGATATCGTACTCTCCGGAGACTTCCAGAAGCTGGTCCCGCAAATGGGCCAGACGCTGGGAGGGCAGGGCCGACAGGGAGGCTTGCCCCGAACGGCCCGCCACAATATCGAAATGGCCTTCTTCAAAGCGCTGGACAACCTTGTCCAGAGAAAGGCGCCCCCGAATAACATCATTCAAATCCCGCTTGGGCATCAAGCCAAGCTGGACATCCACGTTCGCCAGCCCCAGATCCCCATCAAAGAGCAGAACTTTCTTCCCCATGCGCGCCAGCGCGTTGGCCAGCGTAATGGAAAACCATGTTTTCCCGACACCGCCTTTGCCGGAGGCCACCGCCAGCATGTTTGTTGCACGCCGGAAGCTCGGCAGATCGGGAGACGCCGCATGCAGTGTGGTGTTTTCCATGGTTGTTTCGGTCATTGACGCGTTCCTGTTTTGTGAGGGGACGGTGCGGTGTGCTTTTCACGGGTGGCTGAAGAATGTCCGCGAAAAGCGGCGGGCATGAGAAGCTGGGAAAGTGTTTTGGGTGTCAGGGTAAACAACCCCTCTGCGATGCGGGCAGTGTTGGACCCTTCACTGAAATGCATGCCGCCATGATGTGCGGCAGAGAGAAGCCCTCCCAGTCTACGGGCGACATCCATGCGAGTGGGAAGCAGGGAGGAAACCCCGATGGTGGAAAAGACGCGGGCGGTTTCCCCTGATTCCTCGGCATCGAGTCCGGCGGGCAGAACTAGGGTAGGGGTCAGGTCTCCGGCCCCGATCAGGCGGGCCAGTATTTTGATATCGTCCGTGTGGAACGGATTGATCCCTGCCGTATCAATCAGGATCTGGTCACAGGCGTGCAGGGCAGAGATTTCATCCCTGAGCGCAAGGGGATTATCGGCTTTTTTGAGATCGATCCGCAACAGTCGTGTAAAGGCTTGAAGCTGTTCCACGCCACCCGCCCGCACGGTATCGGTCGTAATGACACCGACAGTCAGGCCATTCATTGTGGCTCTGGTGGCGACTTTCGCAACGGCGAGTGTTTTGCCGCTTCCCGGGGGGCCGACAAACAAAAGAGGTTTGTTTTGTGGTGTGGTGGGGAGCGGCGTGAACTGGAAGAGATGCTCGATTGCCGCAACGAGCGCCACGCCGGACTGTTCAAAGCCAATGACTGTGGCGCAGGATAAAATATGGTCCATGACATCTTCGGGCACAGCGTGCCGGAGCATGGCATCGGTGATCTCTTCCGCCACGGCAGATTCGTCCTGTTCCTCGTCATATTGAAGCCATGTCTCGGCGGTCGCGGCCTGCGTCCGTCCCCCGACTTCAAAGGCGGGCACCCGTTTTCCTGCAGAACGGTCCTGCGCCCCGAAATCCCGTTCGTCATACGAGGCGGGATCAATCGCCGCCGTCACGCGCACGGCCTTGCCACCCTGTTCTTCACGGGTGGCAACGATGATGGCATCCTCGCCCAGTGTGTTACGGACCATTTGCATCGCTTCGGTCATGGTTCTCGCATAAAAAGATTTTAGCCGCATGGCTTCGTACTGTGGATTCTCTGGTGACCAAGTATAATGAACATCCCGTCATCATACCAGAATACAAAAGGAAAAATACCACTTATTTTGCGGAATCTGGGGATAATTTTGCGAGAGGGTGGCAAAGAAGGGTGCTGTTAAAAATGCCGCTCGTATTCCAGTATGGCTTTGACCTGTCCATCGGGCGCTGAATCGGAAAGGCCAAACAAATATCCGGCATTGTATTTGACCGCACCAATCTTGCCCTGTGCAACGAGCCCTATCTGGTGAGAGTCTTCGTCAAAGGAAGACCCATCGCTCAAGGATCCAAAACCGCTGTAAAGTTCAACGCCAGGCTCGAAGGCCGGATTGAAACGATAGCGGCTGTTCCATGCAAACTCCACTTCTGTGTCATCGCTGGATTCCTCTCCGAATTCACGCTCTGCGATGACATTGGCGGTGTGACTGAAAGCGCCGGTATCCTTGGCCAGAAGAAGGCCGACTTCCCCCTTGTCCGCGCCGCCGGCTGTATTGCGTTCCAGTGCCGCAAGCGCACCAACATCGACAAAATATTCCCCGGGCTGGGTGATCTGGAAGCGGTTTTCCCATTCCAGCGCTGTAAAATCAGGATCGGCACCGGATTCGCCTTCTTTTTCGACTTCGCCGTAGATCTCGCTGAACCAAAAGGGCGTAAAACCGTAGCCGATTGCGAGTTTCTGTTTCCATGCGCCGTCCGTGTCGGAGTCATCGTCAATGGTATAGCCCCCCTTCCACTCCAGTTCCAGTTCGCCCTCTTCGACATACGGGCTGTAAACTGTTTTGGTGGCGTGCGCGGATGAGGGTATAAGGACACAAACGGTGCCGATGACGGCAAAGACGGCCAAGGCCCCTTTGATTTGTGAGAAATTCATAAGCATGACGAGGGTTCCTATGGTCAGAGCGTAAACAATGAGTTGAATGGCAGACGGTTGCGCGGTGTAGCCGATCAGGGCGTGCAGGGTTTGGCCTGCGATGCTGTCCTCTCCGATCAGCCATGCACTGTCCCACACGGGGAAGGCCAGACTGTCGAAGGCGCCTGCCGCCGTGAGAAATCCCACTCCCTGTGTCATCATCCCCGCGACCAGAAGCATCAAGAGGCCACCCGTCACGCGGAAGAAATAGCGTGTGGAAAGACGGATCAGGCCCAGATACAGGAGCGTACCCGTGAGCGCGCCGCCCAAAAGCCCTATGGTACCACCTGTCAAAAGAGCAGAAAGGGTTTGCCCCGAGGCCAGCATGCCGTAGGAAAATAGGACAATTTCGGACCCTTCCCGCAGGAGGGTGAGCGCGATCACAAGAGAGAGAAAGAGCAGGGGGGTGCCGCCTTCTGCAACGTCCTGACCCAGTTTCTGGAATTTCCCCTTCATCTCCCGCCCGTGACGCTTCATCCACAGGACCGTCCAGCCGATAAAGGCTGAGGCGGTAAAGAGAATGCCCGCATTGAAATATTCCTGCCCCATGCCTTCGGCCATTTCGGAAAGTTGTCCCGCAAACAGTGCCAGCAGAAAGGAGCCGAAAATCCCGCCGCCAAAGCCCAGGGCAATCGCCTTGGCACGGTGCGGAAGGTCTCGCGTGGCGGCAAGGATAATCCCGAGGATAAAGACGATCTCGAAGACTTCACGGAAGATGATGATAGCGCTGGATAACATGGTTTTTCCTTATTTTGCAACAATGGTGCCCTTGGCGGTGTCTTGGTGGAATTCTCCGAAATAGGCATAGGAACCCGCCTTCAGGGGGCCCACAAACACAGTGATCTGACTGTGTCCCTGCACGATTTTCTCGCGGTGGAGGTCATAGCTTTCAAACTCCTCCGCGCTGGGGTCGTTATTGATAATCACGAGCTTCACTTTTTGATTGGCGGGCACTTCAAGGGTTTCAGGGATGAATGTATGATCCTTGATGGTGAGGGTGAATTCCTCTGCCGCGTGGGCGGCGCGGGGCAGTCCCATGCCCGAAGCGGTGAGAAGCGTGAGGAGAAGCAAAACAGGGAGACGGATGATTGGCATGCGTGTAACAGACTCCGAAAATGATTTTTGAAATGCAACTCATTCTCATGTACGGCAGATGAGAATGAGTGTCAAGCGCGAAAATGATTTTTATTCGATGGAGGGTTTTTCAAGAGCCACAAACCGACCGTTTTGCGCGGGCATGACAGATTCTTATTTGAAAAGGCTATATCTGCCCCAGCGTCTTGATCCGCGCTTTGGGGTGGATTTCATTCTGGGACAGGACCACCGTTTGGGGCCTGAAACGCTCGATCACGCTCCGGACATAAGGCCGGATGGCGGGAGATGTGAGGAGCACCGGCATTTCCCCCATGGCCGAAAGTTCATCGTAACGGGCACGGATCAGGCTGATAAATTCCTGAAGTCTGGAAGGCGGCATAGCCAGTTGCTTGTCTTCTCCATCGCCGACCAGCGCGCCGGCAAAGGCGTGTTCCCAGTCGGGGGAGAGGGTGATCAGCGGGACGACACCTGAAGCATTGGTGTGGGTATCGCACAGCTGGCGGGACAGGCGCGAACGGACATGCTCGGTCAGGTGGCCTATGTTTTTGGTGTAACCGGCGGCCTCGGCAACGCCTTCCAGAATGGTCGCCAGATCGCGGATGGAGACCCGCTCCGACAGGAGTTTCTGGAGAATGCGTTGCAAGCCCCCGACATGGATCTGGCCCGGGATCACATCGCTGACCAGCTTTTGATATTCCTTGGGCAATTCGTCCAGAAGCTTCTGGGTTTCCGCATAGTTCAGGAGATCCGGCATATTGTCCTTGATAATCTCTGTAATATGGGTGGTGATAACCGTCGGAGCGTCCACAACCGTGTAACCCTTGAAATGGGCTTCCTCGCGATACTGGTCATCTATCCACATGGCGGGCAGGCCAAAGGTGGGTTCTGTCGTGCTTTCCCCGGGCAGGGCAATCGTTGCGCCGTTCGGGTCCATACACATGAGCATGTGGGGCCGGACATCTCCGCGTCCCGCTTCGATTTCCTTGATGCGGACCACGTAAATATTGGCGGGAAGCTGGAGATTGTCCTGAATCCGCACGGCGGGCAGGACGTAGCCCATATCCTCCGCCAGTTGACGGCGCAGACCCTTGATCTGGTCCGTGAGCTTGTTTCCGCCTTCGCCCTGCACGAGCGGAAGAAGGCCGTAGCCCAGCTCCAGCCGGATCGTGTCGATGGCCAGCGCCTTGGAAATGGGCTCTTCGGGAATGGTCGGTCCGCCTGGCTGGCCTGGCTTGGGGAGGAGGGCCTTGGTTTTGGCCTGTGCCTCAGCTACGGCCTGTCGTTTGAAGGAAAACCACGCCATAGCCCCTGTGCCCAGCGCCAGAGTCAGGAATGGTAAAGCCGGCATACCCGGGACGACCCCCATCACCAGCATCAGGCCGGAACTCATGGCGAGTGCGCGGGGGTAGGCGCTGAACTGATCGTAAAGCGCCTTGTCTGCCGCGCCGTCCACACCGGCTTTCGAGACGAGCAAGCCCGCCCCGACAGAGACAATCAGCGCCGGCACCTGAGAGACCAGACCATCCCCGATGGTGAGGATCGAAAAAGTCTGGGCCGCCTCGGAGAGAGACATCCCTTGCGAGACAGTCCCGATGATAATCCCGCCGATCAGGTTGATAAAGGTGATCAGAAGGCCCGCAATGGCATCCCCGCGCACGAATTTCGCCGCGCCGTCCATGGCCCCGTAGAATGTGCTTTCCATCTCCAGATTTTTCCGGCGGGTTTTGGCTTCGTCCTCGGAGATCAGACCGGCAGACAGATCAGCATCAATCGCCATTTGCTTGCCAGGCATGGCATCGAGGGTGAATCGTGCGGCCACTTCGGCGATCCGGCCCGAACCCTTCGTAATCACGACAAAGTTCACGATCACGAGAATGGCAAAGACAATCCCGCCAATGACGTAATCATCCCCGATAATAAAGGTCCCGAACGCCTCGATAATCTTTCCCGCCGCATCAGTCCCGTCCTGCCCGCCCGAGAGGATCAGGCGGGTTGAGGCCACGTTCAGCCCCAGCCTGAGAGATGTGGCAATCAGCAGAACTGTGGGAAAGGTCGAGAATTCAAGGGGCTTTTGGATAAACATCACGGTCATGAGGATCATCACGGAAAACATGATGGACAGCGCCAGCCCCATATCCAGCATGGCGGTGGGCATGGGCAGGATCATGAACATGATGATCACGATAATCGCAATGGCGAAAATCACATCCGTCCGGAAATAGGGGGCCATCCGGCTTGTGAGCGCACTCACGCCACCAGAAGGCGCAGGGCCGGAATCCAGCGGCAAGGCAGATCTCATAGGCAGGTTGGAGGAAGACGAATCAGGCATGACGGAGTCCATCATAACGGCAAGAGGGGGCCTCTGAAAAGGGGGCGTGTGATAGGGTCATACCCTTTTTCTGTCATTGCGAGCGGATGCGAAGCAATCCAGTTTTTTCTGGACGGATTCGTCTGCCTTGCGGCCTCCTCGCAGTGACGAAAAGAGAAAGTTTATGGTTTCATTGCGACTGTTGCGACAGGCGCAGGGGCGGCGTTCGGGTCAGGTTTTTCCGCTTCTGGCGTGTCGTATGTCACTTCTTTCTTGCCATTGGCCAATTCTTTTTCCGTACGCGCCCTTGCGGTTTCCCCTGTAGCATTGGGGTTAAACGTCCCGTTGATTTTGTCTCTGTCTTCCAGCTTTGGTTTGGCCTCGGCAGATCCCGCAGGCGCTGTGGCCGGCGCGGGCTTTGTTTCGGGTTGTGTCGTGGCAGGAGGCTGTGTGGTTTGTTGTTCTGTGGGCGGCACTATGGCGGGTGCTGTGGATTCTTCCGCTTGGGCGGAAGGCATGAGGTTGCTCGCAAATTTTGTCATGGAGGAAAGGGCTGAATCAATAAACCCGCTCAAGGTTCCCAATAGTCCTTTCAAAGTGCCACCAAAACTGCCGAACATATCCCCAAAGTCAAAATCCATAGCCATGGCAAGGCCTTCTTTCAGCCCGCTCAGGTTTTTTTGTATTTTTCCAAATTCCTCAACGGCGAAGAGTTTTTTGTCTTTTGCATCCATAAACCTTTCAGCAAGAGATTTCTTGCTATCAGCTTCTTGTCTTCTTCTTTCTTCTTCCTCTGCTTTTATGCGCGTTTGTTCTTGTTTTTTCTCTTCTTCAGTAGGGGCAAGGTTTTGGTTTAACAGAGCGCTTGCATCTGCCAGGGTTTTGTTTTCATCTGTAAGGGGTTTGATGACTTCTTTACCTTTATTAATGACGGTATTGGCAATTTCTGCCCCTTTATCAACGGCGGCCCCAACAACTTCTTTTACCTTTTCCTTTGTGTTTGAGTCAGAGGCTTGTGAAGGGTCTGTTGTGGAGGCTTGTGCTTGCGGTGCCGTAGCGGATTCAGGCTGGGTTGCGGACGCAGACGCGTTGACAGGGGGGGGGGTGCGCGCCTGTGCCTGATTGATTGTGTTTTGTATGTATTCGTCTAACGTAACGCCGTTTTGGTTAGGTTTGACGTGGGAAAGAAGGTTGGCGATATCTGCGGGTTTGGCTTTATCCAGATTTCCAAGGATACGAACATCTTCTGCTGAGATTTCGGAGCCTGTCCGCTTATGAAACTTATTAGGTACGAACATTTGTTTTATTGGGTTTTGTGATGCAGATATGAGTTCTGCTAAATCCGCGCTTGAGACAGGATTTCCTGTCAAAGTCGTGAGCAACTTTGCGCTCTGGAGACAATTTCCTTGTTGAAGTTCTGACAAAAGCTGTGCACATTTATCTGCCTTCAGCTTTTCCAAAAGCTGGGCGTTTTCGACTGTCGGCCCTGATGTTGCTGTTTCTGCCATTCACACACCGTTTTTCTTCTTTTTCGTTCCCCTCATCATCGGGGAAAAGGGTTAAGATATGGTTAACGGAAATTGATTTATGGGAAAATTTTTGACCGCGAAGCACACGAAGTTTTACGAATTTTTCTCTTTTGTGCTGTCATCCTGAGCGCAAGGGCCTTGAAAAGGCCTGTAGTCGAAGGATCTCTTTTGGGTTTTTGAGATCCTTCGGCTTTGCTTCAGGATGACAAGGAAGAAAGGTCAGCATGACAGGCGCGCGCAAAAAACCCCGAAAAAGGGGCTTGATTTTTATCCGAAGAACCATTAAAAGCCCATAATCCTTACTGTGGTAAGGGCGATTAGCTCAGTGGTAGAGCGCCTCGTTTACACCGAGGATGTCGGCAGTTCGACCCTGTCATCGCCCACCATTTTTTCTCCATGATATGTTTTGACGCTTCGGTGCTTTCGCGCTACATAGGCTCTTATGGTTTCTCTTGTTTCACATGCCCGTCATACAACCCATGCCGTGAAGGTGCGCCGCGTGACGGTGGGCGGGGGCGCTCCGATAGTGGTACAATCCATGACCAACACCGATACGGCGGATGTGGACAAGACCTTTGAGCAGGTCAAGGCCCTGTTTCTTGCCGGCTCAGAAATTGTACGGGTTACGGTGAACAATGAGCCTGCGGCACGTGGTGTTGTGGCCTTGCGGGAACGGCTGGACGCAGAGGGGCTAGATGTGCCGCTGGCGGGCTGTTTTCATTATAACGGGCATACCTTATTAAACGATGTGCCAGGGCTGTGCATCGCGCTGGATAAATACCGTATCAACCCGGGCAATGTGGGGTTTGGGCAAAAACGCGATGCGCAGTTTGAATCCATGATCGAAAAGGCGGTTCTGCATAATAAAGCCGTGCGGATCGGGGTCAACTGGGGCTCGCTGGATCAGGATCTTTCCACGAAGCTGATGGATGAAAACGCTCGGCGTTCCGAGCCGTGGAGCGCGGACGCGGTGATGCGGGAAACGCTCGTACAATCAGCGTTATTAAGTGCACAGAAGGCGGAAACCGTGGGCTTGCGGAAGGATCAGATTATATTATCCGCCAAGGTCTCCCGCGTGCCGGATTTGATTGCCGTGTATACGGCCTTGGCAGAGCGGAGCGATTACGCGCTCCATTTGGGCCTGACCGAGGCGGGGATGGGCTCCAAGGGGATTGTAGCCACCGCGCTGGGGGAGGGGATTTTGCTCCATGAGGGCATAGGCGATACGATCCGTGCCTCCCTCACGCCCGAGCCGAATGGGGACCGCACGCTGGAGGTCAAGGTGTGCCAAGAGATTTTGCAATCGCTGGGCCTGCGGTCGTTTATGCCAGAAGTTTCGGCGTGTCCGGGCTGTGGGCGGACGACATCCACGGTGTTTCAGGAACTCGCCCAAAGCATCCAGCGCCAGATCGACATCAGCATGCCGCTGTGGAAGGAAAAATACGCGGGGGTGGAAACGCTCAAAATCGCGGTCATGGGCTGTATTGTGAATGGCCCGGGGGAGAGCAAACACGCGGATATCGGCATCAGCCTGCCCGGCACGGGGGAAAGCCCCGTCGCGCCCGTTTTTATGGACGGCAAGAAAACCCATACCCTGCGCGGGGAGCGGATCGCCGAGGAATTTCAAACTCTGGTCGAGGAGTATGTTGTGAAACGGTTTGGGTGATTTTTTGTTATATGAAATATGGAATTGACAAATATTTTATTTGCGATAACCTGTATTCTTTTAAAACAAACAGAGGAGGTTTGATGCCAATCTTAAAGACGTATATGGGGGCCCGAAATTTTTGCGGTGACACCTCTCCGCTTTATAAACGGAGCAAAAAACAAATCAGGGAAGAATTGGCGATTGCGACCCGAGCCTATCTTGAAAACAATGGCGTGATAAGCGTAGCCCCCCCTTGTGGGTCTGGTTTTCATGCTACTGCAGGACCGATTGCAGAGACACTTTCACCGAGTGATGAAGTGCAGGGTATGGATTGCGATATTTTTTGATCACGAGGGCATGCAGGGGCTGGAATTTTATATTGGTTGTGTCATTCTGAGGCAGAATCGGAGAATCCCTCTTTGTTTTGAGAGATCCTTCAGCTAGGCTTCAGGATGATTAACAACGTGGATCTCACACATAAACCTCTCCTGAAGACCCAAGCTCTGATTGCGGGGGCATGGCATGAAAGCGCCAAGACCTTTCCCGTTACAAACCCCGCGAACGGGGAAACGCTCGCCCATGTGACGGATTGCGGGGCGGATGAAACGTACAGAGCCATTGCCTCTGCGAAAGAGGCTTTCCCTGCATGGTCCGGTCTGCTGGCCAAAGATCGTGCGGCTATCCTGCACCGCTGGGCGACTCTTATTCTCGAACATATCGAAGACCTTGCCATCATTCTGAACGCGGAGCAGGGCAAGCCCGTTGGAGAGGCGCGTGCCGAGATTTTAGGCGGTGCGGCGTATCTGGAATGGTATGCGGGTGAGGCTGTACGTGTTTACGGAGATCTTATCCCCTCACCGTTTAAAGGGGCGCGGGTGTTGGTGCAAAAACAGGCTGTAGGGGTTTGCGCTATGATTACGCCGTGGAATTTCCCGTCCTCCATGATTGTGCGGAAAGTCGGTGCGGCTCTGGCGGCGGGGTGTCCGTGTATCTTGAAACCCGCCGAGGAAACGCCGCTTTCGGCCCTTGCGCTCGGCGCTTTGGCGATGGAGGCGGGGGTTCCCGCGGGGGTATTCAATATTTTGCCTACCTCTGACCCCGCGCGCCTTGGGAAAATCCTGTGCGAGAGCGCGGATGTGCGCAAACTCTCCTTCACGGGTTCCACGGCGGTGGGGAAGATTCTCTATGCGCAGTGCGCGGGGACGGTGAAGAAACTCTCTCTGGAACTGGGCGGGAATGCGCCGTTTATCGTGTTCGAGGATGCGGATCTGGACTCTGCCGTGCAGGGCGCCCTCGCGAGCAAATACCGGAATGCCGGTCAGACCTGTATTTGTGCGAACCGTATGTATGTGCAGGAAAGCGTGTACGCGGCGTTTTCAGAAAAATTTGTAGCCGCCGTCAAAGGCGTACAGTCACAACCCTTGATTAACGCAGAGGCCGTGGAAAAGGTGCAAGCTCTGGTCGCTGATGCGCTGGAGGGGGGCGCGGTCTGCGCGCTCGGCGGCACGGCGCAGGGGCAGGTGGTTGCTCCAACTGTTTTAACACACGTACACTCTGGCATGCGGCTGGCTCAGGAGGAAATTTTCGGCCCTGTTGCGCCGCTGTTTTCCTTCAAGGACGAGGCCGATGTGATCGCTCAAGCCAATGATACGGCCTATGGGCTGGCGGCGTATTTTTATGCGCGGGATGTGGGGCGGGTCTGGCGCGTGGCCGAAGCCCTCGAATACGGGATGGTGGCGGTGAATTCCGGCGCGCTGACCACCGAGGTTGCCCCCTTCGGCGGGGTCAAGGAATCGGGGATCGGGCGCGAAGGCTCCAAATACGGGTTGGAGGAGTATGTGGAGATGAAGTATATTCTGATGGGCGGAGTTTCTTGACGTGTCATCCTGAACGCAGTGAAGGATCTTTTGTAACAAAGATTCTTCGCTTCGCTCAGAATGACATTCCAATAACACAAGTGAGAAACCATGATCATCGGCGTACCAAAAGAGATTAAAACACTGGAATATCGGGTAGGGCTGGTGCCGTCCTCGGTGAAGGAATTCGTGCGTGCGGGGCATGTGGTCTGGGTCGAGACGGGCGCGGGGGCGGGGATTAACTTCCCTGACGCGGCGTATGAAGCCGTGGGCGCGAAAATTGCCGCCAGTGTTGCCGAGGTGTTCGAGAAGGCGGAGATGATCATCAAGGTGAAGGAACCGCAGGCGGCAGAGTGCAAAATGCTGCGCGCAGGCCAAGTGATTTTCACGTATCTGCATCTGGCGGCCGACCCCGCGCAGGCCAAGGGTTTGATGGAATCAGGTTGCGTGGCGATTGCCTATGAAACCGTGACGGGGGCGGATGGGCGCTCTCTCCCGCTCCTTCAGCCGATGAGCGAGATCGCAGGGCGGCTGTCCATTCAGGTCGGCGGGTATCATTTGATGAAACATTGTGGCGGGACGGGACGCCTGATCGGCGGGGTGCCAGGGGTGAAGCCCGCAGAAGTGCTTATTATCGGCGGCGGTGTGGCGGGCTTTCATGCGGCGCAGATGGCGACCGGCGTAGGCGCGAATGTAACAATTCTGGAGCGTGACAGTACCCGCATGCGCTTTCTGGACGAGTATTTCCACGGGCGGGCGAATATTATTTACTCGAACGCCGATACGCTGGAGCGCGCCGTGCAAACGGCGGATCTGCTGATCGGGGCGGTGTTGATTCCGGGTGCGTCGGCGCCCAAACTCGTGACAAAGGATATGCTCAAAACCATGATGACGGGCGCCGTTCTTGTCGATATCGCGATTGACCAAGGCGGTTGCGCGGAAACCAGCCACCCTACAACCCATGACAAACCCACATTTGTGGTGGACGGGGTTGTGCATTATTGTGTGGCGAACATGCCAGGCGCGGTGCCGCTGACGTCTGCGCTTGCCCTCAACCATGCGGTTTTGCCGTACGCGCTGGCGCTGGCGAACAAAGGCTGGAAGGCCGCCTTAGCGGATAATCCGCGTTTTGCAGAGGGACTGAACGTGTCAGAAGGAAAAATCCGCCATAAGGCCGTGGCGGAGGCTTTGGGGGTTTCATATCAGAGTGTGTAATTTTTTTCATCACAGATGACAGTTTCGCTTGCAATTCAGAACGCAAGACAGTAAACACTATTTCCACCTACCCCTGCGCGGGAGTAGCTCAGTTGGTTAGAGCACCGCCCTGTCACGGCGGGGGTCGCGGGTTCAAGTCCCGTCTCTCGCGCCATTTTTCCTGTATTTTTCCTGTTTCTGCCCCTTGTGCGTATTTCTTTCAGGAAAACGGCGGGCGGGGGTTTTGCCACTCTGTCATCCTGTGATACCCTGATCCCGAAAGACTCTAGAAAAAAGGATATCCCATGTCCGATCATAAGGAAAAAGACCCTGAAGCCGAAGACGGTCAAGCGCCCGAAGGTGAAGAAGGGGCGGGCAAGAACAGCAGGAAAAAACTGCTTTTGATGATCCTTGTTCCGCTTGTGCTGTTGATTGGCGGCGGGGCAGGCGCCTATTTTATGGGTTATCTGGACGGCCTGCTCGGGACCGTGCCGGCAGAAGACGGGGCGAAAGAGGGGCATGACTCTGCCGCTGAAGGCGGACACGGAGAGAAAAAAGCCGAGAAGAAAGCCGAATCCGGTCATGGTGGAGAGAAAAAAGAGGGAGAAGGAGGGCACGGAGAATTCTCCGGCGGTAATTTTGTGGCGATTCCCCCGATGCTGGTGAATTTGAATACAGAAGACGGGACGCCCCGTTACCTGCGCCTGACAGTGCAACTGGAGCTTGAGGATCCTGCCGATTTTGATGCGGTAACCGCAGTGACGCCCCGTGTGATCGACCAGTTCCAGACGTATTTACGGGAACTCCGGATCAAGGACTTACGAGGCTCTGCCGGCATATACAGGCTCCAGATGGAATTGCTCTGGCGGGTCAATCAGGCCGCCGCGCCGGTTAAAATCAAGGATGTCCTGTTTCAGGAGATTTTGATTCAGTAGGCTGAGGTGTTTTACATTGAGGACAAGAGGATATATGGAATTGTTTCAGATAAAAACTCGACAATATCG
This sequence comes from uncultured Pseudobdellovibrionaceae bacterium, assembly GCA_964348795.1. Classification (GTDB taxonomy): domain Bacteria; phylum Pseudomonadota; class Alphaproteobacteria; order Micavibrionales; family Micavibrionaceae; genus JADLAT01. The sequence goes on along the minus strand of CAYGDY010000001.1, from coordinate 257,228 downwards.
TCATCGCGAGACTGCGTAAGCAGTCGTGGCGATCCAGAAAAAAACTGGATTGCTTCGTCAGTCTGAAGACTTCCTCGCAATGACGGATGAGTGGTATGATTTTTGCAGAGACTTTTTTATAGGGCATGACAACATGAAAGCGCGTTTGACAGAAAGATGAGTGAGACACAGGCCCCAGAGCTCGAATCCATGAGCGATGAAGAAAAAGCCATGATGCAGGAATGGGAAGCCATGGCCTCGGACGATGTTGCTGTCGATTCCAAGGCTGATGCTGTGCCCGCCTTTGATGCCGCCGATGGTGGCACGCGGATCCTCAATCAGGAAGAGATCGATTCCCTTCTGGGCTTTGACGATGACAGCGCGATGGGCGGCGAAATGTCGGGTATGATGGCGCTCGTCAATTCGGCGATGGTGAATTACGAACGCCTGCCGATGCTGGATATCGTCTTTGACCGTCTGGTGCGCTTGATGTCGACCTCGCTCCGGAATTTGACAACGGATAACGTGGAGGTCTCTTTGGATCAGGTCTCTACGGTGCGGTTCGGGGACTACATGAATTCGATTCCCCTGCCGGCCATGCTCTGTGTCTTCAAGGCGGAGGAGTGGGATAATAACGGCCTGTTTGTGACAGACAGTGCCCTGATCTACTCGATTGTGGATGTATTGCTGGGGGGAAGGAAAGGAACGCCTGCCATTCGGGTTGAGGGGCGGCCCTATACGACCATCGAGACAAAGCTTGTGGAAAAAATGGTACAGGTGTCCCTGAGCGACCTGTCTTCGGCGTTTGACCCGCTGGCCCCCGTGAGCTTCAATCTGGACCGCATGGAAACGAACCCTCGTTTTGCCACGATTTCCCAGAGCGGCAATGCTTGCGTTCTGGCGCGTTTGCGGGTGGATATGGGAGATCGCGGTGGACGGATTGAAGTGCTGATCCCCTATGCAACGCTTGAACCCATACGGGAATTGCTTCTCCAGATGTTCATGGGGGAAAAATTCGGGCGGGATTCCATCTGGGAAAACCACCTGACTCTGGAACTCCACAAAACCGATGTCCAGCTTCAGGCGATTTTGGGAGAGAAGCTTGTGCCTTTGGGTGAAATGCTCAACTGGAAAGTAGGGTCCAAGGTGATGTTCAATACGCGGATCGAAGATGAACTGGAACTGCGGTGCGGCGATTTTCCCATGTTTCGCGGGCCTGTCGGGCAAAAGCAGGATCATATCGCGGTGCGGATCGAAAAATACATAGAGCCGGAAAAACATGATAATTGAGATCCAATAGTGTTGAGGGGAGTATGATGGAATGACAGGGGCATTATTCGGGGTTGCAATGGATTTTCTGGTGCTGTTGGCGCTGGGGGCCACGATCTATTATACGATCCATCTCACAAAAAGCCTGAATGCGTTTCGGGCCCATCGCGAAGCCTTGCAAGGGGTTGTGGCAGAGCTCAGCCGCAATATCGACGAAGCCCATCGCGCTATTACGGCGCTGAAAAAGGCGGGGAATACCGAAGCCGACAATCTGGAAGGGGTCCTGCACGATGCCCGTAAAATGGCCGATGAACTCAGACTCATCAATCAGGCGGGCAATAATCTAGCCGGACGGCTCGAAAAACTGGCGGCGGGGCAGGGGCGGCCACAGGGGGGCTTTGTTACGGAACGCTATGAAATCCACGAAGAGGCGGTCTTTGAAGCGCCTAGTCGTTCTGCGGTTTCCGGCAGTGTCGAAATGCCGTCCTTTTTTATTCAGGATCGGGAATTTGAAGAGGAAGAGCCTGCCGTTCGGGAACCTGAGTCGGAGCGGAATTTTTCCTCTCAGGCGGAAAAGGATTTATACGAAGCGCTCCGGAAAAATAAAAACAGGTCGGGCGGAGGCGCTGTCTAGCTCATGACATTTTTTACACAAAACAGGATTTTCCCGTTTCTTTTTGTTGTCATTGTGCTGGCCTTTTCGGTGCGCTGTGCGGAATTGATAACGGGTGTTTCCGCCTTGAGCCATCAGGCCTTTGCCGAGGAAAAAGCGCCGGATCCTGCCAAAAAATCCGAAGAAAAAACACCCCCCCCGAATGATACAAAGGCCACGGAATCCAAAGGGAAAACAGGTAAAAACACAGAAGGCAAAGAAGGTAAACCTGAAAAGGCCGAAGAAAAAAAGGAGGAAGCAAAGGACTCTGATGCCATGCCATGGCGTGATGCCGCCGATGAAGCGGAGGAATGTACCGATGTCAAAAAAGATGTCTTTGACGATCTGGCAAAGCGGCGCAAGGCGCTGGAACAACGCGACAAGGAAATGGCAACGCGGGAGGCGCTCTTGAAGGCGGCAGGGCAAGAACTCGATAGAAAATATCAGGAACTCTCGCAACTCAGAACACAAATCGAGACTCTTCTGGACAAGCAATCCGAGGAGGAACAGGCCCGCGCCAAAAGCCTTGTAAAAATCTATGAAGGCATGAAGCCCAAGGAGGCCGCCCGTATTTTTGATACGCTGGATCTGGACGTTCTGGTGAGTGTCGTCTCTAAAATGTCGGAACGCAAGCTCTCGCCCGTGTTGGCGGCCATGAGTCCCGAACGCGCCAAAACTGTTACCATTATGCTATCCGAGGAAAAGAAATTACCGGAACTGCCGCCGGACAATTAGAGCGCGCAGACCAAAAATTTGAGGGTATCTCAGCCCCTTGTTTTCATGTAAATTGTGTAGGAAGTATTTCTTCGGGAAGCCCTTTTGCTTTAGTGAAGCCTTAACTTTTTTAGTGGCATAATGGTCTTTCTTCAGGGGGAAACCCGATTTCTGCGTACATTGTGAGTGATGGTGTTTCTGTAAGCCTTGAGCAAGGAGTGTTTATCGTGGCTGTTGATAAAAATATGAATGTGCTGATTGTGGATGATTACAGTACGATGCTTCGTATTATAAAAAATCTCTTGAAGCAACTGGGTTTTAACAATGTAGACGAGGCTACGGATGGTTCCATGGCCTTTGAGAAAATAAAAGCCAAGACGTATGGACTTGTCATTTCGGACTGGAATATGGAGCCGATGACAGGGCTGGAGCTTCTCAAACAGGTCCGTGCCTCCACGGAAGCGTTCAGGACGGTGCCCTTTATTATGGTCACGGCGGAAAGTAAAACGGAAAATGTCATTATGGCTAAACAGGCGGGCGTGAACAACTATATTGTCAAACCCTTCAATGCCGAAACCTTGAAGAGTAAAATTGCCGCCGTTCTGGGGGATTTTTAGTCATATCGCATAAGCACAGACATTCATAAAAAGAATTTGGGGAAAAAATGGGAGATTCCATGCAAAACAAAGAGGCGCGTAGTTCCTATGGCCGTGATCAGGTGGTCAAGATTATCAATTCCGTCCTATCAAAGGTCGAGCATCCTGTGGAGGATGACCGTCATACGATTTTTCATGAATTGAAAGAGCTCAAGCGGATTATAGAAGAAGCCCGTGCGGAAATCGGAATGGGGCGGGCCCATGACATCAATGAAAAACATATTCCCACCGCGACAGACGAGCTGGACGCTGTTGTGGCGGCTACGGCCACCGCTACGGGAACCATCATGGATTCCTGCGAGATCATAGAGAGTGAAGCCTCTGCCATCGGCGGGGAGGAGGGGGAAATTCTAGCCAATGAAGTCACAAAGATCTACGAGGCCTGTACGTTTCAGGATATTACAGGACAGCGGATTAAAAAAGTAGTCACTACCCTGCGGACGATCGAGGAAAAAGTGGCCAAATTGATCGTTGTCCTTGGGGAACAGAGCGGGACGGGTTCTGTTGACGAAGACGATACGCGCACCGGAGACGAACGTCTCCTGAATGGCCCGCAAATGCCGGAAACCGCAATCTCTCAGGACGAGATTGATAAACTGCTCTCCGAATTCGATTAGTCTTCAAGCCAAAATTTCAATCCATTTGAAGGGATGAAACCTGAACGGCGCTTGTTCTTTCAGGTGAGCTGTGGCAGGCTTGAAAGCATGCGTCTTGTACGATTTTATATCATGGTTGTGAGTGTGTTGTGGGCCCTGCCATCCGGTGTGGCCCGTGCGCAGGACACCGTGTCCTTGCGCATGGGGCGTCACGAGGGCTATTCCCGTCTTGTTTTTGCCTGGTCTTCGCCCCCGTCCTATACGCTGGATCAATCACATAAGGGCCGTGTGCGGGTCGTATTCAAAAAGCCCGCACATTTGATGCGCCCCGAAACGAAGGCGATGGAAAATATTCTGGGTCTCTCGGTCGAGTCCGAAACACCCTTGCGGATTGCTATCACAACGCCGGATAAAAGCCGTGTGCGGGATATGAAAACGGGAAACCGTCTGGTGCTGGATATTTACGATCCCCCTTCGGGACCTGTCCCGCCGCCTGTGGAAAAGCCTGCGAAGGAAAAAAACACCTCAAATGCGGACCCGCAAAAAACATCTGAAAAAACATCGCCCTCAGGCAAAGAAAAAAAATCTGAAAATCCTACCGTAACAGCCCCCCTCAAGGTTCTGCCCCTGTCGGCTGTGCCTTCAACGCCTTCCGAACAGGTTCTGTCTTCGCCGCAAGCGGTGCCTGTAGCGCGGGCGGCCTCCGACAAAAAAGGACGGACGGTGCCTTCTACGGTTTTTTTCTCTGCGATGCAGGCGTTTGGTCTGGCGGTGTTTCTCAAGGATGATCACGTCTATATCCTGAATGACAAGAGTGATATTTTGATTGAGCCACAAATCAAGGGGCCGCAGGCGGCAAAAATCGGGCCTTTGAAGGAGATCAAAACCCCGAGCGGTAAATTGTATCAGCTCTCCCTGCCCGAGAAAAACCATTTGAAAACGCAAGGCAAGGGACTGACATGGCGTATTTCCTTCTCGGATGATTTTCTGTCTGCCGAAGGACTGAAGCCGCAAAGAGCGGAGATCAATGACACGCAAATCCGGAGCGGCAAGCTTGTCTGGCCTTTCAAAACGGCACGGACCCTGATAAAAGTCACGGACCCTGAAACCGGCACCATGATGTATGTTGTTACCGTGGGGTCTGCTGATGATCTGGGAGGGCTTCCCCGCCATTATGTCGATTTTGATGTTCTGGAATCTCCTGTGGGGCTTGCCATTATGCCAAAGGTCGATGATCTGGATGTCAGGCTTGTGACGGGCATGGTCGAGATTTCCAGACCGGAGGGCTTGACGCTCGTGAGCGAAACGGCGGCACAAAAATCCAGCAACACAGTCAAGAAGGCAGGTTCCCAGACAGCTTTAAATCTGCAACGGATTTTTGATTTTAAAGGCTGGCAACTGGGCGGCTTGCCGGCCCAAGGTACAAACCGGACCATTTTGCTGGAAGAAATGAACGAGCAGGATGAAGCCGGACAGGTGGAAAATCTGCTCACGCTGGCAAAGATGTATCTCTCCAATGCCATGGGCTCCGAGGCGCTCGGATTTTTGGAGTTTGCCGCAGAGTTAATGCCGGAGCTACAGGAAAGTCAGGAATACAAGGCACTGTACGGTGTTGCTGTGGCTTTGAACCTGCGGAGCGAGGAAGCCTTCCGGATTTTATCGGATGAACAGCTCAAGCCCTTTCAGGAAATCAATCTCTGGCGGGCCTATGCGCTGGCGGACCTCGGGGACTGGCAACAGGCGATTGAAATCCTGCCGGACAGCACTCTGGTCATGGAAGAATATCCGGATCTTATTCTCAATCGTCTGGGGCCGGTCATGGCAGAAATTGCCTTGCGGGGGGGAGATGTGAAATTGGGAAACGATATTCTGGCGCTGTTGGATAAAAACGAGCCCTCGCTTTTGCCGCCGCAAAAAGCCGCGATTGCGTACCTAAAAGGCGAGGCGGCGCGGCAGGCGAAGAATGTACCGGAAACAAAAAAACTCTGGAACGCCCTGATGACAGGGCCGGATGAATTATATCGGGCGAAGGCTGGTCTGGCTTTCATGCGTCTGGGGATGGACAAGAAAGAACTTCCGCCTACCAAGGCCATTGATACGCTGGAACGCCTGCGATATGCATGGCGCGGGGATGAATTGGAAGCGCAGGTCAATTACTGGCTGGGCCGGATGTACTTTGAGTCCGGAGAATATATCAGGGGATTGAATCTGATGCAGGACTCGGCGTTCATCGCGCCGGAAAGCAATCTGGCCAAACGGGTGGCGGGCGATATGACTGAAATCTTTGCCGGTCTTTTTTTAGGCAAGGACTTTGAAAAAATCTCTCCGCAGGACGCGGTCACACTGTATGAAAACTTTCCAGCCGTGATACCGCAGGATGCACGCAAAAAACAGATTATGGAACGTCTGGCAGAATATCTCGTCAAGGTGGATTTGCTGGATCGGTCTGCGGCGATTTACGCCCGTGAATTACAGGATCATCCCGCTCCGGCAGAAACCTTCCGGATTGCTACGCGGCTGGCGGCTATCCGTCTTTTGGATGAAGACCCCGCACAGGCGCTCCCTGCCATCAATCTGGCCGCTCAGAACATTGAAACTTTTCCAGAGGTTCTCAAAAAACCGGAAAATACCCGTGTGGTCTCGTTGCTCAGGGCAAGGGCGCTGTCTTTGCAGGGCCGTCCGGATCAAGCCATGGCCCTGTTAAATGAAATGCCGTTGGAGAAAGATGTCAACCGGTTGCGGGCCGATATTGCATGGGCGGCGGGCTATTGGGATGATGCCGCCGAGGCCTTGGGGGATGTGATCACAGATGAAAATATTTCCCTGACCCGTCCTTTGGCGGAAGGCAATACAGCGCTGGTGCTTCAGCGGGTGATTGCCCTGAGCCTTGCGGGGGACCGGATTGCGCTGGCCAATATGCGGGAAAAATATTCCGATGCCATGATGCAAACGGACAAGGCCAAAGTGTTCGAGGTGATTACACGTCCGCGCAAAAGCGCGGCGCTGGCGGATCGTGACACGTTGCTTCGTGTCGTGAAGGAGGTGGATTTGTTCTCCGATTTCCTGAAAAGTTATAAGGCGGGTGCCACGCCCGCCCCGTCTCCGTCTGTCCCGCCATCGTCTGCGCCGAAGGGCCAATAGGCGTTCGTCATCCCCCTGGCGGCAGGGGAAGCGCAGACGGATCAAAACTCCGGATCAGGGAGCCCGTAATCAGATACCAGCCATCCACCAGCACAAAGAAGATGATCTTGAAGGGCAGGGAGATCGTCACAGGCGGGAGCATCATCATCCCCATCGACATCAAAATCGCGGCGGTCACCAGATCAATAATCAAAAACGGCAGGAACAGCATAAACCCGATTTCAAAAGCTCGCCGGAGCTCTGAAATCATAAAGGCCGGAATAACAACCTGAATGGGGGTTTGTGAAACGTCCTTGGGCGGGGTGGTTTTGCTGAGCTCCGTAAACAGGCGCAAATCCTGCGACCGCACATGCCCAAGCATAAAGGTCTTGAACGGGGCAACGCCCTTGTCAAAGGCCTGCAGTTCATCGATTTTTTGCTCCATAAGCGGCACAACGGCGTCCTGATAGGCCGTCTGCAGGGTCGGGGACATAATGAAAAAAGTCAGGAACATCGCAAGGGACACCATGACGGTATTAGGCGGCGTTTGCTGGATCCCGATAGCGGTGCGCAGGAATGAGAGCACAACAATGATCCGCGTGAAAGAGGTCATCATAATCAAGATTGAAGGGGCCAGAGACAACACCGTCATCAAAAGGACCAGCTGAACAACCCGTCCCGTGACAGTACCATCCGTGTCCTGCCCCAGATCAATCGAGATATTCTGGGCCAGCGCCGTTCCTGCATACAGGGCGGGGCTGAGTGCAACCATCAGACCAAGAACGATCACAAGACGTTTAAACATCGGGGGGTGTCTCCTGTGGCGGGGGCGGGGGCGGTACAATGCCGGTTTCTATAACAATTTCCGTACTGGCTCCCAGAATGAGGAGGTGCTGGATATTGTCGCGCTGAAGCAGGACAAGCCGTCTGCGGGCATCCAGTGGCAGGGATTCCAGAAGTTTCAAACGGCTTCCCCCTTTTGAGGCAGGAAGCGCGCCCGATAACCCGAGCCGCTTCAAAAGTAGGGCCAGTCCGCCCATCAGCGCCACGACAAAAGCCAGCGCAAACAGCATTTTGAATAAGGAAGGCGCATCGCCAAATTGATCCATGCTTCTTTCTAGCGCGATTCTGTAGGGATGTAAAACTATCCGCTTTGTCTGTCTTGCAAGCGCTCGGCCAGGGAACCCAGCGCTGAAATGATTTCGGCTATAAGAGGCTGGAGGAGTTTGGCGGTGGAGGAGTCGGCTTGTTTCAGTTCCAGACACAATGTTTGAACAGCGCCTTGCATGGGCGCGATATTGACAGGCTGGCCCGCGAACAGGGCGTCCTCGGCCTCACGGATTTTCATGGTCAGCGTTTCGCAATCTCTTTGAAAATCTAAAAAACTTTTTGGCATGTTCATTCCGGTGAGTGTTGTGTTTCAGGGTCCAGTAAAACATGAAACGGGTTGGGCTTGCCATTGGCACGGTAGACATAAGATAAAATCTCTGCCACAGCCAGAAACGCCTCGCTCGGGATGGGGCTATCCAGTTCGACATGGGCCAGCATTTCCGCCAGTGCGCTGTCTTCGCGGACCTTGATATCGTTGTCAAACGCCAGTTGCAGGATTTTCTCGGCAATTTTTCCCCGTCCGGCGGCGGAAATAGTGGGCGCATAGCCTGGCTTTTCATTTTCTTTCAGCGCCACGGCGGTCTGGCGCTTGGGATTTTTCTTTATATTCAAAGGTGTTAATGCGTCTTCTGGTGGCTCGTCTTTGTTGAAAATCATTGTGGCACGGGTCCTGCATGGAAGAAGGGGTGTGAGAGCATTTTACGGCAAGGCATAATGACATGACAATACAAAATCTCGGATTATTTCAGGCTTTGGGCGCGAAAATGGATTATCTGAACCAGCGCCAGCGTCTGATTGCGCAGAATATCGCCAATGCGGATACCCCCAATTACCGCCCGATGGATCTGGCGCCGATGGATTTTGGAGCGCTGGTTAAAAATATTTCAAGCGAAAAAGGCCCGTCCGTCCGTCTGGACACATCCGATGCCCGCCATCTCTCTGCTTCAGGACAGGAAGCCGGAGAGGCCAGCGAGAAAAAACAAAAGAAAACCTATGAAGTTGCGCCAGTGGGTAATGCGGTCGTGATGGAAGAACAGCTGATGAAATCGGGTCAAACGATTGTGGATTACAACCTCATCACGGGACTGTACCAGAAAAACATGACATTGTTGAAAATTGCGATTGGCGCGAACCGGTAAGACAAGAGAGCGAAAAGGGAGCATAGTATGGGATCTGAATTACTCAATGCGATACAGGTTTCGGCCAGCGGGATGCGAGCACAGGGCGCCCGCGTGCGGATGATCACGGAGAACGTGGCCAATGCCGACACGACAGGTAAAACGGCAGGCTCCGATCCGTACCGCAGGCAGACGATCACCTTCAAAAACGAACTGGATAAGAAAAGTGGCGTTCAGGAAGTCAAGGTAGACAAGGTCGGTGTAGACCAGACAACACCGTTTGCCCTGAAATACATGCCAGGCCATCCCGCCGCCAATGCCGAAGGGTATGTCAAAATGCCAAATCTGAACAGTTTGGTGGAAATCATGGACGTGCGGGAAGCCCAGCGTTCATACGAGGCAAATCTGGGGATGATCGAACAATCGCGCTCGATGTTGCTCCGGACAATTGATATGCTGAGAAGTTAAGGGAGTCACAAAAGATGGTTGATAAAATTGGAAATCCGGCGGCCGCTATCAACGCGTACTCTAATACCGCGAATTTAGGCAAAAACGCGCCTGTCACGGGGACGGAAGAGGCCGGAGTCAGCTTTTCTGATTTTCTGCGCCAGAAAGCCTCGGAGTCTCTGGATACCCTGAAAGCCAGTGAGCAGATGTCCGCCAAGGCCGTGACGGGGGAAGCCGATATCACTGATGTGGTGCAGGCGGCGGGCGCGGCAGAAATTACCCTGCAAACCGTTGTGGCCATTCGGGATCAGCTCATCGCCGCCTATCAGGAACTCATGCGGATGCCCGTGTAACCTTTTGCACAATGTGCAAAAGACGGGGGATGAGCGCTAAAAACCTGTTTTAAGGGGGGCGCGCCTTCTGGTACGCTACAGGAATGAATGAGGCCGAAGTCCTTGATATTGCCAAGCAGGCGCTGTTGATCTGTATCCAGATCGGGGCGCCAACGCTCCTCATCGGTCTGGTTGTGGGGGTTGCCATTGCCTTGGTGCAGGCCCTGACGCAGATTCAGGAAATGACGTTGGTGTTCGTCCCCAAAATTCTGGCGATTTTTCTGACACTGTTTTTGACCCTGCCGTGGATGATGCAGGTACTCGTGGTGTTTATGCAAGGGCTGGCGGATAAAATCATCGGGATGAAATAGGGTAAACCCACCATGCAAAGCGTGCTGGAACAGTTTTTAACCACGAGCGTTCTGGCGTTTATGCTCACTTTTGTACGGCTGGGCACGGCCATTATGATCATGCCAGGCGTGGGGGATTCTTTTATTTCTATGAAAATCCGGCTTCATGTCGCGCTGGCTTTTACCTTTGCCCTGTTCCCCCTCACGATGTCCTTTATGCCCAGCCCCATGCCTCACACGATCGGGCTTTTTATGCTGATCTTGATGGAATTCGTCATCGGGGCACTGTTTGGCACGATGGCGCGGATGCTGATGACGGCGCTCGATACGGCGGGGATGGTGGTGTCTATTTCTTCCAGCCTTGGAAATGCGCAGGTGTTCAACCCGTCTATGGCGGCGCAAGGGTCCATTATGGGCGCGTTTTTATCGGTCACGGGCGTGGTGTTTTTGTTTGCCACACAGTTACATCACCTGCTTTTTACAGGGATTGTCGAGAGTTATGAACTCTTTCCTGTGGGCGCGGTGCCGGATTCAGGTTCCATGGCGGATTTGATGGCACGGGCGATTTCGGCCAGCTTTGCTGTCGGGGTTAAAATTGCCAGTCCGTTTCTGGTCATGACGCTCCTTCTCTATGCCGGTATGGGGGTGCTGTCCCGTCTAATGCCGCAGATTCAGGTCTTTATGATTGCTCTGCCGCTCCAGATTTTCCTGTCGATTGTCCTGCTGATGATTGTGCTGTCTGCGGGCCTGATCTATTGGGCCAGTCAGTTTCAGGACGGGATGGTCTTCTTCTTTCGTGCGGCGGGGGGCTGAGGCGCGATGGCGGAAGATTCCCAGACCGATGATTCCCAAAAAACCGAAGACCCTACCCCGAAAAAGGTAGAGGAGGCCCGCAAGAAAGGGCAGGTGGCGCTGTCCCGCGAGGTCAATAACTGGGCCATGCTGTTGATGGGCACGATAATTATTTCAGCTGTGATGCCTTCCATGTTTACCGGTCTGTCTGCCTTGTTGCGTAGCTATATCGAGCGGGTGGATGTTCTGTCCGCGACAGGCGGCGGCCTAAAAATCCTTCTTGTGGATGGGTTCGGGGAGGTCATGAAACTGATGGCCTTGCCCATGCTCTTGTTGTCTTTGGCCGCGTTTCTGCCCCCCTTTCTACAGGTCGGGCCGATTTTTGCACCTGAAGTCATTCAGCTGGACTGGAGCAAAGTCTCTCCGATGAAAGGATTTTCTCGCTTGTTTTCCCTGCGTTCCGTCGTGGAATTTGCCAAGGGGGTGATAAAAATCTCGGTAGTGGGCACGGTGGGGACTATAATCTTATATCCCTATTTCGACAAGTTTGAGCATCTGATTGGCTTGCCGATGGAGGCCTTGCTTGCGGAAATCCAGACTCTCATTGTGCGCCTGATGATTGGAATTTTGATGGTGCTGATGGTGGTAGCGGGGATTGATCTGGTTTATCAACGCTTCGAGTATTCCAAAAAAATGCGAATGAGCAAGCAGGAGATCAAGGATGAATACAAGCAGTCCGAAGGCGATCCGCATGTGAAGGGGCGCCTGCGGCAATTGCGGGCGGAAAAGGCACGCAAACGCATGATGCAGGCCGTGCCGCAGGCTGATGTCGTGATTACAAACCCGACACACTATTCCATTGCGTTGAAATACGATCCCGAAACGATGGAAGCCCCGCAATGTATCGCCAAGGGGGTGGATGATCTGGCCTTGCGGATCAGGGAAGTGGCCAAGGCGCATGATATTATCCTGTTTGAAAACAAGCCGTTGGCCCGTACGCTCTATGACACGGTGGAGGTGGATGAAACCATTCCGCCGGAACAGTACAAGGCTGTGGCGGAGGTCATTTCCTATGTGTTCAAGATGAAGGGGAAGTTACGGTGAAAAGACTCTCTGTCGTAGAAATGTCATATTCCCCGTCATCGCGAGCGACTATCCGGAGCGTGGCGATCCATTAAAAAGACTGGATTGCTTCGTCAGCCCTTAAGGCTTCCTCGCAATGACGCAAGGGGATGTATTATACGGTACTGGCGGGCGTAAGTTGCCGTGGGTCCATCATGACTTCAATGACGCTTGCTCGATCCGCCTTCATTGCACCTTCCAGCGCAGAAGGAAACGCTTTCGCAGAGCGGACCTTGAGACCCAGAGCGCCGTAACTTTCCGCCAACGCTGAAAAATCAGGATTGCGCAGGTGGGTTGCATGAGGGCGGTCTGGAAACGTCCGGTCCTGATGCATCCGGATCGTGCCGTACAAGCCATTATTGCAGACGATAAAAACAGGTTTGGCATTGTGCTGGAGGGCGGTGGCCAAGGCGTGAACGCCGGTCATCATAAACCCGCCATCCCCACTGAATCCTAAAACGGTCCTCTTTGGATGGATGAGGGCAGACGCGCACGCAGAAGGCGCGCCGTAGCCCATCGCACCGCTTGTGGGGGCGAGCATGCGGGCGGGCCGCCCGTGTTTGAGAAAGCGCCTCAGCCAGATACTGAAATTGCCGGCATCGCTGGTGATTATAGCATCGTCTGGCAAGACCGCATTCAGATGGGACACTATGGTGTTCATATCTGCGCCATCCCAAGGCTGGGGGGCGGGCAGAGCGGTCCAGTTTTGATACAGGACGTTGATGCGTTGCCCCCACGCCTGCCATTCAGGCCACTCTGTCTTGCATGCCAAAGAAGAAAGATGTTCAACGGTACAGTTGATCTCGCAAGAGATCCCGAGGGTCGGGGTATAGACTTTCCCCATCTCCTGCGTGGAAGGATACAAGTGGATCAGGGTTTGTCTGGGCGTTGGAATGTCGAGCAAACTATAGCCCTGCACCGTGCATTCATCCAGCCGTGCCCCGATCACAAGGAGGAGGTCGCATTCATTTTGTATGGCTTTGACAAGGGCGGGGTTGGCCCCCATCCCCAGTTCTCCGCCAAAATACGGATTGCGGGAAGAGAGCAGATCATGCCTGCGCCATGCGGCCAGAATCGGAATATGCGTATGGCGCGTGAAACGCTCCAGCGCAGAGCAGGTTTCATCATGCCAGCCGTGCCCGCCAGCGATGATCAAAGGATTTTTGGCAGATTTTAAAAGCGTTATAATATCCGCAAACTCTTTTCCATGCGCGAGAGGAAAAACAGGAGGCGGGTTTGTCATCTCTTGGAAATGACAAACCTCACTGAGGATGTCTTCCGGTAGGCCCACCACAACGGGTCCATTCCGGCCTGATTGCGCGATATACAATGCGTGGGTGACAGCTCCTGCGATATCCTCCACGTGTACAATGTCAAATGCCTCTTTCGCCCACGGGGTAAAGGCAGATGCGGTGTCGAATTCCTGAAACGATTCCCGTCCCTTGTCAGCGCGGGAGACTTGACCCACAAACAACACAAGGGGAGTGGAATCCTGCATGGCGGTGTGGACACCGATGGCGGCATTAGTGGCCCCTGGTCCCCGCGTGACCATGCACACGCCCGCTTCCCCCGTCAGTTTTCCCCAGCTTTCGGCCATAAAGGCCGCTTCCCCCTCATGCCGGCAGGTGATGGTCTGGATCGTGGGATGCTGGTAGAGGGCGTCCAGAACGGGCAGGTAGCTTTCGCCGGCCACACAGGAGATGCGGGGCACACCGTGCAGGGCCAGTGTTGCAACAAGAATCTGTCCGCCTGTTTTCGTTTTCATCCCTGAAAGTATAATGATTGCAACTGAATTGGCTATTCAATTTTGCCCATTTGTGGCATATTCCGCACTATGACACTGGATCATTCCGAGTTTATATCACGCTATCATAAAAACGGTCAGACTGCACCGGTCGTATCGGCTGTCACAAAATCCTGTAAATTGTTTTTTTATCTGACGATTGTGCTGGTGTTGATGGCGGCGGGCTTGCTGGTGTTTGCAGGACTTTCCATTGAAAAGTCCCAGCAGGTTTTGATTGCGCTGGTGATGGTGGTGATCGGCCTGTCCGGTATGCTTTTGTATTTCGCCTTGAGACTCAATCTGGCGCGGAGCAAGGAAATCGAATTGATCCGTGAAGCAATGGAAGGTTCCAGAGCGGCCCGTCTCATCACAGACAGTGTGGATAATGCGCTGTACTACAACCAGAAATTTGAAAGACTTTGTACGATTGTCGGGCCGCCGACCTATAACAGTCTGGCGTCTCTCTTCGAGAATAATCCCGAAGGCTTTGCCCATTTCAGGCTTCTGTCGGAGCAAGCCCATCGGGGGCTTTCCGATTCTGCGGAGATCTTCTCGAAGGTCGGGGATCAGGAGCTGTACCTGCTTGTGACGGCGCAACCTATTTCTGGTCGTGCGGGACATATCCACTGGCGGATCGACGATGTGACCCAGAAACACAGGACAGACACCGCCATTCGGGCCGAGCGGGAAAAACTGATTGATTTTACCGATAACGCGCCTGTCGGCTTTTTCTCTGTGGACGAGACAGGGCGTTTCGTTTTTGCTAACGCGACCTTTGCCCGTTGGGTGGGAGAGGATCTGCAAGCGCTTCTGGATGGCGGGACCTTGCATACTTATCTGGTTGAACCGCCCCCGCATACCAACCCCTATGATCTGACAGAGGACGCTAAAACGCGCCAGATTGTAGATGTGCAGATGAAAGGGCGTGGAGGGAAAATTTTTCTGGCGTCCATCAATCAGGTCATCGTCAAGGAATCTGACGGAAAAGTCCGAACGCGCGCTGTGGTCTATGACAAGACGGCGGAGCGGGAAATGTCTTTGGCCCTCAAGGCCTCCGAAGACCGTTTTCAGCGCTTTTTCGACGAGGCCCCGCTCGGGATTATCCTGCTGGATCACAAGGGGATCATTGAAGATTGTAATGCGGCCTTTGCCACGATGCTGGGGCAGGTGATCGAACATCTTGAAGGCGTATCCTTTGAGTCGCTTTTGGGAGAAGAAAACAGGGAGCCTGTTTTGTCCGCCATGGGCCGGATCGAGCAGGGGCAACAGCTGGGCGCACCCATGGAAGTTTCCTTGAAAGGCGAGAAGGGCCTGATCGAAACCCAGATGCACGCCCGCAAATTTCGGGCTGGTGGGAACACCGTTCTTCATTTCATTGATCTTTCCGAGAAAAAAGCATTGGAGGCTCAGTTTGTCCAATCCCAGAAGATGCAGGCGATAGGACAGCTTGCAGGCGGGGTGGCCCACGACTTCAACAATCTTTTGACCGCCATCATCGGGTTTTCCGATTTGCTTCTCCTTCGCCATAAACCTGGTGATCCGTCCTTTAGCGATATTATGCAGATCAAGCAAAATTCAAACAGGGCGGCCAATCTGGTGCGTCAGCTTTTGGCGTTTTCCCGTCAACAAACCTTGCGGCCACGGGTCCATGATATCAGTGAAATTTTAACGGAGTTGTCCCA
This sequence comes from uncultured Pseudobdellovibrionaceae bacterium, assembly GCA_964348795.1. Lineage (GTDB taxonomy): Bacteria > Pseudomonadota > Alphaproteobacteria > Micavibrionales > Micavibrionaceae > JADLAT01. Next base: position 241,506 of record CAYGDY010000001.1, on the reverse strand, counting down.
TCTTTTGCGCCGCTTGATTGGGGCGAGTGTGGAGCTGGATCTTGTGCACGGACAAAATCTGGGTCTTGTGAAGGTGGATGAAGGCCAGATGGAGCAGGTGCTCATCAATCTGGCCGTGAATGCCCGTGACGCGATGGATGCCAAAAAGACGGCGGGCGCGCGCTTGCTGATTGAAACAGAGAATTTTACCAACAGAAAACCGCAGGAGCTGGTTGCGGAGGAACTCCCGCCCGGGCACTGGATTTTGATCAAGGTTTCGGATACGGGATGTGGAATTCCAAAAAAAAATCTTACCCGTATTTTCGAGCCGTTCTTTACCACCAAGGAAGTCGGGGAGGGAACGGGGCTGGGCCTTGCCACCGTGTACGGAATCATCCGCCAGACAGGTGGCTTTTTGGACGTGCAAAGCGAAGTGGATCAGGGCACAACCTTTTATATTTACCTGCCCCGCGCCAGCGAACTCGAACAGGACGAGGCCATTGCCAAGGAAACCCCTGAAGCCGATGAGACAAAAGATCTGACGGGTTCGGAGCGTATTTTGCTGGTGGAGGACGAAGACGCCGTGCGGACGTTCTCCCAACGGGCTTTGAGCAACAAGGGCTACGAAGTCCTGACCGCCGACAGTGGAGAAAGCGCGCTGGCCGTCATGGAGCGGGCCGAGAATAAAAAAATTGATCTGCTCATTACCGATGTCGTCATGCCGATTATGGATGGGCCGACATTGGCCCAGCGTATGCGCCAGACCAGCCCGCATTTGAAGATCATCTTCATGTCCGGCTATACCGAGGATAAACTCAAAGACCATATGGGCGAGAATATTTTTTTCCTGCCCAAGCCCTTTACGCTCAAACAACTGGCCGCCAAGGTCAAAGAGGTTCTGGCGGGATGATGTTTGACCCTGAGGTGCGGGCCTGCTTTTTGGAAAAACACGGCTGGAAGATTGTTTCGCCGTTAGGACAGGATTCTTCCCTCAGGCGATATTTTCGGATCTCCGGAAATTCTCAAAACGGTGTTTTGATGGAGTCTGTGCCCGATTCTTCGCCGCACGCCATGACAGGGCATAAGATGGGAGACTTTCTCCGGATTGCGGATTGGCTCCGTTCTGTGGGCTTGTCTGCGCCTGAAATATTGGCACAGGATTTGGCGCACGGTTATCTTATTCTTGAAGATTTCGGGGATGTGTCGTTTGGAAACCTATTGTCTCGTCATTCCCGCGAAGGCGGGAATCCAGAACAAATATATGAACGCGGCGCGGAAGTGCTGGACCATCTGGCTTCGCAAAAAAATCTGCCGGACCTGCCGCGCTATTATGACTCTCACGTGCATACGCGCCATTGCTATGTGCTGGAGTATTATGTGCCCTTTTTAACGTCATTTCCGCCCCGTGTCGAGGCACGGGGTAGACTGCGGCGGGAATCCATGGATCCCGTTTTTCAACGGGATGACGGAGAAGTGGTTGAGTATCTCCGGATTTGGAAGGTCATAGAACAATCCCTTCCGCCTTGCCCGCAAGGGTTTTTGCATGTGGATTTTCATGCCGATAATCTGATGTTTTTGGAAGGACGTACTGGCCTTAAACAATGCGGCCTGCTGGATTTTCAGGGGGCCATGATCGGTCCAGTGCCCTATGATCTGGTCAATTTTCTGGAAGATGCGCGGCGGGACGTGCCGGAAGAGATACGCACCAAAATCCTTGGGCGGTATGATGAAACCTTCCAGCGCTGGTACCGTGTGCTCGGGACGCAGTTTCATTGCAGGGTCATCGGGCAATTTATAAAGCTCGCGGGAGAGGGAAAAACCCAATATCTGGCCCATATCCCACGCCTTGAAAATTATATTAAAACCGCCTTGCATGATCCGCTTTTATCACCACTCAAAATATTTTTTGATGATATCGGGGTTGATTTTTCGGGGGAAGAAGGCCTAAAACAGACATTGTCGTTGTCATCCTGAGTGAAACGAAGGATCTGTTTTGGGATTCTTCGTTTCACTCAGGATGACAAAAAATAACTCAAAAAGGATCTTCTCCATGTCTTTGATTGCCGACCGCTTGAGCCGTATTAAACCCTCTCCCACGATTGCCGTCACGAACAAGGCGCGGGATCTCAAAGAGGCGGGCAGGGATGTGATTGGTCTGGGGGCCGGCGAACCCGATTTCGATACGCCCGATTTTATCAAAGCCGCAGGGGTCGAGGCCATCCAGAAAAACCATACGCGCTATACGGCTGTGGATGGAACGCCTGCGCTGAAAGATGCTATTATCGGAAAATTCAAACGGGAGAATAACCTGACCTATACCCGCGACCAGATCACAGTCGGAACAGGCGGGAAGCAGGTGCTGTACAATGCGCTCATGGCGTCCGTCAACCCGGGTGATGAGGTGATTATCCCCGCGCCATACTGGGTGTCCTATCCTGATATGACTCTGCTGGCTGAAGGGGTGCCCGTCATTGTGCCGTGTCCCGAAAGTAAACAATTCAAGCTCCAGCCAGAAGATCTGGAAAAAGCCATCACACCCAAAACCAAATGGTTGATTTTCAATTCCCCCTCCAACCCTACGGGCGGGGCATATTCATGGGACGAACTCAAAGCCCTGACCGATGTGCTCTTGCGCCACCCGCATGTCTATATCATGAGCGATGATATGTACGAGCATCTGGTTTATGACGGGTTCACATTCTGCACGCCAGCGGAAGTCGAGCCCAAGCTCACTGACCGCACGCTCACGGTCAATGGCGTGTCCAAAGCTTATTCCATGACCGGCTGGCGGATTGGGTATGCGGGCGGACCAAAAGCTTTGATCTCCGCCATGACGAAAATCCAGTCGCAAAGCACCTCGAACCCTTCGTCCATCTCGCAATATGCGGCGGCCTCTGCGCTGAACGGAGATCAATCCTTTCTGAAGGAGCGCAATGATGTCTTTGCCGCACGGCGCGATCTGGTGGTAAAAATGCTCAATGAGGCCGAAGGCTTGTCCTGCATCACGCCGGAAGGGGCGTTTTATGTGTATCCGTCCTGCGCGGGCGTGATCGGCAAAACCACGCCTGAGGGCAAAGTGATTGAAACGGATGAGGATTTCGTGACGTATCTGCTGGAAGCCGAAGGGGTTGCCACGGTGCAGGGGGAGGCGTTCGGCTTGTCTCCCTATTTTCGGATTTCCTACGCCACCTCCACCGAGGCCCTGACAGAGGCCTGCACCCGCATCCAGCGCGCCTGCTCGGCGCTCAAGGGCAAGGCACAGGCGGCTTAGGTATTATACCTCCTTTGTCGTCATTCCTGCCCCGTGTCGGTGCACGGGGTAGACTGCGGCGGGCATCTATTTGGCTAGGCACTTACAAATTGATTCCATTTTGTCATTCTGAGAGAGCGAAGCGACCGAAGAATCTCCCTGTTTATTGAAGAGAGATCCTTCGCCTTCGGCTCAGGAAGACAAGAAAAACGGGCTTGTTGGATTTTCATCTTGAATGACTATATCAATTTCTTGACAGAACGTTTTTTTATTTCTATATTTCGGAAAATTTTGTTTTTTTCTTAGAGGGAGACTGCGTATGACCACTTCTGATCCAACGCTTGTAGAAGCCGTAAAAGACGCCTTTAAACTGAAATTTGACCTGATGGCGCGCTTGCCAGAGGGGGATTATGAGGATGTAAGGCAACAGGTCGAAGAAAAATTATTTTTGTCACTGAGGCAAGGTGTTTTGGGAAAATTCTATGGAAAAAGCGCCGCGCATGAGGCTCTTGCAAACAGGGTCGTAGAGGAGGCCATTAAACAAAAATACAGTTTTGCAAGTTCCTCAAAATTACCTCTGAGCTCAGAGGCTGAGAGGTTGCAAGAAAAGGCTGATGAAATAGTGTCTCTGGCCTTTTTAATGCAGGATAATGCCGCACCGCTCTTGCCTGATGTTGACACAACAAATCGAAAATTTTTTGAAGATCGTACTCTTTCTGATCTTCAGAGCGTATGTTCCGTCTTTTTTTATGCGGCGAGTTTGCCAGAGGTTAAACCGTTCTTCCCCGCCATCATGAATTCGGCGGTGCGTCTACGCTATGGGGAGCAGGATAAGATCAAACAATACCGCCAGATTCCGCAAATGATGCTGTCTGCCGCCCTTCCCAACGCCCTGCGGGTGGAAAAAGAATTTAAAAAAGAAGAAAATGGTCGTCAAGTGAGCGAATGGAAGTGGGTGGACAATAATAAAGAGAATACCGATGTTGCGGCCGCCATTGAATTCCTGAACCTCTTCGCGCATGAAGACCTACCCGAAATCTGCCAGCGTGTGTATCTGGAGGAAATGTTGCGTGAGGATTGGGTCAAGACCATTGATTTCCTCGACAGCCTGCCAGAGGAGACACAAACGCAAGTCCTCTTGGGTCTTGTACGCGGGCAGTCGGATCAAGCCATTGAGAAAAAATGCATGCCAGATGCGTTGATTGTCACGGAAGGGCAAGACTCTACACCCTATGAACCAGAAGCCTTTATGGAGAAAATCCAAAAGGCGCGGGATTATAATGCAGGCTTGCACCAGAAGGCGGGTGTGGAAGTACTAACATACGAAGCATAGCCATTATCATATAATTCAGAATCCGTCATTGCGAGGAAGCCGAAGAACTGACGAAGCAATCCAGTTCTTTTGCTGAATCGCCACGACCGCTTGGGCGGTCTCGCGATGACATCGGAACGGGCGGAACGTAAGCCCTTACAAACAAAAAAAACCGGACAATCACCACAAGGGCAATAGTCCGGCAAGTTGAACAGGGAGGTTTCACGTCTGGGAAGACGCGAGGATCTCTTGGACCCTCATCAGTGTCAAAACTGACTGTGCTTTTTATACAGAGTCCCCCTTTGAATCAGGTATGTTTTTTCGGGATACAGGGTATGCATACAGCGCATAGCTTTTCTTTTCAGGAAAAGAAAAACGAAAATACTTTTTAAAACAGTGTATTGGGAACCATACCCAACAAAAAATCCCGAAAGGCATTGATGCGTTTGGAGTTCCGGCGTTCCTCGGCATAGACGAAATACATCTCGACAGGTGGGCGCTGGAAAGCGGGCAGGACCACTTCGAGTTCAGGATTCGCCCGAATCAGGAAAGCGGGCAGGACTGCAATACCTGCATGGTGTAACACCGCAATGGAAATCGCATGCTGGGAATTGACCATCAGGATATTGTTGTCGTGATCCGGATCAATATTTGCAAAGGTAAATAACCAGTTCGGGTCCGGAATGGGCGATGGCGCATGCGGAGGAAAGCCGATCAGGCGATGGCGCTTTAAATCTTCCTTGCTCTCCGGCGCCCCATATTCGGCTAGATAATTCCGTGAGGCACACAGATGAAAAGACAGGGTTGCCAGATGACGGGGGATAAGCCCGGGCTCCTCGGGCTTGTGGAGGCGGATGGCGGCATCGGCTTCCCGCATACCCAAATTCAGTACCTTGTCATCATACAGCAGGCTGAGCTGGATATCGGGATACAGGGTTGTAAAGTCCCTGATCTTGGGGGCCAGCCATGTCGAACCGATAAAATTGGAGACGGTGACCACCAAAGGTCCTTCGGGGAGTTGCCTGGTATCCGAAAGCGTTCCTTCGAGCGCCATGAGTTTTTTCAGGATATCCTCTGCCACTTTTTGCAGGATCTCTCCTTGCTCTGTGAGAAGCAACCCCCGCGCATGGCGATGGAACAAGGCCACGCCGAGGCCTTCTTCCAGCTGGCTGATCTGGCGGGAGACAGCAGATTGGCTCAGGTTGAGTTTTTCGCCTGCGGCGGTAAAACTGCCCGCCTTGGAGACCTTGTAGAAAATCTTGATTTTATCCCAGTCTATCATCGGGAATTATTTCTGTCCTGCGAGATAACGGTCAGCTTCCAGTGCGGCCATGCACCCCATGCCTGCGGCGGTGATGGCCTGACGGTACACATGGTCTGCGACATCGCCTGCCGCAAAGACACCGGAAACAGAGGTGGCGGTGGAATCGGGGGCCTTGACGATGTAGCCGGTATCGTCCATGGCGATCTGGCCCTTGAAAAGCGCGGTGGCAGGGTCGTGCCCGATCGCGACGAACAGCCCATCGGCTTTGAGGGTCTGGGCCTGTCCTGTTTTCAGATTTTTAAGAGAAAGCCCTGTCATGCCGGAGGCATCTCCGAGAATATCCTCTATAGCGCTGTCCCAGATCACAGTGATTTTTTCATTGGCAAACAGGCGATCCTGCATGATTTTTTCAGCCCGCAACGTATCCCTGCGATGGATCAGCGTGACCTTGGCGCAAAAATTAGTGAGGAACAGTGCTTCCTCGACAGCCGTATTGCCGCCCCCCACAATGGCAACATCCTTGCCACGAAAGAAAAACCCGTCGCAGGTCGCGCAGGCCGATACGCCTTTGCCGCGAAAGGTTTCTTCGGACGGCAGGCCGAGCCAGCGTGCTTTCGCGCCAGTGCAGATCACCAGCGTATCGCCCGTGTACACGGTGCCGCTATCCCCCACCGCCTTGAACGGGCGGGCGGAGAGATCAACAGACGTGATATAATCTCCGGCCAGATGCGCCCCGACATGTTCGGCCTGCTTGCGCATTTGTTCCATCAGCCATGGCCCTTGAATGACATCGGCAAAGCCTGGGTAGTTTTCCACGTCTGTGGTGATCATAAGCTGGCCGCCTGGCTCGAATCCCGTGACGAGGACAGGGGACAAATTGGCCCGCGCCGCGTAGATTGCCGCCGTATAGCCCGCAGGGCCGGAACCGATGATCAGGACTTTGGTATGAAGCATTTTTGGGATCATATTCTATCGTATAAGGGGTCCGGTGATCTAAATCCAGCCTAATTTTTTGCGGAGGGCTTCGGCCACGATTCGGGCGTCGTGTAAGGGCTGGTATGTCCATTGCTCCACAACACCCTCAAACCGGCGGACGGCGCCGTAGCAGATCAAATTCTCCTGCATCGTGTTCAGGCGTTTGGTCCCGCCCTCAAGGTCTATCATGTAGACCGGTTTTCCAGTGGTCGCCGCTTCGGACAGCATGGAGGTGCTGTCAGCCGTAACGAGAATCACATCGGCCATCGCCAGAAGGCCCATATAGGGGTTGGGCTCCGACCCCTCCCAGAAATAATGCGGCGGGCCCTTCAGGGCACTTTTGAGAAAGGCTGTATTTTCTGCACCCGTTCGGCGGGATGTCGTGATCATCAAGCTACCTTGCAGGGCTTTGAGCTGTTGCGCCAGTGTCTCCATGATTTGCGGCGTCATCGTGTATGCCGCGCTGGACCCGCCGATCAGCACAGCAATACGGGGCTGGGGCAGGGACTCGAACAGGGGCGCAAACTGGGCGCGTGCCACAGCCAGATTCGCAGGGGTTATTCTGTTGGGCGCGGCCATGGTGACAAGGACGTTTTTCCCTCGCGTGGGGTCATGGGCCGGTACGGCGACGAGATCGAAATGGCGGGGCGATATACGGGGGTCTTGAATCTGTACGGTAAAGGTTTTTCCACGGCTGGCCCGCTTGATATAGCGCGAGGCCGCAATGCTTTTTCGTCCCGAGGCAATGAGGAGATCAGGCCACGGCGGCAGGAGCGACGGAGAAAAGCTCTGGGCCCGCTCCCAGCCCAGATAGGGGGCGCATGTTTTCCACGGCTCTTTCAGGGTAATCGTTTTGATATCGGGCGCAAGCCCCAGTGCTTCGGCCACGCCCAGACACTGGTTGCGTGTGCCTGCGAGGTCTTCCGATACAATCCAGCAGGAAATCCGGTGCGGGGTGTTTGAAGGCAACATGGCAATATTATTATCGGCTTTTGAATGAAAGGGCTTGCAAGATTCCCATGATAACTTTATATCAGGGCCTGAGTGCTTTGTGAAATTATTAAAGAGTCTGAAGATCCTATGCGCCGTTCAAAACTGGATAAAATCGACAAGAAAATCCTCGAAAGACTGCAGGTTGACGGGAGAATGACCAATGTGGATCTTGCCCATGAAGTCGGTATTTCCGCGCCGCCGTGCCTGCGCCGTGTACGCTCGCTGGAGGAAAAGGGCTACATCAAAAGCTATCATGCCAAGGTGGATCCTGTCATTCTGGGGTATGGCGTGACCTTGTTTGCGCTTGTCAAGCTGACATCGCAGGCGGAGAAGGATTTGAAGGCGTTCGAGGAACAGGTGGCGGCGTGGCCCTTGGTCCGCGAATGCCATATGCTGGCGGGGGATGTGGATTACATCCTCAAGATCGTGGCCAAAGACTGGGATAATTATCAGGACTTCCTAACACATCATCTGACGTCTGCGCCCAATGTGACGTCCGTCAAAACATCTTTGGCGGTGAAAACAGCCAAGGAGCTGGCCGGCGTGCCGATTGACGATTGAGCTGTTCTACAGCTCTTGCGGGAGGGCGGGGATCTGCCGTATCCCGAACAGGTGTAATTCTTCCCCTGTTATAACACGGCTTCTGGCATAGGTTGCGATGGAACGTTTGCCTGTGTGATCCATAAAATGTGTGGCGTTGATTTCGTAATCAGTGTCCGTAATTGTTGCAACAATAGACGCGCCCGTCCGTTGCGTTGCTTTGAGCCAGGCTTCTGGAAGAAAGCTGTTGGGATCGTATCGGTGTTCGGGGGTGTCATGTCCTTCCCAAATACGGCAAATGACTACAAGATCGGCAGGTTCCGCTTGTGCCGGATCCATAAAGTTCTTGCCACCAAATCTTTCATTAATATTCACAACATTCACATTGAAGCAATCTGACATAGGTATACCCAACTGCTCCGAGTGTGTTTCTATGGTGGTCTGCAGATAATGAAAATCGTTTGCACCGAGCATTCCTGTTTTTAAGTCATCTATTTCAAAATATTCTGCTCCCACGAGGGTTATATTTTGGATGGGACTCCCTTGTCTGCAACAGGCCTGAAATCTTTGACGCAGATACCCCACATTAATAGGATTGTTTTCCTTGACTTCCGGAGTGGTTTGTGTCAGAGTGTTTCCCGTCATAGGGGATGGTGTAGCAGAGATTTATTATTATGTCAACTTTATGACTGCGCGATTCCAGAGTTTTTTAAAAAACACCATGAGGGAAAAGGCCGGTTTCGCAGAGTCGCCATATTCTATCAAATTGATTTTACAATCTTTTTTGAAAATCCGTGGCATGGTGTTCTTTCCTCTATACAGAGATCATTATTTATATCTCTTATTATATATATTATTCTCTAACAATGCAAATTTCGATCTGCTATTTTGTGATTCATGTCTGTCATACCCCCTCGTTTTCTGGATGAGATCCGGAACCGCCTGTCCTTGTCCGATGTGATCGGACGGCGGGTGAAGGTCACGCGGGCCGGACGGGAGTTCAAGGCCTGCTGTCCCTTCCACAATGAAAAGTCTCCGTCTTTTACTATCAATGATGACAAGCAGTTTTATCATTGCTTCGGGTGTGGCGCGCATGGCGATGTGATCGGGTTTGTGATGCAATACAGCAACCTGTCCTTTATGGAAGCGCTCGAACAGCTGGCGGCGGAGGCAGGACTCGTGGTTCCCAAACCGGATCCCAAGGCACTGGAAAAGGCCGAGAAATCCCAAGGGCTTCATGATCTGATGGATTTGGCGTGTCAATGGTTTCAGGCGCGCCTGATGGACCCTGCGCATGCCGATGTGCTGGGTTATCTGGAAGGACGGGGGCTGGGAGCCGAGGCGCGGGCGCAATTTCGGCTGGGCTATGCGCCGGCGGACGGGCAGGCCCTGCGCGTGGCTATGAAGCAGGCGGGGTATACGGAAGACCAGATGATGGAGAGCGGACTTATAAAGGCCTCAGCCAAGGGCGGGCAGGCATATAGTTTCTTTCGGGATCGGGTCATGTTTCCGGTCTGTGACAAGCGGGGGCGGGTGGTCGCCTTCGGCGGACGGATCCTGCCGGCACATTTGCGCCCCCAGAGTGATGAAGGTTTCAAGCCGCCGAAATATATCAATTCGGCGGACACGCCCTTGTTTGACAAGGGACGGCTTTTATACGGAGAATCTCTGGCGCGCCAGTCGGCCCGTACAGGCCATACCCTGATTGTCACGGAAGGGTATATGGATGTGATTGCCTGCCATATGGCGGGATTTAAAGGCGCTGTCGCGCCGATGGGCACGGCGATGACAGAGGATCAGATCCTCTCTTTGTGGTCCATGATGGGAGACAGCGAAAAAATGCCGATCCTGTGCTTTGACGGCGATAATGCAGGGCGACGGGCGGCATCACGGGCGTGCGAGCGGATTTTACCGCTCCTGAAGCCCGGGCAGGGGGTGCGCTTTGCCTTTCTACCGGAAGGCGAGGACCCTGACAGCCTGCTCCGGAGCGCCGGACGGTCGGGTCTGCAAAGCGTCCTGCAAGGGTCCTTGTCCCTGTTCGATTTTATCTGGGCCGCGCACACGGCGGGACGGGATTTTGAAACACCGGAAGCGCGGGCGGGTCTCTCCAGAGCCCTGTCACAGGACATTGCCGTCATCGCGGACCAGAATGTCCAGAAGCATTATAAAGCGCTCCTGAATCACCGAATCTCCGAGGCGTTTTTCAAACCCGCCTTTTCCCGAAAAGACACGGGCGGGCCACCATCAAAGGGGCTGGCAAAACAGGATCCCAGCAGGGGCCTGAAGCTCCGTTCCCCTGTAAAGCCGGCTCCCGAAAAAGCCTTGCTGGCCACGCTTTTGAACTATCCGGCCCTGTATGAGGCACTGGAAGAGGAATTCGGACGCTTTCCGCTTCCTCACGCCCGTTTGGGGAACTTGCGGGGGCGCCTGATCGGGCTTCTGGAAGAAGGCGGCTCTGCCCCTCTTGAAAGTAAGGCCTTGACCCATATGTTATTTTCAGAAGGATTTTCGCAGGAACTCCGTGACATATTGTGCGAATCTGTTTATGTTCACTATTCTTTCTGCCGTCCTGCGGAGGGGAATCCTGTGGAAGAAGCGGAAATCCTGACGAAATGGCGCATACTGCGTGACGGGATTTTGGGCCCTTTGCACGAGAGGGATAAAAGGCGGGATTGGGAACGGGCGTTTGAAAACGCCAATGAAGAGGACGAAAACAAGCTGAGACAGAGGGTGCAGGCGCACGCTTCCACCGAGTCTTAAAAGGGACCGGCTGATTTTGAAGGGGTTTGGGGAAAATTGGGGGCGCCCGTCTGTCGGGTCTTTGAGAATCAGGATTTTTGAGATTTAATAACGGAGTCGAATGGGTAAAATGGCTGTAAAGGGTACTGGAAATCTGGCTGTGAGCGATAAACAAAACGAAGATACGCAAGATGTGCGCCCGAAGGGCTCCTTTGCCAGCATTGTCAAAAAACTGGTGGCCAAGGGCAAGGAACGCGGATTTCTGACCTACGAGGAGATTAACAAGGCCATTCCAGCCGGAGAATTTTCCTCCGAGCAGATGGATGAAGCCATGGCGACCTTCTCCGATATTGGCCTACAACTGGTCGAAAGCGAGGACGATGTTTCCGAAGAGGGCGAGACCGAAGAACGCGGCGATTACGAGGCGGGCGGGAACATTGCAGATGATGATACGGGCCGGACAGATGACCCCGTGCGCATGTACCTGCGCGAGATGGGCGCGGTGGAACTGCTCTCCCGCGAGGGCGAGATTGCCATTGCCAAACGGATCGAGGCCGGACGGGAATTGATGATTGGCGGGATCTGTGAATCGCCCCTGGCGATTGAATCCCTGATTGCGTGGTATGTGGCGCTCCAGAACGGCGATATTCTCCTGCGGGATGTGATTGATCTGGATGCAACCTATAACGATGATCCGGAAAATGGTGGGGCCCTTGCCACGGGCGACATCATCGAAGAGGGCGCGGCGGAGCCCGATGACGAGTCCTCTGCCGAAGACGGCAGTGGGGAAGACGGTGAGGACAGCAACGTGTCCTTGGCCGCGATGGAGGAGGCGCTGGCCCCGAAGGTCTTCGAGATCTTCTCCAACATCCAGAAAACATACAAGAAAATGCAAAAGGTCCAGCAGGAGCGCATGGATATCCTGCAGGGCGGGAAGGAACCGCCCGCCGCCACGAACAAGAAATATCAGGGACTCAAGGATGACATGATCGCCCTGATGAACGAGGTGCGCCTGAGCAACCCGCGAATCGAACAACTGATTGACCGCCTGTATGCCATGAACCGCGAACTGGTCTCCCTCGAAGGGCGGATTATGCGCTATGCGGTGGATTGTGGCGTCAAGCGGGAACAGTTTCTCGAAAATTATTATGGCGCGGAGCTGGACCCCAACTGGCTTACGAAAATTTCCAAACTCAAGGGCAAGGGCTGGGACAAATTTGTCAGCAAGCACACCCATGACGTGACAAAGCTCCGCGAGCAGATCGGCGCGATTTCCGAGGAGGCCATGCTTCCCATCAAGGAATGGCGGCGAATCATCGGCACAGTCCAGAAGGGCGAAAAAGAAGCCAGCCGCGCGAAAAAGGAAATGGTGGAGGCCAACCTGCGCCTTGTGATTTCCATTGCCAAAAAATACACCAATCGTGGCCTGCAGTTTCTGGATCTCATTCAGGAAGGCAATATCGGCCTGATGAAGGCCGTAGATAAATTTGAATACCGCCGTGGGTACAAATTCTCGACCTATGCGACATGGTGGATCCGGCAGGCGATTACGCGCTCGATCGCCGATCAGGCGCGCACGATCCGGATTCCGGTGCACATGATCGAAACCATCAACAAGCTGGTGCGGACCTCCCGCCAGATGATGCACGAGATTGGCCGCGAACCCACGCCCGAAGAGCTGGCCGAACGCCTGCACATGCCGCTCGACAAGGTGCGCAAGGTGCTGAAAATCGCCAAGGAGCCTGTATCGCTTGAAACCCCGATCGGGGACGAGGAAGATTCGTCTCTGGGGGACTTTATCGAGGACAAAAACGCCATTGCCCCGATTGATTCCGCCATCCATTCCAACTTACGGGAAACCACTACGCGGGTGCTGGCCTCCCTCACGCCCCGTGAGGAGCGGGTCTTGCGGATGCGGTTCGGGATCGGGATGAACACCGATCACACGCTGGAGGAAGTCGGCCAGCAGTTCAACGTCACGCGGGAGCGGATCCGCCAGATCGAAGCCAAAGCCCTGCGCAAACTCAAACACCCGAGCCGTTCACGGAAACTGCGAAGTTTTCTGGATACCTGATAAGGGAAGGTTTTTATGCCCTTGTCCGATTATAAGCGGAAACCAGATACATATTTCAGTGCTGAGGCTGAGGAAGCGCTACGGAAAATCTGCGAATCTGAGTACTCCGTATTGGTTGGACGAAACAATTGCGGAAAGTCGTTCTTGCTAAGATCTCTGACGCAGAAATGGGGCTACAACGCTACATATCTGGCCCCAGCGAGATACCAGAACTTTCATCTCTTGAGTCACCACACTCAAAACCCCAATCGTAAAAAGGAAAAACAGAAAGCGTTCAATCAGCAATGGAAACACCAACAGCAGAATAACGACCACTTTCCAGTCAGTCTGCAACAAGCCATCGCGGAGCTCTCGGACATTCAGCGAGGACATCTGATCGAGATCATCAAGAATCTTTTCGGAATTGATGTGGAGTTACGTTATACGGACCTGAATAACTCTATGTCGCAGCAGTATATTTCTTGCGGCGGACACAATATATCCTATACAAGCTCTGGTTTCAGGTTAATTACAACTCTCGTAACAAGCCTCTTGGATACCGACTACGAGATGTTTTTGATTGATGAGCCTGAGCTTGGAATTAGCCCTGAAACACAAGGTATCTTGGCCGATTTTCTTTTTGATCAAGAACATAGAAAAAAATATTTTCCCCATGTCAAAACGCTAGTGTTCGCAACGCACTCCACCATCTTTCTTGATCGCGTTCGCATAAAGAACAACTACATAGTCGAAAAGCGAGGCGATGAGATTGCTGTTCGTGCTGTTGAGACACAGGCTGATTTCAATGACATCCATTTCTTTCTGTTGGGGAATCGTTTTGAGACATTGTACTTGCCTTCAGCCATCGTGCTCGTTGAAGGTAAAACTGACGAAAAATTTATCAAGCGCGTTGTGTCCTTACGATACCCAGACTCTCAAATTAGTATCATTAGTGCAAACGGAGACGGCGAATTTACGAGAATTCTGAATATTGCCAAGGGGCTTCTCTTGGATATTCAGCGAAGTCCATATCGGGACCGAATATTCGTCATTCTTGACTCAAGACATTCATCAGGATTGCCAAAGCAATTAACTAAAATGGGTATTTGGGAAGAAAATATCGTCGTCTGGCCTAATAACGGTATAGAGTTCTACTACCCACCTTCAATTATCGATAGGATATTTGGAGCTGGATCGGAGATAGCTATAGAGGGCGACCATCTCTCAAGAAATGGGATCACGCACAAAAAAGTCGATCTTGTCGATGAAGTAGTTGAAAAACTTGAGAAAGACACGGAAATGGAAGAGAACTTTCAGTCGTTATTCTTGTCTCGCCTTGAAGAAAAACTGCATAAAAACGGGTAGCTCCTATATCTATTTGAACAACCTTATATCCGGCATGCCTTTTCCTGTTCAATCTGGTGTTGGTGGCTGTCATTCTCTTGCGAAGGTTTCGACTTGCAAGAACCGCTTGATTCCGTACGCCAAGTACGCTTTAGTGTCGGGATTGATTGCGCAAGGGCCAGTAGCTCAGTTGGTTAGAGCAGTCCGCTCATAACGGATTGGTCGCTGGTTCAAGTCCGGCCTGGCCCACCATTTCTTTTTTGTCCCCTGATAACTTCTGTAAAATTTTGACTGGCAGGGAGGTTTTTGTGGTTTGAAAAGTTTCATCGAACGAAACCAGCGAGCGCGGACACATAGCGCGTTTTGCTCATCCCGCTTTACAATCAAGGACCAGCGGGGAGGGGGCAGGCGGGGAGCGCGCCGGCAACGGGCGTTCCACTGATTTTCGTCATGGCATCTGTAAACCAGTGCCACGACGTGCTTAAGGGTTCCATGGCTTCTTTTATACCGCCCAGCTTCACGGCGGGGTCTGGGGCCACGAAGTAATGTATCCCCTCTGTGATGGCATCCAATGCGCCGATTTTGGCTCCTGCGGGGGCGGTGAGAGCGACAGCGGCATGACCAGCGGCCAGCACGTTCCCGATTCCAAAAGCCATGGCCCCGTACGAGGCCCATTTGAAGACAGTGCTCATACTGGGCATGAATTTTTTGGCGGTATTGGTTACGCCATCGACTGCTGAACCTGCCATGCTACACCTTCTATTTTGCTCTTGTTATTTTGATTTCCACAAGTATAGCAAAAAAATAGAGAGGATGCAAATTTATTATGGATATAGATTTCTTGATACTCTAAAACTGTCATCCTGACGCGAAGCGGAAGGATCTTTTTGGAGGGGGATCCTTCGCCTATGGCTCAGGATGACAGGGGAAGGTGGCAAAGAGGCAGAATCATGCCGCCGCGCTCTTTTTCCTGCGTTTGTTCTCGAGCAGGGGGCGTAAATACTGCCCCGTGTAGCTTTCCGGCACCTTGCACAGGTCCTCCGGCGTGCCGATGGCTACAATCTGCCCGCCCTTGTGCCCGCCTTCCGGGCCGATATCAATCAGGTGGTCCGCGGTCTTGATAACGTCCAGATTATGTTCGATTACCACAACCGTATTACCCTGATCCACAAGAGTGTGGAGCACTTCAAGCAATTTTCGGACATCCTCGAAATGCAGGCCTGTGGTTGGCTCGTCCAGAATATAGAGTGTCTTGCCGGTGGAGCGTTTGGAGAGCTCCTTGGAGAGCTTGATCCGTTGCGCCTCCCCGCCGGACAGCGTATTGGCCTGTTGCCCCACTTTAATATAACCAAGTCCCACTTTTTCAAGCGTCACCATTTTATCGCGGATGGCGGGCACGGCCTTGAAGAATTCGGCGGCTTCCTCCACCGTCATGTCCAGCACATCAGCAATGGATTTATCACGATACAGCACTTCCAGCGTTTCACGGTTATAGCGCCTGCCTTTGCAAACCTCGCATTCCACATAGACATCGGGCAGGAAGTGCATTTCAATCTTGATAACACCATCACCGGTGCAGGCCTCGCACCGCCCGCCCTTGACGTTGAAGCTGAACCGGCCGGCCGCATAGCCTCGTGCCTTGGATTCCGGCAGGCCCGCATACCAGTCCCGAATGGGCGTAAACGCGCCGGTGTAGGTGGCGGGGTTGGAGCGCGGTGTCCTCCCGATTGGTGATTGATCAATGTCGATGACCTTGTCGATGAACTCAAGCCCCTTAAGCGCCTTATAGGGCAGGGGGGCTTCTTGCGAACCCATCAGGTGCTTGCTGGCCGCGCGGAACAGGGTATCAATCGTAAAGGTGGATTTACCCGAACCTGACACGCCCGTTACGCAGGTTAAAGTGCCGAGTGGGATTTTTGCCGAAATGGCTTTCAGGTTATTGCCCGAGGCCTCGATGAGTTCCAGAAATTGTTTGGGATGTCCTTTTCTGCGTTGGGCTGGAATGGAAATTTCCTTGGTGCCTGTCATATATTGCGCAGTGATACTATCCTGACATTGAAAAACGCTTTCCGGAGCACCCTCCGCTACAATCGCGCCGCCATGCACACCTGCGCCAGGCCCCATGTCGATCAGATAGTCCGCGAGCCGAATGGCATCCTCGTCATGCTCGACAACGATGACGGTATTGCCAAGATCCCGCAAATGCTGAAGCGTTTCAAGCAGACGGTGATTATCGCGCTGATGAAGGCCGATGGA
This sequence comes from uncultured Pseudobdellovibrionaceae bacterium, assembly GCA_964348795.1. Classification (GTDB taxonomy): domain Bacteria; phylum Pseudomonadota; class Alphaproteobacteria; order Micavibrionales; family Micavibrionaceae; genus JADLAT01. Next base: position 224,801 of record CAYGDY010000001.1, on the reverse strand, counting down.
GGGTTCATCCAGAACATACAACACACCTGTGAGCCCTGATCCGATCTGGGAGGCAAGCCGAATGCGCTGGCTTTCTCCACCTGACAGCGTGCCGGAGGCGCGGGAGAGCGTGAGATACTCCAGCCCCACATTCATCAGGAAGCGCAAGCGCTCTGTAATTTCCTTCAGGATTTTTTCGGCGATTTTGGTTTGTTGGGCGGTGAGCGTTTTGTTTTTGTCATCCTGACGCGAAGCTGAAGGATCTTTTGCGATTTGAGATCCTTCAACGTCTTTCGGCGTTTCAGGATGACAGATCAAGGACAAAAACCACTCCAACGCCCCTTCAATACTCAACTGTCCGATGTCTGCAATATGCCGGCCCGCGATTTTAACCGCGAGCGTTTCGGGCTTCAGGCGCATCCCCTCGCAAGAATCACAAGGGCTGTTGCTTTGATATTCCGCCAGTTTTTCCCTCTGGGAATTGCTCTCTGTTTCCATCAAGCGACGCTCCAGATTGGGAATAACCCCCTCAAAGGGTTTGTTGCTTTTGAAAACACTTTCTGTTTTGGTCTGGTATGTGGTTTTGATAACGGTTTTTCCTGTGCCATACAGGATCAGATTTTGATGATCTTCAGACAGATTTTTCCATGGCGTTGTGGTTTTAAATCCGTAATGTTCCGCCACGGCCTCCATCGCTTGCAGATAAAACGGCGCAAAACCTCCGGACCACGGGGTAATCGCCCCTTGTGCCAGACTTTTGGAGGGGTCTGGAATTACACGTGCGGGATCGATATAGCGTTTTTCTCCCAAACCATCACAGGCAGGGCAGGCTCCGTGAGGGGAATTGAAGGAAAACAAACGGGGTTCGATTTCCGCAATCGTAAAGCCGGAAACGGGGCAGGCGAATTTCTCGCTGAACATCTGCTGTTCGCCTGAATCTGCGTTTTCGGCTATAATCAGGCCATCAGCCAGCCGCAGGGCGGTTTCCACGGAATCGGCCAGACGGTTGCCCATATCGGGCCGGATCACGAGGCGATCGACCACAACCTCGATATCATGCTTGAGCTTTTTATCAAGCACAGGGACTTCCGCGATTTCATATAGCGTACCATTGACCTTCACACGCTGGAACCCCTTGGCCATCAGCTCTTTGAATTCCTTTTTGTACTCCCCCTTGCGGCCTCGTACGATGGGTGCGAGGAGGTAGAGCCTGACAGGATTATCTTCTTGTCCCCTCTCCCCTTTGGGGAGAGGGCTAGGGTGAGGGGTGTTTTCGGTTTGAGGATTCCCCTCACCCCGACCCTCTCCCCTCTGGGGAGAGGGAGAATTTTTCAAAGATAATATCTGGTCTACGATCTCGCTCACCGTCTGGCTGGTGATGGGCAGGCCTGTGGCGGGGGAGTAGGGCACGCCCACCCGTGCCCACAGGAGGCGCATATAATCCCAGATTTCTGTGACAGTCCCTACAGTGGAGCGGGGATTCTTGCTGGTGGTTTTTTGCTCGATGGAAATGGCGGGGGACAGGCCATCTATGGAGTCCACATCCGGCTTTTGCATCATTTCCAGAAACTGGCGGGCGTAGGCCGACAAACTCTCGACATAGCGTCGCTGGCCCTCGGCATAGATGGTGTCAAACGCCAAAGAGGACTTGCCGGAGCCCGAAAGCCCCGTAATCACGACCAATTGATCCCGCGGGATATCCACGTTGATATTTTTGAGGTTATGTTCCCGCGCCCCGCGAATGGAAAGGTATTTTTGCATGGGGAATATATAGTACCCCCCTTGTCAAAAGGGAAGGGGGGGTACTCCTATTGTTAGCGCAATACGCCGAGAGTCTTCTACGGATTTTTAAAGCCAGCACATCGCAGGGCCTTTTTATCAAAAGTTAGAACCGTTTCGTAGCCTTCTTGTTGTGCAATCTGAGAAATCAGATAATCGGAAAAATCCGCAGGTCCTGATTCAGTGAGCTTGAGGGCTTTCAGGCATGCGTCGAGGTGTTCCATAGCAAAAACGGCAACCGACACAATGCCCCGCAAAGCTTCGAGCCTTTCCTTTTTCTTGATTTTATAAGCGCTTTCCAGAACCCAATTGACTTCACACAGCACGATACAAGAAATAAAAGCGGGGGTATCGGGCGTGAGGGCTTCTATCAATCTGTTGGCTTTTTGGGCCTGCGTTTTGTCATCCTGCACGAGATAGCGGATGAGGACGTTGGTGTCCAGCGCGATCATATTTGCCAGTTTTCCGCATTTTGATGAATGGCACGGGTCATATCCTCTAGTGTTTTGGGTGCCCCTTGATAGGAAATCAGGCCTTTCAGAGCCCGCACATCTTGGATTTTAGCACGCAAAAGGTATGCTCCACCTTCTTGAGCCTCGAAAAGAATTTTATCGCCCGTTTTCAGGTGAAGCGCGTCCCGCAAGCCTTTCGGCAGGGTAATTTGCCCCTTGGTTGTCAATGTGGTTTCCATCGCAATCACCTTACAATTAAAAAAAATCCTTACTTTAATGTAAGATATAATGAATGGAATTGTCAAGATTTTTTCGCCGTTCCCCTTGTCAAAAGAGCAGGGGGATAAAGCTAATCTGGTATGTATGTTGTTTCAAAGTAATATCCGTCATCGCCATTATCCTCAAACAGATCTTCATCGGGATCGTATGTTGTCCGTACGATAAGATCCTCCAAAAGGGCTTCATTGGAGGGATCGGTAGAAAAATCCAGATCATCAAGATTTAAGCTCTCTTCAAGAACATTTTCAATACCGTCTTCTTCTGTTAATCCATCGTGGGCAGAGGCTTTATCGAATGCATCGTGTGATGTCAGCATGTTTTTCGTCATATCAATACCTTTTGTGTGTCATTGTGGGGTTTTATACCCCTATACACGAAACTGTGAGGCTGAAGCAAGAAAAAAGTTATGTATATATACTTTTCGATTGGGGTAGAATTGTTCCCTTTTGCTGTCATCACCTGAATTGCGGAGAAATTCTAGGGGAATGACGAAGGTGCGATCCGTGCGATTATATCACAAAAAAGACTTGAAAAACTGGATTGCCGAGTCGGGACGTTCATCCCTCCTCGTGGGTGACGGGATGGGAATGGGGTTTTTTATCCCGCCCCCTTGCCAAAAGAACAAAGGGCATTAGATGATTTCCTGTCTGTTTTTTACCGTCACTCCCGCGAAGGCGGGAGTCCATGGCTGATTTTTCTGGATGCCCGCCTGCGCGGGCATGACGGCGGAAGAAGGGCTTCAACAATCCAAAAGGAGAAACCATCACATGTACGAACTCTATTACGGCGCGGGCGCTTGTTCCATGGCCATTCACGTCATCCTGAACGAAACTGGGCAGGCGGTGAATTTGAAGAAAATCAATATGATGGAGGGCGAACACAAAACCCCCGCATTCCTGAAAATGAACCCGCAGGGGGCGGTGCCTGTGTTGCTCGAGGACGGTAAACCCTTGCTCGAAGGTGCGGCGCAGATCATTTACCTGTGCGATACGCACAAAAGCGCGCTTTTGCCACAAGCGGGCTGGGAACGGGCGCAGGCTTTGCAATGGCTGATGTTTGCCAATGCGACCTTGCATCCCGCCTATGCGCGGGGGTTTTGGCTGATGAAGCGTGCCACGTTTGAAAACCCTTCCGAAAAGGACAATCTGCTGAAGCAAGCCTGCGCCGCGATCCAAGGGCTGTGGGATAATGTCGAGGCGCATCTGGCCCGCACGGGCAAGCCGTATCTGGCGGGGGATGCCGTGACGGCGGGTGATATTCTCCTGACCGTCATTGCAAACTGGGGCGCGTTGCCGCAGGCGTTTACATTCGGCCCGAAAACACAGAACTTGCTTAAATCCATCGTCGCGCGTCCCGCTTACCAGAAAGCGCTTGCCGCCGAAGGGGTCGAATACAAGGCTGTGGCATAATTTTTTTAAAGCATTGGGGGAGCGTTTCCCGCTCTCCCAAACTTTCCCTTTTTCTCGGCCCGCAATCTGTCTATATTCGGATTCTCTGTTACATGGATTTTTAAAGGAGCAAGAGCTGTGGCCGGAAGCGTGAATAAAGTGATTTTGATTGGCAATCTGGGGAAAGACCCCGAAGTGCGGACCATGAATTCAGGAGACAAGGTGGTGAACCTCACTATTGCGACATCCGAAAGCTGGAAAGACAAATCCACCGGCGAGAAAAAAGAAAACACCCAGTGGCACCGCGTGGTTATTTTCAATCAGGGGCTTGGAACTGTGGCTGAAAACTATCTGAAAAAAGGCGCGAAGGTATATATCGAAGGCCAGCTGGAAACCCGCAAATGGACCGACCAGTCGGGGCAGGAAAAATATTCCACTGAAGTGGTGTTGCGCCCGTTTCGCGGCGAACTCACCATGCTGGACAGTAAAGGCAGTGGGGGTGGCTCTTCCTATGGAGCCGGCGGCGGATCGTCTTCCTATAATGACAACGGGATGAATCAGGATTACGGGACGGGCGGCGGGTCTGCGCCTGCACGGGCGGCCTCTGCTCCGGCGCCGATGGATGAGATGGAAGATGAAATTCCGTTTTAGACAATCTGTGCCTTTTGGCCTGTTGCTTCTCTTTTTTATCGGGATGACCGCATCGGTATGGGCGGAAGAGAGTGTGCTCATGGACTCCGCAACGCTGATCCGGCGGGAAATCCTGATAGATGAAATGCTGAAGCTGGACCCTGTGACGGACCAGATTGATCGGGCCGTGACCTATTACATCACCAAAACCATGGCGGACACCCCGCAAAAGGATCGGGATATTTTCCGCATGGCGCTCATGAAATTCATTGACGCGCAGGCCCTCGAAAAAACAGCGCGGGACTCGTATGCCGAGCTTTTCACAGAAAGTGAATTACAGGTCATGGTCGACTATTACAAGCGGCCTGAATCCCGTTCGATCAAGGAAAAATTGCCCCTGTTTCAGGGGCGGGTCCAGCCTGCTATCGTGAAAATGCTGGATCAAGGACTGATGCGGTTGAAAACGGAAACGCAGGAGTAGAGCCGCGTTACCCCCGCACTCTAAAAGGCTTCGCCCTTGCCCACGGGATGATGTTTGAAACAAGGGGAGGGGAGGAGATGAAGGATTATCCCAGATGGGCGGAAAGGCCTTGAATGGCCTGATCGACCAGATTGGCATTCGCTGTTTTATCCAGTTTTTTATCAATAATCTGGTATGTCGCCTCCAGAGCCAGAGTCGCCGCATACTGACGGATATCCTCTTTGGCGTTGTCTCTCAGGCGTGCCAGACGGTCCTGCAATTGCTTTTCACGGCGGTCCACGGTTTCGCTCAAATCCGCTTCCGCTTTTTTACGGATATCATCGGCCTGCTTCTCCGCCTGCGCAATGATTTTCTCGGCCTCTTTTTCGGCGTCCCTTTGCTTGCGCTGGTACTGGGCCAGCATTTCCTGCGCCTCAACCCGCAAATTTTCCGCAAGCTTGATTTCATCGCGTATGGACTGGATCCGGTTATCCAGCATGGACACAAACGCATTCTTCCCGAATTTCCACAAGACACCGGAAAAGACCAGAAAAGAGATCAAAAGCCATATGGCAGGATCTTGTAAAAACGACATCAGGCGACCTTTCGTTGCTGGATATCCTCGATCAAAGCTCTGGTCTGATCAAGATCTGTGGAAAGCCCTATAATTTTTTCTGCGGCATGGCGGGCGAGATCCGCCGCCACGGTATGCATCTCACCCATAGCCACGTTTTTGGCTTCTGTGATGGACTCTTCCATGAGTTTTGTTTCTTTCTCGGCACGCAAGGCAAACCCCTCCATGGCCTTGAAAGTTTTCTTTTTTATTTTATCATCCGCGACCGAAAAAAACGCGGAAGCCTTATCGCGCGCCTGAAGCATCAACGCCTCGTAGGCGGCCTTGACCTCCTCTGCATTGTCCCTGAGTTTCTGGGCCGTATCGAGATCACCTTGAATCTGGTTCCGGCGCTTTTCCAGTGTGGAAGAGATATCCGGCAAAATTTTCGTAGAGAACACCGCATAGAGCAAGACAAAGGTCACAGCCATCCAGAAGACCTGACTGGCAAACCATGTCGGGTCCATCTGGGGCAAGCCCGCAGAAATGGAATGTTCTGCCTCACGAACATGAGAGCCTCCCCCTTCGAGAGGTTGCAGGGTAAGCCCCTGAGGGCCCTGAATATCTGGTGAGATCACAGGACTTTCACCTTCGTGTCCCGCAGAAGGGGCTGGCGCCGCCGAAATGACAGGGGAAGTCTCCCCCGACATTTCATCCAAAAGAGGATCGGCAGAAAAGGCGGGCCCTGCCAGAAGACAGAACAAGAGCACCTTTACCCCAATTTTCAAATACATCCTGCGCATCAAGAACACTTCAAAATGTCTTACTTGAACAAAATCAGGAGAGAAACCCCGAGCGCAAAAATCGCCAACGCTTCTGTCAAAGCAAAGAACAGCATGTACTTGCCACCCAGAATTTCATCGGCTTTAGGGTTACGGCCAATCGCATCGTTGTAGGACGAGAAAATCATCCCCAAGCTTATTGCCACGCCAAACATAGGCAAAAGCGCAACAGCCGCCGCAATCAATTTCACAGATTCAAGTTCCATCGTTTTCGTTTCCTTCTTTTGGTTTAAATGTCAGTCCGTATTCAAGTTTGAATTCTTTTCGGGCGTATCCTACATATTTAATGATGAAGATCAACCGTATCTTTCAAATAAATGCAGGTTAATATTGCAAAAATATAGGCCTGTAATACCGCCACCAGCAATTCCAGCACCAACAGGGCAACATTGAACAGCATCGGTACGGCACCCGCCAGCACACCCAGCCCCCCCAGCCCCAGCAACATCGTGCTAAAGCCCGCAAAAACCTTGAGCATCAGGTGCCCCGCCATCATATTGGCGAACAACCGCAGAGCCAGCGTAAAGGGGCGTGTCATAAAGGAGAGAAGCTCCAGCGGCACAATCAGAAACTGCAAAGCCAGCGGCACGCCGGGCGGCGCAAACAGCGACAGGAAATGAAGGCCATGATTCTTGAACCCGAAAGCCACAACGGCCAGAAAAACAGAGGACGCCAAAGCCCCTGTCACGATGATATGGCTGGTATAGGTAAAGGCATAGGGGAGAAGCCCCAGAACATTCCCCATCAGGACCACCATAAAAAGGGTAAAGACAAACGGGAAATACTGCCGGCCACGGGACCCGACATTCTCCCGAATCATACCGGCGATAAATTCATATAGCATCTCCGAAACCGATTGCAGGCGGCTGGGCACCAGAGCCTGTTTCTGGATAGAGACGGTCAAAAAGAGGATAGATGTTGCGGCGGCCACCATCATCCAGAGGGACGAATTTGTAAAAGACAGATTGATGCCGTAGGGCTCGAATCGCACGAGAGGCTCGATGATAAACTGGTGAATGGGATCAGACACGTTCGACCTTTTCCTTTTATTTCTTAAGATTTTAATCTTTTGGTGTCTTCTTAGCCTTTTTTTCTTCCTTATGCAATGCAGAAAATCCAACACCGGCCCCACAATTTTGCGAGGCTTTAAAAACACTCAGAAAACCTGCCCCCGTCCCCAGAAGAAAAAAGAGTATCAGGAAGAGCGGCATGGTACCGGCCCACTGATCCAGCTTGAATCCCAAAAAACTGGAAAGCGTAATGGCAATAACAAACTCCATACCGGCCTGCATACCCGCCTTGTTCTGGAGTTCCTTCTTTTTATGGGCCGCTTTTTCAGGGTTTCCTGCGCGGGCCTGCTCTATTTTGCAGGCGAGATCGTCCAAATCCTGGGTCATATTCGCCTACGCCGCCTCATCAAGAAAATCAAAGGATTGCTGAAGATCTACCGATACAAGCTGGGAGACACCGCGCTCCGCCATGGTCACACCATACAGGCGGTCCATCCGCGCCATAGTCAGGCGATGGTGGGTGATGATCAAAAAACGGGTTTCACCGCGCTCCGCAATGTCCTCCAGCAAGGTACAGACACGGTCTACGTTGGCATCATCCAGCGGCGCGTCAATCTCGTCCAGTACACAGATGGGCGAGGGATTGGTCAGGAACATGGCAAAAATCAAGGCGATAGACGCCATGGTTTGCTCCCCGCCCGATAGCAGGGAAAGCGATTGAAGCGTTTTACCAGGGGGCTGGGCATAAATTTCCAGCCCCGCACCCAGCGCATCCTCCGAATCAATCAGGGCCAGATGGGCCTGTCCGCCACCAAAGAGCCGCAGAAAGAGTCTCTGGAAATGGGCATTCACATGCCCGAAGGCTGTCAGGAGACGTTCCCGCGCTTCCTTGTTGATTTTGTGGATTCCCCCACGGAGCTCTTCAATCGCCTGTAACAGATCATTGCGTTCATGAATCAGGGTGCTGACCTCTTTTTCCAGTTCTTCGGCCTCAAAATCCGCCCGCAAATTGACCGGACCGATACCGTCCCGTTCCTTGATCAATGATTCTTTTTTGTGCCGGACCCCTTCGATATTATCCAAAAGCGCGTCCATCTCGATCGCAGAATGCCCGTGAAGGTCTTGTGGCGGCATTTCAAATTTTTCCTGAATGGCGGCCCGCATCGAATCGTGCTGTTCCTTGAGGGAGGCCCATGTGGCCTGCGCATGGGCCCTGGCTTCCCGCGCCTGCCCCAAAAGATTTTCTGTTTCCTTCAAGGCTTTGTCCGTCTCTTGTCGTGCGGTTTCAATCCGCGCTATCTGTTCTGCCACGGCGCGATGGCTTTTCTCCTGTTCTGAAATCCGGCCAAGCAGATCGCTCTGCTCTTGCTCAAAATTCCGTGGATTTTCCAGTATTTCTGCCAATTTATTCTGGAGTGTGGTTTGGCGCTCCTGAAACTGCCTGAGGCGTTCACGGGCCCGAATGGTCCGGTTCTGAAGATTGATCCGTTCATCCGCCATGGCGTGCAGACGGGCCTGCCGTGAATTGTGTTGCTGGACAAACAGATCACAGGCACGAACGGATTCGGCGTGTTCCGTGCGGGCCGTGTCCAGAGCGTTCTTCAGGGCCAGAAGGGCTTCTTCTTGCGGCTGGTTTTCGTTATGCGCGTCAGTGGCCAGTAGAGTTTGATCGGCTTCCAGCGCCTTGCTGACCTCCTCCAGATCGTGCTGTGCGGTTTGAAGATGATCCTCCAACCTGTTTTTTTCACTATCCCTGCGGGCGCGGGATTCCCTGAACTGCGCAAAGTTCTGGCGGGTACGGGTCAGGCTGGCGTTCAAATCCCTCTGGGTCTGCAGGAAGATTTTTATCCGGATATTCAAGTCCTCCTGCCGTGCCAGATGAGCCTCCAGATCTTTGCGGGCTTTTTCCAATGCCAAATCCAGCGCAGGACGGTTTTTACACAGGCTTTCGAGTTTGTTCTTCTGCTCCAGTGTCTGGGCATGGCGGTCGACAGAACCGGCCCGTATGGAAAACCCATCCCAGCGCCAGTACATTCCGTCCTTCGAGACAAGGGATTGTCCGCACTGCAGACGGGCCCACAAAGCTTCTCCCGTTTCAAAGTCCGCCACAACACCAATCTGCGAAAGGGCCAGATGCAAGGCCTTTGGCGCTTTGACACGGGGCGCCAGCACCTGCGCACCCTCGGGCAGGGCAGGCACGTCCCTCCGGCTTTGGGGCGCCTCCTGCCAGAGCGTACCGGCCTTTTGATCCAGCGAGGCCATCAGGGAATCCCCGAGGGCCCGCGACAGCGCCTTTTCAAACCCTTCATCAGCGGTCATGTCATCCAGCACCGGCGGGAAATCCTGCCCCGTGCCAGAAGCTAAAAAGCGCTCCAGCGTAGCGATCTCCGCATTGAACTCTGCGTTTTTCTGTTCGATCTCCCGCAAGGCCGTACGGGCGGTTTCAATATCCCGCACCAGATGATCCAAATGGTTCTGGGCCTCCTCTGTCTGGTTTTGCAGGGCCGCGGCCTGCGACTCCTGTTCAGCGATGTCAGTTTCGTAATCGGTTTCGGGGGTATCGCCGTTCTGTAGCAGGGCTTCCAGCGCATTATGGGCCGAATCCACGCGGGCGCTCAAAAGGGTCTGACGGGCGGTCTGGCTCTGGATGCGCTGGTGAAGCGCGTTTTTCTGGGCTTTGGCTTCCGCATGCCCCTTCAGCAGGACAGCATATTGCTCTTCAAGGCCTTTGACGTGCGCCGCCCGCGTATCACATAGGTCTTGTTTTTCTGCACTGCTTCCGGTTTCGGTTTTTTCCGCTTCCAATAACTGGGCGTGCTCGCGCTCGATCCGCTCCAGCGCTTCCGCATTTTCCGTCAGGCTCTGGGTTTCATGCGCCGTATCAGTTTCGTTTTGCCGCGCCTGCGCCTTCATATCAGCGATCAGCTTTTCAGTGCGTTCCGCTTCATCTTCCAGACGTTGCAGGGCCAGTTTTTGTGCCTGAAGCGCGGCAGACGCTCTGGCTTCGTTCTGGCGCAAGGCGGGGAGATCCTGCCCCTGCGTTTCCTGAGTCTTTGTGAGTTGCACCACGGCACCCAGCTTTTGCGCCACGGTGGTTTCAGCCTCGGCAAACAGGGCGCCTGCCGTTTGGATACGCGCAGACAGGTTTTGCCATTCCATATAGGCCATCAGAATTTCCATCTGGCGAATCTGGGTGCTGAGGTTCCGGTAGCGGGCGGCCTGACGGGCCTGCCGCTTGAGGGTCGAGAGACGGCTTTCCATACTCCCCAGCACATCCTCCACGCGCAGAAGGTTGGTGTCGGCGGCCTTCAGGCGCAATTCCGCCTCGTGACGGCGGACATACAGGCCGGAAATGCCAGCCGATTCCTCCAGTATGATCCGGCGGTCCAGCGGCTTGGCGTTGATGATCTGGGTGATACGCCCCTGAGAAACCAGCGCCGGAGAGTTCGCGCCCGTGACTGTATCGGCAAACAGCATCTGCACATCCCGTGCCCGCACGGCTTTACCGTTAATTTTATAGCTGGAGCCCTGATCCCGTTCGATTTTACGGCTGATCTCGATTTCATCGCCGGTGTTGTAAGGCTGTGGCGCTGTCCGGTGTGTGTTGTCCAGCAGAAGGGAGACTTCAGCCAGATTTCGGCGAGAGCGGGAAGCCGTGCCATTAAAGATGACATCTTCCATGCCATCCCCGCGCATGCGCTTGGCGGAACTTTCCCCCATGACCCACCGCAGGGCTTCTACGAGATTGGATTTGCCGCATCCGTTCGGGCCCACAATACCATTCAGACCGTGCGTGATTTCAAGCTCGGTCCGGTCGGCAAAGGATTTGAAGCCATTGATACGAAGTTTGCGAAACTGGATCATCGCCCCTCGGACTCTGCTCCAGAATCTGGTGTAGCAGGGGAAGGCTCTACCGGTTCAGGCGTAATGACTGTATGCCGGACAGCACTTCCTCCTGTGACAGAATCAGGGGCAAGGCCAGAGTCCTGAGTATTTGCCGGTTGCGGCAGACCTGTTGTGGTTCTGGTCTGGATTTCTGCCAAAGCGTCCTGCACTTTTTTATCAAATTCGGCAAAAGGCAGGGCCCCCGCAATGATAATCTGGTTATTCACCACAAAGCTGGGTGTGGAGGAAATGGACCACTGCTCGCCGGCCGCTTGCATCTTGTCGGAAATAGCCGTCTGCAGATCCTTGCTGTCCAGACAAGCCTGTGCCGTGGCCTCGTCAAGGCCAAATTCTTTGGCTTTGGTCTTGAGGGTTATCAGGTACTTGTCATTGAACGCCCATTGATCCTGCGTGGTAAACAGGTCATGGATAAAATCGAAATATTTGTCATCCGGCATACAGCGCGCCAATTGGCTGGCCTTCATAGCGGGGGCATTCAAGGGAAAGTCCGAAAAGACCAGATAAGCCTTTCCGGTATCGATATAGGCTTTTTTGAAAGCATCGAAACTTTCCTTGTGAAAGTGCGCGCAGTGGGAGCAGGTGAGGGAAGCATGTTCCGTAATCCTGATCGGCGCTTTTTCATCCCCTAAAATATGCTCTGCTTTGGCTTTTTCCAGATCAAAGGCCGCCGTTGCGGTAGCAGGGGACGCGGCGCTATCATCACTTGCGACTTCCGGCGCTTTCTGCGGAGAAAGCGAAAGCGCATACAAAACAGCCAGTATCATAAAGGCCACCAGTGCGACCAGCAAAAACGTCTTGTCTGCTTTTTTAGGGGGGGCTTCGTTAGTCATTTTTTATCTCCTTCGCTCTCATTCATGGATCCCGTTTGTGTAAATTTTGCTTCGCAAAATGCCAACAGGATGACAAGGCTCCTTTATTGAGCAAGACCACTCTAATGCAAGCGGATAGCACATTCCACTGCATTTTTTAACTGTTTTTCTCCAGTTTTCCCCAGAGGCAACAGGTCTATCCGGTCTTTGGCAATGCCAAAACCAGCAAAAAACTGTTCCAGCGCAAGCGCTCGGCGCAAAGATAAACGCCGCAAGGTGCTGACCGAACCCTCTCCTCCTTGTGTCACGACTTTGATTTCAAGGCGGGATTCTGATAGATCTTTGAGCATTCCTACAAATCGGGCTCTTAAGGCTTCCTTTTGTTCCAAAGAGAGATCCTCGGAGGTTGCATTGGCGTACTCAAACGAAAGACTCCCGTGTATAGGGTATTCCAGGGCATGGGCGCGCAAAAAAGGAATGAACCCCAAAATACCAGCGATACCGAGCAGAACAATGATCCGGATATGTGTCACAAAACATCCCGTCATGCGGCTTTCAAGACCTTTTTGATATCAGAAAATAGCGCGCTGTTTGTTGCGAGAACCGCACCTGATTGCAGGGGTGAAGTGCGTTCGTCGTCAATATTACCCGTGATACCGCCCGCTTCCTTGACAATCAGGAGGCCTGCCGCAATATCCCACGGCTTGAGATCCCGTTCCCAGAAACCCTCATAGCGCCCCGCCGCGACATAGGCCAGATCGAGTGCCGCAGAGCCAAAGCGCCGCAAACCCGGGGTAAAACCCAGCATAGCCTGATATTCCCGCATAAAGAGTCCTTGGGAGTCCTTGGAGCGGCGGGGGGCTCCGGTGGCAATGGTGGCCTGCATCAGATCAATCCGGCCCGAAACCCGCAGGCGTTTACGCCGCATGAAAGCGCCGCCGTTTTTCTCGGCAGTAAACAGTTCGTCCTTGATCGGGTCCAGAATAAGGCCCGCGACCATTTCACCGTCCACCTCCAGACCAATGGAAATCGCCCAGTGGGGGATCCCGTGCAGGAAATTCGTGGTGCCGTCAAGGGGATCTATAATGAAGCGCTTCGTCAGATCTTTGCCTTCGACAAGACCGGACTCTTCCATCAAAAACGTGTAATCGGGCCGCGCCTTTTGCAGTTCCTCAAACAGGACTTTCTCGGCCCGCCGGTCCGCCGCGCTGACGAAATCCCCGGGCCCCTTTTGGGAGACCTGCAACTGCTCCACTTCTCCAAAATCCCGTATCAGGGATTTGGCGGCTTTTTCCGCCGCCCGTATCATGATCATCAAATCCGGAGAGTGCAGAGCCATACAGTGATACGCCTTTTAACAAAGAGAATGGTTGTTTTCGTGTTGTCCTAGTCCTTGGCCCGCTCGACATAGGAACCGTCTTCGGTGCGGACAATGATCCGGATCCCCGATCCCACGTGCGGGGGCACCATGACTTTTTCCCCGTTTTCAATAATAGCTGGCTTGTAGGAGGTTGTGGCCGTCTGGCCTTTCACAACGGGCTCTGCCTCTATAATTTTCATGATCACCGTATCAGGCAAGGAGACTCCCAAAGGCTCGCCTTCAAAGGTTTCGACTTCTACAATCATGCCTTCCTGCAGGAACACCGCCGGATAGCCGATGACATCCCGCGGGATGATGATTTGCTCGTACGTGCCCTGATGCATGAAATTATAGCCATTGTCATCGGCGTAGAGGAACTGGTATTGATCCTGCTCCAGCCGGACACGCTCGACCGTTTCCTGTGTTCTGAAACGGACATTGTCCTTGTTGCCGGTCCGGATATCCCGCATTTCAATCTGGGAAACGGACGCGCCCTTTCCAGGTTGCAAAATCTCGTTTTTCACGATCACGCACAACTTGCCGTTATATTCTATGACATTGCCTTTTCTCAGGCTGATTGCCGTCACTTTCATGGTTTCTTCACTCTAAAATTGTGGTTACAGTCACATTGTGGCCACAGGCCTTACGGGCTTTCAGTCAGAATGGCCTCGCCCAAGCGTTCCAGTCTGGTTTTTACCTCCGGATCTTCCACGGTCTCCAACATATCGCATAAATGCTTTTTTTTCTGATTCGTCAAGGGCTCTCTTGCTTTTTTTCGTTTGATTCCGCCAGAATTGGCCGGAATATTCACAAAACGGATTCCGGTAATCCAGCGTTCTCCAAAAATCTGGTTCATCCGTTCCAGAATTAAATCTTTCTGATAATGCAGGAGAGTGGCATCCGCGCTACTGGTCGCAACCTCAAGGAGCGCATCAGGCTTTTGCTGTTTGTCTTTCTTTCTGTAATGGATTTTGACGGGCTGGGCTTTTTCGGACAAGGCTTCGCCGACAATCTCCGGCCAGTGTTTTACAATCCGGCCCAGAGCAATAAATTTGCGCTCGAAAGATTTCCCCGCAACACGGGCCGTGGATTCTGATAACGGGCGCATGGTTTTTCTTTTATAATCCGTATAATATGCAGTGTGTCATGCCGTGCAGGCACTGTACTATATCGCCAACACGGGCCGGAAGAAAACAAAAATGATCTTATGCAGAAGAACAGACACATTGTGACTCAGAAAAAGCCAGACAGGATTCCCGAAACATTGAAGGCCTTGCTCCTGTGGTATGAAAACCACGAACGGGATGTCCCGTGGCGGCGCAAGGACGGCCAGAAACCAGACCCCTACGCCGTCTGGCTTTCAGAAATCATGTGCCAGCAAACCACGGTGCAGGCTGTAAAACCCTATTACCACAAATTTCTGGCCCGATGGCCAACGGTAGAGGCTTTGGCGCAGGCGCCGGAACAAGACATTCTGGAAGCGTGGGCGGGACTGGGGTACTATGCCCGCGCCCGAAACCTGCATAAATGCGCGCAAGTCATCTCTCTGGAACACGGGGGAGTGTTTCCCGAAGATCAAAAAAGCCTCAAAGCCCTGCCTGGCATAGGGGCGTACACCAGTGCGGCTCTCTCTGCCATTGCTTTTGGTCATCCCGCCACGGTCGTGGACGGGAATGTCGAACGGGTCCTCTCCCGTTTTTTTGCTGTCGAAACGCCCTTGCCAGAGTCTAGAAAACACCTCAGAGCCCTGGCCGATGATTTTTTCAAACCCGCCCCCCACTGCGCCGGAGATATTGCGCAAGCCCTGATGGATCTCGGCGCGGATATTTGTATTGCTGGAAAGACGCCACGTTGTGCCGCCTGCCCTCTCCGGAAGGGATGTAAAGGCCTGCAAGCCGGTATCGCCCAAACGCTTCCGCGAAAAAACCGGAAGAAATCCCGCCCGCAAAAATACGGGCATGTCTACTGGATCACAGCACCGTCCGGTCAGGTCCTCTTCTGCAAACGCCCTGACAAAGGGCTCTTTGCAGGCATGACAGGGCTTCCCACAACGGCGTGGCTTGAAACCCCTTCGGCGCTGACGCACCTGCCATTCCTTCAGGGCATGAATACCCCGTCCCTGGAAAAGAAAGTCTCCCACACCTTTACACATTTCGATCTGGAACTCTCCCTTTACGAACGGACCCTCAGCACGCCCTGTGTGCCTGATGAATCCTATTACTGGGAAGAGGCAGAGACAGCCTATCAGGGGCTCCCCAGCCTCTTCAAAAAAGCAACAGCGCTTTTCAGACAAGCCTCTTTCCCGTACAATGAAAAAAAGACGAGGTATTCAAAATGATTCGATTGTTGCAAATAATTTTTCTCTCTGCTTTGGGTCTCATCGGGTTTGAGGGGCTCCTGCAAGCGCAATCTCCCGCCGTCCCGCCGTCAGTTCCCAAGAAGGGTATGGAGCAATATGAGCAAATTGATCTGAACAGCCTTTCAAAACTCTATTGGGCCATAGGGAAAATGGACCCTGAGAACCCCGCCCATATCAACAATTATCTTCTGATCAATGAATGTAACCTTTACACAGACTTTTATTTCAACGAATTGGAATGGAAGGATATTTTTGATTCTACACAACAGCACCTGATGAAAAACTCCGCCACATTTCCCGTTCGGTTCGAGTTTGTACAGCCTCTGTATCTGGGAAAATATGACCTGAACACACAGACCTTCGAGATCATGGATGAATTCCGTTACAAAGGACTGACGCGTTTTGAAGTGATTCCGGCAGATATTGCCAAACCTGTTTGCGGAAATGCCGACAGGGAGGTTCAAGGGTATCCAAAGGGACTCGAAGTTGAATTCAACCGGCCTTTTATTCTTGAAAAAATAGCTGTCCCACGAAAAATTGCCGAGCCCTATATCAGAGAAAAACTGGCCGTCGCTCAAGAGACTTCTGCGCAAAACCTCAATGATATTTATAATAACAGGCAGGCCTATATCGTTGTCGACTTCAAGGTTCTCGGTAACAACGGCGACAGGGTTGTTGACAACGATTATACGCTCGCTAAGGTTTTTGCTGTGCTGGAAAAACTCGAGGTCTATCTGGACAAGGAAAGAAAAATTCTCGTGCTCTCGAAAGATTTTTTGGGCATGGACGATTTCGAATCCTCACGGGACAGCGACATGAAGAGGATATATCAGGAGCGTCTGAAACAAAAGCTCCAGCAAGACGGTGCGCCACAATAAGGGAAGACCTTCCTAAGATTGAAGATCTTTGGCGCTTCCACGCTCCCTTAATTGCTCCCGCAAGGTGTCGATTGGTCGCTTCACACCTTGGTGTTCATAGTGCCAGAAAGTCCAGCCATTACAGCTGGGAGCCCCCTGCACAGCGGCCCCGACCTTATGGATAGACCCCCGCATGCTTTCCAGCCGGTTTTGTACGATTAAGCTCCCGTCCGCATGAACCTTTGCTGTATGGCGTTTCTGGGAGTCTGTCAGGATAGCCCCGGGCTTGAGCAACCCTTGCTCGATCAGGCTCCCAAACGGGATACGGGTTGCCTCGCGTTTGGCCTTCGTCTCGATCAGGTTCACAGCAAGCGGGTCAATGGATTCGATCCGCGCCTGTGCGACCGCCGCATATTCGGGGTCCCGTTCCAGCCCGATAAAATGCCGCCCCAGTTTTTTTGCCACGGCGCCCGTTGTCCCCGTTCCAAAAAATGGATCAAGGATGACATCGTCTTTTTTAGTCGAGGCCATAATCACGCGGTAGAGGAGGGACTCCGGCTTTTGCGTCGGGTGCGCTTTCTCTCCGGACTCTTTTTTGAGACGTTCACCCCCCGTGCAAAGCGGCAAAGTCCAGTCACTGCGCATCTGGACGTCCTCGTTCAGGTTTTTCATCGCTTCATAATTGAAGGTATATTTGGACTCCTTGGACTTGCTGGCCCAAATCAGGGTCTCGTGTGCATTCGTAAAGCGCCGCCCCCGAAAGTTCGGCATCGGATTGGATTTCCGCCAGATAATGTCGTTCAAAACCCAAAACCCCATATCCTGCAGGATATAACCGAGCCGAAAAATATTATGATAGCTCCCGATGACCCAAAGGGACCCGTCCGGTTTCAGAAGAGTTTTCGCAGAAGAAAGCCATTGCCGCGTAAAGGCATCATAGGTTTTCAGAGACTCGAACTGGTCCCAGTCCTGATCCACCGCATCCACGCGGGAATGGTCGGGCCGGAACAACTCGCCGCCCAGTTGAAGGTTATAGGGCGGGTCGGCAAAAATACAATCCACACTCTCGGCAGGCATTTTTTTCATCAGGGACACACAGTCTCCGACTATGATCCGGTCCAGCATTAAATTTGTGGATTTTTTATTTTTTTGACTCGACATTTCGTTCCCTTATTGTGATTACAATACCGAATCATGAGTCAAAAGCGAATCGAGGTCAAGCGTTTTGTCGGAAAAAATATTTGATTCCCATAATTGAATCAGCGTGTTATTGGGAAAGCACCGCCCGAACGGGCGCATAACTCCGCCGATGGTGAATCGTGACGCCATGCGTCAACAGGGCTTTTTTATGGGCAGGCGCGGGATAGCCTGCGTTCCGGTCCCATCCGTATTGCGGAAAATCTCCGTGAAGCGCCTGCATGATCCTGTCCCGCGTGACCTTTGCCACAATGGAGGCGGCAGAAATGGATACGGAAAGCGCATCCCCTTTTACAACGGTCCGTACCGGACAGGGCAGGAGAGGGGGCTGGTTGCCATCCACGAGCGCCAGCATGCAGGTCTGCTTCATGAGGGTGTATGACTGGGACATGGCTTTCAAGGAGGCCTGCAAGATATTGATGCGATCTATTTCATCCGACTCGATCACAGCCACACCATACCGACAATACCCGACAATCTCCGCATAAAGCGCTTCCCGTATCCGAGGTGACAAGGTTTTACTGTCCCGAAGACGGGTTGTGAAGGGCATGGCCTTGACGGGCACGGGTATATAAACACACGCCGCAACAACCGGTCCTGCGATAGGACCGCGTCCTGCCTCGTCCAGACCACAAACGGGCCCGTCACAGGACTCTTCCATATGAAAGTCAGGCGTGAAGGCTTTTTTCTGCGATTTCATAAATATCAGGCGCCAAATTGTGTTGTTTCAAAATATGTTGCAGGCAGTCTTTGATATGCTTTTGATGATCGGGCGTATAGCTTTTCCAGCTCCGCAAAGGTGTCAGGAGACGCGCCGCGATCTGCGGATTGATGGCGTTCAGGGTCAAAACGGCTTCCGTCAAAAGGCGATACCCCGCCCCATCCGCAGAATGAAAATGGACGGGGTTGTTCATCGAAAAACCCGCATAGAGCGCCCGCACTCTGTTCGGATTTTTAATATTGAAATCAGGATGTTTTTCAAGGGTTTTAAAGTGTTCCATAAAGTCAGGGCGCACCGATTGCGCCTGCAAAGAAAACCATTTATCAACAACAAGCGGGAAGGATTTGAATTGATGATAAAAATGTCCGAACGCTTCGGCACGTACAGGGGTATCAATCTGTGTCAGGCAGGACAGCGCGGCCACACGATCTGTCATATTCTGCGCAGAATCATACTGCGCCTTGGCCCGCGCCGCACATCCAGTCCCGAAGGTGCCCGTCAGAAAGAGCAGGGCGACATTCTTCAGGGCCCGTTCCGGCGCACTGTCTCCGGCGTTTTCATGGTAAATCTCCTCAAGAATCGTACGGAAACAGCCTTTCACCGCCCGTACCAAAGCCTGTCTGGCCTCAAAAATCTGCGGCGGATTGGCCAGAGGACGCTCCTGTACAATTTCAGAGACCGCCGGCAGGCTGAGGGCCCGCGCCATAAAAGCCTTGTCGGACTCTTTTCTGCGGGCTGTTTCCAGCACCGTCGCAATAGGAGAGAGCAGGACTTCCGAAAAATTCGCGTCCTCCGCCCTTTCCAGAGAATCACAGGCAGAATGGATAAATTTGCCATAGAGTTTTTGCCCCGCCTCCCAGCGGTTAAACCCGTCTGAATCATATTGCATCAAGACGGCAAGATCCGAGTCCGGCCTGTCATGGATCAATTTCACAGGTGCAGAAAATCCCCTTAAAATGGAAGGGATAGGCAGAGAATCGATATTTTCAAATATAAACTCTTGTGTATCTTTTTGAATATGAAGTGTTTTTGTGAATCCCTTTTCGCCGGACAATAGATCGCACCCACCCAGATCCAGCAACCCGATACAAACAGGAATATGAAGGGGCTGTTTGTCCCTCTGCCCCTTCGTGTCAGGCGTATGCTGGGAAAAGGTCATCCGGTATGTCCGGCGCGCCGGATCATACACCCCCTCGCAGTGGACAACCGGCGTACCGGCCTGTACGTACCACCGCTTGAATTGCGACAAATCAACACCACCCGCCTCTTCCATACACGCCACAAAATCATCGCATGTCACGGCGTGCCCGTCATGGCGCGAAAAGTACAGATCCGTGCCCTTGCGGTACTTCTCCGGCCCCAGAATGGTCCGGATCATACGAATGACCTCTGCTCCTTTTTCATAAATTGTCATGGTGTAGAAATTATTGATCTCGATATACTGGTCAGGGCGAACCGGATGGGACAGAGGGCTGGCATCCTCTGGAAACTGGAGCCGGCGGAGCTGGGACACATCATCAATCCGTTGTACAACCCGCGAATTCATATCGGCAGAAAATTCCTGATCCCGAAAAACCGTGAGCCCTTCCTTCAAGGAGAGCTGGAACCAATCCCGGCACGTCACGCGGTTTCCGCTCCAGTTGTGAAAATATTCGTGTGCAATCACACTTTCCACACGGTCAAAATCCTGATCGGTCGCCGTGTCGGGGTGAGCCAAGACAAGAGCCGTATTGAAAATATTAAGCGATTTATTCTCCATGGCCCCCATATTGAAATCGCTCACCGCCACGATATGAAAGACATCCAGATCATATTCCAGACCGTACGTGTCCTCGTCCCACGTCATGGCTTTCTTAAGAGACTCCATGGCATGTGTGCATTGCCCCTCATCCCCCGCCCGTACGTGGATGTAGAGATCCACAGTCCGGCCTGAACGTGTCACAAACCGGTCGTGGAGGGATTGCAAATTCCCCGCGACCAAGGCAAAGAGGTAGCAGGGCTTCGGGAAAGGGTCATGCCAGAGGGCAAAATGCCGTCCGTTTTTACAGGACCCTTGATCAGTTTTATTGCCGTTAGAGAGCAGGAGGGGAAATTTTTGCGCATCGGCCTCGAGACGTACAGTATACACCGTCAGAACATCGGGCCTGTCGGGGAAGTACGTGATCCGGCGAAATCCTTCGGCCTCGCACTGCGTACAGTAATTCCCGCCGGACATATAGAGCCCTTCGAGCCGTGTATTGGTTTCGGGGGTGATGCGCGTCACGATTTCAAGCGTAAATTCTGTTTCCGAGGGACAGGGAAAGCGCAGGCTCGCTTCGTCAATCGTATACATAGATGATTCCATGCCATTGATTTTAACAGAGACGAGTTCCAGCCCTTCCCCATTCAGAAAAACTTCCTGTACGTCTTGATCCAAACGCTTAAAATGGCTTGTGGCGGTGACAAGGGTGTACCCCTCATGGAGATCAAAATTCAGGGAAAGCGAAGTGATTTGAAACGGGTAAGGCTTATAATCTTTCAAATAGGTCGTTTGCGGTGTTTTTGTCATAGCATTTTCTTCCTTGAATCGGTGAGGATAGGATGCATGAAATCAGCTCATAATCAAACACTTGTTTTGGAAACATCCCGTCTTGTTTTGCGGTCGATGACGTTGACAGATAAGAGTGATACACACCTCGTCACCCCCGCCGCTTGCCGTAGACAAGCTGAAAATGCGGGGGTCCAGTGAGGTGAGCGGGCAAAGCCGCTCTCTTTTCTGGATCCCGTGTGTGCGAATTTTGCTTCGCAAAATGCCCACGGGATGACGGAAAATGTACTCTTCTTATTGGGAATCACCATAAAAATCAAGTGCCATATCATTCCGGTGGATGAGTTCCTGCCGACCCACATAGCCTAAAATACCTTCCAACGCGTCACTTTTTTGGCCGATAATTTTGAGCGCATCACCTGCCGCATAAGCCGATATCCCCATCCCCAGTTTTTTTCCGGCCAGATTTTTGATTTCCACAATGTCGCCGCGCTCAAAATCCCCTTCTATCGATTTCACGCCGATAGGAAGCAAACTTTTTCCGCTTTTTAAGGCGCTTACAGCACCATCATCAAGAATAACAATACCTTTGGGTCGTAAATGTGCTCCAATCCAGCGTTTTCTGGCATTTCGTATAGTGCCTTGTGCCTGAAAAACCGTAGAGCGGGGCGCGCTCTTACTCATCAAGCCCCCAAGAGCATGAGGCATACACCCATTGGCAATGATCATATGGATACCGGAGCGGGTGGCTGTCATGGCGGCCTCGATCTTGCTTTTCATACCCCCCGTGCTAAGGCCCGCAATCGCATCGCCCGCCATGCCCAGATGAGTGTCGTCTATGACAGACACGTACGGAATATGGACCGCCTGCGGATCCGTGTCAGGATTAGCGGTATAAAGACCATCCGTTGTCGAAAGCAAGAGGACGGTATCCGCCTCTATCATCTGGGCCACGCGGGCGGCCAGACGATCATTATCGCCAAAACGGATTTCACCTGTCGAGATCGTGTCGTTTTCATTGATGACGGGAATAATACCGCGCGCCATGAGCGCCTGAAGCGTCGCCCGTGCGTTCAGATGCATGCGCCTGTTTTCTGTTTCGGACATGGTGATCAGAACTTGCGCCAAAGGAAGGGATTCTTGCGCAAAGGCCTTGTGGTAGCCATCAAACAAATGATATTGCCCGACAGCGGAAGCGGCCTGTTTCATTTCAAGCGGGATGGAGGAGGGGGGCATGTTCAGGCCAATCCCCATGGCCTTGCGGCCCAGCGCCACGGCACCGGATGACACAATCACAACATTCTTGCCCTTTGAAACAAGGGTGCTGACGTCCTGCGCCAAAGCGGAAAGCCATGCGTTTTTAAGGCCCGTGCCATCCCGCTCGGCCACCAGAGCGGTTCCAATTTTTATCACAATACATTTTGATTTTTCAATGATCTGATTGGATTTTATCATTTTTTACATACGATTACAAAATATAATTTATTGATTTAAAATAGTTTTATCTGATTTTTCTTCAGCAATAATCCGGCCAAGCATAAATAAAATCTCCCGTACGCCTGCACCAGTGACCGCTGAAATTTGATAGACGGGCACCCCAATGGCTGTCTGCAATTCATCAGCCTGCACCTGCGAAAGCTCAGGGCCCAGCGCATCGCATTTATTCAAAGCAACAATTTCATGTTTCTGGTCAATATCATGCCCGTATTCTTTCAACTCATTTCTGATGGTCTTGTACGCGCCGATAATATCGTCCTGCGTGGCATCAATCAGATGGAGCACAACATTTGTCCGCTCGATATGACCCAAAAACCGGTCGCCCAATCCATGCCCTTCATGCGCCCCCTCAATCAGACCAGGAATATCGGCAATCACATAATCATATTCCCCTACACGCACAACCCCAAGATTGGGATGCAAGGTCGTGAAGGGATAATTGGCAATCTTGGGCTTGGCATTGGAAGACGCCGAAAGAAAGGTCGATTTCCCCGCATTGGGCAATCCCACCAGCCCCGCATCCGCAATGAGTTTGAGGCGAAGCCAGATACCGACCTCCTGCCCAGGCCAGCCAGGTGTGGATTTCCGCGGGGCCTGATTGGTGGCACTTTTGTAATGCGCATTTCCGAACCCGCCATCACCGCCCTTCAGAAAAAGCACGCGCTCTCCGGCCGTGACGAAATCGGCCAGCACGGTCTCCTTATCCTCGTCCAGAATTTGTGTCCCGACAGGAATGCGAATGATGCAATCCTTGCCGCCGGCGCCTGTACGGTTTTCTCCCATCCCGTGCCCACCCTTTTCCGCGCGGAAATGCTGTTGATAACGAAAATCAATCAAGGTGTTGAGGGTATCAACCACTTCAAAAATTACATCGCCACCCTTACCGCCATTCCCGCCATCAGGCCCACCGAACTCGACAAACTTCTCCCGCCGGAAGCTTACACATCCTGCACCACCATCTCCGCTCTGGAGATAGATTTTGGCTTCATCGAGAAACTTCATGACCGGTATCCTCCTGACATTAAAAAAAGGGAAAGGCGATGCCTCTCCCTTCTTCATGATGCCTTGTTATTCAAAAAGACTACTGGGCGGCCTGTGCGTTTTGTCCATCATTGGCCGGAAGCACGTGCACGATAGGACGGTCCCCCACACCTCTGGAAAACAGAACTTGCCCGTCAATAAGGGAGAAGATCGTATGATCTTTGCCCAAGCCGACATTTTTACCTGGCTTGTACTGCGTGCCGCGCTGGCGCACGATAATATTACCTGCCAGAACAATCTCTCCGCCATAGCGTTTTACGCCCAGACGACGCCCTGCTGAATCCCGTCCGTTCTTGGAACTCCCGCCTGCTTTTTTGGTTGCCATACTCTTGCTCCTCTATCTCTGGTTAAAAGGGCGCTTACGCGGCCTTGATGTCTTTGATCTGAATCAGGGTCATATCCTGACGGTGCCCGTTTTTACGGCGATAATTCTGGCGACGCTTTTTCTTGAAAATCGTGATTTTCTCGGAGCGTTTCTGGGAAAGGACCTCAGCCACAACCTTGGCACCCGCAACGAAGGGCGCGCCTACCTTGGCGGCTTTATCGTCCCCAATAAACAAAACCTCATCAAGATTGACGGTTTCGCCAGCCTGCACATCCAGTCTGTCGACTTCAATCTTGTCATTTTTCTGGACTTTATACTGTTTTCCACCAGTGCGAACTACTGCGAACATATGACGTCACCTGCTTGTATGCTAATTTCAAGATGCGGAATATACACGGAAATCAGGGCATGTCAAGAAAATCTCGCCTAAACGAGCAGATCATAGAGCATTTTCAGATTCAAGGCGACAATCACGACCGTAATGGCCACAGACAGGGCGAAAAGCGGCCAGTTCACACGGAAATCCCCCATGATGGCTTTTGAACGGGTAAACTGGACAAGCGGGATCACCGCAAAGGGCAGTTGCAGACTGAGCACGACCTGAGACAGGATCAAAAGCTTTGATGTTCCTGATTCGCCGTACAAAATCGCCACGGCCAAGGCAGGGACAATCGCCAACAGCCGCGTGATCAGGCGGCGCAACCACGGCGGAAGACGCAAGTCCAAAAACCCCTCCATCACGATCTGGCCTGCCAGCGTCGCGGTCACGGTTGAATTTTGCCCCGAAGCCAGCAAGGCCAGCGCAAACAAGGTACTGGCCAGCGCCGTGCCGAGCAGGGGGGTCAACAGCGCATGCGCATGCTGGATCTCCACCACATCCCGCAACCCTTGCGTATAAAAGACCGAAGCCCCTAAAATCAGAATGGCCGAATTGATAAACAGGGCCAGAGAAAGGGCCAGCGTTGAATCCACTGTTGCAAATTTTATGGCTTCTTTTTTCGCAGTCAAAGACGAATCATAGGCACGGGTTTTCACAATCGCTGAATGCAGATACAGGTTGTGCGGCATGACGGTGGCGCCCAGAATTCCCATGGCGATATAAAGCATGGCCGGATTGGAGACAATGGCCGTGGAAGGGACAAACCCCCGCAACACTTCGGACATTTCAGGATGAGACAAGGACAGCTCGACAGCAAAGCACACGGCAATCAGGACAATCAGCGCCAAAATAAAACTTTCCAGATACCGAAACCCTCTGGATTGCAGGAAAAGAATCAAAAATGTATCCAGCACCGTGAGGCTGATCCCCAAAACAAGCGGAAACCCGAACAGCAAATTCAGGGCAATGGCCGTACCAATAATCTCGGCCAGATCACAGGCACAAATCGCAATCTCGCATAGAACCCACAGGCAAAAATTGACAGGGCGCGGATAGGTGCGCCGGCAGGCCTGCGCCAGATCCAGCCCCGAAGCGATCCCCAGACGCGCCGTCAAAGCCTGTAATACAACCGCCATAAGGTTGGAAAGCAGAATAACGAACAGGAGCTGGTACCCAAACGCAGACCCACCCGCAATCGCCGTAGCCCAGTTTCCAGGGTCCATATACCCCACCGCCACCAGATAGCCAGGCCCTGCAAAGGCAAAGAACTTGCGCCACCATGTTCCGGATGATGGTGGAACAGGGATCGTGCGATACACTTCCATAAGGCTCACTGCCCCCTCGAAAGGGACAGCAGACACAGGGGATGACAGGGGCGCAGAAGAGGAAAGATTCATAGAGCTCATGATCTCACCAGCATAGAAATCTTATCCTTTAAAGGCAAGGGCCAGAATTTCATAGGTGCGCGTGCCCTTGGGCGTCTGAACACGGGCGGTATCGCCTTCGGATTTTCCGATCAGGGCACGGGCAATGGGGGCGCTGATGGAAATTTTTCCGGACTCGGTGTCCGATTCGTAATCTCCTACAATCTGGTAGGTCACTTCCTCGTCGGTTTCTTCATCAACCAGTTTGACAGTCGCCCCGAATTTGACGGTAGAGCCGCTCAGGCTGGCCGGATCTATAATTTGCGCACGCCCCAAAACCGATTCCAGCTCCTGAATCCGGCCTTCGATAAAGCTTTGTTGTTCCTTGGCCGCATGGTACTCGGCGTTTTCGGATAAATCTCCGTGGGCACGGGCTTCGGAAATCGCCTCGATGATGGCGGGGCGTTGGACGGATTTCAGATCCTTGAGTTCCGCTTCGAGGGCGACATGCCCCTTCGTTGTCATCGGTACTTTTTCCATGGTGTCTATCCATCCTTATTCATTAAAAAAACAAACCCGCCGTAACAGGGGCGGGGTTGGTATCACAGATCAGACCCAACTCTAAAAGGTTTGGGTGGAAAGGTCAAGCCGCATCCCGTTTCTTTGGCACTTCACTGAAATAACTCTGGATCGGCGCGACATCACTGTCCTTGGTCCTGATCGCCTGAATGGCCTGAATGGAGGCTGTTGCGGCGGTCATCAAAGTATAATAGGGAATTTTATGCATCATGGCCATGCGCCGGATATTGCCGGAATCGGCTACGGCCTGCGAACTTTTGGTTGTGGTATTGATCATCAGGGCAATCTCGCCGTTGATGATGGCATCCCCGATATGGGGTTGCCCTTCCATAATTTTATTGATCCGTTTGACGTTCAGGGTATTTTCATTGAGAAAACGCGCTGTACCACTCGTGCCGATCAGGGAAAACCCCATCTCCTGCAAACTTCTGGCAAGCGGGAGCAGGGCGGCTTTATCGTCATTCTTGACCGAAAGAAAGACCGTTCCACCTTTGGGAAGAATGGTGCCCGCACCAAGCTGTGATTTTGCAATGGCATGAGCCAAGTCTTTATCAATGCCCATCACTTCGCCGGTCGATTTCATTTCGGGGCCGAGCAGGGGTTCCACACCAGGAAAACGGTTGAAGGGAAAGACGGGGGCCTTGACGGCATAGTGATTGCGGCTCATCCCGCGTAGCTGTCCCTTGAAATCGGACAGGGTTTCACCCGCCATGATCCGCGCCGCGATTTTGGCCACAGGCACACCCGTCGCCTTGGCGACAAAGGGCACTGTGCGGGACGCACGGGGATTGACCTCGATAATGTAGATATCCAGCGCGCCTGTCTCATCGTTTTTACGCACGGCATACTGGACATTCATCAAGCCTACGACATGAAGCGCCTTGGCAAGCTGGATGGTTTGCTTTTCAAGCTCCGCTACAATTTCAGGGGGGAGAGAGTGCGGCGGCAGGACACAGGCACTATCGCCGGAATGAATGCCCGCTTCCTCGATATGCTCCATAATGCCGGACACGTACACATCCGTCCCGTCACACAGCGCATCCACGTCCAGTTCAATTGCGCTTTTCAAATACCGATCCAGCAGAACAGGCGTATCGCCCGAGACCTTGACAGCGGTGTTGATATATTCCGACAGCTCGCTCATGGTGTGGACGATCTGCATCGCCTGCCCGCCCAGCACGTAAGAGGGGCGTATCACAAGCGGGAATCCAATGGATTCCGCAATATTTTCTGCTTCGGCCTTGGAGCGTGCGAGGCCATTGGGCGGCTGACGCAGGCCAATTTTTTGAAGAAGTTTCTGGAACCGCTCGCGGTCCTCGGCCAGATCAATCGCATCGGGGGAGGTGCCCAAAATGGGAATCCCAGCCTTTTGCAAGGAATCTGCGAGTTTGAGTGGCGTTTGCCCCCCCAACTGGACAATTACACCCTTGACGGTGCCGTTTTGTTGCTCGGCATGAATAATCTCGATTACGTCCTCCTCGGTCAAAGGCTCGAAATACAAGCGGTCAGAGGTATCGTAATCGGTCGAAACGGTTTCGGGGTTGCAATTGATCATGATGGTTTCGTACCCCGCCTCTTTCAAAGCATAGGCGGCGTGGACACAGCAATAATCAAATTCGATCCCCTGCCCGATGCGGTTGGGTCCCCCGCCGAGAATGACAACTTTTTCGGCACGTGTTGGATTCATTTCGTTTTCAGCCATTTCCCCGCCAAATCCTTCATAGCACCCATACATGTAGGGTGTTTCGGACGGGATCTCCGCCGCACAGCTATCCACGCGCTTGTAGACAGGGCGGACCTTGTGACTATGGCGGGCCTTGCGCACCTGAGATTCTTCCACACCTCTCAAGTGTGCAAGCTGGGCATCGGAAAAGCCCAGCCTTTTGATTTTCAGCCAGCCTTCGGCGGAAACAGGCAAACCGTTTTTCTGGATCTCTTTCTCGGCCTGTATGATGTTTTCAATCCGGCCCAAAAACCACGGATCGACCTTGCACACATCGAAAATGTTCTCCTTGCTCACACCCGCCCGAATGGCATCGGCAATATAGAGCAAGCGTTGCGGCGTTGTGCGGGAGATTTTAGAGAGGATCTCGTCATGCTGGTTTTCGGTCTGGGAATCCACAAGGGCCGGCGTGATGCTGTTCAGGCCCGTCAGGCCTTTTTCCAAAGAACGCAGGGCCTTTTGCAGGGATTCCTCAAAGCTCCGCCCAATCGCCATGACCTCCCCAACCGATTTCATTGCCGTGGTGAGGGTGGACTCCGCACCCTTGAATTTCTCGAAGGCAAAGCGGGGCACTTTTGTAACGATATAATCAATCGTGGGCTCGAAAGACGCCGGCGTTTTCCCGCCGGTAATGTCGTTACCGAGCTCATCTAGCGTATAACCGACGGCAAGTTTCGCCGCGATTTTGGCAATAGGAAAGCCTGTAGCCTTGGACGCC
The DNA here is from genome assembly GCA_964348795.1 of uncultured Pseudobdellovibrionaceae bacterium. Taxonomy (GTDB): domain Bacteria; phylum Pseudomonadota; class Alphaproteobacteria; order Micavibrionales; family Micavibrionaceae; genus JADLAT01. The sequence continues at coordinate 196,067 of CAYGDY010000001.1, read as the reverse complement.
AGAGCGGAGGAGCGCGATACGCGGGGGTTCATCTCGATCAACAGCATACGACCGTCCACCGGATTGATCGCAAACTGGACGTTAGAGCCTCCCGTTTCCACCCCGATCCCGCGCAAGACCTTGATCGAGGCATTACGCATGATCTGGTATTCCTTGTCCGTCAGGGTCAGGGCAGGGGCCACGGTAATGGAATCCCCCGTATGAACCCCCATCGGGTCAATATTTTCAATAGAACAGATAATAATGCAGTTGTCGTTTTTATCACGCACAACTTCCATCTCGAACTCTTTCCAGCCCAGCAAGCATTCCTCGACAAGAATTTCTGTGGTAGGTGAAGCATCCAGCCCCTCTCGCGCGATTTTCTCGAATTCCTCGCGGTTATAGGCGATCCCGCCGCCTGTCCCGCCCAGCGTAAAGGAAGGGCGGATAATGGCGGGCAGTCCCACGAATTTCAGCGCGTCTTTGGCTTCCTCCAAAGTGTGACAGGCTGTGCTTTTGGGAGATTCCAAGCCAAGTTCATCCATACAGTCACGAAATTTCTGGCGATCCTCCGCCTTTTCAATGGCTTCTTTCTTTGCGCCGATCAGCTCGATCCCGAGCTCGTCCAATACACCCATTTCCACGAGCGCCAGCGCGGTGTTAAGCGCGGTTTGCCCGCCCATGGTAGGCAAAAGCGCATCAGGGCGTTCCTTGCGCAGGATTTTCGCCACAACTTCAGGCGTAATGGGCTCGATATAGGTTGCATCGGCCATATCAGGGTCGGTCATGATCGTGGCCGGATTGGAATTGATCAGGATGATTCGGTAGCCTTCTTCGCGCAGGGCCTTACACGCTTGCGCACCGGAATAGTCGAACTCGCAGGCCTGCCCGATGATAATAGGCCCCGCACCAATAATGCAGATAGAGCGAATGTCAGTGCGTTTTGGCATAGGTCTCGGTTCCCGTTATTCTTGTTTTTTGATGATGGTCATACCGAGGTTGATGGATTAACGCATAAAAGCGCAGAATTCAAGATGTTTTGTCATCTATCCAAAAATCTCCATCATACTCCGCCCATGGACGATATAATGCACGGCAATAGAAGCGATATAGCCCAGCAGGAGCGCGGGAAGCCATTTCAGGTGAGAGGCAAATGTATAGTGCCCGCGCGCCGTTCCCATCAGCGCCACCCCCGCCGCCGAACCAATGGACAGCAAGCTTCCGCCCACACCCGCCGTGAGGGTGATCAGCATCCATTGGAAATGATCCATCTGGGGTTCCATGGCCAGAACCGCAAACATCACGGGAATATTATCCAATATGGCCGAAACGAATCCGATTGCGATATTGCTCACGTGTGGCCCAAGATCTGTGTAAAAGGTTTGAGAAAGAGCCTCAAGATATCCCAGAAATGCCAGCCCGCTGACGCTGAAAATCACCCCGAAGAAAAAGAGGAGCGTATCCCACTCCACTCTAGCGATATTATCAAAGATATTGAACTGCCTGTCGTCCTGTCCTTCCGTGAAACGCAGACCCCAGGCCGTCATCATCAGGACGGACAGGCCTGTCATCATCCCCAAAAAGGCAGGCAGGCCCAAAAACTGCTCGAAACACACGGCCAACGCAATGGTGGCCAAAAACAGCCCTGCAATAAAAAAAGCCCCTTTTTTCAGGGCAATATCCTCGGTCAAGGGGTCTGGTTTGCCAGCCTCCACGGCAAAACTCATCAAAAGGGCAGGGACCAGAAAATTCACCAGTGCCGGCAGAAAGAGCGTAAAAAACTCGAAGAAATCGACATGCCCCGCCTGCCAGACCATCAAGGTCGTAATGTCGCCAAAGGGGCTGAACGCGCCGCCCGCATTGGCCGCACTCACGATATTGATGCAGGACAGGGCAATAAAACGCGAAGCCGTCCCGCCCACCGCCAGAACAACCGCGCCCATCACAAGGGCTGTTGTCAGGTTATCGGCAACCGGTGAGAGGAAAAAAGCCACAAAACCGGTGGCCCAGAAGATTTGCCGGAAAGACATCCCGCTCTGCACAAGTTTTTCCCGTAAAACAGCAAACAGGTTGCGATCCTCCAGAACGCTGATAAAGGTCATGGCGGACAATAAAAAGAGCAGGAGGCTCGCATATTCGCCCAGCCCATGGAAAACCGCTTCGTGGAGAGTATGATGCGACACCCCAAAATCCGGCGCCACAAAACCGATGATCGTCCAGATCAAGCCCGCAGAGAGCATCACGGGCTTTGATTTGCTCAGATGGATTTTTTCCTCGAACAAGACCAGCGCATAAGAGGTCACAAAAATTACAATGCAGGTGATCCCTCCGATATGCGCCCCTGCGTGGATCATGACGCGTTACCCTTGCGCCAGTTTTGTCTTGATCAGACCGCCCACCTTGCCCATATCAATCTGTCCGGCGTAACGGGTTTTCAGCACGCCCATAACTTTACCCATGTCCTTGATATCTTTGGCGCCGGTTTCTTCAAGGGCCTGCGCGATGGCAGATATCACTTCGGCCTCCTCAAGTTGTTTGGGGAGAAAGCGCTGGATCACGAGAATTTCAGAGTCTTCCTGTTGTGCCAGCTCCGGACGCCCTGCATCCTTGTAGATTTTCGAGGATTCCAGGCGTTGCTTGATCATGGACTGGAGAAGGGCCAGAATATCGGCCTCCGGTATCCCTTCGGTATTACCGGTCCCGCGGGCCGCAATATCCCGATCCTTCAGCGCCGACACGATCAGACGGATGGTCGAAAGGGCGATCTGGTCCTTGTTTTTCAGGGCTTCTTTTAAAGCCAGATGAATTTCCGTTCTTTTTTCCACGTTTTTGCTTCCCTTTTATCTTAAAACCCGTTAGTAAAACTGTCTCTAGCAGAACCACGCTGGAAAGATTCGCACGATGACCCGTATTAGTAATCCAAAACCCCCCACAGGCGCAACCGCTCTTATTCTCTTTGCCGATGGCAAAGTGCACTGGGGCAGGGGGATCGGTGCCGAAACGACCGCTTGCGGAGAGATTTGCTTCAACACGTCCATGACAGGGTATCAGGAAATCCTGACAGATCCCAGTTACGCCGGACAGATTATCACTTTCACCTTCCCGCATATCGGGATTGTCGGCACCAATCCAGAGGATATTGAAACCCTGACGCCTGCCGCCAGAGGTTTGATCGTACGGGAAGACCTGACGGATCCTTCCAACTGGCGGGCCACAGAGTCTCTGGATGCGTGGCTTAAAACACATACCCTTGCGGGGATTTCGGGCGTGGACACCCGCGCCCTGACACGTCATATCCGCGATAACGGCGCGCCCAACGGGATTATAGCCCATAACGCAAGCGGGCAGTTCGATCTCGAATCCCTTCTGGAACAAGCACAACAATGGCCGGGCCTGCAAGGGATGGATCTGGCCAAAGACGTCACCTGTTCTGCGCCCTACGCATGGCGCGAACAAACATGGGATATCAAAGACGGCTATACAGTGCAAAAAGCCCCGCGCCTCAAGGTTGTAGCCGTTGATTTCGGTGCCAAGCGGAATATCCTGCGTTGTCTGGCGTCTGCCGGTTGCGATGTTACGGTTGTCCCAGCCAATACGAGCGCTGAGGATATTATAGCCCTGAAACCTGACGGTGTTTTTCTCTCGAACGGGCCCGGCGACCCCGAAGCCACCGGCGTGTACGCCGTACCTATGATTCAAGGCCTGCTTGAAAAAAACATGCCGATTTTCGGAATTTGTCTGGGGCACCAGCTTTTGGCACGGGCGTTAGGGGGCACAACCCGCAAGATGCATCTGGGGCATCGCGGCGCCAACCATCCGGTGAAGGATCTCCAAACCGGCACGGTGGAGATTACCTCCCAAAACCACGGGTTTGAAGTCTTGCCTGAGAGCTTGCCGGCTAATGTCGAGGTCTCCCACGTGAGCTTGTTTGATGGCTCGAACGAGGGCCTGCGCGTTAAGGACAAACCTGCCTTTTCTGTACAGTATCACCCGGAAGCCTCGCCAGGCCCGCAGGACAGCTACTATCTCTTTGATCGCTTTGTGGATATGATGAAAGCATCTTAAAGCGGAAGAAAAACCGTCATATGCCATGATAAAAAGTGATAATATATATTATGGGAAATTAAACTCTTTCTTCAAAGCGTTGTGCGCGGCTTTGCGCGGGCGTGTCAATTTTTGGCATTCCCAAACACTTTACGCTTGACATACAATCGCAGGTTGTTATAACCGAAAAATTCCAAAACCCATATCAAGAGTCGCGTCATGATATTCAATATTGAGTATTACTCTGTCAGGCATACAGAGATTGACCAAATTATTGCCTACCTCGAAAACATGTCGATTGATTGCCAGCTTAAAATTAATCGCCTGAAAAGCATGAAGTCAGAACGTGAACGGCTTGATAAACGGCAAAAAGACCTGAATGACATTGCCCAACATTTTTCGGATCATGACTTATTTTCCAATCTGGACGATAAAACCAAAATTGAAATTATCCGCCAGCACATGGGATCCACGTACACCGATGCCACACGGCTTTTACCTCTCATTTTACGATATGCCAGACATACCAAGAAAAAATCACGTTCTGCGCTTTTGGCTCAGCTTTATGCTGAAAATCTCCCCGTGGCCCACATAGCAAACCGCTTGGGGATTTCTCGCCAAGCGGTGCATACTCTCATCAAAAAAGACCGGTTAAAGCGCTAACGCTTCTTTTTCCGTGCGGCTTTTTTACCGCCCTTGCGTCCGGCCGCCTTGGCCGCTTTGGACCCTTTTTTGAAACGTCCCGTGCTGGTTCTGCCTTTGCTTGCCATGTTACTTTCCTCCCTTTTCTTTCATGAAAATCCCCATAAGCGCGCCGAATAAAAACAGGCCGCCGCCCACATAATCCCCTGTTGAAAACTGGTGCCCCGATGCATCCACGGCTTGGGCGATTTCAGGGGCTTCCTTGATTTTCCCCAAAATGCCAGCCGCCCCAATCAAAAGGGACATTGCCGTATAGGTTGAGGGTTCTTTCAGTCTGTTTTTTAAATAACTCATGCTTTTTCTCCTTTTCTCATTTTCTATAAACGATTGCCTCTAAAACCTTTAGACGTGCGCCGTGATTCCCAAGGCGAAAGAAAATGCCAGAGAGTAACCCCACCTGCGCCAGCTCTAATACCGTCTGTAAATTCTCCATCACGCCACCTTGAACGCTTTCATGGCCAGATAGGCGGCGGCCGTAATCGCCGCTACACGAAAGCCTATGCTTTTGAGGTCCCCCGTATGACCCCAGATAAAATACACAGACCCAAAACCCGCCACGGCCATAACACCGGTTCCTATCAATAATTCCCGCACGTTTTTCTCCTTTTTCTTAGCCATAAGTTTTGTTTATAGCGGCAATAAAATCCGCCACCCTCACGGGGGTTTGTTCGTTCCATTTTGCATCCAGCAAGTTTGCAATCGCCTTTTTCCATTGCCCTTTTTTCAGGTAATTATACGTGTTTGGGAATTTGCCCTTCCAGTTTGTGCCCAACTGAAAATTCACGCTTGTAAGCGCCGCGATAAAATCGGTGTCGTAATTTTTAAGGTCAATGGCTTGCGATTTTGCCGCGTCAAAAGACGCTTTTACGTCTTGCTCAAACCATGTGTTAATCCTTTGATCTGTTGCAATCTCACCGAATTTTAGCTTATCCTCCGGCCGCACTTTATGACCGATCCCGACTGTTAAAAAGCCTTCAGAGTCTATATACACGTCTCGCCGGAATCCTTCGCGGGCCTTCAAAAGGGCTTTAGCCTTCAAGAGCGCTATGGTGTCAATATCGGATTGTTTCGCAGGGCCAAACACGGGTAAAATCCTTTTCAAGGCAGGCTTGATATACTTGTTTCCCACGTTGGTTTTTTGTCCGTTTCCATCCTTCACAGGGAAAAAATAGGCCCCCGCCAAGCCCAAAACAGGAATTTGCCAACTCATTTTAAAACCTCCGGCCATGCGGCTTTTAAGTCCTCCGGCGTTGTGAGAGTTGAGAGATTAAAGGTTTGTGGAATATCCCGTAAAACAGTCTTTTGGGCCTGTACGTCAATGCCTTTCAGGGTTTCAATATCCAGCGCTTTCAACTTTTCATCCCGTACAATGCGGATTTTATCCATGTGCACCGCGCGCGCTTTGGGCATGTCCACCACACAGTTTTTTCCCTGTTTGACCCATGCTTCCCTAAAATACGGGTCTGGCAAATCCACCTTGCGCATGATTTCATGACTCACCAAATTGATCTGCGCCGCCGCCTCTTGCAATAAGGCCTCGTCCGTCATCTCTGGATTTTCTGCCCGTCGCATGGCAATCCAGTCCGGCGCTAAATGTGTAATCAGCGCTTTTCCGTCCGGCGTTTCATGTAAAATACAATGATCCATTATGCGGTACCTCCGAACACAGATAGATAGACTTTTTCTTGGTCAGACCGCGAATTTCCTGCCGTTCCTACCAAAATTCCAATAGATGATGTTGTTTGTGAGGCGTTTTTTACGACCCCGTTCATGTTTGTGCCTTCCGTGGCAGACACCATGATTGTGATGTTAACCGCATAATTGGCGTTGGCCAGCGCGGTTGTGAAATTGACGGTATAATCTCCTACCCCGTTATCCGTGATAGACGTGACATTGTTCGAGGCGTTGATTGCAGGGGTCCCGCTGATTGTCGTCATGTTCAAGTGCGCCGTGCAGGGAGAGAGAATGTAATTTTTCTCCAGATACCCGTTGACGTTGACCTTGCCCGCACCTGCGTTGGCCAAGCCAAACGCCAAGAACCCGTTCAAACGCTTCATCTGAAATTCTGTGAGCTCGTACGCAAAAGTCGTGGCGTTGTAATAGGCAAAAGAGGCTACGCCGTCCATATTGTTAATTCCAAACGCCTTATCATTTCCGAGGTTTTGATCCGCAAAAATAATATTGGCATGGGTGATGTTTGCAACAGACCCACCAAAAATTTGCCGCACCCTCCAATTGTTTTCTTTGGCCAATAAAGCAGGCGCATTGTCGATGACTGGATTTCCCATTAGCCGCTCACCTCTGTGACCCGCACGTCCTGCCCCGCCGTACCAGAGATTGCCCAAAGCGCGTCCCCATCGTCAAAGCCTGTGGCCGCACCGGCCGCCACAAGGTCCCCGTCCGCCGTGGTGACACCTGCGCTGTTCCCTAGATAAATTGGCACCGTGCCCCCGTTTGTGATTTTCCAGCCTGTGCGGTTTGGGTTTGCGGCCAAAAGCTGAACCGCCGCCACACCCACCGTTACGGCCGTGTGGGTCCGGTTCGCGCCGCCCTTTGTTTTGACGGGCTCTGCAATACTGTCCACCTGCGTTGCTGATGGATTTTCCACGTTATAGTCTTCCGGCCCGTCTGAAACGATCAACCGGACCCACGCGCCTGCCTGCGCATCGTTTTTCAGGTAAATCTTTTTAAAACCAGAGCCTTCATAAATCGACCCGTTTTTTTTAAGCGTTTCATAGCGGTCTTCAAAGGACTCCGTGATAGCCACCTGCACCGCCACCGTGGCGCTGGATGCATCGACAATCTTGACAAAGCGGCCTTGAGCCAATATTTGCTCACCGGCGCGCGCGTTATCCAAAGCAATGCGGAAAGACTTGTTAATTCCAGAACTCAAACTCATAGTAATTTTCTCCCCACAAAATAGACCCCGTATAAAATGGCCGCGAGTTTCGCGTACCCCAGCGCCTTTTCAAAGAGCGCGTTTTGTTTTTCCTTTTGATCCGCCTGCACAACAGCCGTTAAAATCGCCGTTTGTTGCTGGACCCCCATTTGTGCCAAAAGCCCCGTAAACAGGGTCTTGGTTTGATCCGACACGCTCCCGATAGCGCCCCCCACGGTATCACCCATGGCCTTGACCGCATCCGCCATAGCCTGCAAGTCAATGAGGTTTGCAATCTCGTTTTTTACGTCTACCGTTGTCTTGTTTGTTGTCGTGGTAGTGACTTCGGTACTTCCACCGCCGCCGCCAAACAGACTTGTCAAACCAGACAAAAACCCCATTACTTCCAGACCTCTTTCATAAGTTTAATGCCGTAAATCCCAGCCAGAATAATGCCAATCGCAAACACCCATTCCAGCTTTGACATACCGCCGTTTGGGACTGTAGTTGAAGGGGAATTGGGACTGCCATTTCCTAGTTTCAGGACCGCAAGGCCTGCCACAACAGGCCACGCCAACCGCGCCACCGATAAGATCAAAGGAACAATGGCCCCCATATCATCCCCGCTTCTTTCTTCCAAAAATGAGATACGCCCCGATAGAGAGCGCCGCGCCGATCATCAAGAGCGTTGTGATATCCGGCGTGCCTGTGAGGCCGGAATTTGCCGAAATATTGCTTTCCGCCGTGTCCGTCAAATCCGATCCATAGCCAATAGCCCCCGTGGGATACACGCTTGATACAGGCCTGTCCTGCCCACTGGCATTGCTGGACGCGCTTACACTTGGTGAGCCCGATACCGGAGCCGAATTATCCCCCTGCCCGTAATTGGACAGGATGTTTGAAATATTTAGGCTTGTGGTGTTCGCCGTGTTGGTGGAAATTTTTGTTGATCCACCGCCTTTTAGCGCTCCCTCCAATGATGCTAATGCCGCAATGGGTATCATTATTTCCCCCGAAATGTTTTATAGAGGATGTCGAACGAGAGAAGCACAACGCCGCCCGCGAACGTCCAATATGCAACATTCTTCAGCATATTGGACGTTACAAGGCCTTGCGTGGCCAAGGCCACCTGCCGCGCCGCATCCGCTTTTTCCTTCGCGGCTTTGTATTGCAATTCCTGCTTTTGAATTTCATACTGGTTCTGGTTTTCCTGCACCTGAATGGCTTTGTCCGCCCCAAACTGCACCACGTCCCAAATACTTGCCAAAGTCCCTGCCATACAAAGCCCCTTTTTGAAAATTCAAACGATGACGGTTTTTAAGCCGCTTGCCGCTCCTGCGTGACGTAAATTGTCCGCACGTAGGTTGCATTCGCCAATTTTGTTACGTCCAGCCCGAGGCGCAAATCCGTGACCGCACTGGACCGGATTGCATCCGAGATAGCCCCGTACGGTGTGAGAGCAAAATCATACAAGCCCGCAGGAACGGCCGATCCCAGACCCCATTTTTGAGAGGTTTGTTCCCGCACCATTTCCGCTAAACGGTCCTGCTTGATCCGGTTTTGTGTGTCATAGAGCTTGATTTTATTGTTCAAGACCGTATTGACCCCGATTTCCTGCAACGTGTTGGCCACATGTGTGGTGTACAACAAGATATTGCGGTAATCCTGTCCATCGGGCAAATTGATCTCGTATTGCGTATTGCTCGAATTGACCTCGCCCCGCTCTTCGCGCAGGCCCATAACCAGAGGCGCAATGTTTGTGAGCCCGTCCGGTGAGCCGTCAATGGGGTTCGGCCGCAAGCCCAACGCCTTGAGCTCGACTTCAAGGTAATTGTTCGTGTTCGTTGTTGTGATGGAAGACCCGATTGTGCCAAACAAGGTGCCGGCCGCCGTGATATCGCGCCATTTGACGCGCAATTCGTAATCGGCAAAACGGGTATCTACCCCAAAGTCATGCGGCTTTGGTGCATCGTCCGGATAGAACCGGCAATGCATGAAATGCTGGCCCGCCACGTTGTTTGCCACTGCGCCTGCAATCGCGGCGTTGGATGCCGCCGCCACGCCGTGCGTTTTGTCATACGTGAAGAGCAAGGCCAGCGCCTGCCCAGACAAGGACCACACGATTTCATTGGAATTGCGGATCAAGGAAATGTTCTCAATCGCGTTGCACGCCTGAAAATCAGGGGCGTTGGATGAAACAGACGTGATGATGTTAACTTTTAGCTTCAAGAGCAGGTCCATGGCCTTGAAGATGTTTCCTTTGGGGAAACGGTACACTTGAGAGCCGTTTGGCTCGTAAAAAATCCGTGCTTTGTAGCTTGCGTTTAATTCAAAAGACATATTTTTGCTCCCTTGTCCCGTTGCCCGATTAACCCAGCTTGATGCCGAGTTTTGTTACCACCATCGAAATGAGAGGTACAAACACCGCCGCGCCCAAACCAAAGGCCAGCCCCTGCCAGACCACGCCCTTTACCATCGTTTTTGTTGAAGTCCCTTTTGCCATTTTTCAAAGTCCCTTTTTTAGAAATGAAAATTAAATCTGCTTTATTAAAACAGCTTTAAATCCGCCAAGGGACTACAGATTGGCTTAAAAATGGCTACAAAAACGCTTAAAATTTTTGTGTCATGTGCTTGCTGATCTGGTCAGGATGCAAATACTTGAAATACTCGAATTTTTGTAAGCCCATGATGGCCTGCCAGAGCGGAATACCCTCATAATTGATCATGTTGCAGTCACGCCAAATCATATCCGCATCTTTTCGGTCCGCCGTCCCGAAAATATAACGCTCCGCGCAATTGACCCGCACCTTGCGCGGGATAGAGGTTGTGTACTGCGTGATGATCCAGACTGTATATCCATCATGGCGCCCACGCATAAACAGGCCATGCAAATACGGATGTTTCGTGCGTGTCACTTCGTCATAGAGCCCTGCCCCTTCGTCAATGAAGATAAAGGCCCCGTGGTTTTCCGGATTGGTCAATATCTCTTCCAGCTCCTCAGCAGACCACGCATACCGAACCCCTTTTGGCCAAGTCGTATCAGAGTTTCCGGCATATACGATGACCTGTTGCTTGTATTTTAGGTAATAATGGGCCCGCGCCTTTGCCAGTGTGCTTTTTCCCGTGCCTGTATAACCAAAGACCGATTTATGCCGGAATTGTTCCATTTTTCAATGCTTCCCGCGCCGCCTTCTTTGCCCTGCGCACTTGCGCCGATTTTTCGGCTCCTTTGCGGCCCATTTCTGCCATAAGACGCTTTCTTTCCTCGTCTGCCGTGGTCTGCTTGCCCTCGGGCGCGGGCTTTATGGTGGGTTCCTCTTTTTCTACTTCACTTGAGGCTTCCTTTTTGGGCCAGAATATCGCCGCCAAAGTCACCGCCACCATCCCCGCCGGAATGATAAAAAGCTTATAATTCTTCATGTTTGAACCTCCCGATCACTTTTTCTACCCTCTCAAAAACCGTGTTCATCAAGGTTTCCCTATGTTTCATCTGTTGCGTGAACGCCAAGGATTGCCCGAATAAAAACGCCGCCAGCATGGATATTGTCCATGAAAACGCTAATAAAATTGCCATGACTATTGATACTGCTGTCATTTTTTCACTCCTTCTTCTTCCTTCTTTGCCGCCATATACCGAATAAAAGGCGGTGTGAACGCAAACAATATAGCCCCGCCTGCCACCGCAAACCGGACCCACGGCGCGCCGCTCATCACCCGTATGGCTGAAAACATGCCTTCCAGCGTCTCACTCATCAAACGGGCAAAATCCTGATCTTTTTCCAGCCCGAACGTCTCTTTCAGGTCTTCAATGGTTTTGGCCATGACCTTTCCGGCCGCCTTCTCCAAATCCGATGGCTCTAACGTCTGTTGCTCTACTGGAACTAGCGCGGCCTTTTCCGGTGCCTCCTGCCCCTTCCTTGCCCCGCCTGTGACTTCGGGGCGGGCGATTATATCCGCCTTCGCCGCCGCCTCTTGGTTATCTGATCTGTCCATGTTCTCGCTCCATCTCCCGAAATAAAAACCTGTACACGGCCGTATAGGCGTGGCTTAAAGACCCGTACCTATTGAGGTGTGTTTCTGTCACTTGTGGCCGGATAACCGAGCCCGTCTTGATCCAAATCAATTGCGCCGCCTCGGACGTGCCCAGTCCAAATTTTTTTAAGGATCCTCTGTATTCTTCTTCAGACATTTTTGCTTGCATGACCATATTCCCCTTTTACCGCTTTTTTACCGCTATGAAGACTGCAAAAACGCTTAAAAAACGCTATCGCGCGTCTCCCTCATATCGGTATCGCTCCTTCACTTTCTCAATCATGGTTTGGTGCCTCTTATCGTCTTCCATCTCACACAGGCTTTGATACGCCATGTTTGTTGCCGAAAGGTCATCATAATCCCCCACTTTTAAAATCACGGCGGCGCGCACCGTGCCTGCCAGCCCTTTTTTCATGATTTCAAGCTTGGCCTGCGCTGAAAGTGTGCTTTGCCTGCCAATCGGGCAATACCGCCCCGCCAGCCCAGAGGCTTCATACGTGGCCGCCCAGAGCGGATGCAGGGCCCAGCGTGCCTTGTTACTATCTCGGTCCGGTTCCCCTATCCGGCGCTTGAATAATGCCTCACAAAGCAAAAATTGCAGGTTTTCTTCCAGCTCCTCAAACAGCAATATGCCCCGATCCTTGAAAAATTCCTTCCCGAACCGGATTTCTACCCGCCAAATATGTTTTGCCTTTTGATCCTCGGGCGGATAAAAGCCCTCGCGCTCCCAGACCGTATACATCCACGTCTTACCGGATATGTCCGTGATTTCCTTACCCTTGTCATAGACCTGTATTTGTAGCCCCGTCCGGTTCATGCCAAGGGTTAAGGTTTCATCCTTATTGCTGTCAAACACCAGACCGCCTTTTACCCCAGACGGTAACACAAGCTTTTCCCTTATATTGCCCCGTTCCATTTCCTTTGAAAATTCGGGGGCATAAAAATCAAAGGCATAATCTGCCCGAGAGAGCCGTTGCCACGTTTTGATATTTTCTATGACAACCTCTTTGCCCTCTGGTTTGCACTCTCTCAACAAAATAGTTAATATCTTAACCTTTAGAGCTTCAAAGCCATATTCCCAGAGGCCCGCCGCCAGATACCGGACTGAAACTTTCCAGTCCTTGGCCCCGCGCCCAAACATGATGATAAAATCATCATTACTCAAAACCCACGATTTCCCTTTTGTGCCCTTGGGCTGAATTTGAAATGTTTTACCCCCGAACTCGAATTTGTCCCCCTGATCATCAAAACGGGATTGGGCCCGTACCTTTCCCGCTTCCAATCTGGCTTCCAATTCGTCTGATACGTTCAAATTGAAACACTCTTGAATGGTGTCCCAGTTGTGCCCCAAGAGGGCGGCGTAACCGTCTGTGGCCTCTATAGAGATATCTGGGGTAAAACGGTGCATGGGGCCTCTATGTATTTGGTGCCCCCCCTATTAGAGGGGTGGGGGACACCCACTACTCCCTTTCATCAAAAGTTTGTTCCAATATGTAAACATAAATAAGCGCGGCCGCACAAAGGGCCAGAACCAAAAAGCTCAAAACAACAACGATTATGAATATAATTTCTAACATGTGTTTCTCTGAAAAAAAAGGCGGGGGAATGACCCCCGCCGAGTTGCTACCCTTAAGCCGCTTGTTTGTCCTGTTGTGGGGGAAGAATGACAAAATACCCGTTCTTGTCTTCCAGCGCCATAAATGCCTGATCCCCTGAAAACAATTCCGGAATTGTCATTTTGAGGTCATATTTATTGCGCGTTCCGTCCCGTGTTTTGCCGTCCCATGCCTTGCCTGCATGAAACAGGGCCCCGTGCTGGCCTCTGGCAAAAATATCATGTGTCGGGCTTTTGTCGGTTTGACGGCTCCCGCAGGGTTTGAGCTGGAATTCCAGACGCATCGAATATGTGCAAATATCGCCATATATGACTTTTTTCCCGTCCGTGTATTGTTCTGTTAATTGTCCTAGCATTGAAAGTTTTCCTCTTCTCAAAAATAAAGCCCTGCACACCATGTACAGAGCTGATTACACCTTCTTTTCTCGCTGTTTTTGTTCTTCTATGTGCCGTTTATCAATTTGCTTTTTGAGCTGTTTAGCCCGTCCAAAAGGCAGGGCCTTCAAGGCCTCTATTTCTTCTGGGGTGTAGTGCCCAAAGGATGGTGATTTTGTTGTGGTTGTCATGACAGAGCCCTTTTTCAGAAAGTTTTTGATACGGCACCATTCCGCCCTATCGGGCGGGAAAGTTTTGATCTGGGTTTAAAGCAGGAACTGGGAAAATTTGAGGTGGGGGGTGCGGGAGTCGCGCCACACCCCCCTCCTGCTTCAAACCCCCTCGACTTAGGAACTTTCAAAACCTATCCGAGGGTGAAACGCTATTTCTTCTTGGGCGGGGTTTTGGAGGCAGGCGATTCGGATTTCACCGAGTCGCTCCGGTCCGACACCAAGATTTCCAAAATTTTTGTAATCTGGGGACAGTGAATGCCCTCGTTTGAAGTTTTTAAAGCAGAAAGCATTTCTTCGATGTTCTGAGGCATTGCGCGTCTCCTATGATGTTGTTACCCGAATGGGCTATGTGATAGCAAACAACTTACACCCGATATTTGACATCTGTCAACTATGTATGGTTAGGTGTCGTATAAATACTGTTACAAAGGAGCGCGCAATGAAAAACAACACTGTAAAAGAAGAAGGTTTTGACGCTTATCAATCAGGCATGTGTATAAGTGATAATCCATACAAACAAAACACCATAGCCCATTACAATTGGAAAGAAGCCTTTCTCACAGAGGCTATTTATACTTGGGATGATTTAGACGATCCTCAACTATCGGATTATATTTACAAAGCTATGAACGAACAGGAGACTTCATCTGAACGAGAATTAAGCAAGATGCTTGGAAAAGCTGGAAATTTTGTAAACTCCTTATTGTCTGGGAGAAGCAGGCCAAGTGACGAGGTCATGGTAAAGATTGCAGAGTTGGCAAAAGTTGATTCTCAAAAAGCTCTAATAGACCTGAATATATGGCGTAACGTTGGAACCCCCGCCCAGAGTATTTATTTACGCATGGCGGAAATGCTTTCAAAAACGGGTGCTATTGCGGCCCTTGTTTTGTGCCTTGTGACATTCACGGCCTCCCCTGCCCTTGCTGAAAAAGTGTCAAGCAAAGAGGGTGTTTCTATATATTATGGTAAATAATGGGTAGGGTTCATTTAAGGCAACCAAGACAACATAAGCGCTAACCAACACTGACCGTGACGGACCCATTGAGCTAGGATGTGCCAGAACCACGCTTAAACGTCCCATCAGCCGCCAGATGAATACCGCATTCCGTTTTGTCCTGTCCTTGCCAGCGGCCAGAACGTGCACCAGACCCCGCAACAGGCAGACTGGTGCACGGCATACAGCCCACAGAAGTATAACCTTGCGCCTCAAGCGGATGCCTAGGTAATGCCCGATCCTCAAAAGCCGCCATGATACGATCGGCGGACCATGCTCCAAGCGGATTGATTTTGATCTGCCCCTCGAAAAACTCCATCATAGGAAGATCGGCCCGCAGACCGCCATGAAAACGCTTTCTGCCAGTAATCCAGCACTCAAAGCCTTTGAGCGCCTTGTGGAGCGGTTTAACCTTCCGGTTATAACAACAGGCCGAAGGCCTTGATTCCCATAAACCCCCTTCCGGATCTTCCCGCGAAATATCCACATAGTCCGGATAATAGGTTTTGACATTTTCGAGCTTCAAATGCTCCACGAGACGATCCCTGTACCGGAGCGTTTCAGGAAAGAGTTTTCCGGTATCCAGAAATAAAACAGGCGTCTGCCGGTCGATCTGCGCCACCATATCCAGCAAAACCGCCGCCTCGATCCCGAAGGATGAAACCAGCGCAATCTTGTCCGGAAATTCCGTCCGGATGAAGGCCGACAAGATCCCTTCCGCCTCTTGATCGGCATATTTCCTTTCCAGGTCCGGTAAGCGGTTTGCCAGAGACATAATGTTTAAAAACCCTCATTTTACTTGCTTCTTTGCGGAATATCCGCTAAGCGAAGACTGGAAAGATACGCTTATTTCAGCCATGAACAAGAGGTTTGTCAACGTGACGATACGGAATTTTTTATCATCCTCCCTGAATCTCGACGGGAAAGTTGTTTTTATTACGGGCGGGACGGGTTCGTTTGGCCAGCATTGTGTTTCAAACCTGCTCACACGCTTTGCTCCAAAAAAGATCATCATCTATTCCCGCGACGAGCTCAAACAATATGAAATGAGCCAGGTATTTCCCGCATCGAAATACCCTAATATTCGCTATTTTATCGGCGATATTCGGGATCGGGATCGCCTGCGCATGGCCACGCGGGAAGTTGATATTATTGTACATGGTGCGGCCCTGAAGCAGGTCCCCGCCGCCGAATACAACCCGATGGAGTGTATCCGGACCAATGTTGACGGTGCAGAAAATGTTGTGCATGCCGCGCTTGATAACGGCGTCAAAAAAGTCATCGCCCTGTCCACAGACAAGGCCGCCAACCCGATTAACCTTTATGGCGCAAGCAAGCTGGCCTCGGACAAAATTTTTGTGGCGGCCAATAATCTGAGCGGCTCTATCGGCACACGCTTTTCTGTCGTACGCTATGGCAACGTCGTTGGTTCACGCGGCTCCGTGATCCCGTTTTTTGAAAAGCTGGTCAGGGATGGTACAAAAACTATCCCGATCACCGATGAACGCATGACCCGTTTTTGGATCACTCTCCAGCAAGGGGTTGATTTTGTGCTCTCCTCTCTGGAAATGATGCACGGGGGGGAGATTTTCGTTCCCAAAATCCCCAGTATGAAAATCACCGATCTGGCCGACCTCATGGCGCCTAATATTCCGCACGACATTGTCGGTATCCGCCCTGGCGAGAAACTCCATGAAATTATGGTACCCGTGGACGACGGCCGTAACACGATAGAACTCGAAGACCGTTACATCATTGAACCGGCCTTTGCATCATGGCGCTTTACTTCGCATTTGCAAGGCACAGCCAAAAAAGTCCCCGAAGGGTTTGGCTATTCCAGCGACACCAATACGGAATGGCTGGATGCCGAAGGTTTGCGGGCCCTGCTTCAACAAAACAAGACACAAAAAGCGGCGTAAATGCTCAATATTTCGGCGCTTTATCCGAATATCAGGCTTGAAATCCAAAATCCGCCAGACCGCCTCTCCTCCGAGACAGAGGAGAAAGTGAGCGCTCTTTGGCATGCGGCACAACACAAAGGCGGCACAACGCTTTTTGACGGAGAAATTCTCAGTCTCCTGACCGTTGCACCGGACCGCATTACAGCCTTCAAAACGACATATAAATACTGGTTTGCGCAAAAAAAAGACCCCGCGCTGTTTGAAACACTTCATATTCAGCCTCTGGCCGTCTCCGGTATTTTGGAATGTGCCGACGGGTTTGTTTTCGGCAAACGGACGCATCATATGCAACAAGAGGCAGGACTCTGGGAGCTTGTGCCCTCCGGCGGACTGGATTCAAAAGACATGCAGACAGGTGATCTGACAAGCCCCCTCCCCCAGATTTTCGCAGAACTTCATGAAGAAACAGGCCTTTCGGCAAGCGTACTCACGGAGATCACCCCGTTTTGTCTGATAGAAGATAAGGTGACGCATGTTTTTGACATCGGTATTTTTCTCGGGGCCCCTGCCCTGTCCTTTGCCGACATCCAGAATCCCCACAAAAAAACAGCATACGAATACGATCTCCTTGAATGTGTTCCAGAGCACAGACTGGCGGCATTTATAAAACAAGCCCACGCCGATATTGTACCGGTGTCCTTGGCGCTTTTAGGGCGTGTGGACAATTATCGCCTTTTGGCCTGCAAATGATGGTTTTCTGCGCTTCCGTTTCTCAAATACACAAAAGTATTCTATGATACGGTTCTCGAAAACCGCCACTTTCGGCACAAAATTCTTCAATTGACCACACGCCCTAAACAATTATTCAAAGAAAAAGGTTTGAATAGGATAAGAAAGCCCTGTATCTGCAAGATACTTCTCCTTTTGTTCCAATGGAGAAAATCCCGCAGATAAAAAAGCTTTCAGAGATACCTCGTTCGAGATCAGAACCTCCGCATAAATTCTCTGAATATTTTTTTCTTTGAGATACGCCGTGCAAGCCCGCAGTATTTTAGCACCAAACCCTTTCCCCCGCATATCAGGCGCCACATTCACGGAGATCTCCACCGTTTGTATCTGCTCTGTTTGTGGGAGCGCCGGCATGATATCAAACCGCAGAAATCCAATCCTTGCCTTGTTCCGCACCGCAAAGACCGGTGACAACGCCGGCGGATTTGTGAAATAGGTTTCCCGATATTCCGGCCAAAATTTTTCCCATATTTTGGGTTCGTGGTGATAGCTCATGGCAAGCGTAACGGAATCATTCCGCCAAAGCATGATCTGCCGCGCATCCGCTTCCGTAGGCTGGCAGACTTCAAAACCAATTTCGTTCATGGAAAGAGGCATGACAGGACCCTTCGTTTTTTTATGAATCTGAAAAGACAGACCTACTGTCTAGTAAAAATAAACAAAACAATCAACACACACAGGATAAAAAGACTTGCTTGAAGCATAAAATAGAATAATAGATAAGCGGGATCCTGTGTGATCGCAGGGAAAATTTATTCTAGAGTTTTGAAATCAATATCTCTTATGGAACAAAACGCCATCAAAGCGCACTGGGAAAACTGGGCACAAATCTACAAGGACTCCCTCAGGGCCACCACGAAATCACCCACGCCCAAAATGGTTGAAATCCATACCTTTGTGCGGGCCATCCGGAAAGTCATGGAAAACACAGGCCGCACGACCCTGAATATTCTGGAAGCGGGATGCGGGCACGGGCGAAACTGCCTCTCTCTTCTGGAGCATTTTCCCGATTGCACCTTTTCCGGTTTCGATTTTGTTCCGGAGATGATCGAATCAGCCAAAACTTTGCGCGAACAGAGGACTATCTCCCCCGAAAAAGTACATTTTTCGGTAGGCAATGTGCTTTACCCCGATTTCAAGCCAGAATCCTTTGATGTCATTTTTACCAACCGGTGCCTGATCAACCTGAACAGCGATGCCCTTCAGCACGAAGCCATTGGCAAGCTGGCCGGCCTGTTGAAAACAGGTGGTACATTGTTGATGCTTGAAAATTCCATGGCCAGCTACACCAACCAAAACAAGGCGCGGGAAGCCGTCGGGCTTGAAGCGCGCACGCCTGCAGAATTCAACCATTTTCTGAACGAAGACACGCTCTTTCCCGCCCTCGAAGCAACAGGATTGCCCTGCGAGGATGTCGAGGATTGCATCAGCCTCCACGATCTGGTGCTCTACGTCCTCCTCCCGATGGTCAATAACGGCCAGATCGTGTATGACGACCCGCTAGTTGAGGCCGCGGCAAGGCTCAACATAGCCCTCTCGGACATACACCCCTCAAGTACCGGCATTTATGGACAAAACAGACTGTACGTATGCAAAAAAATATAACCGTCAAAGCCGTGTTGCTGGATATGGATGGCACATTAGCTGACAGTTTGAGTGTCATGCGCACCGTATATGACCGCTTCATGACCCGCTTTTGCGTCTTACCAACGGAGGAAGAATTTGAATCTCTCAACGGGCCGCCACTAAAAAAAATTGTTTCTATTCTGAAAGATAAACATGGACTTTCAGAATCTATCGAAAGTTTATTGACCCTTTATAACCAGTTCATTGATGAAGCCTATGATACGGTTCAGCCCCATGAAGGTGCACCAGAGCTCTTGAGGCATGCACAGCAACAGGGCTGGAAAATCGGGCTGGTCACTTCCAACAATCGTCCTCGGGCAGAACATTGGCTTGCTACCGTAAATCTTGCCTCCTACTTTGACCTGCTGATAACGGGGGAGGATGTATCCAAAGGCAAGCCGGACCCAGAGCCTTATCTCCTCGCCGCGGAAAGACTTGACATATTGCCTGCACAGATTATTGCGGTGGAAGATTCCGTGCAAGGGGTACAATCGGCTGTTACGGCGGGTATGCGGGTGTTTGGCTTGAATGTGACCGCCAAAGGCGCGAAAAAGATACCTTCACTTAAAACATTAACAGAATACGCTCTCAATACTTGACATAGAAAATATTTTTCTTTAGGTTCCCCACATACAAGATATGAGGAACTTTCCATGGCGATCGCAAACTGGAATCCAGACAAAAAAATCATTGAAATCAATACCCACAGCATGTCTGGCAAGCCCATGAATGTGCCTTTTGATGATGCGTACACCCAGCCTGTAAACGACGCACGCGGGGCCTTCGTTATGGAATTTCTGCAATCTCAATATCCTGAAGAGGATATCGAAATCATAGGCGCTCCATGGGATTATACCGCCACAACCCAGCCCACCCTGCACAACAATACGCCTGTCGGGGATTACAGGGTAAAAATCGGCGATCGAGAAGCCCTTTTGCATGTTGATTTGAATGATGGACAACAAGCCATAGCACTCGGCGCGGAAGTCTTTGAAGCCTTCAAGGCTCAAGGCGTTGATGTAACGGGCCCTATAAAACTCCCGAATGATAACTGGACAAGGCAAAAGGATGGATATTATCTCCATCTCAGCCAATACCGCGCGGATACAAAACCCATCTTTAATGTGGGGCTTCAAAACCACCACGCCGCACTCGGGCAAATGGTCGGACAAATGTACAATGCAGGGCACAATTTACCGGAAGATCTTGCGCAAGACTTGGAAAAATTTACCGATAATGTGACGTTGCGGGCGTGGCGCGATGGACTTGCCATAGCCAAAAACCTGAATTCCGATGAGGGGTTTGAGGCGCTCCAAAAAGATTCCGATATAGATCTCAAGGCCCTTTTTGACGATGCTGTGGGAAACATTCAACCGGAACTGGACGCTGTACTTTCTTCTGAGAACAGACTGGCAACATCCTTCAACATAATTGAAAAAATGGTGCATATTAACAAGAAAGGGGGTTTAACTTTTACGTCCTACGACACCCCGAGCCGTGGTTTTGTCCCCATGCTTACGAAAAACGCAACATATGATGTCGGCCTTGCCGTTTATAGAATTCTTATGGATAAACGATTCTATGCTGATGGACAAAATACGTTCCAAAATATTGAAGATGGAATTGACAGCTTTATTAAGGCCTATAACACAGAAACAGGTTTGAACTTGACCTGCACTGAGGCCATTCAAGCGGCAAAACTCACAAATGGATTGGATACTGTCATCTCTCTTGGATTCACAAAAAACTCCCCCAAGGGTGATGATATTACGCTGAAGGATATTGTGAACCACCTCAAAACCAATAAGGCCCACCATATTCAAAACATCAAAGCTGTCACCGAACAATATAAAAGGGTGCAGAATAATATTGAATCTCACTGGGCCTTTGGAACGGGTTTTGATGACGATGCCTTGATTCCGTAACAGAATGCCTTGTTGCGCCGAAACAATTTTGCTACCTTCCCCCCATGATTCCTTACGGGCGACAAAGTATTGATGAAGAGGATATCGCAGAGGTCGCCAAGGTCCTGCGAGGGGACTTCCTCACCACGGGACCGAAGGTAGCGGAATTTGAGCGCGCCCTCTGTGACCTGACGGGCGCCAAACACGCTGTGGCATGCTCCAACGGCACAACAGCGCTCCATCTGGCGGGTTTAGCCCTTAATCTTCAGGCGGGAGATCACGTCATCGTACCCACCCTCACCTTTCTGGCAACCGCCAATGCTGTGCGCTACTGCGGGGCGGAAGTCATTTTCGCCGATGTGGACCCTCACACGGGGATCATGACGGCAGAACACCTCGCCGAAACCCTTGAAAACAATCAAGACAAAACCATCAAGGCCGTCTTTCCCGTGCACCTGACCGGTCAGTGCGTTGATATGGAGAAGATCACCCCCCTCGCCCGCGCCCATAATCTCAAAATTATCGCGGATTGCGCCCATGCCATTGGAAGCCAGACGAACGGTGCGCAGGCGGGTGCCTGTATCTTCGAGGACATGGCCACTTTTTCCTTCCACCCCGTCAAAACCATCGCGGCGGGTGAAGGCGGCGCCATCATGACCAATCGTCAGGATCAAGCTGAACGGATGCGGCGCCTCCGTTCCCACGGAATGGCCCCCGCCCCTGCAATAGGCCCATGGGCCTACGAGATTCAGGAACTGGGATTCAATTACAGGATGACTGATTTTCAATGTGCACTGGGGCTTTCACAGCTTCAAAAAATTGACCGTTTTATCGCCAGACGATCAGCACTTGCGACCCTGTATGACACGCTATTGCACCACATTGCGCCAGTCATCGCGCCACCAAAAAGGCTAACACACTGCTGTCCGGCCTGGCATTTATATGCTGTCCGCATAGATTTCGATGCACTCGGAATGACCCGCGCAGACCTCATGAACGCCTTGCGGGATCGAGGCATCGGCACACAAGTCCACTATATCCCCGTCCATCACCAGCCCTACTACAAAAACAGATATGGAACGCTTGCATTGCAAGGGGCAGACCATTACTATGAGCACACGCTTTCCCTGCCCCTCTTTCCGGCCATGACCGAAAGGGATGTGGCGTTTGTCGTGGATAACATTAAGAACATCATAGGAGCATAACCCCGCATGTATCTCGAACAAAAAACGGTTTCTTTCGGCGAACGCAAAATCGGAGACGGGCACCCGTGCTTTATCGTCCTGGAGGCTGGCCCCACACATGATGGCCTTAAAACCGCCAAAGAACTTGTCCGTTTGGCCGCCGAAGCGGGCGCAGATGCCGTCAAATTCCAGATTTTGGACCCAGACCGCCTTGTGGCCGATAAAAAACAGCCCTTCACGTTCGATATTCTCATCAACCGTGAAACGGGCGAAACGAAAACCGTGTCTGAGCCCTTGTATGATCTCCTGAAACGCCGTTCCATGACCAAGGATGAATGGCGCGAAGTGAAAAAATATTCCGACTCTCTGGGCCTCGCGTTTTTTGCCACCGTCGGGTTTGAAGATGAAATTGAACTCCTGAAGGAACTTAAATGCGATTCCATCAAGATTGCCTCCTCGGACGTCAACCATATCCCCCTCATCCGCCAAGCCGCCAAAACCGGCATGTGTATCCAGCTTGATACCGGTAATTCTACGCTTGGCGAAATTGAAACGGCGGTCGATGCCATCCGTGCCGAAGGCAATGAAAACATTATCATCCACCAATGCCCGTCCGGTTACCCTGCACGGCTCGATAGCGTTAATTTACAGATTATACGTACACTTAAGCAGATGTTTGGGTACCCCGCCGCGTATTCAGACCATGTGCCAGGCTGGGAAATGGATATCGCCGCCGTGGCGATGGGGGCCAATATGGTCGAAAAAACCATTACGCTGGACCGCATGACCCCGAGTGTCGAGCATATCATGTCGATCGAACCCTCGGAAATGCAAGCCTTTGTGAAGGCCATCCGTGATGTCGAAACCGCCATGGGCAAGCCCCGCCGCATCATGGCCCCCGCCGAGCTGGAAAAGCGCCATACCTATCGCCGGAGCATTTTCCTCGCGCAAGACGTGAAGGCCGGTCAAAAACTGGGGGACGTACAGGTCGAATTCCGCAGGCCTGGCTATGGCATTGGTCCGGATTTTTATGACTCGCTCAAGGACGCCACCTTCACCCGAGACATCGCGGGCGGCACATGCCTGAGCTTCACCGATCTGGCCAAAGAAGCCGGCAAGGCGAAAGCGGCTTAATCTCATATGAAGTTTTGTGATTACTCACAATAAACAGCAAACGTATCGTCATTGCGAGGAGCGTCAGAGACGAAGCAATCCAGTTCTTTTTTCTGGATCGCCACGGCTACAAAGTAGCCTCGCGATGACGAAGAAGAATTAGGATTTTCGCCCCGCCCCCACCATATCCCATGAAAGCGGTTCGCCGGCTTTTAGGTCTCGGGTAGTGGATTTGCCTTCCAGAACATCGGCAAACCGGATATGAATCCCGCCGCCCGGGCGGATGGAGTCAAAATTTCCGCTTTTATCCTCGGCGGCAAAGCGCAAGGGCTCCCCCGCCTTCACATCCTGCACCACCCACAAAGACGGGCGACAACTCCGGCTGGCAATTTCCTTTTGCGTGGGCTCGAAACACACCGTACCGTGGGTCCGCAGAGCCTCTTTTACTTCTTCTTGCGTATCGTAGTGCACCGCGCCATGCGCCTCGAATGACCGGATCATCTGCACCATCTTTGCAAGCTCCGATGGCTCCCGTGAAAACGGCCAGTCAAACCCGCCTTCGTTTTTAACATGAAGAGCCCTGCCCTTTTCACGATCCATCATCAAATGCACCTCGATGATTTTTGCACCGTATTTGACCGCTTCAAGCGGGGTCACATGCGCCATGGGACGCTCGTACGTTTTATCATCGGCGTAGATGGTGTGGTCCGAGAGCCCCACCACGACATCAAAAATCTCTGCAATCGCAGACATGGTTTTCAAATTCACCTCGTCAAAGGAGGCCGGATAACCGCTATTGCAATGGGTCACGGCAATATCCTGCGCGCCATGCAAACGCAAGGTATCAATGGATTCCTTCATTTCCAGAAAATCTGTCATCCCGTTGGAAATCATGACCGGCAGGCCTGTTTTGGCAATTTTTTCGATCAGTTTCGTATCCACAACCTCGAAACTCGCCACCTTCATGACAGGCACGCCGAGATCCATCAACTGATCCACCGCCGTTTCATCAAACGGGGTCGAGAAAAAATGCAGGCCCAGATCATTCGCAATTTTTTTGAGTTCTCCGTGCCACTCCCACGGTGTATGCGCCTTCTGATACAGCTTATACAGATCCAGACTTTCCCACATGGTGCCCTTGGGGCGCGTCTGGAAATCCCGCGTCATGGTTTCGGGCTTGTAGGTCTGGAGCTTCACCGCATCCACGCCCGCCTGCGCCGCCGCCTCGACAATACGCCGCGCCTCTGCAAAATTCCCGTCATGGTTACAAGAAACCTCTGCAATAATATAACAGGGCGCAGTGCCCCCGACCTCGCGATTTGCGATTTTAAACGATTTCATCTTTTCTCTTTCAGCCCGAACATGGTACACCTTAAGGCCAGTAGATTTGAAGGACCATAATGATGATTGCACGAAAAATCAAAACAATCCTGTGCGGGCCGCAAAAAGCCGAAAAACCCGTGCCCTATGATATGGAATCCGACAAGGCGCATATCATCCGCGCTGTAGAACCCTATACCATGACATCACCGGAGCGGATTTACGCCCTGATTTCCGCCGTGGATTATATTCTGGAGCAAAACATTGCAGGAGATTTTGTCGAATGCGGGGTCTGGCGCGGCGGGAGCATGCTTTCCGCGATAATGCGCCTGATGGAAAAAGGCTGTACGGACAAAACGCTGTGGCTGTATGACACATATGAGGGCATGCCTGCGCCGGATGAGAACGATTACTCCAAGCGCTCAGGGCCCGCGAAGGATAAATTCGAGAAAACAAAAATTTCGGAAAACTCCTCGGACTGGTGTTTTGCCAGTCTTGAAGATGTGCAGGCCAATATCGCGCTCGCGAAATACCCTGCGGACAAAATTCACTTCATAAAAGGCAAGGTCGAAGATACCCTTCCCGCACAAGCCCCTCAAACCATCGCCCTTTTGCGCCTTGATACAGACTGGTATGCTTCGACAAAGCACGAGCTGGAACATCTGTTTCCCTGTCTGGTTTCCGGCGGCATTTTGATTATTGATGATTACGGCCATTGGGAAGGATGCAGAAAAGCCGTGGATGAGTATTTCACAGGTCACGCCCAGAAGCCTTTGCTGGTGCGCGTGGATTACACAGGCCGGATTGGAATAAAGCCTTAGGGTCTCCCCTCATTGATTTTATAAAATTCTGTTGAACAGGAAAGATAAAGATACAATGAAAATAGGCGAAAGCATAGCCGTAGCTACGGTGAGACTGTTTGAAGCAGGAGATTTGTCTTTCCTGTTCAACCCCGAAGGGACGCGGCAGTGCAGAATTTACAAAATCAATGAGGGGAGACCCTAGAATGATTACCTTTCGCAGAGCCCATCTGGATGATTTCCTGATCTCCCATGCCACGGCCTTTCGAGGGGACGTTCTGGATATTGGCGGGAAAAAGAACAATACCCGAAGCCGTTTTACACCACCGCTTGAAACAGTACAAAGCTGGACAGTCATAAATATTGACGCCGCAGTCCAGCCTGACATCACGGCCAGCGCAGACAATATTCCGCTGAAAGACCAAAGCGCAGACACTATTTTAATGACAGAATTGCTGGAACATGTCCCAAACCCCGAAGCCGTTTTAAAGGAATCGGCCCGCTTGTTGAAATCAGGCGGACAGGCCTATATCACCATGCCGTTTCTCAATCAGGTGCATGCGGATCCACACGACTATACACGCTGGACAGCCGATCATCTCCGTGAAAAAATCACACAGAGCGGATTGATTGTGGAATCCCTGACCCCGATGGGAAGCACATACGCCGTGATATGGGATCTTCTGCGCGCCCATTTATACCGCTCGCATGGTGTGGGCTGTCTCTCTTTTAGAATAAAACTCAAAATTCTTCTCCTGTGCGCACCGCTCTTCCGGTGGTTTGATTTCAAAGACCACGCATCCCGCCCCTTTATTACCACAGGCTGGGCCGTGATTGCACGAAAACCATAAATATGGGCCAAAGACCATGAAGCGCCTTTTTAGAAAACTCAAAAGAATTCTCAAAGCCTGCCCTTCGCCGGATGATCTGTTTGCGTACATTGCGGGTTTGATGTGCCCTGTTCCTGCGGGCGCGGTGCGTCCCGTTGTCTATCTTGTCGAAGATGCCAACTGGTCCATCCAATGGGATGGGCTTCATACCACGCACCACCTGCAGGCTTTGGGACGTCCGGCACATATCGGGCTTTCCCGCCGCTTTCAAGCAGGGAAAATTCTGCATTACGGTTCGTCCTCTGTATTTGAATCGCAGTTTCACGCCAACGACAGCAAACACAACAAACAGGTCGTAACTTTTTTTCATGGAAAATACGGTGCCGATCCCGCAATCGACACGCGCTTTGACCTGCTCGTGAAACATATTGCCCATATCGATGCGGTGACCTATGCCAATAGCGTCATGCGCGAAAGATTTCTGGCACTCGGAATTCCGGACGAAAAACTCTTTTTTGTGCCGATCGGCGTTGATCCTGCCGTGTTCACCCCTCTACCATCGCAGGACAAAATTTTTCAGCGCGAAGAAATGGGCATTCCCAAGGACGCCTTCGTGGTGGGATCTTTTCAAAAGGATGGCAATGGCTGGGGGGAAGGACTGACTCCCAAACACATCAAGGGGCCTGATATTTTTCTCTCCGTCATCGAACATTTTGCAAAAGAACATCCAGTGTATGTCCTGCTCTCCGGCCCCGCCCGTGGCTATGTAAAGCAGGGTCTGGAAACGATCGGCGTCCCCTTCCAGCATCATTATTTTGAAAACCCCGATGATGTCGCGCCATTGTATCAGGTACTGGATGCCTATCTCGTGACCTCGCGGGAGGAAGGCGGTCCGAAGGCCATTCTGGAATCCCTGGCAAGCGGCGTGCCCCTCGTCACAACGGATGTCGGCATGGCACGGGATGTCATGGAGGGGCATGCGTGTGGTCTGATCTGCCCCTCCGAAGATGTCAAATCATTGACACAGGCCCTGCAAAAGATTGCGCAAGATTCCGCACTTGCAGAACAATTCCGTCAAAATGGCCTTGCACGGGTGAAGGCGTATGACTGGACTGCCGTGGCACAGGCTTGTGAAACGCTCTACAGAATCATCGAAACGCGGAAGAGTCCAGCATGACATTCCGGCTCCATATTTTGTACGAATTCAAGGAAGGGCCATGGGGCGGCGGCAACCAGTTTCTCAAAGCCCTGCGCGATGCCTTGATAAAACAGGACGCATACAGCAATGACCCTTTCAAGGCGCAGGCCTTTCTCTTCAATTCCCACCATCTGGGTCCAGAACAAAGGGGGCTGGATCTTTTATACGCTCTCAAATCACAAGCACCGGAATGCCCCGTCCTGCACCGGATCGATGGCCCTATTGGCCTGATCCGTGGCGGCGGCTTTTCCACGGACCGCCTGATTTTTAAAATCAATCATATTCTGGCAAGCGGCACCGTTTTCCAGACACGCTGGAGTATGGAAGAATCTCTTCGCCATGGATTACAAGCCATACAGCCTATCACACACATTTTGAATGCACCGGATCCTGCGCTTTTTTATCCTGCGCCAAAGCACCCTTCTGGAGAGAAAATAAAACTGATTGCTACAAGCTGGGCCGCCAATGCTCGCAAGGGTTTTGATCTCTATGCCTATCTCGACACCCATCTGGATTTCACACGCTATACCATGACCTTCGTAGGAAACAGCCCCCTGCCCTTCCGGAACATCAGGCATATCCCTGCTGTTGACAGCCGGAGCCTCGGGGAACTGTTACGGGCGCATGATATTTATATCACCGCCAGCCGGAACGATCCGTGCTCGAACGCGCTGTGCGAAGCACTTCATTGCGGCCTGCCCGCGCTGGTGCTTGACAGTGGCGGACATCCGGAAATTCTCGGGAACGGTGGCCTTCCCTTTGAAGGCGCACAAGATATTCTCGAGAAAATCGACACACTCACTGCGCAGTATGATCACTTCCGAAACGCTATTGCCCTGCCCGATATTCAGCACATTGCGGCACAATATCTTGATTTTGCAAAGCTCTGTTCCCACAATGCCAAAGCCTGTCCACCCCTTTCCCAAAAAACCTTACAGGCCCTCAAAAAAACGATCCGGCGGCACCATCTCGCCGAACGCCTGAAAAACGCCATATCCCGCAGATGGAAGGGACAGAGCGCATGAAACACGCGTCTGAAAAACATCTGGTGCTTTTTTTCACACATGACGTCTCCCTCCAAATCTGGCAAGACACCGGAATTTTGGAACGTGAAATCCGGCCTTACCAGATTCTGGCCCGCGAACAGGGATGGCGAATCAGTTTTATCACCTATGGAGACGATCGGGATTTTGCCTTTCAGAAGACTCTTGATCCTATTCAAATTTTGCCAGCCTATGCCGGACGCACCATCCCGTCTTCCAAAATTCTCCGTCTTTTTCAATCCCCTTGCGTTTTATGGCACTACCGGAAAACATTGTCTGAAGCACCTGTGTACAAAACCAACCAATTCTGGGGCGGATGGAATGCGGTTTTTGCCAAATGGCTCTACGGCGGCAAGATCATTGCCAGAGGCGGCTATGAATATCTGGCCTTTGCCAAGGCACAAAAACAAGGCCCTGCGCGTATTATACTGGCATGGTGTGTGGATTGGCTGTTATACCGTTTTTCAGATTCCGTTGTGCTGGCAACGCAGGATGACATTGATTTTGCCAGGCGCACTTTTCCCTTTCTAAGGCGTAAAACCGTTGATCTCGCCCCGAACTGGATTGATACCACGCTCTTCAAACCCCTTCCGCCAGCGGAATTCACGCTGGCAGATTGTGTGTATATTGGCCGGCTCAATGCCCAGAAAAACCTTCCGGCTCTGATAGAGGCCTGTGCAGAACAGAATATAAGTCTTGATATCTACGGAAGCGGAGAATGTCTGGAGACGTTAAAAAAACAAGGGGAAGATCGCAACGCGCCTGTAACCTTCAAAGACCGGATTCCCAACCATCACATTCCGAACCTGTTGCGGTATTACACCGTGTGTGTTCTGCCATCACATTTTGAAGGCAACCCCAAAGGCCTTCTGGAAGCCATGGCCTGCGGGAAAGCCGTTTTAGGAACCCGCGTGACAGGCATCAGGGATATCATAACCACCGGAGAAAATGGCTTGTTGTGTGAACCCGATCCACACGCTATAGGCGCGGGCCTTAAACAGCTCCTGACCGATGAGGCCTTGCAAAAAACATTAGGCCTCAAAGCCCGTGAAACCGTTATGGCCCGCAACAGTCTCGAACATTTTATTGCGCAGGAACAATATAGACTTTTGGCCTTGCGCGACGCGCCTGCCGCTCACGTCATCAAGGTACAGATGACATGGCCTCCCCTGACACCTGCGCCGTGCGTTTCTGTTGTGATGTCGGTGCATAATGCGGAAAAAACCGTGGAAGACTCTGTCCGGAGCATTCTTGCACAAACTTACAAGAATTTTGAATTTATCATCATAGAGGATGGTTCAACAGATTCCAGCCGAAAACTTCTTGTACGACTCGCTCAGGAAGATAACCGCATCAAGCTGATTTTACAGGAAAACACAGGATTGACTGTCGCATTGAACCGCGCCTGCACCTTTGTGAACGGGTCACTGATCGCCCGCCATGATGCCGACGATTATGCCCTTCCGGACCGCTTTTCCCTGCAGGTGCAAGCCTTTCTGGATGATCCGGCGCTTCTGCTTTTGGGAAGCAATGCCATGGATCTTTATCCGGATCACACCGAAAAACCATGGGGATACCATGATGAGCAGGCCATACAAAAAATTGTCAGGCTCTGCACCCCCTTTCCGCACGCCACCGCCATGATGCGTACAGAAGCCTTCCGTCAACTGGGTGGCTATGATGAATCTTACCAAACCGCCCAAGATACAGAACTCTGGATGCGCTTTGCCAAAGCGGGCAAAATCGCCATGCTTCCCCAGCCTCTTATCCGCAGAAGCGTCCATCATGCGGCAATCAGCCACACGCGGCGATTCCGGCAATTTCGAGATGCCCTGCGTGCCCGCATGGCCCATTATCACGGCTCGAAAATCCATGTCCTGTATTTCAGTGTGAGGGGTTTGTGCATAAGCCTCTTGCCCTTTGGCCTCGTTCAGTGGATAAAAACCCATGTCCGTTGAACAAACACCGCGAAACGTACCTTACTTCAGGAAAATCTTCCGTATCACCGGCAAGATGAAGAGGCACCTGCCCCTCATGCTGGGGCTTAATTTTCTAGCGCTGGGGCTGGAACTTTTCGGGCTGGCATTGATCGTACCCTATCTGACAATTTTGAGGAATCCCGAAAAACTTTCGGAATACCCCGTCTGGAGAAACGTCACGCAGGCCCTTGGGATTCAGACTCATTTCAGTGAACTCCTTGCGCTTTCCATGATCATTCTCGGGGTCTTTTGTATAAAAACCCTCCTGAATATAGAGGTGCAACGGCGGATTTCCAATTTTGCCTATCGCCTGCAAAGTTACCTGAAAGGCAAATTCGCCCTGTTATTCATCTCCGCCCCGTACCTGTATCACACACAAAGACGCTCGGGCGAAATCCTCAACCTCATGCAATCCCATATCAACCAGTTTTCCCGAACGATTGTTGGAGGACTTCTGCGGATTGTCGGGGAAGGCATTACCCTGACCGCCGTATTTGCCTTTCTGCTCCTTTCTTATCCCGTCCCAACCCTCACAGCGTTCACCGTACTGATGCTCTTTGGTGTGCTGTACGATCTGACATTGCGTAAAAAACTCCGCAAGGCGGGGGCAGACCTCATTGGGGCCAATAACCAAATGGTACGGGCCATTCGGGAGGGGATTTTGAGCGTCAAGGAAGCCCGTGTTTTAGGGTGCGGGGATTATTTCCACGCGCAAATAGAAAAACACTGCCATACGTCTTCCGATATCAACGCCTCTGTTGCCGTGCTACAGATCATCCCGCGCTATGTGCTGGAATTACTGGTGGTAAGCGTTGTGATCCTCTCGGCCCTGTTTATGCTCATGATCGGCGAGAGTGGTGCCAAAGTCATTGACGGGCTGGCGGTTTTTGCCGTAGCCGCCGTACGGCTTCTGCCCTCAGCCAACCAGATTGTCTCGAACCTGAGCAGTCTGCGCACGACAGAAAAAATTCTCGAGGAGCTTTATAGCGATATGATCCTTTTGGAATCCCGTCCTTTTATCAAGCCGCATGCCCATGATCCGGAGCCTTTCAAACATTTCAAACTGGAAAATATCTCTTTTTCATACCCGTCCGCACCGGATATTACCGTGCTTAAAAATATTAACCTTGAGGTTAAAAAGGGTGAAATAGTAGGCCTTGTAGGCCCATCGGGCGCCGGAAAAAGCACACTGGTCAATATTATTTTAGGATTGGTCGAACCCGATAGCGGGGCCTTTTTCATGAACGATAAATCCGTCCCCCTTCCGGAATGGGCAGGCCATCAATATGCCGCCTATATCCCGCAAAAACCCGCCATGCTGGACGGCACAGTGGAAGAGAATATTGCGCTAGGACAACCCCTTGAAACCATTTCATCCTCACAGATTGCTTACGCCCTTGAAAAAGCGCAACTCAAAGCGTTCATCGACACCCTTCCGCACAAGGAAAAAAACAGAGTGGGGGAAGATGCCGCGCTTCTTTCCGGTGGCCAGCAACAGCGTCTTGCCGTAGCCCGTGCTTTTTATTTTGCGCGGGATATCATTATCTTTGACGAGGCCACTTCGGCGCTGGATCATGAAACGGAAAAAGATGTTCTGGACTCTATTCGCGCCCTCAAGCCCGATGCGGCCATTCTTCTGATCACACATGGCCAGCAAGCCCTTCAAATCTGTGACCGGATATGCTATCTCTCCCACGGAAAGCTTGAGGAACGATGACAGAAACACCCGATTTTCAAAATTGCCTGATCCGCTACGAAACCCCGCGCCTGACACTGGAAACCCTGACACGGGAAAACATGTCACCGAATTATCTGCACTGGGTCCACGATCCCGAAGTCACGCGATATCTCGAAGTCCGTCACACCCCCCAGACACAGAGTGATCTGGAGGAATTCGTTGATTCCACACTCGTATCAGGGGATAAAATCTTGTTCGGGATTTTTCTCACACAGAAAGGCCAACATATCGGAAATCTCAAAATTGGTCCGATCCATCCGCGTTATGCCCGCGCCGATATCGGGTTGCTTCTTGGTGATAAAGATTCATGGGGAAAAGGCTACGCCACGGAAGCCATAGAGGGGGTGTGCGCACTCTCATCCCGTGTTTTGGGATTGCGACGCATACAGGCCAGCACATATGCCAGCAATACGGGCTCCATCCGTGTCTTTGAAAAGGCGGGATTTCAACATGAAGGTCGTCTGGAAGCCCATTGGATCTTGAATGATCAACCGGAGGACCATCTGATTTTTGGAAAGGTTCTGTCGAAATGATCTCAAACAGAATCAGGACTCTGTATATCAAATCTCCGACCCCGCAATGGATGGATATTGCCGGCGATCTCCAGATCCGTTATCGCTTTGATCCGGTCTTGTGGGTATCGGGCACGCATACCCATCATGAAGCTTGCCTCGAACGGTTTCCTGATACGCGTTTTTTCGATCATTTTGAGGCCTTGCGGGGGAAAACACCTATCCCCGCCGGCACACACACCCTCACCGTGGATTCCGAATTTTTAAAACGCAACGCGCACCACGAAAATATTTTTACTAATATGATGGATCGCTGGTGCGGCAACCCCGAAAAAATTTCTATCGAGAAACGACGCTGTTTTTATATTGATATGGCCAACAGCTGGATGACCCTCTATGACACCCTCAAAATAGAGTCCGTCATCATCCCGACCATTCCGCACAGGCTTTATGATTACATGGCCTATATCGTGGCACAGGATCAAGGCATTCCCTTTCTTGCTATTGAGCAAACAAACGAGCTTCTTTTTCAGGAATCGGGTGAGCGCAACAATATCTTCTACGTCCTGCAAACGCTTGAAAACAGATCGGATATCATTACAAAAAACCTTAGGGAAGACAGAACACCCTCCCCCGCCCTTCAGCGCTATATTGAAACATTTGATGCGGATTACAATGCCGCCCAACCCTTATATTTCAAAACAAAAAACCTGAAAAAATCCACCCCCCAAGAAAAGCTCAAAGCCTGTTTAAAAAACATTCCGCTTGCCGTACGTCTGCCATTACAGGTGCTCAGAGCCGCCGCAAATCATAAAACTTTCCACACCCGCAAGCTGACATTTCCCTATCAAACGAAAACAGGACAAGAGCCCGTCCGCTATCAAACCCTTTTATCAGCACTCATAGAACATGACTGCGTACAGAAAAACGCACGCGCCGCCAGAGCCTATTATGAAGCACACAGTACGACAGATCCTGATCTGACCCAGAACTACAT
This sequence comes from uncultured Pseudobdellovibrionaceae bacterium, assembly GCA_964348795.1. Classification (GTDB taxonomy): domain Bacteria; phylum Pseudomonadota; class Alphaproteobacteria; order Micavibrionales; family Micavibrionaceae; genus JADLAT01. Next base: position 162,281 of record CAYGDY010000001.1, on the reverse strand, counting down.
TTATTTTGCGCCGAGCTTCCAGCCTGAGCGGACCAGCACACCAGACGCAGGCCTCTGCCAGTGGGTTGAGTTAATGATCGAAATGCTGAACGCCAGCATACCGCCTGATTGGAACATTTTCTACAAGGAGCATCCTTCAAACTTCCGCGAGCCCATCCGTCCGGATAATAATCGAACTGTAGCGCTCTATCAACGCCTTCAACATCTCGCACCACGCATAACTTTCCTGCCGACCGGCCTTGATCCATTTCCTTTGATGGCCTCTGCAAAGGCCGTTGCGACATCAACGGGAACATCCGCATGGCAAGCGGCCACACGCGGAACCCCTGCGATGGCGTTTGGTGAAGCCTGGTTCAGTGCCTCACCTGACATCGGGCATATCAAAAGCCTGAGCGACTGCAAAGCCTTTATCGCGAAAATCCAATCCGGCTGGAAACCCGATAGAAACAGATTGATCCAGTATCTTTGCGCGTTGGAGACCCTCGGCGGAGCCTATGACTGGGCCCGCGCGCACAAGCCGTACGAAATAACAGCCACACAAAAACATCCCTATAAAACAAGCGTGCAGGACCTGAGTGACGATCTGTATCGGGTGTATTGCGCCCTGACCGCGCAGGACGGAATCCTCACGCAAAAGGTTCACGCATGACCAGCACACGGCAAAACGCTTTTTACATTATGACCTTTACCCCGCTTTGGGGAGATGTTATTGGGCATCTCTCCCAAGCGCATGGTTTTGAGCCGGCATTATATGTCGGACTTCCACTGCCGGCGGAGCCTGATTCAAAATTATGCAAAACACCATTTTACCATGTAAATGACGCCCGTTTGGGAAAGGCGCCGGTTCATATTCCTGCCTTTAAGCCCTCTGCCATTGATCCGGCCTGTATCAACTCTTTTGCGCAGGAACAAGCTATCCTGATGGAGATGATGTCCCGCTATACCCTTGGAAAGCAAGACGGAAGCTTTCATCAACGGCGGCAATATCTGTGGGAGCTCTACCGTATCTGGGAAGGGCTTTTTGATTCCCTGAAGCCCGACGTTGTTATTTCCGCCAGCATGCCCCACCGGATTTTTGATTATTTGGTCTACCTGATCTGTCAAAAGCGCTCCATTCCGTTTATTGCGCTGGAGTGTACGTCTATCCCGCATCTGGTATATTCCTCCAGCTCCATCACCGACCCGCCCGCGCCTTTTGATGCAAAATATTTTACCGGACAAAGCTTGCCGCCGCTTTCTCCTGAAACTCTGCATTATTTTGAAAACATCAAGAACCCTTCGCCGGATTACAAGCCCGTCTACCACAGCTTAAAAGGCCTGTTCAGCGTACATCGTAATAAAAAGGCCCAAAACCCTTTGCGCGCCTTCTATGAAAAGCTCCCACAACCATTACAAATTCTTATTCTGTTTCTGAAACTTCTGCCGTCCGGTGCGTTACAAAAAAAACTCGGCACTGTTTTTACCTTCGGGCCGGAAGACCGGTTCGAAAGCAACGCGGCGCGGGAAGGCACCGTCTTTCAAAACCTGCTTCTGACACTCAAAACTTACTTCATCGTGACAAAAGCCGAAGGCTGGTACAAGCGCAACACAGTGCCACTGGACACGAACAAACCCTATATTTATTTTCCTGCCAATTTTCAGCCCGAGCGTTCGACCGTCCCAGACGCCGGACAATATTTTGACTTTCCATTACTCTTTTCCATGCTGGAAAAAGCTATTCCGCAAGACTGGAACATTTATTACAAGGAACACCCCAGAAGTTTCCGTAAACCCATTGATCCCGACAACCCCAGAGATACAGATTTTTTTCTCCGTCTTCAAAAAGCCTGTCCGCGGATACAATTCATTGATATTGCAGAAAGCGGCGTTACGCTTATCCAGCATGCCAAAGCCATTGCCACCGCGAGAGGCACAACAGGCTGGGAAGCCTTATGCCGCGGAAAGCCTGTTATTTTATTTGGTGATTACTGGTACGGCCGGTGTGCAGGCGTCGCAAAAATCAATTCATTAGAGGACTTAAAACAGGCTGTTTCTGCCATTCGGAAAAACCCTGAAATACCGGAATCATCCCTGATATCATATCTTCAACGCGTCGAATCCATCAGCACAGACCTCACCTATTACTACAAAGACAATGTCGAGGAACGGGCCCGCCTGACAAAAAACCAGCCCCGCACCTTTACATCGGAAGAACAAATTTTTCGAGCCGATTTTTCTAAAAAAATGGGAGATTATATAGCCTATGCGCTTCAAAAGCGCTGTCATCCTGAACGAAGTGAAGGATCTCTTTCTGTCAGGGAGTCTTCGGCTCTACCTCAGAATGACACGACAACAAAACAGGCCGGAGGTAGAATATCGTCATGAAATCCATAGCCCTCATCCCCGCGCGCGGTGGCTCTAAACGCTTGCCGCGTAAAAATATTCTTCCCTTCATGGGCAAGCCTATGATTGCCCATAGTATTGAGGCCGCAAGGCAATCCGGCCTGTTCGAGCGGGTTGTCGTATCGACAGAGGATTCCGAGATTGCAGAGATTGCAGGGCAATACGGGGCGGAAATTTCAAACCGCTCTCCCGATCTGGCGACTGACAAAGCCACGGTGCGCGCCGTGGCCAAGGATTTTCTGGCGACACAGGCACAGACTGGAAACCCTTATGATCTGCTCTGCGTTCTGTACGCCACCGCCCCGTTTCGTACGGCGCAAGATATCAAGGATGTTTACAACCTGATAGAACGCGGCGTCTGTCACCATACACTCGCTGTGTGTGAATATGAACAAGCCCCCCATCAGGCCTTGAAACTCACATCCGAGAAAGGCGATCTTTCTCCCATGTGGCCGGAGCTGGTGGCCGAGCGGTCCGATTCCCTGCCCCGCTTGCTTGTCGATAATGGTTCAACCTATTGCGTCATGACGGAAAATTTTATGAAAGACCAGAATTTTTATGCGCCCACCATGCGCGGCCATATCATGCCACGATGGAAATCGGTCGATATGGATACGCCGGAAGATTTTGAACTGGCGCAGTTTTTTTCTGAAAAGCACAAGGGGGAGGCATGAGAATCCTCATCGTAGGGTGCGGCTCGATCGGGGCACGACATGCCCGTAATACAGCCCCCCTTGCCGATATTGCTATTTGCGATACCGATGTACAAAAGGTACAGGTTTTGGCAAAAGAACTCGACTGCGGCGCCTATACCGATTTTCAAGAGGCCTTAAGCACAAAACCAGACGGGGTTATCATAGCCCTCCCCAATAAACATCACTACAGCGCCGCTAAAGCCGCCTTGGAAACGGGGGCGTACGTGCTTGTTGAAAAGCCACTCTGTCATACCTTGGACGATGCACGGGAACTCGTAAAACTCGGCAGAGATCGCCTCCGTGTTGTCAGTAACATGCGCTTTCACGAGGCTGTTTTGGCTCTGAAGGCAGGCCTGCAACATATCGGCAAACCACTTTTCGCCCGCGCCCATTTCGGAAATTACCTGCCCAGCATGCGCCCCCATGTCGATTACCGGACGCTGTACGTGGCCAAGCGGGAAGATGGCGGCGGAGCCCTCATCGATTGCATTCATGAGCTGGACTATCTGGCCCATCTCTTTGGTCCACCGAAGGCGATCAGTGCCACGCTTTCGCATCTGAGTGATCTGGAGATTGAAACGGAAGATTATGCGGCGCTCAATATCTTGTATGGCTCAGGGTTCCGTAGTGAAATCCATCTGGATTATTTGCAACAGTTCAAACAGCGGGGGTGCGAGGTGATCGGCACGGAGGGCACAGTCATCTGGCGGAGCATGGGCAAAGCCCCAGAACATTGCAAGGTGGAATACTATACGGCCCAAAGCGGCGCATGGCATACACTCCTCGATACGCAAGCCCTTGATCTTAATGCCTGCTATGTCGAGCTAGTAAAAGCCTTTATGGATGTGATAACGGGCAAGGGGTCCCCCATCCTCTCCACCGCGCAAGAGGGGCTGGATGTACTAGAATCCGTTTTTGCCGCCTATCGCTCTGCGGAGGAAGGGGGCACAATCCCCCTACCCCTGTCATCCTGAGCGAAACGAAGGATCTCTTGCTTTTATAGGATTCTTCGCTACGCTCAGAATGACAAATAACATTTAATAGTTTGATAGAGAACAGGCAATGCTTCACACTAGCCATAAAAGGTTAATTCAATCAGTCGGATTGGCTTGTTTTATAAAATACTATGAATTCTTCTCTGATTTTTCAAAATCAAATGAAGATATCATTGATATTTTAATGAAGAATAAAACATATCGTGAATCTGCAAATCGCACGAGAGTGAATAAGGCCAGAAAAATATTCTCTGAAAACCTCCAATTCAAAACCTTAGAATACGCCATGCATTCAAAAAAATTAGATATTGAATGGATTAAAAAAGCTAACAAGCTCTCAAAATTATCTAATTGATGCTTTATGAAAGTTAACACCATGACTCAGGAAAATCGCTATAAAAACTCTCAAACCGCTCTGGCACGCGCCCTCAAAACCATTCCACTGGGGAGTCAGACTTTTTCCAAGAGCCATCAACAATTCCCCGAAGGGCAAAGCCCCCTCTTTCTGGATCGCGGCGAAAACGGGCGAGTCTGGGATGTCGACGACAACGAATATGTGGATTTGATCTGCGGCCTCATGCCCGTCTATCTGGGGTATAAGGACAAGGATGTCGACGATGCCATCAAGGCCCAACTGGACAAGGGGATTTCCTTTAGCCTTGCTACAACGCTGGAATATGAACTGGCAGAACGCCTTGTGGACCTGATCCCCTGCGCGGAAATGGTGCGCTATGGCAAGAATGGTACAGATGCCACATCGGGCGGTGTACGGCTCGCTCGCGCCTTTACAGGCAAAAACCATATCATCGCGCTGGGCTATCATGGCTGGCAGGACTGGTATATCGGAGCAACAACCCGTAATCGCGGGATTCCCGAGGTCGTACGTGGGCTTACAACCAAAGTCCCCTATAACGATCTGCCCGCGCTGGAGGCCGAATTCAAAAAGTTTCAGGGCGATGTCGCCGCCGTTATCATGGAGCCCATGAACACCCATGATCCCATGCCAGACTATCTGGAAACGGTGAAGGATATGGCACATAAAAACGGCGCGCTGTTGATCTTTGACGAGGTCATCACGGGCTTTCGCTTTGCCAATGGAGGCGCGCAGGAATTGCTGAGGGTCACACCCGATCTGGCCAGTTTCGGAAAGGCCATGGGGAACGGCATGCCGATTTCCGCCCTCGTGGGCAGAGCCGATGTGATGTCCCTGATGAGCGAGATTTTCTATTCCTCGACCTTCGGCGGGGAGGCCTTATCTCTGGCCGCCTCCATTGCCGTCATTGATAAAATGAAACGTGAGCCTGTTGTGGAAACTATCTGGAAAACGGGAGAAGATCTCTCTACCCGCCTCACAGCCTTGATCCGCGCGATAGAAATGGAAAAAACTTTTTCTTTGCTCGGAAAAGCCCCGTGGAAAATTTTAGGGTTCTCCGACCACGCCAATGGCTCGAAAGAAGCCATCAAAACCCTGTTCATGCGGGAGATGCTCGCAAACGGGGTTCTCGTCGCCAGTAGCCACAATATCTGCTACGCCCACACAAAGGCGGATATGGATCACGTCCTGAAAGCCTACCGCGCCACGCTGGAAACGCTCAAAAAAGAACTGGAAAAACCCGATCTGGACAACCGCCTCGGCATTCCCGTTGTCCGGCCTGTGTTTACGGTGCGGTGATATGGCGCACCCACCGAAACCCAATATTGCTGTACGTGCCATCATTGTAAAGGAAGATCAATTACTTCTGGTAAATGGAGACGGCAGAGGTGATTTTTGGTGCGCGCCAGGTGGAAGACTGGAATACGCTGAAAATTTACTGTCTGGCATCAAACGGGAAGTCAAAGAAGAAACAGGCTTGGAGATTTCTGTTGGCGAAGCCTTTGCGGTTTCAGAATTTCTTTACGAAGAAAATAAATTTCATAATATTGATGTTTTTTTTCGATGTCACATTTTAAAAGGTGAAATATCAAATGATTGGAAAGACATCGGCGGCCCTGTGGTAGACAGAAAGTTTTTCTCTCTAGAAGAATTACAGCATGTCAACGTGTTTCCAAGATGGTTACGGGATGGCGAATGGTTAAAAGCCACCCATATTGGCATATATAAAGGTCAGGACAAAAAATAAAATTCCCTAAACCAAACGGCTTTGTTCTAAGGCGGCCTTGATAAAGGACACGAACAGCGGGTGCGGGTCAAAGGGCTTGGATTTGAGCTCCGGATGGAACTGCACACCCACAAACCATGGATGATCCGCGCGCTCGACAATCTCCGGTAATTTCCCATCAGGCGATAACCCCGAAAACAACAAGCCACACGATTCCAGAGCAGACCGGTAATTCATATTCACTTCATAACGGTGGCGGTGACGCTCGGAAATGGTTTTTCCGCCGTAAATTTCCGCCACTTTCGAGCCCTCTTTCAAAGAAGCCGGATACGCGCCAAGCCGCATTGTTCCGCCTTTATTCTCGTTTTCGGTGCGCTGTTCCACGACATTATCCTTGACCCATTCGGTCATCACACCCACCACAGGGTCAGGACACGGACCAAACTCGCTGGAACCCGCCCCTTTAAGGCCGCATAAATTCCGCGCCGCCTCGATCACCGCCATCTGCATGCCAAAACAAATGCCGAAATAGGGAATTTTGCGTTCGCGGGCAAACTGCACCGCCTTGATCTTGCCTTCTGCCCCCCGCAGACCAAACCCACCTGGCACCAAAATGCCCTGTACGTCTTGTAAATACGGCGCAGGATCTTCATTTTCAAAGACTTCCGATTCCAAAAAAACCAGATGAACACGCACATGATTGGAAATCCCGCCATGCATCAGCGCTTCGTTCAGAGATTTATAGCTGTCAGCCAGATTGGTGTATTTCCCGACAATCGCAATTTTCACAACGCCCTCAGGCTCATGCACCCGTTTGACGATATCCTTCCAGATCGATAAATCCACCGGACCGGTGTCTTTCATGCCAAAAGAATCCATGACCTGCACATCAAGTCCTTCGGCGTGGTAGGTGATCGGCACTTCGTAAATGGATTTTACATCAAGCGCAGGGATCACTTTTTTCTCTTCTATGTTACAGAACAGGGCAATTTTCCTACGCTCTTCATCGGCAATCGGGCGATCAGCACGGCAGAGCAGAATTTGCGGGCGAATCCCGTAGCTCATCAATTCCTTGACGGAATGTTGCGTCGGTTTGGTTTTGAGCTCCCCCGCCGCCGGAATGTAGGGTAACAGCGTTACATGGATAAAGAGGGCCCGCGCAGAACCCACCTCGTTCCCGAATTGCCGGATCGCCTCCAAAAACGGAAGGCTTTCGATATCCCCCACCGTGCCGCCGATTTCACACAAGACGAAATCAGCCGTGCCTTCTTTCTCAAGGATAAAATCCTTGATTTCATTGGTGATATGCGGAATGACCTGAATCGTTGCGCCGAGGTAATCGCCGCGCCGTTCCTTCGACAGAACCTCGGTATAGACCTGCCCCGTTGTGATGTTATCGTTTTTCCGTGCAGGAACGCCTGTGAAACGCTCGTAATGTCCCAAATCCAGATCGGTTTCCGCCCCGTCATCCGTGACATAGACCTCACCATGCTGGAACGGGCTCATCGTACCAGGATCCACATTCAGATACGGGTCCAGCTTGCACAGGCGGACCTTGTAGCCACGGGCCTGCAACAACGCGCCAAGCGCGGCGGAGCCGAGGCCTTTTCCGAGAGAGGAAACCACGCCGCCAGTAATAAAGATATATCGTGTCATCTTATTCCGTTTTGGGCACGCTTAAAGGAACATCGGGTGTTTTGGAAGAGGCCTTGTCCGTTTTATGTACCGGCGCGGGCTTCGGATCCCCTTCTTTTTTCGGATCATTGCCCGAAGGCTCTTCTGTCTTTTCTGGAACGGAAACGGGCGCCTGCGTCTCAGACCCCAGTGTTTCAAGCAGGCCTTTCTGGGATTTTCCCTCTTGCCCCGCCATAATTCCAAGAATGAGACTGGTAGCAAAAAAGAAAATCGCACAAACCGCCGTCAGGCGTGTCAGAAGATTCGCCGCACCACGGGGCGTTGCCAGACCACCGAGCCCTCCGCCACCACCGCCAATCCCGAGCCCACCGCCCTCTGAGCGCTGAATCAGAACCAAACCGATAATGGCCAAGGCCAAAAACAAATGAATAACAAGTACAACAGATTCCATGGGGTTTCTTCTTATTCTATTTATACGGCTCTGGCAAGTGCCAGAAATTGATCCGGCTGTAAACTCGCACCACCGATCAATCCCCCGTTAATCTCGGGGGTTGCCAGCAAAGCCCCCGCGTTTTCGGGTTTCATAGACCCGCCGTAGAGAATCGGCACTTTTTCAGGGGCAGGGACATGACGGGAGAGCCTTTGCCGGATAAAAGCGTGCATAGCCCCCGCATCGGCGGGAGTCGCCGTCTTTCCGGTGCCAATGGCCCAGACAGGCTCATACGCAATCACAAGCGCATCGAAAGGCCCAGAAGGCGGCAAGGCATGCTCCAGTTGACGGGCCACCACAGATTCTGCCTGCCCTGCTTCGCGCTCCGCCTCGGTTTCTCCGACACATAGGATGGGGGTCATGTCACAGGCCCAAATCCTTCGGATTTTTTGGGCAATCAGCGCATCAGATTCCCCGTGGTACTGCCGCCGCTCGGAATGCCCCACAATCACGTAGGAACACCCCAGATCCTTGAGCATCTCCGCTGACACATCACCCGTATAGGCCCCGTTGTCATGCGCAGAACAATCTTGCGCGCCCAAAACAATCTTGGGATATCCATGCAAGGCATGACGCACGGAAGCCATATGAACAAAGGGAGGGCACACCACCACGGCACATTTGGGATCAAGGGCATCCTCTTCCTGCGTCATCAAGGCAACAATGCCACCAATCAGGGATTTGGCTCCATCCAGCGATCCCTGCATTTTCCAGTTTCCGACAATCAATTTTTTCATAAAATGAGGCATCTTTATTTCTTTTTCCCGAACCCATGAGAAGGGTTGCTCCGGTCGTTACTCCCCCTTATAGTGCAGGGTCAGAATGTTAAAAGCAAGAGTGGGACGACAACGCCTATGGTCATGAACGCATTACGCACCGGAAAATCGGGCGCCGTTTTGAAATTTATTCTCTTTGGCCTGCTGATTCTGGCCATGGGTGGGATGGTTTTTACAGATGTCGGCGGCTTTTTCCGCAATGGCATTACAGGAAGCCGTGATGTAGCAACCATTGGAACAACACCGTTTTCCATTGTACAATTCGACCATATGGCCCGCAAAAATCTCGAACGGATTGGCATGTCTCCGGCACAGGCCTACAAAATGGGCTATTTGCGGGAAATGCTGAACGGTGAAGTCCGTGCGCGTCTCCTGTCCCAAAAGGCTGTTGATCTGGGCCTTGAAGTCACCACGGAAGAGGTTGCCAAAAAACTTAAAACCTTGTTGGAGCCGATGACAGATAAGGGTCAAAAACCGCTGGATGTCATGAAACAAATTCTGCAGGCGCAAGGCATGAGCGAACAGGCCTTTTTAGAAAATATGAAAAATGAGATGGCCACATCGTTTTTAAGCGATGCGATGAAGGGCGGTTTTGCAGAGACCTCCCATGCCTTTCTCGAAGATATGAATGCTTTCCAGAAAGAAGAACGGGCGATTGAATATATCGCCTTTCCGGATTCGGAATTCAGTGCGGGCGCTCCCCCTTCGGAATCCCAACTGCAAGAGCTTTATAATTCGACGAAAGAAGCCTACGCCACACCTGCGTTCCGTGAAGCCCAGCTCATTCTTGTCAAAAAGGACCCGATCAGAAACACTGTCACTGTTTCGGAGAGCGATATTCAGGATTCGTACAACAAAAACAAGGAGATGTACGAACAACCCGAAACCCGCACGATCGAACAAACGATTCTGACCAAGGCGGGGCAGGCTGAAGATATTTTAAAATCCGTCAAGGCAGGAAAACCCCTGAAAGACGCTGTTAAAACGGCAACAGGCCATATCACGGATTACCTCCCCCCCGAGACGTTTAACGGGAAGACGATTCCTGCCCCGCTGAAAGAAGCCGTCTTTTCAGGAAAGAAAGGGGATGTGATAGGCCCTATTACAACGCCTTTGGGGACACAGATTGCCGTCATTCAAGACATTACGCCCGCGACTTTGCAAAAGCTGGACAATGTAAAAGAGACGATTCGCAAAGAACTGCTGGAAACCAAAATACAAGATGCGCTGTACAGCACTGCCAATACAATCGATGATATGCTGGCCGCTGGCACGCCCTTGGAGGACCTCAAAAAAGAAGTCGATATCGAGGTAATAGCCATACCGCCCGTGACAACCTTTGGATTGGGAAAAGATGAAAAACCCGCACTCAATGCCTTTGGTGAAGACACGGAAACACTTCTGAAAACTTTGTTTGATTTGAATGAAGGGGAAGCATCCCCCGTGTTTGAACTGAAGGATGGCCGCATGGCCGCCCTTCTTCTTGAGACCATTACACCCAAACAATACAAACCCTTTCCGGCAGTCAAGGATTCTATCCGTGATAAATGGGTTACCCAGCAAAAGCATGTGGAAAACAAGCTCGCACTTTTAAAAATTCTGGAGGATCTGAAAGCGGATAAGCTTACCCTGAAGGATGCCGCACAGAAATATAAAAAGCCGGTACAAAATATATCGGGTCTTCTCAGGAGCCGCGATATCAAGCCCCCTCTCACACCGCAGGCGATGGGCTCTGTTTTTGAAGCCCCACAAGGCGAACTCGTTGCGCTCGATCTTGAAAACGGCCCTGCTCTGGCCCATGTCACATCCGTGAAGATTCCGGAGAAACCTTCCAAGGATGATCTTGCAAAGATCAAACCCGAAATCCTTAGAAGCTTCGAGAATGAAGGCTATGCGCTTTATATTGAAAAACAACGCAAAGCCTACGGAGTCAAGATCAATGACCGCCTGCTGGAGCAAACCTACGGGCAAGAAGAGCCGGAATAGCCCCTCCATGACACCGGATTTTGAACACTTTCTCACGCATTTTTCCGCAGGCCGTACACAGCTCCTCTGGAAAACAATCCCGAGCGATCTGGAAACACCGGTGAGTGCGTATCTGAAACTCTGCGGAACAGCCCCTTATAGTTTCCTGCTGGAATCTGTCGAGGGTGGCAACGTGCTGGGGCGCTATTCCGTGATCGGTTTTTCACCGGACCTGATCTGGAAATGCACGCAAGGCAAAACGGAAATCAAATGTGGCGCAGGACCGTGGACAGCACAAGACATCCCCGCGCTGGACTCCTTGCGTGCCCATGTCAAGGCCTGCCAGATTGACGAAACACCTTCCAGCCTCCCTCCCATGGCGGTTTCAGGCCTCTTTGGCTATCTCGGCTATGATATGATCCGGCTGATAGAAGACCTGCCGGACAATAATCCCGACACGCTTGGCATTCCGGACAGTCTCCTGATTCGCCCGACACTTCTGGCGATCTTCGACAACGTCAAACAAGATCTTACGCTCGTCTCTCCCGTTTACATCCATAAAAACAATACGATGCTCGAGGCAAAGGCCGTATACGACTCCGTACAAAACTTGCTCTTCTCCACGGTAGAAAAACTCCACCATCCAGTCGCGCTCAGACACCTCACCCACCGGTCAGCGCTTTCCTTGCCTTTGACAGTAACGTCCAATATGACCCGCGAGGCCTATCATTCAGCCGTCAAAAAAGCCGTGTCCTATATTTTTGAAGGCGAAATTTTCCAAGTCGTCCCCAGCCAGCGTTTTTCAACCCCGTTCGATATTCCGGCTTTCGAGCTCTACAGATCCTTGCGGAGCCTCAACCCTTCCCCTTTTATGTTTTATCTGGATTTTGAATCCTTCCAGCTTGTCGGTGCCAGCCCAGAAATCCTTGTCCGCGTTCGGGACAACCAGATCACCGTCCGCCCCATAGCAGGCACGCGCAAGCGCGGGGAAACCCTTGCACAGGACAATGCTCTGGCCGAAGAATTGCTGGACGACCCCAAAGAACGGGCGGAGCATCTCATGTTGCTGGATCTGGGCCGCAACGATGTAGGCCGCGTGGCGGAATTCGGATCCGTGAAAGTCACGGGGTCTTTTATGATCGAACGTTATTCACATGTTATGCATATTGTTTCCAATGTCGTAGGGACACTCAAAAAATCTCTGGATATCATCGATGCGCTCTTTGCAGGCTTTCCGGCTGGGACCGTCAGCGGCGCGCCCAAGGTCCGCGCCATGGAGATCATAGACGAGCTCGAAGTCACAAAACGCGGCTTTTACGCAGGCGGTGTGGGATATCTCTCCGGCAACGGGACGCTCGATACCTGCATTGCCCTACGCACCGCCCTTGTCAAGGACGGCACACTTTATGCGCAGGCTGGCGGCGGTGTCGTAGCCGACAGTGACCCAGAAAACGAATATCAGGAAACTGTCAATAAAGCCCAAGCTATATTCCGCGCCGCCGAACTCGCCCTCCTGAAGACCAGAAAGTAAAACAGCTGAGAGTGAATCAGGATTGCCCGAACTGGTCATAGGCCCGCAGAGCATCCGCCGCATACATCAGGGACGGACCGCCCCCCATATAGATGGCCATTCCCAGAACTTCCGCCACTTCCTGCCGTGTCGCCCCCAGACGAACCAACGCCTTAGCATGATAGCCGAGACAACCATCACATCGCGCAGCAACGCCAAGAGCCAACGCAATCATTTCCTTTGTTTTTTCATCAACGGCTTGTGTCTGTGTTGCCGCTTTCGCCATGGCACCGAAACCTGCCATTGTATCAGGGATGAGCTTGCGCAATTCCGCGCTATAAGCACTGATATCTGTAATAACACCTTTGTAATCTTTCGTCATTTTACGTCTCCTTTTCCAAGATATTTTTGATTCCACGGCGCTTTTGTCAAAACAAGCATCATGCCACATCGGTCCGTTACACCGGCAAATATGAGCCCGCATCCCACAAACAAGGGAATTCCAATAAAAGCAGGATTAAAAATCAAAGCCAACAATACGCCCACAACAATGAACAGTCCGGCTGTCATTCGGACCTGCCGCTCCAGAGACACAGGACGCTTCAAAAAAGCGCAGGATTTTGCATGATTGTCCTCTCCGCCAACCGCATAACCAGAAAGGGCCTGCCCGCAAGCCTCACAGGCTTGCAATCCCCCTGTCACGACAAACACATTGCCATAGCCCGCCTTCAGAAATTTGTCTGCGGCCTGCGCAGAACGCTGACCGGAACGGCACACGATATAAACAGAAAAATGATCGGGATAATGCCGCTCCGTCATAAAAACTTTGGCATCCAACGTATCCAAAGGCACATGAACATGCGGGCAGAACAAGCGCTTTTCCTCATGCTCCATACCAGAGCGCACATCAAGAATAATGCCCTTGTCAGGAGTCAGGGTGCTTAGCTGTTCTGCTGGAAAAAATTGCGGAAAAGACATGATTTCACTCCCTTGCATTTATCAACTTGGCACCGGATATTTTTTATATTAAAATAAAATGTATTAATTAAATTTAATATATAGGGTATGATAGCGCATGTCAAGAAGAATGCTCCACAAAAAATCTGAAAATATTATTGAAGTTCTGAATGTCTTAAAAATTCTTTCCCATCCTGTCCGCCTGCGGATACTATGCCATTTGATAGAATATGGTGAAATGAGCGCAGGAGAAATTGTCAAGGCGGAAGAAGCCTCTGCCAGCCAGTCCCAGATCTCGCAATATCTTCAAATTCTTAAAAAACAGGGTATTATAAAAAACAGAAAAGATGGTCTTTTCCAGCATTACAGTCTCGCAGAGCCCAACATCAAAAAAATTATTACCCTGCTCCATGCGCTATATTGCAAATGAAGGAGTATCCCTCCCCTCATAACAAGACTTGCCATGGGGGCGCCTGTCACGCTATTTTGAAACCCATGGCAGAACAATACGATGAAACAGGCCGTACATTGGCCTCCGATTATTTTTTTAACGGCTTTGTGGAACTTTCCCTGCAAGGCCCGTTTGGGGGCTTGGTAAAACAAGCCGCCCGCGATGTGTTTTACAACCAACTCAAGCCTGACGAGAGGCTGGAACAAAAATATGCAGGCTCCGCGGATCTGCGGCCTGCTTCTTCACTCCGGTTTCAGGAGATCAGCGATGCCTTTGCGCATTGGGACGGCAAAAAACAGGTCGAGGACATTTTACAACGGCCCGTTTCCCTGAATATCCTGCAAATCCGGCGCGCCCTTGCCGGTCAATCCTATATGAGCACACACCGCGACACGTATCAGATCGGCAATAAAATTGTTGGAAACGCCCCCGCAATCGCCAAGCTTATCCATTATTATTCAGAGTCCGGCGAGCCTCAACTGCATTTTTATACTGGCTCCCAACACCGTTATTTTCAATCCCGCCATATTGACAGGTTTTACAATCAGGTGTTCAGCCCGAAAGTCGATTTAACGGCAAAACCAGACTCTCTATACCTGTTCAATACGTTCTGCGTCCATGCCGTCCCTCATCTGGCACAGGATGCCGTCCGTGTGATCTTCAGCCTGAAATACGAATACTGACCTTTCCAAAGACGAAACGGTATGCTAAATGGAAGCCCTGTATAGTTGAATGAATTTTTTCTGATACAAGGCGCGAGGCGCGAAGTGTACCTCGGATGTACATGAGCAACAAAGCAACGCTGTATCAGGAACAATTCAAAAGACTATAAAACGGAGAGGTGGCAGAGCGGCTGAATGCACCGCACTCGAAATGCGGCATACGCGCGAGCGTATCGGGGGTTCAAATCCCCCCCTCTCCGCCAAACCGATGACGAAAGGGCATGGCAATATGACCATTTTTTTCTCCTGTATCGCTATTTTAGTACTCCTCGTGGGCGTGATACATATGATCCCGCCCGATTACAGGATTGCGCGCTCTGTCGTCATTCAAAAATCGCCAGAGGATATTTTTCCACATCTTAACGATTTCAGAAAATGGCATGACTGGTCCCCTTGGGCAAAAATTGATCCTGAGGCCACAATCACCTTTGAAGGCACGGAAAGCGGACAAGGCACCATCATGCGCTGGAACGGAAACAAGAATATCGGAGAAGGCGGAATGGAAATTCTGGAAAGCCAGCCGAGCGCCCACATCACAATCCAGCTCACCTTCCTCAGGCCCATGAAGGGCGGCGGCATTGCAGAATTTCACTTGAAACCCGAAGGGAACAGCACTCATATGACATGGAGCATGTCCGGCAAAAATAATTTTATCGGCAAAATCTTCAGCCTGCTGTTTTGCAGGAAAATGACAGAAACCATGTACGATAAGGGGCTAAATACCCTTAAAACCCTTGTCGAGGGGGGACCCTAGAGTATGCCCATCGCAAAACTGCTGGCGGTCATGAAATCCCTGCGCACCCCTGAAACGGGGTGCCCGTGGGATCTGGCGCAGGATTTCCGCTCGATTGTGCCTTATACGCTGGAAGAAGCCTACGAGGTCGCCGATGCGATAGAGCGGGCCGACATGAAAGCCCTGCGCGAGGAGCTTGGCGATCTGCTCCTGCAATCGGTCTATCACGCGCAAATGGCTTCGGAAGCAGGGCTTTTTACTTTTGATGATGTCGTACGCGATATTACAGAGAAAATGATTTCCCGCCACCCGCATGTTTTCGGTGATCAAAAAGCCGTCACACCAGAAGAAGTCAGCGCAATATGGGAAGAGAAAAAACAGGCTGAAAAGACCATAAACACCACCCAGAACACCAGTGTGCTGGATCACATTCCTCTGGCATTTCCGGCCCTGCTCCGCGCACTCAAACTCCAGAAAAAAGCGGCTAAAACAGGCTTTGAATGGACGGATATCTCTAGGGTCCTTGAAAAACTCGATGAAGAAATCCTAGAACTCAAGGAAGCCCTTACAGAACATTCTTCAGACGAGATATTAAACGAAATCGGCGATGTTTTGTTTGTGGCGGTCAATGTGGCGCGTTTGCAGGGCATTGACCCTGAAATGGCCCTGCGCCATACAAACGCAAAATTTGAAAGACGGTTCAGAGGGTTAGAAAAAGAACTTCAACTCGGAAACGAAAAAAATGACCCGCCATCTTTGACGCAAATGGAGCAAGAATGGGTCAGGCAGAAACTCAAAGAGCGCCCGCCTCAGCTTTCAAAAAACACGGCGTGAATTTTTTCCCAGTCAGCCTGACTCGGTGCCGTAATCAGACCTACATCATATTCATGTGATTGATACGGCGTTGCATCCCATTTGGCAACATACCCGCCGGCCTCCTGCACCATCAACGCACCGGCCAGATGGTCCCACGGCTTCAGGTGACTATAGAGTGAAAACTGCGCCTCACCCTTGGCAATCCGGAGGTACTCATGCGCCGCACATCCCAAAGAGCGACAATTTTTAAACGCCGCCTTGATCCGGTGGATATGGTCCTGATGCTGTTCCAGAAAAAAACGCGGATTCATAAAACCGGTATAATCCTGCGCATCCGGCATAGAAGAGACTTTGAGTTTGCGCCCCTCCAAAAAGGCCCCTGCGCCCCGTTCGGATATGGTCATTTCATCCGCTGGCACATCGTAGATCCAGCCTGCCACCGTCTGCCCTTCCACAATCAATGCCAGCATAACCCCGAACACGTCCCTGCCATGCACAAAATTGTAAGTGCCGTCCACAGGATCCACAACCCATAAAGGGCAAGCCGTCTCTTTCAAAAGATCAAGGGAGGCCTCCCCGCTCGAAACTCCTTCTTCCCCGAGCACCACAGAGCCTTTCAGGAGTTTCGGCAAAATCTCTTTCAGGTGGTTTTCCATGTCGATATCGGCCTGTGTCACGAGATCCCGAGGCCCTGTTTTTGTAGAGATCTCATCATCTCGCAAGGACCGATAACGCGGCAGGATGAATTCCCGCGTGGCGGCCTTGAGGATATCAGCAACAGAATCAAGGGCTATCACGGGCAGTATTCCGTCCTTCTAGAGAGATTGCGGGACGTAACCAGTACGATCTACAAATCGCGCCAGATCCACAGAATCAAGTTTTACGGTACATTCTAGCATAGTCTCGTGATCCACGCGGGCTATGATTTCCCCGTGTTCGTACAGCCATGACAGGGCTTTCCCATCTGCATGCGGCATTTGAAACCTGACCGTTTGCCGTTTTCCGGCGGTTACCGCAGAAATTTTTTCCAGAAGTTCCGGCAACCCCTTTCCAGACAAGGCAGAGATCAGTGCCATATGCGGTGCATGATGCGCCTGACGCGCCAATTCATCGACACGAGACGGATCAAGCTGATCAATTTTGTTATAGACCTCGATAATCCTTGCATCTTCGTGATAAGAAATCCCGAGATCCTGCAGGATTTTTATGACGTCCTCCCGCTGGGCCTTGCTATCAGTCCGTGACACGTCAATCACATGCAAAATGACATCCGCATGAAGCGTCTGCTCCAGTGTTGCCCGAAACGCCGCGACAAGATTTGTTGGTAAATCCGAGATAAACCCCACTGTGTCCGACAAGATCACATGCTGGCCATTGGGAAGGATGATCCGGCGCAATGTCGGGTCAAGTGTGGCAAACAGCATATCCTCGGCCAACACCCCCGCCTGTGTCAGGGTATTAAACAGCGTGGATTTACCGGCATTGGTATAACCGACAAGCGCGACAACCGGAAAGGGCACCCGTTCGCGGGCCTTGCGTCCGATTTCCCGCGTCCGGCGCACATCTTCCAGTTCCTTTTTCAAACGGCCAATTTTTTCACTGATCATCCGGCGGTCCAGCTCGATCTGGCGTTCCCCGGGCCCGCCCAGAAATCCACCGCCACCCCTTTGCCGCTCCAGATGAGTCCACGCCCGCACCAGCCGTGAACGCTGAAACTCAAGCGCCGCCAGATCGACCTGCAAGCGCCCTTCACGGGTTTGGGCCCGCGCCCCAAAAATCTCCAGAATCAAGCCCGTCCGGTCAATAACCTTGCTGTGCCAGAATTTTTCAAGATTCCGTTGCTGAACGGGCGATAAAGCACAATTCACAACAATGACGGTCGGCCGGCGCTGATCCACAAAGGTCCGGATATCCTCGCAGTGTCCCTTGCCGAGATAATGAGCCGGATGCCGTCTGGAGAGCTTGAAACTTTCAGCGTATGTCACTTCCAGATCAATAGCCTCGGCAAGACCGACCGCCTCTGCCAGACAGTCCTCGGGTGCACGGACAGACTCATGATCCTTCATAAAGGGATGAATGATAAAACACGTGCCCGATTCCCGAGGCGCTTCTTTTTTACCGGACAAAAGCTTTGTCAGTCTGCTATTCACCACCCTTCGACGGGGTGTCCTCTCCTTCGTCCTGCAAATTCAGGGGACCAGGCGGCATAATGGTTGAAATAGCGTGCTTATACACGAGCTGGATATGAGATTCACGCCGAAGCAACAAACTGAAATTGTCAAACCACGTGACAACCCCCTGCAACTTCACCCCATTGACCAGAAACACCGTAACCGACATTTTTTCCTTACGGATTTTATTCAGGAACACATCCTGAACATTCTGAAACTTCTCTCCCATAGCGTTTTTACCTTAAATCTTTCATATTTATCTATGTGTGACAGCCCCTAGTTTTAGAATGTTTCAGGCATATTGCAACAGAAATTCTGCCAAGCCTCTGCAATTCTTTTTATACAATGCGATGGGATGCACCTGTTTTAAAGAGCTATAAACAGATTCTTTTTCAATCAGAACAGACTGACATCCGGCAGAATGCGCACACAACATATCATTGTCGGTATCCCCCACGAACCAGACCGTCTCGAGGGGAACCGCAAGACCCGCCCTTTCCAGTGCCAAAAGTAGCGGAGCGGCAGAAGGTTTGTCGGCTTGGGCTTCCCCTGCCCCCACAACCGATTTAAAATGCTTTTCCCAGCCAAAATTCCTGATCTCTGCAGAAACAAGACTGGCTTTTTTGTTCGTCACCACACCGCATGGCACGTCAAGACGTTCAAGAACCTGCAAGAGGTATTCCGCCCCTTCCATGGGTTTGAGAGCCGCCAGATGGTTTGCCAGCACAAAAGTCTCGAAATGGGTCTTTGCAATCTCCCGATGTTCTCCATAAAGCTGGGTATAGAGCTTTTCCCGTGGCTGGCCAAAATACCCTTCAAAGACCTCAAGACTAAAAGGCGGGATCCCCAAGAGGGCACGCACATGATTATGCGCCGTATGAAGAAAACGAAAACTATCCACCAAAGTGCCATCCCAATCAAAGAAGACAGCGCAGGGTTTTGATAAAGATTCTTCAGATATCAAAGGCATTCCCTTTATGTTTCCAGTATAATTCTACCCAGAGCCACAGGCGCGCCATAGAGCTGGGAAGCCGTATGTTCGTAATTCTCCGTCAAATCGGTGAGTATAAAACGGGTTTCGCCCGTCCGTGATAAAACACCGAAAATTTCCGGATGACGCACCAGATACTCTTTGAGCTTCAAAGGGATAATATCATCCTGCGCCATCACGTCGATTCCGTAACGGCGCCGAATCAAATTCTTCAGACAGACGTAATGCGTACACCCCAGAAGAAGGGAATCAATTTTTTCAGACAATAACGGAGCAAGCGTGTCATCCAAAATCTCTGGTATCCACTTCATTCCGCCATTTTCGATCAGGGGGACCAGTAAAGGAGCGGCTGTCTGAAACAAACGGATAGCCGGATTGATCTTCCGCAGTTCCTCGGCATAGACATTTGAGCGCACCGTATAATGGGTGCCAATTAAACCCAGTTTTTCATGCCCGCTATCAAGCGCATATTCGATTGTGGGCACGATCACGCCCAAAATCCGCCGGTCGGGATAATGATCCAGCAGGTAGCCTTGCTGGATTTTGCGCAAGGCCGAAGCGCTGGCCGTATTGCAGGCCATAATGATCAACTGGCAGTTCTGCCGGAAGAGATAATCAATACAGCGCGTTGTATAATGGCAGATCGTCTCCTCCGAACGGTTGCCATACGGTACGTGCAGGGTATCTCCCAGATACAGGATATCGATATCGGGTAAAGCTTTTCTGATAGCGGCCGTAATCAACATCCCGCCCAGACCCGAATCGAAAACACCCAGCTTCATCACATGGCCCCGCTAGAAAATATCGACATGGGCAGAGAACATTTTTTCAATATGACGGACCTGATTCCGGACAGCGAGAATAATAGCGACATCCTTGGCCCGTATGACAGTCTGAGACTCCGGAATGAGGAATACACCATCCCGCACAAGCCCCGCGACAACGATCTCATGTTCTGAATTTAATTGCGAGACCGGCTTGTTGACCATCGCGGAAACCGGAGACACTTCCGCCTCTATAATCTCTGCAAAACCATCACGCAGGGCGTAAATACCCTTGATGCGCCCGCGCCGGACATGTTGCATGATGGTAGAAACCATAATGGAACGCGGAGAAACCATGGCATCAACGCCCAAAGGCCCGACCAGAGGGGAATACGCATCGTTGCTCACCAGTGTAATGGTCCTCCGGCATCCATATTGCTTACCCAACAAGGACGCCAGAATATTGCTTTCATCATCGTTTGTAACGGCAACAAACGCTTCGGCAGTGCGAATATTCGCCTCTTCGAGGATATGTTTTTCCAGAGCGCTCCCGTTTAAAATCACCACATTTTCAAGCGTTTCACTCAGGTAGCTTGTGCGTTCGGGATTCCGGTCTATAATTTTGATCTGCAAGCCTTTTGTTTTTTTCTTCAGAAGGCGAGTCAATCCCAAACCGATATTCCCTCCCCCTGCGATCACGATTTTCCGTGCGGTTTTTTCTTCGTGTCCAAACACCGTCATCACGCGTTTGATATGCTGGGTATCCACAATAAAAAAGACTTCATCGCCCTCCCGCATCTGCTCCATATCATCTGGCACCAAAGCCTGCCCCTGCCGCATGATAGAGACAATCCGGAAAGACAGATCCCCGAAAAGCCCATATACTTGCCGCAGAGGCGTATGCAGTATGGGACATTCCGTTGTGCATACGACACCGATTATATGGGCCGCCCCTTCTGCCAGTGCCTTGACAAAAGTTGTCCCAGGAATGGAAAGCCTTTGATAGATATCGTGCGCAATCAAGACCTCAGGCGAGATCACGACATCTATCGGCATATGGGCTCGTGTGAACAGGTTGGACCATTCGGGTTTTAGATAAGCTTGTTCGCGGATACGGGCAATTTTTTTTGGAATACCAAACAAGGAATGTCCGATCTGGCACGCCATCATGTTGACCTCATCGGATTGGGTCACCGCAATCATCATATCAACCGCGCTCGCCCCTGCCGCATTGAGAATATCGGGATTGGAGGCATGACCCAAAATCACATTGACATCCAAAGACTCATTAATTCTGGAGACCAGTTGACGATGGTTGTCCACAACCGTCACATCATTCCCTTCCCGCGAAAGATAAGCCGCAATATGAAATCCCACTTGCCCTGCACCACAAATCAATATTTTCATGACAGATTATGCCCTCTTTCTATCGTCCTGAATTTCTGTCTCAGACAGTTCTTCCTTGTCCGGTGAAATATTCAGCATTTTGAGCTTCCGGTGCAAGGCGGAACGTTCCATCCCTACAAACTGCGCTGTTTTGGAAATATTTCCATCAAACCGTGCCACCTGCGAGAGGAGATACTCGCGCTCGAAGGCCTCGCGGGCCTCTCGCAGGGACAGTGTCAGAAAATCCATTTTCAAAAAAGAGGGCTCTCCGTGCGTCACAAGATCTTTTCGCGCGGGGTCTGCCATAATTTCGGGAGGCAAATGCTCTGGAGCAAACATGTCAATGGATTGCGCGCCATACATGATCACGACCCATTCCATCACGTTTTTCAGTTCACGAATGTTGCCAGGCCATCTATATTGTTTCAAAAGAGTCATTGCCGATGATGAAAAGGACTTCGTGGCATAGGTTGTCTGCTTCAAAAAATCCTGCAAAAACGTCTGGGCTAGTTCGGGGATATCCTGCACCCGATTCCGGAGTGGCGGCATATGGATCGGCACCACATTCAAGCGATAAAACAAATCTTCCCGAAACTGACCGTTTTTCATGAGATCTTCAAGATTCCGGTTGGTTGTGGCCACAATCCGGACATCGACCTCAATGGGTGTTTGATCTCCGATCCTTTGAAAGCGTTGTTCCTGAAGGACGCGTACAATCTTCCCTTGCGTTTCCAAGGGCATGTCGGACACCTCATCCAAAAGCAATGTCCCGTGATGAACCTGCTCCAAAATACCGATATGGGCCGATCCTCCCTGCCCCCCCTGCGTAGAGCCAAAGAGCTCCATTTCAAGACGCTCTGGCCGCAACGTTGCACAATTCAGGACAAGAAAGACTTCATCCTTGCGGGTGGATTCCTTGTGAATCATACGGGCGACAACATCTTTCCCCGTACCAGGTTCTCCGGTAATCAACACGCGACTTCCCATCGGGGCAACCCGCTCTACGAGCTGTTGAATCGCCTGAACAAGAGGGGAATGTCCCAGTAATACAGGAGAATCCGCCTGCGCAAAGCGCCGGAGCGCCGCATTCTCTTTTTTGAGGCGGGCTGTTTCAAGGGCCCGACTGACCATCAAAAGCAAACGATCCGATTTAAACGGTTTTTCGATAAAATCATATGCACCATCCTTGATGGCGGAGACCGCTGTTTCAATGGTGCCATGCCCGCTGATCATAATAACCGGCAAGTATTCGTGCGCCGCCTTGAGTTTTTTTAGAATCTGCAAACCATCATCTTCGCTCTCCTGAAGCCATATATCCAAAATCACCAGATCCGGCACCTTTTCAGAAAAAATTCGATAAGCCTCCGATGAATTCGCAACGGCCCGCGCCACATATCCCTCGTCTTCCAGAATCTCCTGAATCAGATTCCGGATATCCTGCTCGTCGTCTACAATTAAAATTTCCACTGTCACGCGTTCCCTTTTGCCTTTGATCGAGTCATTTTTTTATTATTTTCAGGTGTTTCGGCTGAAACATCCTGTAATGGAAATAGCAACACAACACTGGCCCCACCGAGATCCTGCCACGCCGGCTGTTGTCTCAACCAATCCGGAACCCCCAGAAGTATCCTGCCATTATGATCTTCCATGATTTTTTTTACAATGGCCAGCCCCAAACCCGTTCCCTTTTGTTTATGAGTCACGTACGGTTCCGTCAGACGGGAGAGATCTTCCGCCTTCGGAAACCCCGCCCCGCTATCCGTCACAGATAAAAAAATCTCCCCTTCATTATTTTCCCCGAGATGCACATGAACTTGCCCGACCTGCTCTTGTGGACCTGTCGAAAGCAAAAGGGAGTCAATGGCATTTTGCATGAGATTATTGACCGCCTGACGCATCTGCTGGGCATCAATAGAAGCCATATAGGGTTTTTCATCAAAACCAGACAGTGTAATGCGGATATTTCTATGCGCCTGCCGGTGCAACACCAGACAATCCTTGAAACATTCATTCAGATTTTCTATCCGGAACACGGGATCCGGCATACGGGCAAAGGCCGAGAACTCATTCACCATATGCCCGATATCCCCCACATGCTTGATGATCGTATCCGTGCACTTGATAAAGGTTTCAGGATCTTCCACGATTTGTTTCAGATAACGTTTTTTCAGGCGTTCTGCGGAAAGCTGGATGGGAGTCAGGGGGTTTTTGATTTCATGGGCAATCCGTCGCGCTACATCCGCCCAGGCCGCCTTCCTCTGTGCGGCCTGCAGATCCGTAATGTCCTCAAAGGTCAATATAGCGCCCGTCTCTTCCTCCCCAATCAGCTCGATCACAATCCGGACCAGAAAGGTTCGCCGTAAATCAGGGCTTTTTTCAAAGAAAATTTCTCCCTGCGTAATTTTTCCGGCACGTGTATGCGATTGCATGAGGAGATCTTCGATCTCGGGCATTAGGCGGGTCATCTTCTCACCCATAACCGCATCCTTTTGTATGCCGAGCAATTCAAGAGCCGAGCTGTTCACGACCGTAATGGTTCCCGCCTGATCCAATCCGATCACCCCCGACGTGACACCGGCCAGAACGGTTTCCGTAAAATGCCTGCGCCGATCCAGCTGTCTGTTCGCCAAAATAAGGGCATTTTGCTGTTCCTGCACCTGTGAGGTCATGCGGTTGAAGGATTGGGCAAGATAATCAAACTCCTGAATGGACATCTGCTCGGGCACGCGAGCCGACCAGTCTCCGGCCCGCACACGGTCTGCAACCATAATCAGGGTTCCAATGGGTGTCACCAGCTGGCGCGCCAGCACAAGACCAAACCACACCGCCGTCACAAGCAACAACAGCCCCACCACCACAAAGATCAGAGTGACCGTGATCTGGAGACTGGAATAGCGGGTCTGGAGCATTGCATAGTCCTGCGTGGCGCGTTTGGTAGCGTCAAGGTGCGAGAGCACCTGCGGGTCAATCATGCGCCCCACAAACAAATAGGTATCAATAAAATTATCCAGTTTTATAAGGGCCCTGACACGGTCATCCTTTGCCCCCGTCATCACGACAACCTCACCCTCGTTGGCGGCGCTCATGGCATATTGCGGGATTTCTTCAAATTCCAGAGAAAAGGTGAGGCCTGTTTGCGCCAGAACACGGCCACTCTTGTCAAAGATCAGGGCCTCGGAGAGATTCCGCAAGATGGATTGTGTATGGACAATCTTGTCGAAGGCCTGCTCGTTCATCAGCAAAAGGCCCGCCTGACGGCTCAGGTCATTGGCCATGGCCAGTGTATCGGCCCGAATAACCTGCGTATGCTCTTCCAGATACGCCTGCGCAACGGCTTGGGATTCATTAATTGCGGTACTCACGCGGTCACTGAACCAAGTCTGCACCCCGAAATGAAAGAAAAACGCCGCAAACACCGTCATAATAATCGCAGGCGCGGCGGCCAGAATACTAAAAATATACACCAGCCTGACATGGAGATGGGAAGCCGTCAGTCCCCTGCGCCTGCCGCTCCACAGCCCCGCCATCCGCCAGATGAGCAAAGACACCAGCAGCATCAAAAACACCAGATCCAGATTCAAAAGCCAGATGACCAACCAGGGAGAATTCCCGAAAGGAGGGATTTCCCTGAGCGCCCCATAAGTTGCCAGACCACTCGCAATCGAACAAAAGACCAGAAACAGCGCCAGTTTACTGTTCCAGAATTTTTTTTGCGGAAGAGGGGCCCGCACCTTTTTCCTGAAAAAAGCGGGGCCTATGAAAGGGAATTTCAGAAAACTCTCGGAATCCATTTTCGTCCGGCTCTCGTCTGTCATAGCATTTTTTAATAGAATTCAATCGATAACTCATATACGTCTAGCGGATAGAAGGCAAGAAAACCAAAACACAAAATACTAAAAATCGTCCTGCATGACACAACAAAAAAGCAATAACACAATCAATTTAAAGGACATTTTACCATTTTATGTCCTGATAGCCAGTGCGGGCAAAGGCCAGCGCTTTGGTGCAGAGTGTCCTAAACAATACACGCTTTTGAATGGAAAACCCCTGATCCGACACAGCATCGAGATATTTTTAGCCCATCCCGCCTGCCGGAGTGTGCAGGTCATCATCGCCCCCGATGACGCACAATGGTATCATGACGCTGTAACGGGCCTTCATGTGCTCCCTCCCCTTTATGGAGGAACAGAAAGAAAATATAGTATAAAGAATGCACTGAAGAATATAACTCATATAAAAGATGAAGAAATAATTCTGGTGCATGATGCGGCGCGTCCGTGCCTCTCCCGAAGAGATCTGGATTCTCTCCTTGTCGCGCTCCAAAGCCATAGGGCGGCCAGTCTGGCCGTACCTGTCTCCGCAACCCTCCGCTACAGCACGGAGGAGGACATCGCGCAGGACTCCGTAAAACGAGACGGGCTATGGACCCTGCAAACCCCGCAAGGTTTCCGGTTCGGGGATTTGTGCAAGGCGCATATAACAGGGTCCGATACACCAAGCACCGATGACACAACCCTTGTATCTGCCTTGGGAATCCCTGTAAAACTGGTGCGGGGGCCCCCCTCCAATATCAAAATTACCTATCCGGAAGACTTCCTTATGGCGGAACAGTTCCTCAGAGCACAGCATATACCACTGACGGGACAAGGCTTTGACGTGCATGCTTTTGATTTTTCGAGAACGGGGCCCGTCCGCCTGTGCGGCGTCGATATCCCCCACGCGCACCCTCTCATGGGGCATTCCGATGCCGATGTCGGACTCCATGCCCTCACCGATGCAATTTTGGGCGCCATAGGCGCAGGGGATATTGGCCGGCATTTTCCGCCCAGCAATCCCGCCTATAAAAACATGGACAGTACCGTTTTTCTCGAACACGCCGTTAAAATGCTTCAAACACAAGGCGGCGTCTTCAGCAACATTGATCTTACACTCATCTGCGAAGCACCGAAAATCACTCCCTACGCTCCCGCCATGCGCGATATCATCGCTCGCATCTGCACCCTCCCCTCTCAACGGGTCAATATCAAAGCCACCACGACAGAACAACTCGGTTTCACGGGCCGCAGGGAGGGAATCGCGGCCCAGGCCCTTGTGAGCATCACCCTACCGCAGGACATTTGAAAAATGGATTACAAATCGCTCTATTTCTGGCTTGCCACGTGGTTTGGATGCGGCCTCATGAAACCGGCACCAGGCACATGGGGAAGCCTTGGCGCCCTGCCCTTCGGTTTGATTATTTTTGGCTTTTCAGGCCTGACAGGCTTTGTCATTGCGATTGTATGTATTGCCATCATAGGGGTCCCCATCGCCAGCCGGTTTGATGCCGCGCAAGATACGCACGACAGCAAGATGATCGTGATTGACGAAGTGGCGGGACAATGGATTTCTCTCCTGCCCGTCTTTTCTTTTTGGGGATGGAATCCGCTTATGGTCTTCGTCAGCTTTGCGTTGTTCCGCTTTTTTGATATCCTCAAACCTTGGCCTGTAAGCTATTTTGACCAAAAAGTCTCCGGTGGCCTCGGGGTCATGATGGATGATGTTGTGGCCGGACTTTACGTTTTGATCATACTGAGCGGAGTATATATTGCTGGATCTCGTTGAACAACTGGGCACGCTTTTGCAGGACAGACACATGAAACTTGTTACGGCGGAATCGTGCACAGGCGGACTTCTTGCCACCACCATCACGCACAAGGCGGGTGCAAGCGCTTTTTTTGATCGGGGTTATATCACCTATTCCAACGATTCCAAGATGGAAGTCTTGGGGGTTTCTGCCCAGACCCTTGACACGTACGGTGCCGTCAGTGGCCAGACAGCAGAGGAAATGGCCACAGGGGCGCTCACAAAAAGCCATGCGGATCTGGCTGTTTCCATTACCGGCATTGCGGGGCCTGATGGGGGAACTTCCAAAAAACCCGTAGGCCTTGTCTATTTCGGGTATGCCCTCAAAAATGGCTCCATCGGGCATGTTGAATTTCACTTTGAAGGGAACCGTAACAAAATCCAGACCGAAGCCACGATCATGGCCCTCCGCCATCTTATTTCCGTATTGGAGAGACCCACAGGATGAGCCCGAACAAAAACGTCCTCATCTCGGGATCGGATTCCAACTATTTTCCGCTCTTGCTGGAATGGCTCGCCTCTGTGAAGCGTTTTCCGCAATCCGGAGACTTTGATATCTGCATTCTGGATGCGGGCCTGACCCCTGCGCAAGTGGTGCGTCTCAAGCCTCACGTGACCCGTATTGTGAACCCCGACTGGCCGGCCCCCCTGCCCGCTTATAAAATCAAGGGAGAATACTTAAAAGCGTGTGTCTGCCGACCTTTTTTGCCAAAAATTTTCCCGGGCTATGAAACGTACACCTGGATGGATGCCGATACATGGATTCAAAACTGGCACAGTCTTGACCTGTTCATGCAGGGCGCTCAAAAGGGTAAAATCGCGCTCACAGGGCAGGTTGATCGTGCCTACCCTCGCGCCATGCGGGTCAAGTGGCTGGGGCAAATTCCGTGGAAGGTGCGCGGATTTTATTTCTCCAATGCGTACAAAGCATTCGGGTTTGAAACCGCCAGAGCGCTTCTCCCCTATCATGTCCTGCTGGCGGGGATGTTTGCCATGCGTGCGGATGCGCCGCATTGGCCGCGCTGGCAAGCGCTTGTTACAGAAACCATGTTAAAGGGCAAAGTGTTTACGGCAGAACAGCTCAGTCTGGGGAAAATCTGTTATCTGGAAGGGTTTGAATTCGAGATCCTGCCCGCCTATGCCCACTGGCTTTGTGAATTTAAACCCCTTTTCGATACCGAAAAAAACGTGTTTATCGAGCCATTCCTGCCACATGAAGAGATCGGCGTGCTCCATATTTCGGGCTTTGATGTTATGCGGGAAAACAGAGCCGAAACCACAGATTTCAAAACGCAAACAGGGGCCTCCCTTCAGCGCTCCTACCGCTATCCCTTTTTCGATGGAGAAAAAGATCAGGCCTTGCCGTAAATATCCTGCGCCCGCATTTCAAATGCACCGACCATGCGCCGGAGTATCTCCTGAAAGAACACATGCGCAATTCCTTGCAGAACGCTGTTTTTAAATTCAAATTCCACACTAAAATCAACAACACATGATCCATCTGGTTCTGGAATGAACCGCCAATGGTTCTTGAGATGTTTCAAAGGACCTTCCAGATATTCAATTTCTATTCTGTCTGGTACCTCCAGAATGACTTTGGAAGAAAATCGCTCCCGAAAGAGCTTGTACCCCACAACCAGATCCGCATAAAACACAGAATCGCTCTCCCGCTTTGTAATACGGCTGGCCTTGCACCACGGTGCAAACTCCTGATAGTGCGCCACATCGGCGACCAAGGCAAACATTTGCTCCACACTATAGGGCAGTTTTTTTTGTTCGATATGGGTGAGCATCGTAGTTCAAAGCCCCTACTCCGCCGCTGTTTTTGTGTCCTGCGCCATACGGGCGGCTTTGAGCTTGGCAAAATCATCCCCCGCATGATGCGATGAACGGGTCAAAGGGGAGGCTGACACCATCAAAAACCCCTTGCGCCGCGCCATTTTTGCAAGATCCTCGAATTCCTCCGGCGTCCACCATTTTTCAACCGCCGCGTGCTTGGGCGTGGGCTGAAGGTACTGCCCAATCGTGATAAAATCAATCCCCGCCGCGCGCATATCGTCCATGACCTGCCCGATTTCTTCTTTTGTTTCACCCAAGCCGACCATCAGCCCCGATTTTGTAAAGGCTTGACTGTCAAGCTCCTTCACCCGTTGAAGCAAACGGAGCGAGCGGAAATACCGTGCGCCAGGCCGCACCGTAGGGTACAGGCGCGGCACGGTTTCAAGATTATGGTTAAATACATCGGGCCGCGCATTGATCACATGATCCCACGCTACCGTGTCTCCGCGAAAATCACCTGGCAAAATCTCGATGGTCGTTTCGGGGCTTTTCATGCGGATACCCATGATGGTTTTAACAAAATGATCCGCGCCGCTATCGGGGAGATCATCGCGGTCTACGGATGTTACGACCACATGTTTCAAGCCCATTTGCATCGTTGCCACCCCGACGCGGAGCGGTTCCAGCGGATCAAGCGCATCTGGCTTGCCCGTCGCCACGTTACAAAACGCGCAGGCCCGCGTGCAGACCTCCCCCATAATCATGAAGGTGGCGTGTTTTTGTTGCCAGCATTCCCCGACATTCGGGCACCCCGCCTCCTCACACACCGTGGTCAGTTTGTGCTTGCGGACGATGTCCTTTGTTTCGGCATAGACCGCGCCCTGCGGCGCAGGGACTCTGATCCACTCGGGCTTACGCCCCGCCGGACGATCAGGGTTCTTTTGTTTCTCGGGGTGGCGTTTCGCCTTGTCGAGGAGGTCAGGGTTATAGGTCATGGGCGTTCTTTCAAAATAATTTTACACCATTTGGCACAGGCTGATCGGGCGAAATTAAAACAACCGCGCCACCCGCATCTGGAAACCCTGTGCATAAAAATTCAGAAGTAAATCCAGCAATCTTTTTGGCTCCCAAATTCAAACACCCCACGACCTGTTTTCCCACAAGCCCCTCAACTGTATAATGCTCTGTAATTTGCACTGAAGTTTGCTTTACGCCAAACTCCCCAAAATCCACCCAAACTTTATAGGCCGGTTTACGAGCCTCTGGAAATACTTCCGCCCGCACTACAGTTCCAGCACGTAATTCGACAGAGGCAAATTGTTCAAACGGTATATTTTCCATGGTGTTTCCCCTTTTCTTAATACGGCACTATCACATCAGGCGCGCGCCCGTCAAAGTCTTTCGTATTGCGGGTGATGAGAGGGACGCCCAGAAATTTCGCCGTGGCATAAATGGTGGCATCGGGAAGCTTCAGACCCCGCGTCCGCCGCAGATCAATAATATAATCACTGAGTGCCAAATCGGGCTCTATAATCTCGAAATTTTTTCGTAAGAACGATTTGAAACGATCAATCCGCGGCAAGGGCACCCCCACCAGAAATTCAACCCACGTGACTTGGCTAATGGCACGGATCGTTGTGGTGCGGACAACCCGTTGCGCGGCTTCGCTCCCATTCGAATAATCAATCAGGATATTGGTATCAAAGACGGCGGAATCGATCATCATTTTCCGCCATCCTTATCGGGCGATACCCATTTAGGAACGGTAAAATCGGGCTGGGATTGCGGATTATCATGCATCGCCCAGTTGCCATACATTTTATCCCGATCATCCCATTCGGCACGCATTTTTTCCTGCCATGCCAGCCCATCCAACCCGTCGAAGGCCTCTGGGCAATCCTTTAGGAACCCAAAAACATCATCAATCATTTCGTGGGATGTTTTTCGTTTTTCCTCAAGGAGATACAAATCCACGGCCCTGCGCACCAGTTCCGCCCGCGACAGGGAATCGCGCGCCCCAAGCGTATCAAGCGCCTTGACCTGTTCATCCGGTATATCAACAATTGTTCGCATAACATCCTCCATAGCATTAAGTGCTATATATAAATGATAACGTTATCATTCAATGATGTCAACTCTAAAAATGAACCGCCTTGCCATAGGCGCTGAGCACGCTTTCGTGCATCATCTCGGACAGTGTCGGATGCGGAAAAACCGTGTGCATCAGCTCCGCTTCCGTCGTTTCGAGCGTTTTGGCGATGACATACCCTTGGATCATCTCCGTGACCTCGGCCCCGATCATATGCGCGCCCAGCAATTCACCCGTTTTTTTATCAAAAATGGTTTTCACAAGCCCCTCGGGCTCGCCGAGCGCAATGGCCTTGCCATTCCCCATAAAAGGAAAACGTCCAACCTTCAGCTTAAAGCCCTTTTCCAGAGCGGCCTTTTCCGTGAGGCCGACAGAGGCCACTTGCGGATGACAATAGGTACAGCCTGGAATATTGGCTTTCTTCAAAGGGTGTACGTCTTTCACCCCTGCGATTTTTTCGACGCAAATGACCCCTTCGTGGGACGCTTTGTGCGCCAACCACGGTGGGCCGGTAATATCCCCGATAGCATAAACATGGGGTTCATCTGTCGCGCTCCATTCATTCGTCACGATATGCCCGCGATCCAGCTGGACCTTCGTATGCTCCAGACCCAGATTTTCGGAATTCCCCGTAATTCCAACCGCCATAATCACGCGGTCTACCGTCATTTTTTCGGTTTTCCCTGCTATTTCAACATGGACCGTGACATTGTTTTTACCTTTTTCGAGTTTTGTTGTTTTAGCGCCTGTGAGAATTTTCATCCCCTGCTTTTCAAAAGCCTTACGCGCCAGCCCCGAGATTTCCTCATCCTCCACCGGTAAAATCCGGTCCATAACCTCCACCACAATCACCTCAGCGCCAAGTGTCCGGTAAAAGCTGGCAAACTCAATCCCGATTGCACCCGATCCTACAACCAATAAGGATTTAGGCATCATATCAGGCGTCATAGCCTCCTTGTACGTCCAGATGAGTTTTCCATCCGGCTCCAGCCCCGGTAGAACCCGCGCCCGCGCACCTGTCGCCAGAATAATGTGCTGAGCAGACAGCGTTTCGATGTCCTTCCCGTCCTTGGAAACAGATACAATACCCTTACCCTTCAAGCATCCGAATCCGTCAAACACCGTGACTTTGTTTTTCTTCAGCAAATGCGCCACACCTTTGGAAAGCTGACCCGCCACACCGCGCGAACGGGCAATGACTTTTTGAATGTCAAAGCCGACCTCCTTGGCGCTCAAACCATAATCAGCCGCATGTTGCATCAGGTGATAAACTTCACTGGAGCGAAGCAGAGCCTTTGTCGGTATACAGCCCCAGTTCAGACAGATACCGCCCAAATGATTGGCCTCGACAAGCGCAACATTCATTTTGAGTTGCGCCGCGCGAATCGCCGCCACATACCCCCCTGGCCCGCCACCGATGACAATGAGATCGAAATTTTTTTGTGCCGTCATAGTTTAACTATCCTTTTGCAGAGACTGTATAATCGATTCCAAAAAACGCCGGACATCCGCAATGTCTTTTGCCCGTGACGGCGCGGAAGGAAATTTGTCAAAACTCCCTTCGGCGCCGAAGAGTATGATTGGTTTTTTATAATACAAAGCCAAAGAGACTTCATTTTGGGTCCCGTGATCCCCGGGCAGAATAATCATCGCCTGAGAACTCATGACATTCACATGGTTGCGGCTATAGGGGGTAGAATCGATGATGGCCTTTTTATCAAGGAGGGTCAGAACAGGGACCTCGACATAAGGATTGGGATATTTTTCGGCTGAAGGCAGGCCCCCCTCATATTCCACAAGCGGAAAAATGCCAATACAGACCCCCTTGCGCCGTTTAACCGCCGTAAAGGCCCGCGCTACGGAAGTCATAACCCCGCCCCCTGCACCCGTCAGGAGATGACAACCCATCTCGGCCACCAAGCGCCCAACGGGAACGGAAAACCCTTCCCACCCCTGCTTATGGGAACCCATCACACCAATAATCGGAAGCCTAGGGATCATAGCGTTACCTCTAGCATCGCCCTTTCTTGGCCTGACCAGGAGGGCAAAATGTCCCTTCTGCAGGCGCATGGGTTCTAGTGTAA
Organism: uncultured Pseudobdellovibrionaceae bacterium; assembly: GCA_964348795.1. Classification (GTDB taxonomy): domain Bacteria; phylum Pseudomonadota; class Alphaproteobacteria; order Micavibrionales; family Micavibrionaceae; genus JADLAT01. Next base: position 129,169 of record CAYGDY010000001.1, on the reverse strand, counting down.
GGACCGTCAGTGACGATAATCTGTCTATTCCCCTCCTGTGCAGAAGCCAGACATCCGGAAAGCAGGAAAAGTACAATAAATAAAGAAAAGCGCATATGTTCACCTCGTCATAGGGATTGATTAAAGAAGCATGGTTACAGGATTTTCAATGTAGCGCTTAAAGTGCTGGAGCCATTCCGCCCCGATAGCGCCATCCACACTCCGGTGATCGGTAGAGAGCGTCACCGTCATCACGGTGCGGATTTCTATTTTTCCATTCAGCACAACCGGCTGTTCGACCCCCGCCCCCACAGCCAGAATACACGATTGCGGCGGATTGATAATGGCCTGAAATTCCTTGACCCCGAACATCCCGAGATTGGAAATCGTAAAGGAGCCCCCTTGGAACTCTTCAGGCTTGAGCTTACCTTCGCGCGCCTTGCCTGCGAGCGCTTTCATTTCCGAGGAAATCTCCTGCAAGCCTTTCTCTTCGGCATTTTTGATAATGGGGGTTATCAAGCCGTTGGGCGTGGCCACCGCTACGGAAATATCCGCATGTCTGTACTGGTGCACGGCCGCATCGGTCCATGACACATTGGCCGCCGGATAGGATTTCAGCGCCATCGCGCTGGCCTTGATGATAAAATCATTGACCGAAAGCTTGTACGCGCCATTACCGGCCTCGTTGATCTCCTTACGCGCGGTCAACAGATTATCCAAGATACATTCCACGCTCAGATAGAAATGTGGAATGGTCTGCTTGGCTTCCTGCAATCTGCGGGCTGTGACTTTTTTGATATTGTTATTCGGGACTTCGGTATAGGCCATACCGTACACGTTATACAGCACGCCTTCTTCCTGTGGGCGCATTTGCGGTGCAGATGAACCGGTTGACCCACCTACCCTTGCCTCTTCAATGTCAGCTTTAACGATGCGCCCGTGTGGGCCAGAACCCTTGACAGAGGCTAGATCAAGGCCCTTTTCCTGTGCCATACGCTTAGCCAAGGGGGAGGCAAAAATACGGTTTCCCGATGCACTTTGCGTCAATGGAGCCGATACAGCAGATGCACTCGCTGGCGCTTGCTTGGGCGCATTGTCCTGCGCGCTGGCTTTGGGCGGAGGCGCAGACGGCGCGGAACCTACCACAATGGCCGAAGCATCCTCTCCATCAGCCAGCAAGACCGCAATCACCGCGTTTACAGGCACATTTTCCGTACCAGCGGCAATCAGGATCTTACCCATGATGCCCTCATCCACAGCCTCGACCTCCATCGTGGCCTTGTCGGTTTCAATTTCGGCGATTACATCACCGGCATTGACGGTATCCCCCTCTTTCTTGAGCCATTTGGCAAGGGTTCCATCGGTCATCGTGGGGGACAGGGCAGGCATTGTAATATTTATGGGCATTCTTTCTGGTTCCTTATCTTCTTTTGTTGTCATCCCGACCGACCGCAGGGAGTGGAGGGATCTGATTTTTGAGATCCTCGACTACGCTCGGTTTGACACACGTAAATTACCTATAGCACACCTTCCGTGCGGCATGAATAATTTCCTCGACCTGCGGCAAAGCCAGCGCCTCCAAATTCGCCGCATAGGGCAAGGGCACATCAGCGGACGCCACACGCACCAACGGCGCATCCAGATAATCAAACGCATGTTCACCGATCAGGGCGGCGATTTCCGCGCCGATCCCTGCAAAGGGCCATCCCTCCTCCACCGTTACGATCCGGCCTGTTTTCCTCACCGACTCAATAATAGTATGACGATCCAACGGACGAATGGTCCGCAGGTTAATCACTTCCGCATCTATGCCCTGTTCTTCGAGAGCCTTCGCGGCCTCCAACGCTTTGCCGACCATAATCGAAAACGCCACGATGGTAACATCCTTCCCTGTCCGCTCGACCTTGGCGCGTCCAATAGGAATCACGAAATCCTCAGAAGTCGGCACATCAAAGCTTTGCCCGTACAGCAATTCATTTTCCAGAAACACAACCGGATTGGGGTCACGGATTGCGGCCTTCATCAGGCCTTTGGCATCGGCCGCAGACCACGGCGCAACCACCTTCAGGCCCGGTACGTGGGCATACCAACTGGCGTAGCACTGGGAATGTTGCGCGCCCACGCGGGAAGCCGCACCGTTTGGACCCCGAAACACAATCGGGCACCCGAGCTGACCACCCGCCATATAGAGCGTTTTGCCCGCAGAGTTGATAATATGGTCAATCGCCTGCATCCCGAAATTCCATGTCATGAACTCGACAATGGGTTTCAGGCCGCTCATGGCCGAACCCACGGCGAGGCCCGCAAAACCATGCTCCGTAATAGGCGTATCAATGACACGTTTTGACCCAAACTCATCCAGTAACCCTTGAGAAACCTTGTACGCGCCCTGATACTCGGCAACTTCCTCGCCCATCAGATACACGTTCGGGTCACGGCGCATTTCCTCCGCCATCGCGTCACGAAGTGCCTCACGGACGGTCTGGGTCTTCGTATCAGTAAAGGCCGCCTCGTCAAACTCCGGCGGCGCCATCACCGCCCCCTGCGCATAAAGGATATCACGGTTTTTGCTGTCATTCTGAGGCGTAGCCGAAGAATCTTGATTGAGATCCTTCGCGTTGCTCAGGATGACAGGGGCAGAAGCCTCTCCTGACAAAAGAGCAATCGCGGTATTCACGGCAACACCTTGCGTACCCTCAGGGATCAGAATTTTTTGTAAAACGCCCTCATCCACGGCCTCGACTTCCATCGTGGCCTTGTCGGTTTCAATTTCGGCGATCACATCACCGGCATTGACCGTATCCCCCTCTTTTTTGAGCCACTTGGCAAGATTCCCCTCCGTCATCGTGGGGGAAAGGGCAGGCATAAGTATGTGTATTGACATTATATTTCCTCTTTAAAAATTTTAACCGCGTAGACACAAAGCCCACGAAGTTTTATTTCCTTTAACCGTCATCCCGAGTGAAGCGTAGCGTAATCGAGGGATCTTTCTTTATAACCAAAAGATTAGATCCCTCCACACGGCTTCGCCTTGGTCGGGATGACATTTGTAAAGTATATTCGTGGTTCCATCATAATAATCCCTATTTCGTGGCATTACTCTTAACAGAAGGCTCTGGGCCCTCTTGGAATTTAGCATTCTCGGCATTGATGCGCTCTAAATATTTTTGCATTTTTTCAATCAAAACAGGGTTCTTTGGAATGTCTTTTGTGAAAGGGAGGACCTCTTTAACACGGATTTTTTCTATATGATCGAGAGAGGGAGAAGCAATCTTTATTCCTAAAATATTGGTATCATGCCATAGGGGGGCCAGAGCATAGACATTTTTATAACCATTCTGCCTTAAAGTGAAAACGGCCATATCCGAAGCTGGCATCTTACGAGTCATCGCAAAGGTTTCATAACAATGCAAAATCACTTTGGTGTCCTTAGAGGGAATGATGCTCTGCAAAAACCCATCCAGTTCTTTCTGCGTTATCCCTGAATCTTTTTGCGCCTCAGGCACGACCCAGAAATAGGGCTCCAACTGCGTGGCATCGAGCACCACCACATCCGGCCCCTCCCGTAATTCCAAGAATTTTTCATATGAAATTGAAGTTTCACTCTCCTGCGCCATGGCAGGTGAAAGGCCGATAACCCAAAACCCTAAAAACAGCAGTAAAAGTGAAAAACGGCGCGAGTTCATCAAAACTATTCCACCAACACATCCGTCCACAGCTCGAATGCCTCCGGCTCCGGAGAGTCTTGCGCGAATTGCGCGGCCTCGGCTACGATTTCCTTGATTTTGGTTTCGATCCCTTTGATCTCGACCTCGCCAATGCCGGTAGAAAGCATCATCTCCTTGAGGTGCAAAATCGGGTCACGCTCGGTCTTCATCGTTTCCACCTCGTCCTTACTGCGGTATTTCGCAGGGTCCGACATCGAGTGCCCACGATAGCGATAGGTCATCACCTCCAGAATATACGGCCCCTTACCAGAGCGGACATAGTCCAGCGCCTTGCGCGCGGCTTCGCGGACAGTAAAGATATCCATCCCGTCCACTTGCTCGCCCGCGATATCGTAGCCCTCACCCCGTTTATAGAGCGTCCCCGCAGAGGAGCGTTTGACGGATGTCCCCATCCCGTACTGATTGTTCTCAATCACATAGAGAATCGGCAGTTTCCAGAGGGAGGCCATGTTATAGCACTCCGCCACCTGCCCCTGATTGGACGCACCATCGCCCATATAGGCAATCGCCACGCCGTTATCGCCTTTATATTTATGCGCAAAACCCAGCCCCGTGCCAATCGCGGTACTCGCGCCCACGATCCCGTGCCCGCCAAAAAACCCTTCAGCCTTGCTGAACATATGCATGGAGCCGCCTTTGCCCCGCGAATACCCGCCAATCCGGCCTGTGAGTTCGGCCATAATGCCTTTCGGGTCCATCCCGCAAGCCAACATATGCGCGTGATCACGGTACGCCGTTACAACCGTATCCTGCTTTTCCTTCACCGAGGAAATGCCCGTTACGACAGCCTCCTGCCCGATATACAGGTGACAAAACCCCCCGATCAGGCCCATGCCGTAAAGCTGTCCGGCCTTTTCCTCGAAACGCCGGATCAACAGCATATCGTAATAGAATTGTTTCAATTGTTCGGCGGCCGGCATCACAGCCTTCTCCGAGGATACCGCTTTTAACCCCGTCTTTTTACCATCTCTGGATTTTTCTTTTGTTGCCACAGCCCCGCTCATCCTACGCCCGTCTTTTGTTAAACATGTGAAACCTCATCTTCTAGCGTTACATGAATCACAAGGGGGTTTCCAGCAGAATCGTCATTCTTGTGCGGTGCAACATATTGAAATGAAAAGAAAAAATATAATACGATCTGTTTTTGTAATTTAATTACTCAAAACCGTATATTCGTTCGGATCCCGATACCCCAGAACCCGCCGGACCTGCTCTTCCAGCAAATCCTTATCGACAGAGCCAGGCCGCATCATCGCATTTTTCTTCTGAAGCAAGGATTCCTGAATACCCAGCTCGGATCCCCGCACCACAAGAAATGATATTTTTTTCTCGATCCCATACAGACGCATGATGCTTCTGTTTCCCCACATCGCATGATACGAAAAATATGCGCACAAACACACCCCTATCAGAAGGGGCAAATTATCACGGATTTTGGATCGGGAAGAAAGGCGCGCATTCATTCTTATCAGAGAATCATATTTCAAGCCCGAGAACAAGCCCTTGGCGCTAAAAAAGCCTTACCCCATTGCCGCCCGAATGGACTGCACCTCCTCCGGAACAGGCTGGCGCACCCCCTCCGATTTCAAAATATACCCCACACCCCTTTGGTTTTCGATCCTCAAGACCTCAAAAAGCGGCGGCCCTCATATCGCGCCGAAGAACTGAGTTCTTCCTCGATCCGCAGGAGTTGGTTATATTTTGCAATCCTGTCAGAACGCGAGAGCGAGCCCGTCTTGATTTGACCCGCATTGACCGCCACAGCCAGATCCGCAATCGTGGAGTCTTCCGTCTCGCCGGAACGGTGCGACAGAACAACCCCGAAACCAGCCTTTTTTGCCATTTCTATTGTCTCTAGCGTTTCCGTGAGTGTACCGATCTGGTTGACCTTCACCAGCACCGCATTGCCCGCCTTTTGGCTGATCCCCTGCGCCAAACGCGTGGCGTTGGTGACATATAAATCATCGCCGACCAGCTGAATCTTGTGCCCCAGCGCCTTCGTAAGCGCCGTCCAGCCTGCCCAGTCATCCTCGGCCAGACCATCCTCGATCGACACAACCGGATAACGGTGACACAAGTCCTCGTAATACCGGATCATCTCATCGGAGGAGAGGGTTTTTCCTTCACCTTCCAGATGATATTTCCCCTCCTTATAAAATTCCGTCGAGGCAGAATCGAGTGCAATCTTGATATCTTCATCCGGCTTATACCCCGCAGATTCAATGGACTTCATTATAAAGTCCAGCGCCTCTTGCGAGGATTTCACAGCAGGCGCAAAGCCGCCCTCATCCCCGACATTCGTATTATAACCCGCGCCGGAAAGCTCTTTCTTCAAGGCATGGAAAATTTCTGCGCCAGCCCGCAGGCCTTCCGAGAAATTCGGGGCCGAAACCGGCATAATCATGAATTCCTGAATATCCACCGGATTGTCGGCATGTGCCCCCCCGTTGATGATATTCATCATCGGCGTGGGAAGTACATGGGCAAAACTCCCGCCGATATACCGGTAAAGCGGCATATCCAGTTCATCTGCCATCGCCTTGGCCACCGCCAGTGAAACCCCAAGAATGGCATTGGCTCCGATCCGGCTTTTATTCTCTGTCCCATCCAGCGCGATCATTTCCCTATCTACGAACATCTGGTCTTCGGCATCGATTCCGGCCAGCACTTCATAGATTTCGGTATTCACAAACTGAACCGCCTTTTGCACACCTTTTCCGCCGTACACGCTCTTTTGTCCATCCCGAAGTTCGACAGCCTCATGTGCGCCGGTCGAGGCCCCCGAAGGCACCGCCGCACGGCCCCTTGCACCACTTTCCAGCACAACATCTACTTCAATCGTAGGATTGCCTCTGGAATCAAGGATCTGACGGGCGTGAATATCGAGTATGGCGGTCATGTGATACAAACTCCTCTGTGAATCGTGAGGCGGTTTTAGCGTGATCCACACCAAAAATAAAGGAGAAAAAGAGGAAAAACCGTAAAACTAGGCTTCGGTGTCGAGGGTATCACCCCGCAAGGAAGGCGCCACACGATCAGCGGAAAGCTGGCTCCGGATCGCCAGAACCTGTGTTTGCAGGCCCTCAAGCGTGGCATCCGCGCCCGCCGTTGCGGAAAAAAGACCATTGGCCAGCCCACTGGATTTATCCAGAATCTCCTGTGTCAAAGCCCTTGAATTCGCGGACAGGCCAATCCCGCTGACACGGTTGTTCCGCCCGACACTGAGCAAATCCAGACCCACATTATCCAGCAAAGAGGCACTTTGCGCAGAAAAACCCTTTTGGGTCGCCAAAGTGGCCGCACTCAATAACCGCGTTGCTCCTGCAATGATCGTCATAGTAAGGGCCCAGATTCCTGTTCTAAAAAATAATCTATTCTACCATTCTAACCGATTTTTACAATCCTGTCCAATGCCATGAGCATTTCCAGAACGCCACGCAATTCCGCCAATTTCAGCATATTGGGGCCATCCGAAGGGGCACGATCAGGGTCCTGATGCACCTCCATAAAAACCCCTGCCACTCCGACAGCGACCGCCGCCCGCGCCAGAACAGGCACCATCCGGCGGTCTCCGCCCGATGATGTTCCCTGTCCGCCCGGTTGCTGGACACTATGGGTGGCATCAAAAATGACCGGATACCCCGTTTCCGCCATGATCGGCAAGGCCCGCATATCCGATACCAGCGTATTATAGCCAAAACTGACCCCGCGTTCTGTCAGCATAATTTGTTCGTTTCCACTTTCTGCAATCTTGGCCACCACGTTTTTCATGTCCCAAGGTGCCAGAAACTGGCCTTTTTTTACGTTCACGACACGCCCTGTCTTTGCGGCGGCAATCAGCAAATCCGTCTGACGGCATAAAAACGCCGGAATCTGGAGCACATCCACGACCTCCGCCACTTCGGCGCACTGCGCTTCCGTATGCACATCCGTGAGCACCGGCACATGAAAAGCCTTTTTAAGCTCTGCAAACACATCCAGCGCCTTTTCCAGACCAATCCCCCGTTTACCGTGCAGACTCGTCCGGTTGGCCTTGTCGAAAGAGGATTTATAGAGAAAGGAAATCCCGAGTGCACCAGTGATTTCCTGCAAAGCCCCGCACATCTCGAAGGCATGGTCCCGACTTTCCATCTGGCAGGGCCCCGCAATCAGGGTGAAGGGCCTGTTATTGGCAATGGCAATCTTATCAATCAGAAGTGTTTTCATGTTTTTATCTCTACTAGAAAAGGGTCCGAATAAAAAGCGTGCATTTATTGCCATACATTTATTGTGTTACATGACATGAAAAGCAAACAATACCACACCTCAAACATACCCGAATACAAGCTGAAGCCCGTCATATGCCGGCGCGTAGCCTTCCGGCAGTTCACGGCAGAGAGTCTCGTAATCCATGGCAAGGGTCAGGCTACTCAAGTAGACCATCTTTGCGCCGATCTTCTGGTTCAAGGCATAAATCCGCTCCAGATTGGCATGCACGACATTGTTGGTCTGGTGATAGGCCGCACAATCTACAACCCATGTATGTACACCTTTCAGGACCTCAATCGCGGAGTCCGGCAAATCTATAAAATCAAGGGAATAGGCCAGATCCCCCATACGGTAGCCAAGACTCTCGCAGGTGCCATGATCCTGCAAGAAAGGAACAATCTCAAAATCCCCGATGTGCAACGGTTTACCGTACTGAAACGGGGCAATTTCGTGCGGTGCAAGAACCGCCGGATAGATGTCATGTGACCCGCCGTTGAACAAGTATGGAACACGACCATACAAATCATCAAAGGTTTCTTTGCTTGCATAAACAGGCACTTGAGTCTTGTTTCTGAAATAAATAATCCTGAGCTCATCCATGCCGCTCACGTGGTCACTGTGCGCATGGGTATAAAGCACCGCATCCACACGCTTAATCGCCTCGCGGTTCATCTGGATTCTGAAATCCGGCCCTGTATCAATAATCACGGTCGTATTTTCCGTTTCCAGCGCCAGACTGGAACGGGTCCGGTTGTTTTTGGGTTCTGCGGGATCGCACGCGCCCCAGAAATCTCCGACAGCCGGCACACCCGTTGAATTTCCACATCCCAGCAGGGTCGCTCTAAAAGGTTCCCTCATCGGCGGACCCGATCAAACAGCGTATAAAAATTGCGGGTCGTCTGACTGGCAAACTCCTGAGCAGACACGCCCCGCAATGCGGCCAGAAATTCCCCTGTATGCCGGACATAGGCGGGATGGTTCACCTGCCCCCGATACGGCAAGGGCGCAAGAAACGGTGCGTCTGTTTCTACCAAAATCCGGTCCGTCGGAATTTCTTTGGCAATTTCTTGCAAAGTCTCAGATTTTTTGAAAGTCACGATACCGGAAAAGGAGACATAAAACCCGAGGGCCAGCCCCTCTTCCGCAAGTCTCCGCGAAGACGTAAAACAATGCAGGACCCCTTTCAAATTCTTTGTGCCTGCGCCTTCTTCTTTCAAAATCCGCAAGGTGTCCTCTTCCGCATCCCGCGTATGGACGATCAAGGGCAAGCCTGTCTCGATACAGGCCCTGATATGCTTGCGGAACATCTGGGCCTGTTGTTCCCGCGGGGCATGATCATAGAAATAATCCAGTCCGCATTCCCCAATCCCGATGATACGCGGGTCCGATTGCGCCAGCGCGACCAGCTCCGCCTGCGTTACAGCTTGCTCGGCCCTATCGCCCGCCTCATGCGGATGGGTCCCGATCGTGCACCAGACTCCTTGCGTTGTCTGTGCAATTTTCAGCAAGGCAGGAAATTCGTCACTGATCCGGCAACAAATACTGACAAGCCCTTCCAGCCCGCTCTCGAGCGCCTCCCGCGCCAAGCCTTGCGGGTCCGCACCTTCAAATTTCGGATGGTTCAAATGGCAATGGCTGTCAATCCACATAAAAACACCCCTATCCCTGCAACAGGATCAAAATAACACCCGCCATGATCAAACCACCGCCCAGTGCCGTTGTGCCATTCAAATGCACGGTATGGAAGAACACCCATGTAAAGAAAATCGTGAAGAGTGGGTAGATGATCTCCAGTATACTCACAGTGGTGGAATTGTTGAGGGCAATCGCCTTGTTCACCATAAACCAGCCTGCAATCGAGGACATCATATAAAACACAAAGACATAAACAGGCACCTGCCCCGACTGGAAAGCGGCCAAAGAGCTCTTGAAACTCCCGTTCCAGAGGGCCGCCCCCCACGAAACACACAAAAACATCAACGAGGAGGCCGTCCCCAGAAAGAACACAGAGACATTGTTGTGCAGAAGCTTTTCCGTTACGGCATAATTGATCCCCCAACACACTGAAGCCCCTAAAGCCAGCACAAACCAGAGCGGAACGATCATGGCCGGAGCGCCTCTTCCTCTACGATACGGGGAAAGACCCCCTGAGGCTGATCAATCACCGTACCGCTTTTCAAGGCATATGCAGGAGAGATGTGTGCAAACAGCCTTTCATTCTGCGAAATCCGGAGCTGATCCAAAAGCTTCGCGGAGGACTCCGGCATGACAGGTTGCACTGCCAAGGCCAGACAGCGTATTCCCTCACACAACACGTACAGCACCGTGCCCATACGGGCCGGATCCGTTTTTTTAAGGCCCCACGGCGCCATCGTGTCAACATACCCGTCACAAGCCGAAACATAAGACCAGATCCCCTGCAACAGGGTATGAAACGCCAGCCCCTCGGCAGACTTGCGCATATCGGAAAGCATCGCGCCATACATGCCGTCCAGAAGGGCCCGATCGGCAGGCTCCAGCGTACCTGCTTCCGGTATTCGTCCCTCACAGTTCTTGTATACCATCGAAAGTGTACGTTGCGCGAGATTTCCCAGCCCATTCGCCAGATCCGCATTGATCCGCTGGACCGCCTGTTCGTGACTGAAATTTCCATCCTGCCCATGGGGAATTTCTCGCATCAGGAAATAACGGATCGGATCCAGCCCGTACGTGAGCACCAGACCATCGGGCGACATCACATTCCCGATGGATTTGGACATTTTCTGGCCTTGCACATTGATAAAACCATGGGCAAAAATATGGCGTGGCAAAGGCAGGTCGGCCGCCATTAAAAAAGCAGGCCAGTAAATGGCATGAAAGCGGGTGATATCCTTGCCAATGACATGATACTGCGCAGGCCAGAATTTTTGAAACTCTTCAGAAGATTCATCTGGATAGCCGATCGCCGTCAAGTAATTTGTGAGCGCATCGAGCCACACATACATGACATGATCCGCATCGTCCGGCACCGGTATGCCCCATGTCAAACGACTCTTGTGACGCGACACCGACAAATCCTTCAAGCCTCCCGTCTGCTTCAAAAACGACACAATTTCATTGCGGCGGGCGGAGGGCTGGACCAAATCCGGCTGAACCGCAAACAGGGCCAGTAATTTATCGGTATAGGCCGAGAGTCGGAAGAAATAGCTCGGCTCCTCGACCCATTCCACTTCCGTGCCATTTGGGGTCAGCTTCTGACCCGTTTTCGGGTCACTCATCAGTTCATCTTCTCCGAAATAGCCTTCCTCCCGCACGGAATACCACCCCTCGTACTTTCCCAAATAAATATCCCCCCTTGCCACAAGCTTTTTCCAGATCGCCTGTGAGGCTACAATATGACGCGCCTGCGTTGTCCGGATAAAATCATCGTGGGAGATATTCAGTGTGCGGGTCATGACCTCAAAATGCGCCGCATTCTGATCCGCAAAGGCTTTCGGGGTCATTCCGTTTTTTTCAGCGGTTTTAGCAACTTTCTCGCCGTGTTCGTCCGTTCCCGTCAGAAAAAACACCTTGAACCCATCGAGCCGTTTGAACCGTGCCAGAACATCGGTCAGGATCACTTCATACGCATGCCCCAGATGCGGCACACCATTCACATATGATATCGCAGTCGTGATATAAAAAGGGGTCTGGGTCATCAGGTTAAACTCCGGTTCCATTCATCAGGCCGCTATCAGGGCAAACGCGCCCAAAACAGCCTGACGCTTGTCGAGATTCGCATGTGCAACAGTATCAAAATGCACCTGAAGGGTATCACAGATTTTTACAAGAGTTTCAAGAGAACTTTCCAACAAGACAGCATTGAAACCCGAACGGTCCGCAAAGACAGGATCGAAGGCTACACCTCTGGCCCGTGCTTTCACCTGTTCTTGAAAAATCCACGGCAACAGTTCTGCAAAGACCTGATAGGGGTCTTCGGGATCCTGACGGGTTATTTTTTCAGAAAAAAGGTGGATGTTTGCCCACGCCGGATTCGGATACAACGCCAGAATATCAAGCGTATCTTCCAAAATCCCGTACACATCCCGTGTGTGCAAATCCAAAGCCCTGCCAACACTCCCACCAGAAAGCCTGTAAAGAAGCGCCTCTTCCTCAAAAGAAAGGGCCAACCCTTTTTCCGTTAAAATTTTGTGAAACAAAGGCTTGTCCGGTGCACTGCAATGCAAAATCCGGCACCGTGAACGAATGGTGGGGACAAAGGCCCCGATCCGGTGGGCAATCAGAATAATCAGGGTTTGAGCGGGTGGCTCTTCCAGAATTTTTAACAGCGCGTTCTGGGCATTGCGGTTCATCGTATCGGCATCATCGACAATTACCACCCGCCACCCGCCATCCTGAGAGGCGGTTTTCCGCAGGAACGGCGCAACTTTTCTGACGTCGTCCACCAGCACGGCCTCCTTCGCGCGCCCCTTTTTATCATCCATCATACGCGCCACCAGCAACAGATCAGGATGCGCGCCGGAGGCCACAAGGCGGCTCACACGATCATCGGGTGCAATAGACAAGCTCTCCATGCCAGAGGCAAGCGCGCCATTCTTCAGCAGAAATCGCGCCAGCCTGTACGCAAAGGTGCATTTGCCGACCCCCTTTGGTCCTGAAAAAATCAAACCATGCGGTATTTCGTGTTTTTTGGAAAGTCCGAGCAAGAAACCTTCCGCCTTCTCGTACCCCAGACAATGAAACGTATTGCGAGGATGATCGCTCCCCCCTTGCGGGGTATCCCAATCAGGAAGAGACTCTGGGTCTTCCTGAAGATTCAAGACGGCAGACTCTTCTTTTTCCGGCTTTTCAGGCGGCAGGGGGTCTCCAAATAAATCCATAAGCCGGCTCTCCCTCTCTATCCTTCCAAGCGCCCCATGACCTGCGCTTCAATTTCCGCAGAGAGGGTCGTTTGCGCCTGCGCCGCAGACAACACGACACACCGATGGGGACTCTTGCGGGCAATCTCCAAAAATCCGGCCCGCAACCGTTCGTGAAAGGAAAGATCCAGTCGCTCGAAACGGTCCTCTGCCGTCTGGCTGTCAGGTGTTTCCCGCGCCAAACGGTCTCTGGCACGCACCAAGCCCGCCGCAGGATCCATATCCAGCACGAACGTCAAATCCGGTGCAAAATTTCCAAGAACAAGCGTGTTCAGACGTTCGATCTTTTCCGGATCAATCCCTTGCCCAGCGCCCTGATAGGCCCGCGTGGAATCGGTAAAGCGATCCGTGATAACGATATGCCCTTCCGTCAGCGCAGGACGGATAAGATGTTCAACATGCTGTTTTCTGGCGGCGAACAATAAAAGCAATTCCGCTTCCGGATGCCAGACCCCGCCCCCCTGCTTCACCAGAAGATCACGGATTTTTTCGGCTTCCGGCGTCCCGCCTGGCTCCCGCGTACACAGCACCGTATGCCCTCTGGCCTGTAATGCCTTGGAAAGCAAGCCAATCTGTGTGGTTTTTCCAGCCCCCTCCCCGCCTTCAAAACTGATAAAAAATCCTGCCATAGCGACCCTATTTTGCGCCGAGGAGGTAGCGAGCTTTCTCGAATGTTTTTGCAAAAAATCCCAACTCGGCCACGTCTGCGCCCGCCAACAAGGGCCGTTCTATTGGCTCCATCCCTGGCATTTCAATCACAAGCTTGCCAACCGCCTGCCCTTTTCTGACAGGCGCCACCAAAGGCCCTCGATAAACCGCCTGTATTTTAACGGCCTGTTGTGCCATTTTGGGAAGTGTCACACGCACATCTTTTTCCAGTACAAGTGGCACGGTCTGTGCCTGCCCCATCGCAACAGACGCCTCATCAAGCGTTTTACCAGACTCGGCCAGCGTCTTATTTTCAAAGCGGCGTTGCCCCCATTCCAGAAGCTTAGCCGATTCATCGGCACGCTCTTGCATGCTGGACAACCCGTTCAGGACGATAATCACTCTTCGCCCGTCCTGTACGCCGGTCCCGATCAGGCCATACCCCGCCCCTTCGGTATGGCCCGTTTTCAGACCATCAGCCCCGAGATTTCTGTAGAGCAAGGGATTGCGGTTGCCTTGCTTGATATTGTTATAGGTAAAGTCTTTTTCTGAATAAATCTCATAATAATCAGGAAAATTATTGATCATAGCACGCGCCAGAGTTGCCAGATCCCGACAGGTTGAATAATGCTCCGGATCCGGCAATCCGCTGGCATTCATGAAGTGGGAATTTTTCATCCCCAAATCCTGCGCCTTGCGGTTCATGGCCTCGGCAAAGGCCTCCTCCGTTCCCGCCAGACCTTCGGCCAGAACAATCGTGGCATCATTGCCGGATTGCACAATCACCCCGCGCATCAAATCAGAGACTTTCACACGGGAATTCAACGCCACGAACATCTTGGAGCCTTGTGTCCGCCAAGCCTTTTCGTTGACGGTCAGCAGGTCATCTTGTGACAATTTTCCGTTCTGCAAGGCCTCGAAGACCAGATACATCGTGAGCACCTTGCTCATAGAAGAGGTTGGCATTTTTTCGTCGGGATTCTTAGAAAAAAGCATAGCCCCCGTTTCGTAATCGACAATAATGGCCTGCTTGGCAAGAGTCTCGATCTGCTCGGCCCGCAACGGGGCAGAAACAAGAAAAACGGCCAAAAGAACGGAGAGCGCGAATATGTTTTTCATGAGCGCCATTTAAGCGGGTCCTGCCCTAAAATACAACCGTAAAATCACTCCACCACCGTCATCGCATCCCCGTAACCGGCATTTCCCAGTTTACGCAGGGCGCTGTCTGCCGCATCTACGGAGGAAAGCGGACCAAAGCGGACGCGGTAAAAATTCCGCCCATTTACCAGAGCGGGCTCCACACGGGCCATACCAAAAGCGCGTATTTTCTCCACGAGCGCACTGGCATTGGCGCTGTCGCTGAAGGATCCCACCTGCACATAAATATGGGAATCCGTCACAGGCAATTGCTTCACAACAGGATCCGGATAAAAACGGCCCGCATTCACATGCCCCGGGATGGATGTCAGGATATCACCACGCTGAACCGGTTCCAGAGGGGCCCCGACACCACCGGTCTGGGCATCAGACATCGTCCCGAAAGCCTCTTGCTGCGTGCTCGTCTGTGGTGTGTTCATTGCAACCTCGTAACCACGGGTACTCTCGCCCCGCTTGGCAAGCTCTGCCACCTTCCGGCTTTCCTCTGTCAGAACCTGAAGCTTCACCTTGGCAGTCCCCTTGTTGGCAAACCCCAAAAGTTCTGCCGCCTTGCGGGAAACATCCATGACCCGCCCCCGCGCAAAGGGACCGCGATCATTGACCCGCACAATAACGGATTTTCCGTTATCCAGATTGGTCACACGCACCAAAGAGGGCATTTGCAGGGTTTTATGCGCCGCCGTCAGCTCGTTCATATTATAGGTTTCACCATTGGCCGTTTTCTTGCCATGAAACTCGTCCCCGTACCACGAAGCAATCCCCGTCTGGGTATAATTATATGTCTCTGTGGGGTTATACCACTGCCCATCCACCTTGTAAGGCTCCCCGACCTTGAAATTTCCCTGAGAGGCGCCGCCTGTCTTTTTGGCCATATGCGAAGCCAACTCAAGTTCCGTACAGCCCGATAAAAAAAACACGGACACAAAAAATACCCAGAATGTGGGATGGACAAACGTTCTCAGCATAAAATTTTCCTTCATCTGTTCCGGTTACGTCAGCGGGCAATTTGATCGGCCAACAATCCGACAGCGGTTGCAAAATACGTGGATTTATTCCACTTCATGATGACGCGGGTGTTACGGTATACCAGAAAGGCTGGACCAGACAACCCGTCCGGCGCAAGCAAAGAAGCCCGCATCCGCGAAAATTTCTGTATTCCGTCTGGGTCTTCTGAAAACCGCACGCCCAAACGCGCCCATTCCCCGAGTGTTTTTTCGGTTTCCAATCCCAAAAAATTTTGTGAAAAATCCTGTGGAAGACTGACATGACGTCCCCACCGCTCGTCCTCCTGCCAGCCACTGCGCGCGAGATAATTGGCCGTAGAGGCAAAAACATCCGGCAGAGTAGACCATATATCCCGCCGCCCATCGCCGTTTCCATCCACGGCAAAGTTCTGAAAACTTGAGGGCATAAACTGGTTTTGTCCCATAGCCCCCGCCCAGGAGCCCTGCATCCTGTCTGCGGAAATATGCCCGGAATCTATAATTTTCAAGGCCTGTATCAGCTCGGCTCTGAAAAATTCCGGTCGCCGTCCATCATATGCGAGCGTAGCCAATGCAGGCACAACATCAAATCCCCCCGTATTGCGCCCATAACTGGTTTCGATTCCCCAGAGTGCTACGATAAACTCGGGCGCCACACCATATGCCTGCCCGATCTCCTCCAGCAATGTCCTGTGGGCTTGATACATGGCGCGTCCGGTGGAAACCCGTTCCGGTGTGATAACGTTCTCATAATATTGCCGAAAGGACATCCGGCCCTCAGGTTGTTTGCGGTCCAGCTCTACCACGCGGGACAAGAAAGAGACTCCATCCAACGCATCCGAAAGTGTTCTGTCAGACACCCCCTTCAGGCGGGCCTCATGTTTCAAATCTTTCAGCCATCCTTGAAAATCCGCATAGGCGGCAGGAGAAACACACAGAAAAAACACCAGACATACAACAAAAAAGCGATGCCCCCTCATAACGGAACCTTCCGCGTTTTTAGGTCCGGTCTCGCGCTCGTAAAGCTTCGAGAGCACCTCGAAAACAAATGCCGTACTGCATCCGAACAGAATAAACCCGTTGGCGGCCTGAAAGGCACTCATCAGCCGCCAGCTCTTGTCCAGCACAATATCCCCAAATCCCACAGTGGTGAAGGTCACGGTCGAAAAATACAACGCCGTTTCAAAATCGGGCAAGGCCCTAACAAACAGGTACACCCCTGCCCAGATCCAGATCTGCACAATATGGGAACAAAACACCCCCAGCACCGCCGTCATCAGCATCGGGACCTTCCACAAAAGACGGAACATCCGGAAAAGGCGTGCGCCCCACCCTTCCATAAAGCGAATGAGGCGATCCAGCACAAAGGCATGGATCAACACCGTCAGACAAATCAAAACTGTTCCCAAAGCAAACTGTATCAGCATTTTTATGCCCTTGTGACATTTAGGGGCTAGACACACCCCCTCGAATATCGCTAAAAAGTGAGGGGCTTGCAATGCACATCTTGTTTTAAACCACAGTGTTTTTGAAGCGGGACGGCAATCCCAAGCGCCCGTTGGCGTAAGCCAACATAAAAAGCTGTCAACCGCTCCGTCTGGAATGGTTAACGATTGCGGAGGAGTGGCAGAGCGGTTGAATGCACCGGTCTTGAAAACCGGCGAAGGTGCGAGCCTTCCGTGAGTTCGAATCTCACCTCCTCCGCCATTTCCTTGTTTTTTGCCGTCCAAAGAAATCCAAAAAACCCCTGAAAACATAAGGATTTCGATCCATTTCTGTCCAGCGCCATCCAAGCCGATGTGTTGCGATCCAGAAAAAACATGTACATATTTGCGTATATAAATTGGATGGAAAGCAGTTATGGATCAATTAGAGTACCCATCAGAGAACGTATGGAATCAAAGACGAAAGTGGTTTGAGGCGCTATTTGATACAGAAAATAAAAGCGGCGGGGCCTATATGATTGGAGAACATGCCACCGGCCTTCTGATTGAACTTCAGTCAGTTTATTAAAGAACACGTCTTTCACAGCCCCGCCAGCGCGTCAAAGCATATCAGTAATGGCACGGTGCTTATGGCTTTGCGCCGCATGGGGTATCAAAACCGTATGACGGGGCACGGTTTCAGAACCCTTGCCAGCACGATCTTGAATGAACGGCAATATCCGCCCGATGTGATAGAGCGGCAACTGGCGCATGAGGATGACGATAAAATCCGCTCCGCCTATAACCTCCCGCGCCACGCGGGAATTTTTACGGGTTTCGCTGGCCTCTGCCGCATTCCACAAAAAGGCACGGGTGAGGAATTTTTCAGGGACGCCATGCGGTGCGAGTATAAAAGCGCTCTTGACCCCTTTGCGCTTTTCGTAGCGGTGCATGGCTCCGGTGCGTTCGTCTTTCAGGATAGCTCTGGAGGATTAAGACTAGGCTACGGAAATAGATGTTTTCTCGAACCTGTTATCCCTAATGTATAAGGATTCTCGGTGTGGATATAGAGGTTTTTTTAAGTTCCCACCTAAAGTAATCATTTTTCACAAAGAGTGCCATTTTATAATTAAAATTCATAGAAAGTAAGCGTTTTTCATGTTAGATTGACTTTTGTAATTAAAATTCATAGAAAGTAAGCGTTTTTCATGCCGGATAAGGAAAGTCAGTATTTTTCGGAAGCTGTAACCGTTTTTCAGGAAAAGCGGCTGCCAGAGGTTGCGATTCCTGTCGGTTATGCCGCCCTGATACACGCCTATAAACTTTCTGTTCCTCTGCCTCGGATTTTATCGGCTATCGGCACACGTCACAGCATTTTTGAAAAAGACGGGTGGCGTATTTTTACGCCCCGCCATATGCCGAATGCAACCTTGGAGGGGCATCTCGTTTTTGCCCTGAAATATGAAGGTCTGGATTTGGCCATTCTGAAAAGGCTTTTTGAGGCTGTCTGTCCAAAAGAGATTGCGGCCATGATTGCGGACAAACCCACCAGCGCCTATATGCGCCGCATCTGGTTTTTGTACGAATGGCTACTGGATAAGCGGCTTGATCTGCCTGATGCCAAGACAGGTTCTTATGCAGAAGTGCTGGACGAAAAACAGCAATATGCAGGGGAGGGTAAAAACTCCACACGGCACAGGGTTAAAAACAACCTTCCGGGGACACGGGATTTCTGTCCCTTGGTGTTTCGCACATCGGGGATTGAAGCTTATATCGAGAAAAATCTGGCTGGTCGGGCGCAAAAAGCGGTCTGCAATATATCCGCCGATATTCTGGCGAGAACGGCGGCGTTTTTACTGCTGAAAGATTCAAAATCCTCTTATGCGATTGAAGGGGAATCTCCGCCGCAAGACCGTATTCAGCGTTGGGGCAGGGCGATTGGCGAAGCTGGAAAACAGCCCCTTGATCTGCAAGAACTCCTACGCTTGCAGAAAATCGTTATTGGTAACGATGATCGCTTTATTAAAATGGGCCTTCGCACGGAAGGCGGGTTCGTGGGAGAGCATGAGCAGGGGAGCCGTTTACCCCTGCCTGAGCATATCAGCGCAAGGCATGAGGATTTATCAAGCCTTGTTCAAGGCATGATCGATTTTGACAACCAGTGCGCGGCCAAACTGGATTCCGTTATGGCCGCAAGCGTTCTGGCCTTCGGGTTCGTGTATATTCACCCGTTTGAGGATGGGAATGGTCGGATTCATCGCTATCTTATCCATCACGTTCTGTCCGAGCGTGGCTTCAACCCGCCCGGAGTCGTCTTTCCCGTATCCGCCGCCATTTTAGAGCACATAGACGAATACCGCGAAGTTTTGGAAAATTATTCCAAACGGTTGCTTCCCCTGATCGAATGGGAGCCAACCGAGAAAATGAACGTCCGCGTCCTGAATGATACGGGCGATTTTTACCGCTATTTTGATGCTACGCCGCATGTTGAGTTTTTATACTCATGCGTTGAACAAACGATTGATGTTGATTTGCCGCAAGAGATTGAATTTCTGCGGCGCTATGACCAGTTCAAAGCCAAGATCGAAGCCTTGATTGAAATGCCAGCTTCGACAGTTGATTTGCTGTTCAATTTCCTGAAGCAAAATAACGGTAACCTTTCCAAGCGGGCAAGGGAGAAAGAATTTTCCGCGCTGAAAGAAAAAGAAATTGAATATATCGAGGCTATTTATGGTGAGATTTTCGATTAGGGACAAATAAGATGGAAGCCTTACTCGTAATTATCATCGTTGCTGGTGTTGTAGGCTACATTGTTTATGAAGATAAGAAATACAAAAAGACAGCATATTATCAAATAACGAAGAATCCGTATTCATCCATCAAGTACGACAAAGGAAAGCATGAGGAATACTTGACATATAAACATTTGTAGCACTTCGAGGACACGGACAGCCCCAAGATTTAAATTTCGCTGATAGTATTCTGGTAGTATCCAAAGTACTTTATTGATTTTGAAAAACCACTAACACATTGAAATAAATGGCGATCCCGACTGGACTTGAACCAGTAACCCCCTGCTTAGAAGGCAGGTGCTCTATCCGGTTGAGCTACGGGATCGTTCGTTCGCGGGTACAATACAAACAAAGAATATAGCGCTGTCGTAGCAAATGATAGGCCCTGCGTCACGCATTTTTTGACTTTTTTTTGTCGGGCGGGACATATTTGAAATTGTCGACATAGTTGCGGGGCTTGATTTTCCGCTCATGTCCTTGGCTGAGGGTAAAGGCGATGCCATGCGCCTGCGCGTACTGCACGGCGGCCTCCGCCGTAGGGAATTTCAGGCGCACCTGCCCCAGCGTATCACCGGCAGAGGTCCAGCCCATCACGGGCTCCGGCCTTTTTTCTGCCTCGCTTTCATATTCCAGAACCCACAAATCGGTCTTGGCGCGTCCCGATTGCATGGCATTTTTTGCGGGCTTGTAAATACGGGCTTCAAACATGGGATATCCATTCAAAAAAGGCATCGAGAGATATATTACCCGAAAACAGGGGCCCTTTCCAGAGAGGTGTTGCACCATAAAGAGAGGAAAGTTGAAAAATGGTCGGAGCGGAGGGATTCGAACCCCCGGCCCTCTGCTCCCAAAGCAGATGCGCTACCAGACTGCGCTACGCTCCGTCTCATTTCGATGGGTTGTAATACACCAAGGCTTCCGGAAGGGCAAGCCTCTTGCGCAAAGAAAATATCAAATCATATGTTTTTTTCAAGGCGCGTGAAACGACTGAGGGGCAAACGCTTTGTAAACCACCTGATCCCCCACCTGAATATTTTGCCGTTTTGCCCCCCCGCCTTTGAGCTCCAGCACCGCCATGGAAGGCGTTTCAGACCTGATAGAGGTCAAATCCCGAGGTTTTGCATCGGGGTGGATGTGGTTAATCGTGCCGTCAGCGGAAATGAACAGCATATCAAGCGGTACGAGCGTATCTTTCATCCAGAAAATCCGGCGCCCCGCCTCGGGGAAGACAAACAACATCCCGTAATCCTCGGGCAAGCGGGTACGGTTCATCAGACCATATTCCTGCTGGTGGTCCGTGACGGCCAGCTCCACGTTGAAGAAGTGATCATCTCCACCCTTGATCCGTATGGAAAGCCGCTCGCACGCAAAAGGTTCGACTTCCGGTGGAATGGGTTTTTGCATTTGCGGAGATACACAAGACGGCGCTATGACTCTCTTGGCCTGTGCGCCGGACAATCCCAGCCCCAGAAACACCAGCCCTGCGAGAAACACAATTGCTTTGTACACGAAGCGATTGCGCATCAAGGTTCTCCCCCGTCATGCATTCTTTTGAGTTCCGCCATGGCAGAGGCCGCCGTCATCATGCCGATAAAGCGCCTGTTTTCCCCTTCGACCACAAATACGGGGGCGCCCTGTTGCATCAGAAGAACATTCAGCCCCTCCCACAAAGGTGTCTGCGGATACACCACAGCCACCGTCCGGTCCATCAGGTCCCGCACGGGCAAAGGCAAAACCTTTTTCAGGCGCTTTGCCACACCAGGGGCGGCCCGCACTGTGATATCCAGATGCAGGCCATCCGCTGTTGCCACAGAGACAGGCAGGAGATTGCGCATCAATCCTTGAATCGAAAACGCCCCTTCCAGCACGCCATCAGGCCCCACAACGGGCACACATTCGAGATCCCTGTTCTTCATTTCCTCAAGGGCCTTTTCAATTTCCATTTCGGGAGAGAGCGTTAAAATTTTTTGGACAAGAGCGGCGTGGCATGGCATGGGTATTCAATCCTTTAAACCTGTTTTGTACATCCTAGCATACAAACCCTGTTGCTCAAGCAAATCCGTATGCGTGCCCCGTTCGACAATGCGCCCCTGATCCATCACGAGGATCTGGTCTGCATTACGCACCGTAGAAAGCCTGTGCGCAATCACAAGGGTGGTCCGGCCTTTCTGGAGTTTTTCCAGCGCCTGTTGCACCAGCTTTTCCGATTCATTGTCGAGTGCCGAGGTGGCCTCGTCCAGTAATAAAATCGGCGCGTCCCGTAAAATGGCGCGGGCGATGGAGATTCTCTGGCGTTGTCCGCCGGAGAGCTTCACGCCATCCTCACCCACAGGCGTGTCATATCCTTGAGGGAATCCTGTGATAAAATCGTGCGCGGCGGCAGATCTGGCGGCGTTTTCAATTTCCTCTTGCGAGGCCCCAAGGCGGCCATAACCAATATTGGCCCCGATCGTATCATCGAAAATCGTAATATCCTGCGACACTAAAGCAATCTGGGCGCGCAGGGATTCGAGGGTCACCGTACGGGTGTCATGCCCTGCGATCCGCACCATCCCCTGCTCCGCATCGTAAAAACGGGGGATGAGATTCATCACCGTGCTTTTCCCACCGCCCGATGGCCCTACCAGTGCCGTCACCTTGTCCGGCGGCGCGGTAAAACTGATATGGTTCAGGGCGCGGATTTCGGCAGAGTCGTACTGGAACATCACATCCTGAAACACAATATCCGGATGCTGGACCACCAGCGTGATGGCAGACGGCGCGTTTTGAATGCGTCTGGGGGTGTCCATGATCTCAAACACGCGTTCTGCGGCGCCGAGACCCATCTGCTGGGTGTTGTTCAGCTTGGCCATTTTCTTCATGGGCTCGTACGCCAGAGAAAAGGCCGCCAGAAACGCGCCCAGTTGCCCCGCTGTAATCCGTCCTTCTGCGGCCTCGAACCCGCCATAGACAATAATGCCGAAAAATACCAGCCCTACCAGAATCTCGTTCACAGGCGTAGACAAATTTCCCACCCGCACGGATTTGATATTCAAATTCCGCACCCGCATGATGGCCTTTCCGGTGCGTTCGCGCTCGTATTCCTCCATGCCGTAGGCCTGCACCTGCCGGATGCCCTGAAAAATCTGTGACAGCCGGTCCGAAAGATTCCCCATTTCGCTCTGGATCGACACGGACACCCGCCGGAGCTTTTTCCCCAGCCGTGCCACAAAAAACGCCGTAAAGGGAAAAATTGCAAAAGCCGCTAAAGAGAGCTTCCAGTCCTGATAGAACATCACCGCTACAAGAAACAGGAGAGTCAGGGAGCTTTTCCCCAGCCCCGTCAGGCTGTCCGAGACCGCAATGCGCATCACATTCACATCGTTCACCACGCGGGAGATCAACTGCCCGCTCGGGTGCGCGTGAAAAAACGCCAGATCCATATCCAGAAAACGAGAAAACAGGTCTTTTTGAATATCCCCCACGATAGACTGGCCGACCTTGTTCATCAGCACGGTGTGCATATAAGTGGAAAGTCCCCGTGCCAGAAACGTGCCAAAGATCATCACGCCCGTGGGCACAATCAGATCCGTTTTCTTGCCATTGAGCACATCGTCCAGAACCGGTTGCATCATCTGCGCAATCCCGCCCGTCGCGGCGGCGGAGATCAGCATAAAAAACAAGGCCAGCCCGAGCAGGCCCGCATAGGGTCTCAAATAGATCGTGACAAGCCGTTTCACAAGATGAAAGGCTGTGGGTTTTCGCAGTGCAATGTCGATTGTTTTATCTCCTCATCCGAGCCCTGTGTTATACTGGAACTATAGGAAATTTCAAGTCCGGAAGTTAAAGCATGAACGAAGACAAAGACTTGAGTCATGCCCCTCTGCCCCCCGAACACCCGCAAGGCATCGGACTGGCTCTCGGGGGCGGGATGGCGCGGGGATTCGCCCATATCGGGGTTTTGAATGTCCTGCAACGGCACGGGATTTCCCCTTCCATTATCACCGGTACGTCCATAGGCGCGGTTGTGGGCGCGTGTTATCTGGCCGGAAAACTCAAACGTCTTGAGGAATGGGCCTGTTCGCTCAACCGCCTGACCATCTTGTCCTATCTGGATTTTCGGGTCCGCAGTGCGGGGATGATCGGCGGGAACAGGCTGAAAACTCTTCTCGAAGAAAATTTCGGCGATTCCAATATCGAGGATCTGCCCGTGCCCTTTATCGCCATTGCGGCGGACCTGCTCACGGGCCACGAAGTCTGGATCAGAAAAGGCAATCTCATTCAGGCCATGACGGCCTCTTTTTCCCTCCCTGGGGTTTTCCCTCCTGTCGAGCGAAATCGCAGGCTTCTGGTGGACGGGGCGCTTGTGAACCCCCTGCCCGTAGCGCCAGCGCAGGCGATGGGGGCGCGCATGACGATCGGGGTGGACCTCAACGCCGATATGCTGGGCAAGGCCGGAAAGCCTGGACAGACCTACCAGACCGTGGCGGGCTTTGATATGTTCGATGAAAATGATGTACCTCTGGAAGAGCAGAAAAAATTCACCTCCGGCATGACAAAGCGCCTCTTCAAACGGCAGGAACATCACCCCAGCCTGTTCGGCGTCATGGTGTCGGCGCTCGGGATCATGCAAGATCGTCTGACCCGTTCGCGTCTGGCGGGCGATCCGCCCGATATTCATATCAAACCCAAAATCGGGGATATCGGGTTGCTGGAATTCGAGAAAGCGCGGGAGATCATCGCCCGCGGGGAAGACGCCGCGATCAAGGCCCTCCCCGATATCAGGGATGCCATGCATGTACTCCTGCGACTTGAGGGGCGTTAGAGATATAAAGAATAAACGATCCTTCCATCTTACCGTGGGCAAGGGCGAAGCCCACTTATGCCCCCCCCCCGCACTTTAAACGGACTTCGCACGGGGCGGGGGTGACGATTAGTTTTTGAGGCATTCTTATTTGAAACGACTACATTATTGTTGGACGGCACGCCCTTCATCCCTTACTATGCGGGCCTTGAGACAAGGATGACAGGATACAGCCATGACAATAAATTCATTGATCGAGAATTTGGGGTGCGAGGCCAAGGCGGCCAGCGCTGTTCTTTTGCAGGCCTCCGACACGACCATCCATGCTACTCTTTCGACTCTGGCTGAAAGCCTAAGAAACAACATATCTGTCATTCTGTCTGCCAATCAAAAGGATCTGGAGGCTGGTGCCGTCAAGGGTCTGGCCCCTGCCATGCTGGATCGTCTTATGCTGGATTCTGCACGAATCGAAGCCATGGCAAAGGGAATCGAAACGGTGATCGCTCTCCCCTCTCCTGTGGGGCGGATCTTGTGGGAGACCCACAGGCCCAACGGTCTGCATATCCAGCGGGTGGCGGTCCCGATCGGTGTTCTGGGCATGATCTATGAGTCCCGTCCCAATGTGACGATTGATGCAGGGGTCTTGTGTTTGAAATCCCGCAATGCCGTGATTTTGCGGGGCGGCTCGGAAAGCCTGCACAGTTCTCTGGCCCTCCATGGCCTGATTCAAAGCGCCCTTGTGAAAGAGGGCTTGCCCAAAGCGTGCGTGTCCATGGTCCCTGTGCCGGACCGTGAGGCGGTGGGAGCCCTGCTGGCCTGCGAAAAATACATTGATGTCATGATTCCCCGTGGCGGGCACAACCTGATCGAGCGTGTCATGAGCGAAGCCCGCATGCCGGTTTTTGGACACTTGGAAGGGCTCTGTCATATCTATATCCATCCGAGTGTCAAACCCGACATCGCTGTGAATGTCCCGTATAACGCCAAACTCCGGCGGACGGGTATTTGCGGCGCGATGGAAACCCTTTTACTGGATTCCGCTCTGGAACCGGCTCTGGCCTGTGCCGTGCTGGGAAAGCTCCTTGACGGGGGGTGCGAGATTGTAGGGGATGTGGCCGTGCAGGCCCTTGATTCCAGAATTGGCCCCGCCACTGCGCAAGACTGGCGCACAGAATATCTGGACAGCAAGCTCAGTTGTGCGATGGTCTCGGGTGTGGAGGCCGCCATCCAGCATATCAACCATTATGGTTCGCATCACACCGATTCCATTCTGGCCGAAGACGTTGCCGTAGCGGGGCGTTTTCTCCAAGGTGTGGATAGCGGGATCGTGCTTCACAATGCCTCGACCCAGTTCGCCGACGGGGGCGAATTCGGCATGGGTGCAGAAATCGGCATTGCGACCGGAAAGATGCATGCGCGGGGCCCCGTGGGGCTGGAGCAACTCTGCACCTATAAATATCTTGTGCATGGCGCGGGACAAACGCGCCCCTGACATCTTTGCAAAGGCCCCTGCCCCCATGTCCCTTTTTTCCCTCCCCACCCTGATGAATGGCCCCCGATGGAAAGGGCGGCGCGTGGGCCTTCTGGGCGGCTCCTTCAATCCACCGCATGAGGGACACCTGCATATCAGTCTGGCCGCCTTGAAGGGCCTGCAACTGGATGCGGTCTGGTGGCTGGTCAGCCCCCAAAACCCGATCAAGACACTCACCCCCCTGCCCATGCAGGAGAGAATTACATTGTGCGAAAAGCTGGTGGATCATCCGAAAATTCTGGTGTCCGCTCTGGAAGAGGCGCTGGAGACGTCCATCACCTATCACTCTATCCGTAAACTCAAGACCTTTTATCCGGACACACATTTTGTCTGGATCAGCGGGATGGACAATGCCCTGAATTTCCACCACTGGAATTTCTGGCAAGCCCTCCTGCAAGAGGTCTGCATGGTCCATCTGACACGGCATCCCGCCCGCTCACTGGTGAAAGCCAGCCCCTACCGGCTATATCACCGGCAAAAGCATGTTTTTATCGACAAAGGGGGCTTCTACCCTCTTGAATCGGGAATGACCTACTGGATGATGCAGAAGAAAATGGTAAACCTCTCTTCTACGGAAATACGAAAACGCACTGAAAACACAGCATAAAACCTTATGATGTGCGCCTTTTTCTGCAAAGATTGCGCGCCGTGTTAAAAAACGGTAAAATGAAGGTGTGGGAGGAGATTCCCTACATCTTGTGAGAACCATAAGCCGGAGGCCGGATGCCACAAACACGAAGAGCGTACCCTGTCTTTGATTCTGTTTCCCCTTGTGGAACCCCGAGAGAGCTGGACCCTGTTGTCCGGCTTTTTTTACAACATGAAAGGAGAACGCACCCATTATCACATTTCAATCCCACGGGGTTTTGACCCCGACTGATGTTGCCTCCCTGATCCGGCTTTCGCTGGATTCCGACAAAGCGGAGGATATTGTAACAATCCCCTTGAATGAGGAAAACGGGCTCGCCGATTATATGATCATCGCGTCCGGTACCTCTTCCCGCCATGTGTCTGCGCTGGCGGAAAAGCTGATGGAGCGTCTCTCCGCCCGTGGCCTCAAGGGGATCAAGGCCGAAGGCCTCAGCCAGTCCGACTGGGTGGCCATTGATGCGGGAGACGTGATTGTACATCTGTTCCGGCCCGAGGTGAGGGAGTTTTACAATCTGGAGAAAATGTGGGGCGGGTTCCATCCCTTCCACGTAGTCTCGGGGAGCGAGCACGCCCATACGGCCTGACAAGGCAACGCACGACCCTATCGTCTCCGGCAGGACATTCTGTTACGATTGTCCGTATGAAGATAGAATTGATTGCTGTCGGCCGTCTGAAAAAAGGTCCCTTCCTTGAGCTCTTTCAAGACTACGGGAAGCGCCTAAAATGGCCTTTGACCCTGATCGAGCTTGAAAGTCGTTACAAATCCGAAGCACAGGCCCGTCCCGATGAAATCCGCCTTATTGCGGAACATCTCAAACCCGAAGCCTATATCATGGCGCTGGACGAACGGGGACACTCCCTGACATCCCGCGCGCTGGCGCAAAAAATCGAAATCCTGCAAAATACCGGAACGCCCCTGATCCAGTGCGTGATCGGCGGGGCAAACGGTCTGGATAATTCTATCCGGCACCGCGCCGATTTTCTGATGGGGTTCGGGCAACAAACCTGGCCCCACATGCTTGCGCGAATCATGCTTTTGGAGCAGATTTACCGTTGTCAGCAAATTCTTTCAGGGCATCCTTATCATAAGGATTGAAGAGATGAATCAGTTTTTTACAGGCATAACTCTTCTGATGATCTCTGGGCTTTTGGGGCTGGGGCTTTGTCTGAGCAGTCCGGACCTTGCCTTTGCGACACCGCCGGTTCAAAAAAACGAAACGCTGGAGGCTATCGGAAAACTGAAAGAGGATCTGGCCCGCCAGACAAAGGCGCATGACGCCACAAAACACGAGGCGCAAGCCCTTGCCGGCGACTTGAAAAAAACGCGGGCAGAACTGATTGCCACCGCGCAAAATCTTCAGGAGAACGAAACCCTGCTCGGCGCGCTTGATAAAAAAATACACGCGCTGGAAGCGGAAAAGCGCACCTTATCGGAGTTCCTGAAGAAAGATCGGGTGAAAACCGCCCATCTTTTATTGGCGCTGGAACGCTTGCGCCGTGTGCCGGTTGAGTCTCTGGTCTTGCGCCCTGATGCCCCTTTGAAAACAGCACAAACGGCGCTTCTTATGCGGGAAATTCTACCGGTCCTGATCAGCCAGACCCGAACCCTTCAACATAATCTGGCACGGCTGGAAACCGTGTCCCGCGCTCTGGCGGAGAGCCAAGACAAGGCGCTTCTCATTTCGGAAACGCTCAAAACCAAACAGAAAAATCTTGATCGGATGCTCGCCACCCGCAAGGCCCTTTATGCCAGCACGCACGCGGATCTCAAAGCGCAACAAGCGACCATCAACCGGATATCTACCGAGTCCCGCAATTTGCAGGATCTGGTCAAACGGCTTGAAACGGAACGTCTGAAACAAATGGCAGAGAGGAAAGAGGCGAAACAGCACGCCGCCCATGTACGCCGCGTGTTCAATGATTTTACGGAGGCTCTGCCTATAACGGGAAAAGCACGCCTGCCTGTTGCGGGCGCAGTCGTAACAGGTTTCAACGAGCCCGACCATTTTGGCGCCCCCAGTCAGGGATGGGATATTGAATCACGGGCCGGCGCCGTTGTCGTAGCGCCTATGGGCGGAGTGATCCGCTTTGCGGGGGCTTTTAAAAACTATGGAAATATGATCATCATCGAACATGAAAAAGGCTGGCACAGCCTTATTGCAGGATTGGAAAAAATTGATACAGTAGTGGGCCAGAGTCTTTCAGCCGGAGAGCCTGTTGGCGCCCTGCACAAGGCATCGTCCGGCGGGAACCCTGTTTTATATTATGAATTGAGATACAATGGAAAACCTGTCAATCCTGCCCACAAATTTGAAACACTTGGTTAACTTGAAACATCCCGCTCACATCAACAAAGGACCACACCCTATGCGCTTTTCTTTTCTCTCGGCTCTTGTCTTGACGAGCCTCCTGTTCTTTCCGTTTATGGCAAAGGCACAGGATGAAAAAAGGACGGCAGGGGAGAAAGTGTTGCCGTCCAGCGATGCTTCGGACACCTATGAACAGCTGGATCTGTTCGGTGATGTCTTCGAGCGGGTCAAGGCACAATATGTCGAGGAGAAAACGGACAAGGAACTGGTTGAAAAAGCCCTGAACGGGATGCTGAGTGCGCTGGATCCCCATTCTTCCTACATGACAGAGGAACAATTTGCCGATATGCAGGTGACGACCAAGGGGGAGTTCGGCGGTCTGGGGATAGAAGTCACGCTGGAAAACGGTCTGGTCAAGGTCGTTTCCCCGATTGATGACACGCCCGCCTTCCGTGCCGGCCTGCAGGCCGGAGATTATATCGTAGAAATTGACGGGGAGGCCGTCATGGGGATGGCTCTGTCCGATGCGGTTGATAAAATGCGCGGGAAGGTCGGAACGAAAATCAAGCTTCTTGTGACACGCGAAAATGCGGAAAAACCCGTGGAGATGACGTTGGTGCGGGATGTGATTAAGATCCAGTCCGTCCGTTCTCGTGTAGAAGGGACTGCCGGTTATATCAGGATTACGACCTTCAACCAAAATACCGGCGCTGGTCTGGTCAAGGCGATCGGAGAGATTAAAGCAAAACTCGGTCACACACTCACGGGCTATGTCATTGATCTGCGCAACAATCCAGGGGGCCTGCTGGATCAGGCCATTATCGTTTCGGATGCCTTTCTGGATAAGGGGGAAATCGTTTCCACCCGTGGCCGTCACGATCAGGATACGAAGCGGGATAACGCCACAACGGGCGATCTGGCCGAAGGCCTCCCCCTTGTGGTTTTGATCAACGGGGGCTCTGCTTCGGCGTCTGAAATCGTGGCTGGCGCGCTTCAGGATCATAAACGGGCTATCCTGCTCGGGACGAAGTCCTTTGGGAAAGGCTCCGTGCAGACTGTCATTCCCTTGCAGGGCCATGGGGCCATGCGGCTGACAACTGCACGGTATTATACCCCCTCGGGCCGTTCCATTCAGGCCAAGGGCATTGATCCGGATATTCTGGTGGAACCGGCCAAAATCGAATCCATCGAAACACAGCGTTTCGGGGAAGAAAATCTAAAAGATGCGCTCGATAAAAAGCCTGCCACGCCGGAGGAAAAAACCACCCCGCCCGAAGAAACGCCTCCCTCGAAAGACGGCGACAAAAAGGAGCCCGAGGAGATCAAGGATTATCAGCTCCTGCGGGCGCTGGATCTCCTGAGTGGCTTGTCCCTGTACCAAAAAGCGGATAACCAGCCCGTTGCGCCGAATTCCGAAAAACCTGCCAGTGCAGAAAAAGAACGGAAAAGGGCACAGCCGGAATGATGCACTTTGACGTTACGGACAGGCTGAAAAATACGCGCTTTGCGGGATATTTTTTTCTCGGCCTGTCCGGTGTTCTGGTGCTGTATCTTCTGCTTTTTTTGACGCTTCTTCTCTCTCGGGACGCGACATTGCGGGGGCTGGAACGCCATCTCCCCCACCAGACTCTGGCCCTGCAGGTGCCCTCGTCTTTGGTTCTTCCGGTGGGGGGGAAACACCCCCTCACGCCTGCGCCAGCGCGCAAGGCCCCTGTTTCTGAAAAGAGTCCTGCAGGGGATCCGGATCAGGAACTCAAAGCGCTTCTCATGACATCCAGAGAATATGCCCTGCCATCTGCGCCGTTGGAAAAGCTCACGGAAAAAACAGATTTCGGGTTGTTGCCGGTCACCGCACCGGACGGCCTCACCCCGTTTTCCGCCTACAAAAAACCCTTTATGCTCAATCGGGACAAACCTGCGCTGGCCATCGCTGTTTTGGATTATGGTCTTTCTCCATCCTTGACAGAAATGATTTTGAAAGACCTCCCGTCTGAAATTTCCCTGATTCTCAATCCTTATACCGATGCGCCGGAGGCGTGGCAGAAAAAGGCGCGGGATTCTGGCCATGAGCTCTGGATTCAGCTGATGATTGTAACACGGGATTTTCCGGAGACGGACCCTGGCGCGCAAGGGCTCCTGCTGGATGTTCCCCTGAAATACAATCAGAACCGTCTGGCCTGGACCTTGGGCCGCATGACCCGTTATGCGGGTGTGGCCGCCTTTACGGACAGTACCCTTAAAAGCGCCGATACGGTTTTCCAAAGTCTGGCGAAGGACATCTTTCATCGGGGGTTGGGCTATCTGGAATTGAATCCGTCCCGCAGTGCCTTTTTCGGGACACTGGCCGTGGAACAACACGTGCCCACTGCACGCAATGCGCTGTTTGCGGAAGCGCTTTCGGAAGGGCACCCCGAGAGGGAGAAAATCAAAGCGCTTCTCTCCGATCAGGGCGGCGGGGTTGTGATCCTCAAACCCACGGCCTCCAATATTGCCTTTTTGAAAACGGAGATTCCGGCTCTGAAAGCCAAAGGAGTTCAGATCGTTCCCGTTTCGGCTTTGGCCGCCCTTTCTGTGGACGAGGAGTAGTTGCCATGAGTCTGCCCTATCGGCCCTGTGTGGGGATTGCCCTGTTCAATGCGCAGGGCAATGTGTTTGTCGGGGAGCGGGTCGACACCCCGCAGGCGTGGCAAATGCCCCAAGGCGGCATTGATGCAGGAGAAGACATTGAAACCGCGGCCTTTCGAGAGCTGAAAGAGGAGACAGGGACAGACCACGCCGAGATCGTGCACATCGTGCCGGAAAAAATCCGCTACGACCTGCCGGAACCCCTGCGGCAGACCCTCTGGAACGGGGCGTATCGCGGGCAGGAACAAACATGGGTGGCCATGCGCTTTACAGGCACCGATTCCGATATCGACCTGACCGCCCACGCGCCCGTGGAATTTTCCCGCTGGCAATGGGTTCCGCTTGAAAAAACTGTGGATCTCATTGTGCCCTTCAAACGTGAAACCTATCGGAAAATTGTTGGTTTATTTCAAAACTTGCCTTTATATTGATAGTTTGATACGAATGGATGGCATAACACGGGAGGATTGAAATCCATGAATAATAAACCATTGATTGAACCAGGTGCGCTTCGCGAAAGAATGCGGGTAGCCATAGACGTCAGGCTGGAACATTATACGCAACAGCTCTTTGACGCTGCGGCTTCGCCTGACGGTGATCATATCGTCTATGAGAAAATTCAGCACATGCAAGCGCCTGTTTTTGAACCTTCGGAACAGCATTAAACCAAACATCAGGAAAAGGAGGTCTTCATGACAGGTGTGACGACGTCAGAACAAACCCTCTCGGATAAAATGCGTCTCGTGGCAGGGGTTGCGGATCAGTTGAATGCATTATACGTCGCGGGAAAGCTTTCCCCGCAGGATGTCAGCAACAGGATTGCGGAGCAATACGCCATGCATTTCCCGAAACTGGAACCGGCGGACCCTTCGGGGGGATAGGCGCTGTAAATAGAGTGAAGTGCCTATAGAGTGATTTCAAATCAAAACAAACCCAACCCAACACCTCGCCCACCCCCGCCGCTTGGCGGTAGCCAAGCTCCGGATCCCGTGTATGCGCGTTTTGCTGTTGCAAAACACTCACGGAATGACGGAAGAATGTATCGTCCTTTTCTGTTGACGGGCCACACAAACGTATGTTATGTATAAAAAATACAAAAAGGAGTATACTATGTTGGAACTCTCTCAGAAAATGGCAGACGCGGCAAATCCTTCGGGTGGCACCACGCAAAAAGATATAGAGATGGAAATCGCGCGTGTAGAAAATGGAAGGCCCGATGGTGGCGTCATCACACCGGACGTGGAAAAGATTCTTGAGACCTTCGCGGCAGAATACACAGAAGAAACCCTCAAAGACCCCGCAAAGCAAGTGGAGCGCACCGTCTTTAAAATGTCATACCCCTGAGCACTTTTAAGGGCTTTTTCCCCTGAAATCCTCTACGGATTCAAAGGCGACCATGCGGGATCAGAGCCATCCTGCGGCGTTTCCAGTGCGCGCTCGTTATAGCCCGTAATATCCACCGTATAGACGCGGGCGCGGTGGCCCGATTCCTTGAAATAGGTCAGAACACGGCCATTGGGAGACCAGCTGGGCCCTTCTACGTGATAGGCGGAGGTAATCAGCCGCTCGCCCGAGCCATCGGGGCGGATCACGCCGATATAAAACTGCCCCTGATACATCCGTGTAAAAGCGATCAGATCCCCGCGCGGTGACCAGACGGGGTTGGCATAACGCCCCTTCCCGAAGGTGATCCGGTTCACACCGCTTCCATCCGCATTCATGGTATAGAGCTGTTGCGTCCCCCCCCGATCGGATTCAAAGACAATCCGTCTGCTATCCGGCGCATAGGATGGTGCCGTGTCAATCGAAGAGTCTGAAGTGATCTTGCGCGGCTGACGGCTGGAGAGATCCATGACATAGATATCCGTATTTCCGTTGGTCGCCATCGACATGGCCACCCTGTTCCCGTCCGGCGAGAAACGCGGCGCAAAGGTCATATTGGGGAAATTCCCGAGTAGTTCGTGCGAGCCGGTATTGATATCATACAAATACACACGCGGGCCGGAGGGACCGTAAGACATATAGGTCAGTTGCTGGCGCGAGGGCGAAAACCGCGGCGTCAGCACCAGAGAGTGCCCGTCTGTCAGATATTTATGGTTCGCGCCATCCTGATCCATAATCGCCAGACGTTTGACGCGGCCCGTAGCAGGACCACTTTCCGCGACATACACGATACGGGAGTCGAAATAGCCCATTTCTCCGGTCAAGCGCTTGTAAATCTCGTCTGCAATGATATGC
Organism: uncultured Pseudobdellovibrionaceae bacterium; assembly: GCA_964348795.1. Lineage (GTDB taxonomy): Bacteria > Pseudomonadota > Alphaproteobacteria > Micavibrionales > Micavibrionaceae > JADLAT01. Next base: position 95,174 of record CAYGDY010000001.1, on the reverse strand, counting down.
GCAATCCTGCGCCAGTTATCGGGGGTGGTGGTATAGGCCATGCCCGTCAGCTGTTTCTGGGAAAACACATCCCACAAGCGAAATTCCACACGGGCCCGTCCATCGGGCGCCTGTACCACGGCCCCTGTCACAAGGGCTTGCGTGGAAATAGCCCGCCATTCCCCGAAATTCACGCCCTGCGCCTGAATGGAGGCAGGGTCCTGCACAAAGGCCTGAGGATTAAGGGGTTTAAAGAGTCCCGATCGCTCCAGATCAGCCGTAATGACCTGCGGAATTTGCGAAGCAAACGTCGCATTACCGCCCCCGTCTCCATAAAATTGCTGTATGGCAATCGGCATGGGCTCGATAGTACCCCGTGTGATATCGACGCGCAGTTCCGCATGTGCCACGCAAGGAGCAAAGACCAGAAGAAGTAAAATAAGGCAAAGTTTTTTCATCGTGTTCATTCTTTCTATCCTTACACCGCTATGTCGTAACTATCTCAGAATCTCTCAATACCACAACCGTCATCCCTGCGAAAGCAGGGATCCATTCAGACAGAAAACTTTTTATAAGTTTGTTCCATTTTATGAGTGTTTCTCATGACAAAAGGGATCTCAAAAGCGCACCTCACAACATCTGGCTGGGGTCAAAATTAATCACAATACTTTTCCATTCATTATATTTTTCGGGTGGTAACGCCAGAGGAGAACAGCGCGGGTTCCTGAGAGCTCGTAGCGCCGAATCAGCCGCCGCCCGAAAAGTGGTGTCGCTATTATAGCGCCCTTGATTGAGAACACTAGCCTCTTCGACAGAACCATCCTGTCTTAATCGCACACGGATCTCAACCGCCAGATTTTCCGCATATTCCGAGCCTGCGGGAACATTCCAGCAGGGCTCGATCTGGCGTTTGAAGGCATCGAGTTCGCTCATGCTCAGGTGATCGGACAGCTCGGCCATCTGTCCTGCGGGGGCCTCGGCATTGTCCTGCGGGGGCTCGTCCGGCGCGTCCTGTGATTCTTCGACCTTGTCGGGCGTCAGGTTCTTGAGCAGAGAATCAAAATTGGCTTCCTGCTCTTTTTCCTTTTCTTTTGGCGGTTCGGGTGGTTTGGGTTTTTCCTTCGGAGGTTTGGGCTTCTCCTTGGGTTTTTCCTTTGGCTTTTCCGGTTTGGGCTCGGGCGGCTTTTCCTTTTCAGGCACAGGCAAGGGGTCCTTGGGGGGCTCCGGTTCTGGCGGCGGCGCGCTTTTTTTGGGCGGCGCTATCTCTTCTTTCGGAGGCTTGGGGGCTTCGATGTCCTGAGGTTTATCGGGTTCTTTTTTAGGGGGGGCCACCTTTGTCGTGCGGCTGATCTCCTCGATATTGTCCACCAGCTCTACGCTTACGGGTGTAGAAATCACAGGCGGCGGGACGATATAGGGAATACCCACAATCGTGAGCAGAAAAACACCGGCATGAAATCCCACGGACTTGAAAATGGAACGCTTCATCGAAGGGCCAGAGGCAGAGGGATCGGAAGGCGGTCTTTTGCGTGCGTTCATGAGGGGGCTGTTATCGGTTTTTGTTCTCTGAGATCAAAGCCACCTTGGAAAAGCCCGCGCCGTTAATCGCGCCGATGATTTTCATGACCCTGCCATATTCAATGGTTTTGTCGGCGCGGACATAAATCCGGCGATCCACCTGCCCTTCCGTCATGGCTTGAAGCTGGAATTTGAGCTTGTCCTCGGGAAATTCAGTGTCCCCGATATAGAGCTTCCCCTCGGGTGAAAGGGTGATTTCGATCGGTTTGTTATCCTCGTCCGGAATCGCCTTGGCTTCGGATTGCGGGAGATCCACCGCCACCCCCGATGTCAAAAGGGGCGCGGCGACCATAAAAACGATCAGCAACACCAGCATCACATCCACAAAGGGCGTCACGTTGATATCGGACATGGCCTTGTGCCCGCCCCGCCTGCCGCGCCGTCCGCCGCCACGTGAATTGTTCATCAATGCCGAACCCATCCGTCTGTCCTTTATTCTGCGGCTTTACGGCCTGTTGAACCATTGGTGCCATTATCCTGTGAATCCAGATGACGGGATAAAATTGCCACAAACTCGTCCGCGAACGCTTCGAGCCGCGCGGTGTAGCGCCCAATGGATGTGGAAAAGACGTTGTAGGAAATGACAGCGGGGATCGCGGCCACGAGCCCTAAGGCCGTTGCAAAGAGCGCTTCGGCAATACCAGGCGCCACGACAGCCAATGACGTGTTATTAGACGCCGCAATCGCGGAGAAGGAATTCATAATCCCCCACACCGTGCCGAACAGCCCGATAAACGGCGCGGTTGAACCGACAGAGGCCAGAAAGGTCATCCCGCGCTCCAGCGTATCCACCTCTCGCCCGATCGCCACATTCATGGCCCTTTCGACCCGCTGGCGCAAGCTGGCCTGTATGCTTTCCTTCACCGGCACACCTGCCGACACGCCGGCCTGCCATTCATCCATCCCTGCCGAAAATGTGGCCAACATCGGGTCATGCTTGGAGTTTTTGACGCGGTGGTAAATTTTGTCGAGGGGTTCGCCGGACCAGAAAGAATCCTCGAACAGATTGGCCTTGCGGTTCAGACGACCCAGCATCGTGCGTTTGTAAAAGACAATCGCCCAGCTATAGACCGAAGCGCCCATCAGGATCAGCATCACAACCTTGACAATGGGGTCTGCCTGCAAAAACAGGGTGATCATGCTGAGATCATGGGAATACCCCCCTAAATCGACTGCTTCAATGGCATCAGGCATCCGTCCGTTCCTTTTTAACCGTAAGTGTAAATTTTTCAAATTCCGTCCGGATCACGTCCGGTATCCGGTATGGTTTTATCGTATTTGCCTGCACGCATACAAGCGTAACATGCATCTCGGCGATAATTTCTCCCGCTTTTGTAAAAAGCTGACGCATTTGAAAGCTGGAATTTTTCATCCAGACAATCGCGGTGTCGAGCTGGAGGAGATCATCGAGGAAGGCCGGCTTGAAATACTGGATATCGACCTGCTTCACCAGAAACAACGTGCCATAGGTTTTTTCAAGATCGGAATTCTGGTGCCCCAGACTTCTGAGGAATTCCGTCCGACCTCGTTCTGCAAACTTGATATAGTTGGCGTGATACACCACACCGCCCGCGTCGGTGTCCTCGTAGTAGATGCGGATGGGAAGGGCATGGGTGGTCATTTCCGTTAAAATAGCGTGGTTTTGGAAGAAGCTCAAAGGTATTTTTGAAATTATTTCATGCTTTTTGTATATTTTTATTGACATTATTTTGAATTATTGTATCTTATGTTAAATTTAAACATGAAACACAGGCGCGCCCATGTCACTTGTCTCTACATTTCTCTCCTCCGGCACACCACAAAACCCTTCGGATGTGGCCAATAAAATTGCAGACAATCTCAGAGCCATGTCAGAGACACTCGAAGCCTTGAGAGCCTCCCGCACTTTCGATATTAAACCAAACCGGATCACACACGAACTCTCCGTCTATCCAAAAAAATGGAATAGCGTGAAATCCGAATACTATAAAATCAAAGAATCTGCCCCTCTTTTCACGATAAAGGTCGAGCGTTACCCCCAAGATACCAACAATTACTGGATCACGACCCCACAGCACAGATTTTCTCTCGCGTGTCTGGCTTTGGCCATGACAGACATTGAAGACTATGTCATCAAAAATGTTCTGAACGGGAAAGACCGCGAAAAAATACAGCAGTTTATCAACGAGGCACCCGAAACAATAGACACGGCAGAACGCTTGGCCCACACCCTCGATCAATAAAGGGGGAGATTATCTCATTTCATCCTCAAGGAAATCACCCTGCCCAGACATCTTCTTGGGCGCAAACCCCAGATACGAAAATCCCTTGGCGGAGAGCATCCGGCCTCTGGGGGTCCTTTGCACAAGCCCTTGCTGGAGCAAATAAGGCTCGATCACATCCTCGATCATATCGCGTTGCTCTGACAGGGCCGCCGAGAGCGTTTCCACCCCGACCGGCCCACCGTCATAGTTTTTGGCAATACAGTTCAGGTATCTGCGGTCCATCGAATCCAATCCCGCGCCGTCGACATCCAGACGGCTCAGCGCATCATCCACCTGTGCCCGTGTGATGCGTTTGGCTCCCGAATCATGGGCAAAATCCCGTACGCGCCGTGTCAATCGCCCTGCAATCCGTGGTGTGCCCCGTGAACGGCGGGCGATTTCATAGGCTCCATCCTCTGCCAAGGGCATCTTGAGAAGCCGCGCTGTACGGGCGACAATCAGTGCCAGCTCCTCCGGCGCATAAAATTCCAGCCGCAAAGGGATCCCAAAACGATCCCGCAAGGGATTCGTCAGCAGGCCGCTCCGCGTGGTGGCCCCCACAAGCGTAAAGGGCGCCAGATCAATCTGCACGGCGCGGGCCGCCGGCCCTTCGCCGATAATCAGGTCCAGCTTCCGGTCTTCCATTGCGGGGTACAAAATTTCCTCCACCGCAGGATTGAGGCGGTGAATTTCATCAATGAACAGTACATCGTTGGGCTCTAAATTCGTTAAAATCGCGGCCAGATCCCCCGATTTTGCAATGACGGGGCCAGAGGTGGCTCGAAACCCGACGCCCAGCTCCTTGGCCACAATCTGCGCCAGTGTGGTTTTCCCCAATCCGGGCGGACCAAAAAACAGCACATGATCCATCGAATCCCTGCGCGCTTTGGCGGCCTGCACGAAGACACGCAAATTCTCCCGCAAAGTCTTCTGCCCGACAAATTCATCGAGGCTCAGCGGGCGCAAGGCCCCCTCCTCCCCCTTCTCAAAGCCTTGAGGCGTGGTGTCCAGATCGGGGTTTTTTGCAAGAGTATGTTCCATCGTCATGCTACACTATAATGCGTTTGTCACTCTGAGGCAAAGCCGAAGAGTCTCGAAAAAAGATCCTTCGCGTTGCTCAGGATGAGAGCTCCCCGTTGAATTATCATCCCCCGTCGTCCCCGTTTTCCCTTTCTCGTCATCCCCGCGCAGGCGGGGATCCATGGCTTTTCAAGCGGAGAAGCCCGCTAAATAGCGGGTTTTTTATTGCCATGATCACTAAAGAGCGCGGCTACTTTGGGGGCGGTTCTAGTGGTGATCGGATTTTTCAGGTGCAGGGGGCGGGGTGTTCGCCAGCCCTATTAGAGACTTACCAAGCTTTATCGCTTCGTGCTTTGGGATCATGTAACTAAGCCACCCAAACTTTGGGTCGCGTATATGAAGAATTGGATTTCCCTGTATTACGTCATGTTCAGTGGCCCAAGCGGGATCAACGACAACCTTGACCACCTGACCAGTCGTGTAGGTTGGCGGTATAGGCGGCATCATTGCGGCGCGGAATTCGCCGAGGTTGTTTAAGAGACTGTCCGTCTGCGCGGCATCAGCTACGATAGCTACGGGCGGGTCTGAAGGGAATGTAATGGTTATGGTATTTAGATCATCTTCCAGATTCCAGTTTATGCCTCTCATATGCCCTCCGATTGCTGAAGGCCATAGCCTACACCGATTCAAGTTGGGTGTGCAAAGTATATAATTGCGCAGAAAATCCCTCGGCAACAGTCGTTCCGGCAAACACCCTACCTACCAAACAAACAAACAATCTAACCACTCAACATTTTCAACGACACGCGGATTAGGCTTTGCAGGTCATTGGCCCCCTGCCCTTGGGCTTGAAGGACGGCAGAATAGGCCTCAGAGCGATTATATCCCAAATTGACCAAGGCCGAGAGGGCATCCGATTGTACGGAATCGTTTTCCTGTCCGCTCGTCCCTTTGGGATGAGGGGTGTTTTTGGCGATTTCAGAAACAGGCATTGCGCTAACCGCCAGTTTCCCCGCCTTGTCTTTTAATTCCGTTACGATCCGCACTGCCAGTTTCGGCCCGACCCCGTCGGCTTGGGTCAAGGCTGTTTTATCCTGAGCAGAAATGGCCAGCGCGATTTTATCCGGCGCACAGGCTGATAATATCGCCAGACCGACTTTTGCCCCCACGCCTTGAACGGAGGTGAGCAGGCGAAACCATTGTTGCTCCGCCGTATCTGCAAAACCATAGAGCGTAATAGCATCCTCCCGCATCGCCGTATCAATCAGGAGGCTCGCCCGCGCGCCCTTTTGCCCGATTTGCGCCAAAGTCCGCCGGCTGGCATGGACCAGATACCCCACGCCCTGCACATCCAAAATCAGGTACCCGTCCGCAAAACTGTCAATCGTACCTGTGAGTTTTCCGATCATGCTTGAAAAGATATAGTAAAGTTCTTGGACCCGAAAGAGGATAATATATTTCCCTGTCATTCTAAGGCGAAGCCGAAGAATCTCCAGACAGATCCTTCGCTCTGCTCAGGATGACGGCGTTCTTGTATGCCGAACATTATGGTGATGGGCGTGTGTAATCGCCACAGCCAGCGCATCGGCTTCGTCCTCGCTCACCGTCCCGCAAGTGGGCAGGAGCATCCGGACCATCATCCCGATCTGGTCCTTGGTCGCATGGCCCGTTCCCACCACGGATTTCTTGACCAGATTCGTCGCGTACTCCGCCACAGGCAGGCCGCATAGCGCGGGCGCGCAGAGCAAAACCCCCCGCGCCTGCCCCAGTTTAAGCGCCGAAGCCGCATTGTTGTTCATAAAGGTTTCCTCGACTGCGGCGCAGTCAGGGCTGAAGTGCTTGATAATGTCTGTGATCTGGGTGTGCAGGAGCGCCAGACGCGCAGGAAGAGGGTCCTCGGCACGGGTCTTGATCAGCCCCGAATCGACAAAGCGCAAGGCATGCCCCTCTTTCGTGAGAATGCCCCACCCTGTTTTCTGAAGGCCCGGATCAATGCCAATGATTTTCATCGGCGTATTCTAGCGCACTGCCAGTAATTTCTCCATCACTTCGTCACTGACCTCGAAATTGGTGGTGACGGTCTGGACATCGTCATGCTCTTCCAGTGCGTCAATGAGTTTTATCAGGGAGAGTGCCTGTTCTTCCGTGATCTGCGCATTCACATTGGGTTTCCAGATGAGTCCTTGTGATTCAGGTTCTCCGAATTGCGCTTCGAGGGCGTCCCGTACGCTGGCAAAATCCTCTACCGCACAGGTGATTTCATGCCCTTCCGCAGAGGACTCTACATTGTCCGCCCCCGCATTGAGTGCGGCCTCGAACATGGCTTCGGCACCTGCTTTTGCGGCGGGATAGACAACCTGCCCGATTCTGTCGAACATAAATCCAACCGAGCCGGTTTCCCCCATATTGCCCCCGTATTTCGAGAAATAAGAGCGGACATCCCCCGCCGTGCGGTTTTTATTGTTGGTCAGGGTTTCCACAATAATGGACACGCCGCCCGGGCCATAGCCCTCATAACGCATCTCGAAATAATCATCGCCCTCGCCCCCGCCGATTCCTTTCTGGACAGCGCTTTCGATATTGGCTTTGGGCATGGACTGAACCTTGGCCGCAGAAATCGCCAGCCGCAAACGGGGGTTCATCGCGGGGTCCCCGCCGCCCATTTTGGCCGCAACGGTAATTTCCCGTGCGAATTTGGCGAACATCCTGGCGCGCATAGCATCTTGCTTGCCCTTGCGGTGCTGGATATTTTTAAACTTGGAATGACCTGCCATGGCGTTGTGCTCCGGATTGTTAAAAACCAAGAAAGTTATAGCAACAGCGTGCGCCGGAATAAAGTCCGAAAAAAAATTTCGTCTCGGCGCATATCCTGTGCTAGAATCCCCAAGGTTTTTACGATCTTTCTTTTTGTATCACTCTCCTTTCTCGAACCTGCTGTTTGAACCATGGCCTATAATTTTGGAAAAGTCTCTGTCCTGATTGTCGAAGACAATCAACCCATGCTCGAACTGTTGAAATCGGTTCTGGAAACATATGGCTTTACAGATATTCGTGTTGCCAGAAACGGGGACGAGGCCTTCCGGATTTTCTGCAAGGACAGGCCCGATATCGTGATTACAGACTGGATGATGAGCCCCATGGACGGTATTTCTCTCAGCCGCCGTATTCGGAACGATCCTGTCAGCCCCAATCAGTTTGTGCCCATTATTCTCATGACGGGATTCAGCCAGATGCGCCGTGTGATACAGGCACGGGATGCGGGGGTAACGGAGTTTCTGGTCAAGCCTTTCAATGCCCGTGACCTGTACCGCCGGATATCCCAGATCATAGAGCGGCCCCGCCAGTTTGTGCGGAGCGAGGGATTCTTCGGACCCGACAGACGGCGAAAATCCTCCGCCGAATATACGGGCCAGCGCCGGCGGGAAGAGGATGTGTGCCTCCCTTCTGCAGGAGAGCGGCGGGATACGAGGGAACAAGATCTCCATTTTCTTGAAGTCAGTTCCGAATCAGACCCTGACAGATAAGGTCACGCCCCATGGATCATTACAACAGAACGCCCCGCCGGAAAGCCGAATTCATCAAGCCCCCCAATACCCTCAAAGCCAAAGTCGGTACGGGTGGTCTGACAGAGGAGATCCTGAACAAGGCCCAGAAATTGCTGGAGGAAAACACGCTCGATTTCTCGCCGCTGGCCTATGTCTACCTCGAAAATCTCTGGCAGGGGATCGAGGCCGCCAAGCACATGAAATTTTCGGACGATACCGAAGTCCTGATTACGGGGATGCTCTATCCCGCCATGCAACTCAAGGCAAACGGGGGCATGTTCCGCTTTCATATCGTCACGCAGGCCGCCGACAGGCTGGTCCAGTTTCTGGAGGTGCTCGAGGAAATCGACACCGAGGCGCTGGAAATCATTATGGCCTTTTACGGTGCGATCAAGGCTGTTATTCAAGGAAAAATCACGGGGGACGGGGGAGAAAACGGGAAGGAACTCGTTTCAGCGCTGTCCGTTGCCTGCGTCAAATATTTCGAGCGCCGTCCGCCCCGTATAGAGTTTCAGTGATTTGTATTTTGTATAGAATCATTTTAAATAAGAAGAGTACATTTTCCGTTATCCCACCGCTTGGCGGCAAGGATTATAACGGCCAGACTTCCGGTAAAACCCCGCCAATACGGATCGGCGCAATGGATTTCGCCAGCCCCGTCTTCTCGTCCGTGACAATAAAACAGCCACAAAACGTCCCCGTGCCCCCTGCGGGTTTCAAGCGCTCCCCTGGCATCTTCTTGATAAAGCGGTGCATGGCAATGGCTTTTTCCACACCGATCACGCTGTCATAATCCCCCGTCATCCCCGCATCGGTCATATAGGCTGTGCCGTGTTTGAGGACGTGCGCATCCGCTGTGGGGATGTGGGTGTGGGTGCCCACAACCGCGCTGACCCGCCCGTCGATATAATGGGCAAAGGACATTTTTTCCGAGGTAGTTTCCGCATGGAAATCGACAAAAATGGCTTGCGTATTTTTGCCCAGAACCTCCTTGGCCAACAGCGTTTGAATCCCCTGAAACGGGTCATCCAAAGGGTCCATATAAAGCCGCCCCATCCCGTTGAGTATCGTAATCACCCGCCCGTCGGAGATCCTGAAACGGTAAAGACCATGACCAGGCGTTCCCGCCGGATAGTTAAAGGGCCGGATCAGCTTTTCATCCCGCCCGATGGTCGTAATAATCTCCCTTTGGTCCCAGACATGATTGCCCGTTGTAATGCAATCCACGCCCCAGTCATAAAACTGCTGGCAGATTTTCTCCGTAATTCCTGCGCCATTGGAGGCGTTTTCACCGTTTACTATCACGACATCGGGTTGCAGGCGCTGGCGCACCTCCGGCAAGTGCCGTTCCAGCGCTTCCCGCCCCGAACGGCCCATGATATCACCGGCAAATAAAATTCTCATGACGCTCTCTTTCTTAAACAAAACATTGTGCGCCCTGCGGCGTGATCACCCAGTCAAGCTTCTGGTCGTGGGGTTCCGCAGGCAAAGGGAATAACACAGCCTGATCGGCATAGGCAATCCCGACAGCGAGAATCTCTTTTTGCGCCCGCAAGGCGGCCAGCGTGGCATCGTAATACCCGCCGCCCTGCCCCAGTCGACCCCCTTGCCTGTCAAAGGCCAACAAGGGGACCAGCACAATATCAGGCAAAATGCCGGTATCTGCTGTATTCTCCGGCGCGGGTTCCAGAAGGCCGTATGGCCCTGCTGTCATCGGGGTCTTGCTGTCCCATGGCCGAAATTTCAAAAGCTTTGTGTCCTTCTGCACGACAGGAAGCGCGCAAGGGGTGCCTTGCGCCAGCGCCCTTTCCAGTATGGGCACCGGATCACATTCCTGCCCCTTGGGCCAGTAGCCCGCGAGTCTGTGCGCAGGCCCGAGTGGAAGCGCTGAAAAGAAATGATCCCGTATCTGTGCGGAGGCGTTCGGGTCGATGCAGGCCAGCGCCCTGTGTTTGCGGGCCTGATCCCGTATCAATTCCTTTGGGCTCATCGGGTTTTCTTGCAAGGGTTACCACTCATTTTTTACATTTTATCCCCCCCCTGATCCGTCATCCCGTGAGCGTTTTGCAACAGCAAAACTTTCATACACGGGATCCGGAGAAAGAGAGCCGCTTTAGCAGATCACCTTATGCGTGGGGGCCGTGAAAGGCCGTGTACGGTGATATCCGCGTGAACCCTCTGTAAAGGGGGGCGCCATATGAAAGAAGCCACGGCCTCAATCAGGGACAGCACCCTGTGCGAATAAGCATCGGCTCCGGGATAATGCATGTATCACGCACCCCACAGCGCCCCGCTTGTATAAGATACGAAAATCCCTTGTAACTCAAGAACTTTTAATCACATTAAGGAAAATTATTGCCAATACGTTTTGGCTTTGCTATAAGGCAGAATAATTGCAAGGAATCAGAGCAAACATGTTAAAAGACGGCACAAAAGTCAAAATCTCGGACACCATCTTCCCTAAAGCAGTCATTGCAGAGAAAACAGGCGTTACCTTTGGGGAAGGATATCTTGCCAACAGACAAGCCGGTACCCAAGGGGAAGTCTCAAGAGCGCGCTCCTCTGATCAGGCCTTTTTTGTCCGGCATGAAACGGAACAGACGCTTTCAAGCGGTAAACCAAAATACGTGCACGCCATTTATCTAGCGGAAGAAATAGAACCTACTGCTATATAAGGCATCACTTTACGCATTTTGAATCCGGCCTGCGACTTTTTCGATTCGCTCTGCGATCTGCTCGATCGCACCGACCAGAGCGCCTTCCTCGTTGCGGACCTCTTCCGTCTGGCGGACCTGCGCATCCAGATAAGAGACATCGTTGCGCAGATCGAAAATCTCGTCGGCCAGCAACAACGTCGTCAAAACCAGAAGATGCGCTTCACTGTTGGCCGCACCGGCACGGGCGATATCCTTCAGGCGGGCATCCACATAATGCCCGAGATCCCGTACACGCGCCTCCTGCCCGTCTTCGCAGGAAATACCGTAATGCCGTCCATTGATGGTGATACTGACTTCGGCCATATCAGGCGCTTTCCTCTTTCAAGACTTTTTCAATACGGGCGATGGCAAGATCCAGTTTCTCCGCCACGACCTCAGGATCGACATTGTTGTTGGCGCCCGCACCGGCCATGGCAAACATATCCCGTTGCTGGCCATTCAGAGATTTTTCGAGATTATGCGCGGAAATTTCGAGACTTCCCACGGCCCGATTGAGCCTGATCAAAGCTTGCCTGAGTGCCGACACGTTTTACCTCACCTCGACTGATATGTTCCAGAATTCAGGGCCACGTTAGCAGGCGTATGGAAAAACCGTCAAGAAGTATCTGATCTTTTATACAAAAAAACCGCAGAAAATCATTTTTCGAGTCTTGACCTGCGCCGTGCCAGTCGGCATGGTACGGGGCATACAACACGATATGGATATACACATGACCTCTGTTTCTCCCGCTGTGACTGCCCCGCCCTCTGCCGCTTTTCCCCCACTTGGCAGGGACATGGCCAATGCCATTCGGGCGCTTGCCATGGATGCAGTGCAAAAGGCCAACTCGGGTCATCCGGGGATGCCGATGGGAATGGCGGATGTGGCCACGGTGCTGTATGCCAAATTTCTGAAATTCGACCCCAAAAATCCGGAATGGCCGGATCGGGACCGTTTTGTCCTTTCGGCGGGGCATGGTTCGATGTTGTTATATGCGCTCAATTACCTGACGGGATATAAAAAAATCACGCTGGAGCAAATCAAGAATTTCCGGCAATGGGGGGCTATCACCGCAGGACATCCCGAGACCGAGCAGGATGCCGGCATTGAAACCACCACAGGTCCATTGGGGCAAGGCATTGCCACAGCCGTAGGGATGGCGCTGGCGGAGCGCGTGCTCAATGCCCGTTTCGGAGAGGATCTTGTCAGCCACTATACGTATGTTATCGCCAGTGACGGCGATATGATGGAGGGGATCAGCCACGAGGCCTGCGCGCTGGCGGGGCATTTGGGCCTTTCTAAGCTCATTGTACTCTATGATGATAACGGGATCTGCATTGACGGGCCGACCGATCTGTCCTTTACCGACAACACGCCCTTGCGGTTTCAATCCTATGGCTGGAACACCCTGACGGTGGATGGTCATGATTTTGCACAGATTGAATCTGCCCTTGCCCAAGCCCAAAAATCAGACAAACCCACATTGATTTCCTGCAAAACCCATATCGGGTTTGGTGCGCCCACGAAACAAGACAGCGCGTCCTCTCATGGCTCCCCCTTGGGCGAAGAAGAAATCAAGGGCGCACGGGCTAATCTGGGCTGGCCTCATGCCCCGTTTGAAATTCCGGACAGTGTACTGTCTGCTTGGCGAACAGTCGGCGAAAAAGGGCAAGCGCTTTCCAAAGACTGGGCTAAACGCCTCTCTGCCAACCCGCAAAAAACAGAATTTGAGACAGCGCTCGCAGGCGATGTGTCTGCAACCACCAAGCCTCTGATTGCAAAGCTTAAACAGGATTTCGCGTCCGAAAAACCCAAAATGGCCACGCGCCAGACTTCGGGGAGGGTGCTTGAAACGCTTGTGCCAGCCTTAAAAGAGCTGGTGGGCGGCTCTGCCGACTTGACGGGCTCGGTGAACACCAAAATCAAAGGGCCTGCGGCTATTCAGAAAAACCAGTATGACGGGCAGTACATTCATTACGGTGTGCGGGAACACGGCATGGCCGCCATGATGAACGGTATGGCGCTTCACGGTGGAATCATCCCCTATTCCGGCACGTTCCTGCAGTTTGTCGATTATTGCAGGCCCGCTGTGCGGTTGGCCGCGCTGATGAAACAGCGCGTGATCCATGTGATGACCCATGATTCGATCGGTCTGGGGGAGGACGGACCGACGCATCAGCCTGTGGAGCATCTGGCCTCCTTGCGCTGTATGCCCAATGTTTTAACCTTCCGGCCCTGTGACGGGATCGAAACGGCAGAGTGTTGGGAACTTGCGCTCAACAATATGAGTGGCCCTTCTGTGTTGGCCTTGAGCCGTCAGGGGCTTCCCACTGTATGCGACAACCGCGCTGACAATCTTTCGGCCAAGGGGGCTTATATCCTGAAACAACAAGGTGAAGCGCCAGAAGTCACTCTCTTTGCTTCGGGCTCCGAAGTGTCTATTGCCTTGGCGGCCTACAATGAACTGGCCTCCACCGTCGAGAATATCCGCCTTGTATCTGTGCCGTGTATGGAGCTGTTCTGGAAGCAGGACGGGGCCTATATTCAAAGCCTGATCTGTAATTCATCCGTAAAGGTCGCCGTTGAAGCCGGCGTCAAGCAGGGTTGGGAAGGGTTGATCGGTGGGCATAATCCGTTTATAGGTATGCGCGGCTTTGGTGCCTCAGCCCCTGCCGAGGAACTCTACCAGCGTTTCGGCATCACGAAAGAGGCGGTTGTCGAGGCTGTGAAACATAAGTTAAACAAAAGGAACGCATAGAACCATGACACTACGGATTGCCATTAATGGATTTGGGCGGATCGGGCGGCTTGTGGCCCGTGCGATTATTGAAACCAATCACAAGGATGTGGAATTGGTAGCCATCAACGATCCGGGTGGAAATTTCTTTCCTCTCTTGAAATATGATTCCGTGCATGGCAGAGCCCCTTTTAAGGTTGAGCGTGATGGCGAAGACGGAATGCTGATTGACGGCCAACGTGTGCACCGTTTTCGTTCCCGTGACATCAATGATCTGCATTGGGACACCGAAGGCGTGGACATCGTCATGGAATGTACGGGCAAGTTCAATCACCGCGAGGGGGCCGAGCTCCACCTGAAGCAAGGCGCGAAAAAGGTTCTGATCTCCGCCCCCGCCACGGATGAGGATATTACGGTCGTCTATGGCGTGAACCATCAAGACATCCGTAAGGAACACAAAATCGTTTCCAATGCGTCTTGCACCACGAATTGCCTTGCGCCTGTAGCGTACGTCCTGCACAAGGAGATCGGGATTGAAAACGGCTTTATGACCACAATCCATGCCTATACAGGGGATCAGAACATTGTCGATTCCTCGCACAAGGACCCACTTCGGGCCCGCGCCGCCGCCGTGAACATGATCCCCACCACTACGGGCGCGGCAAAGGCGGTGGGCAAGGTTCTGCCAGAGCTGAACGGCAAGCTGGACGGGGTTTCCATCCGCGTCCCTACACCCAATGTTTCGTTGGTGGACTTCAAATTCAATGCCAAGCGCGCCGTGACGGTGGATGAGGTGAATGCCGTTATGGTCAAATATGCGCAAGGCGAGCTCAAAGGTATTTTGGGGGTCTATGATGACCCGTGCGTGTCCAGCGATTTCAATCACGATCCGCATTCCGCCATTTTTAACCTCGAGGGCACAAAGGTGCTGGACGGCAAACTGGTCCGCGTTATGGCGTGGTATGACAATGAGTGGGGCTTTTCCTGCCGGATGATCGATACGGCTCTGAAAATGCATCAGGTCGGATATTAAAGGAAACACTTGTCAAACGGGCATGGCTTGGGCTATATCCCTTTTCAGAATACACAGTCACTTAAATGGAGAATGACAGTCATGGCTACACCTGCAACCGTCCAAAAAACCATAAAACGCGCAACGGCTTCGAATCTGACCCCTGCCGTCAAGCGCATGATTGATTGCTATGAAAATGAAAATGCGGGCGTGAAGGCCAATCTGGTCCGCCTGATGAATACAGGCACGCTCGCGGGTACGGGCAAAATGGTCATCCTGCCGGTGGATCAGGGGTTCGAGCATGGGCCAGCCCGCTCTTTCTCTATCAATCCTGAGGCCTACGACCCGCATTACCACTATCAACTGGCGATTGACAGTGGTTGCAACGCCTATGCCGCGCCGCTCGGGCCCTTGCAAGCGGGTGCTGATACCTTTGCGGGGCAAATCCCTACTATTCTAAAGTATAACTCCTCCAACTCTCTGGCCTCCAAAAACGGAGATGGCAATCAGGCCGTAACGGCGAGCATCAAGGACGCTCTGCAACTGGGCTGTACGGCCGTGGGTTTTACGATCTATCCGGGCTCTGACAACCAGTTTGAAATGTTCGAGGAAGTCCGCGAGATGATCCGCGAGGCCAAGGATGTCGGTATTCCATCCGTGGTCTGGTCCTATGCTCGTGGGGCGGGTCTGTCCAAAGACGGTGAAACCGCCGTGGATGTCATTTCCTACGCCGCGCATATGGCATGCTTGCTCGGTGCACATGTGGTAAAAATCAAACTCCCGACTGATTTCATTGAACAAAAAGAAGCCAAAAAGGCTTTTGAAGACGGCAAGATTGATATTTCCACGCAATCAGCCCGTGTACGCGAAGTTGTCCGCTCCTGCTTTAACGGCAGACGCTTGGTGGTCTTCTCCGGCGGGGCAACCAAGGGCGAAGATGCGGTCTTTACGGATGCCAAGGATATTCGCGATGGCGGCGGGAATGGCTCCATCATTGGGCGGAACGCCTTCCAGCGCCCGAATGCCGATGCCCGCAAGATGCTGGGTAAAATTATGGATATCTATAAGGGGTAACCCTTCGATCCTGTCATTCTGAGGCAAAGCCGAAGAATCTCTTGTCGACAAGATCCTTCACTGCGTTCAGGATGGCATTGCAGATACATCATAAGAAAAGGACTATAAAACCATGAAAAAACGTCTTCTTTGGATTGCTCTGGCCGTTTGTCTTGCAAGTGGTGGATGGGTTGTAAAAGGCCTGTTCGATTACTATCCGCAAGCCATTCAAACAGCACAAGCAGAGCCTACAACGGCGCAAGATGAAGACTTTCGGATTGTACCAGAAAAATTGACCCTCCCCGCCCAGCGGCAAGAACATCTTCTGGCCTCCCATAAACACGGAGCCGGTGAAGCCTGTAAATCCGAATTTCCCGCCACATGGGATGATGCCAAAATCATCGACACAGCGAAATCTCTGGCGGCCAATGATAACGCCCAGTGGAAAACGGAGCAGAACGGCTATGTCACCAGCGAAAATACGGTGGAAGGCCTCACGATCCGCGTAGTGGTGAACCCTGAGAAAAACGAGATCGTGACGGCCTATCCCCTCAACGTCACCCGTAACCCCTGCCCCGCTCGCCAAAAACCCGCGAATGACAATGAAAAATCCGAGCAACTCACACTACCTTGAGGATATGTTATCCCGAGTGAAGCGTAGCGCAATCGAGGGATCTTGTGTATTTTCAAGGAGGAGATCCTTCGACTACGGGCCTCTTGGCCCTGCGCTCAGGATGACAACATAGGGGTTAATTTTGCGCCAACAATATCATATTCGCCTTGTAGGCCAAGAATACCACATCTGGGACGTGAAATGTTTGATACGACTATCACATGAGTTTCCTGTTCAAAACATATCACTTACAGATATCAAGGAACTGAACGAAAAATACTGGTTTTCTGGGGCAGACGATCCCGAACCCACTGTCAAAAACGTGTCAGAACATACAAAACTTATTCTGGAATGTGACCTCCAACACCCCATCATTTTATGTGCTTCTGGTCGTGTACTGGACGGGATGCACCGTGTTGCAAAAGCCTTTGTTTCAGGGCATACCACTATTAAGGCGGTACAATTTCAACAAGACCCTGCCCCCCACTATATCAATGTAAGCCTCAAAGACCTCCCTTACAATGATGAACCACTCCATAACACCTGATCAATCCGCTCTGCGTTGGTTGCGAGCATCACAAGGCGGTCAAAACCGAGGGCGCATCCGCTTGAGGGCGGCATGCCGTATTCCAACGCCGCCATAAAATCCTCCTCCAAGGGATATCGTGCGCCGTATAAACGGGACTTCTCCACCATTTGCGCTTCGTATTGCCGTCTTTGTTCAAGCGGATCGCACAGCTCGCTTGAGGCATTGGCCAGCTCCACCCCGCAGACATACACCTCAAAACGCTCCGCATAGCGCGGATCAGACGCGCATCGGCGTGAAAGCGGTGCAAGGCCAGCGGGATAATCATGCAAGATACAAGGCGTTTCCATCCCCAAATATGGCTCAATTTTCTCCGCCATGACACGAAAAAAGAGATCATCCCATGCATCGCCTTCCGCCATGCGGATGTTCTGCGCGATGAGGGCGGCGCGAAAGCCTTCGACATCCTCTAAAAATATATTCAACTCCATTTTCGCATAGCGGGCAAAGGCCGCCCGCACGGAAAGCCTTTCAAATGGACGGCTAGGGTCACATGCCCGCCCCGCAAAACGCAAATGGGGAAGTTCAAGTTTTTCTGCGCAGACCTTCAGCAAGGTTTCGCAATCTTCCATCATCGCATGATAATCCGTATGGGCCCGATACCATTCCAGCATGGTAAATTCTGGGCTATGAAGGCGGGAGCCCTCCCCGTTTCTGTAAACGGGGCAAAGCTGATACATCGCCTCCACCCCCGCCACGAGGAACTTTTTCATCGCATATTCGGGGCTGGTATGCAGATAGCGCGGGCCTTGGGGCTGTAAATCCACCCCCAACAGGGTCGTTTCAAAGGCGTGAATATGGGTCTCAAAAGTCGGACACGCTTGAAGAATGGGGGTTTCAACCTCCCAAAAACCTTGATTTTCAAAGTATTCACGCACCACCGCCCGCAAAGCTCTGCGCACCGCCAGAAACGGTTTTTTTTCGGCAAAAACATGGGGTTTCCAATGTGGCATGCCCGTATTCATCACAAAAAAACGGGGTCAAGGCAAGCCCATAAGAAAAACTTCTTGCATCGCAGACCGATTCCCGCTAAAAAGCCCCCTGAATTACAGGAGACAAGAGCAATGAAAGCCGATATACACCCCGATTATCATGCGATTAAAATCGTTATGACAGATGGCACAGAGTACATGACCCGTAGCACATACGGCAAGGAAGGCGATGTCATGAAACTGGACGTTGATCCTTTGACTCATCCCGCCTGGCAAGGTGGTACGGGTAAAGTGGTTGAGCGCGGTCAGCTATCCAAATTTGAAAAGCGTTTCGGCGGTTTTGGTCTGGCGGGTGAAAACGCCCAGCCGAAAAAGGAAGAAGAGGAAGGAAAGGCGTAAAGCCTTTTCCCTCGTCATCCCACGAATGTGAGCCGCTTTTGGAAGCGGCTCTCTTTATTTCTGCAGTCTGTCACACCCCTGTCAGGAGTCCTCCAACTGTTTGAGGGCTTGGGAGAGTTTTTCGTGTGTGGTTTCAAATTCAGCCTTGCGGGTGTGCTGTTCCTCGATAATCTCCGGCGGGGCGTTCGCCACAAAGCGTTCATTGCCCAGATTTTTGAGGATTTTTGCAATTTCGCTGTCCAGCTTTTCCTGTTCTTTTTGCAGGCGGGCTTTGACAGAACCTATGTCTTTAATTTCCGATTTCGGAAAGGCCAACATGACCCCGCCCACGACAATCTGGATGCAATCGTGCGGGACCCCGCCAAAGGTCACGTTTTCGAGTCGTGCCAAGCGTTTGAGTTTCCGGATTTTATCCAGCAGGCGATAATGTTGTTGTCCCGCCAGAACGCCTTGAAAATCGTCAATATACAGCGGGAGTTTTTGCGCAGGCGAAATATTCAAATCACTGCGCAAACTCCGGATCGTGCCGATCACATCCTGTAAAAGCTGGATATCCTTGAGCACACCTGCGGTTTTTTGCTTGAGGGCCTCATCCTTTTCCAGATCCGGCCAAGGGGAGGCCAGGAGCAATGTTTTTCCCTTACTAAAGCTTTCGTGAAGTTCCTCCGATACGAAGGGCATAAAGGGGTTGATGACGGTGAAAATCCGCTCCAGCACCCAGCTGGCCGTTTTATGGAGTTGCGCAACATCGTGCCCCGCGTGATTTTCAAAGGAATCCTTTGAAAATTCAATAAACCAGTCACAAAACGTGCCCCAGACGAATTGGTAAATCGCGCTCGCGGCCTCGTTGAATTTGTACTCCTTGATCCCCTTTTGCACGGCCTGCGTCATTTCTACCGCGTTATAGATGATCCATTGGTTCAGGGGGTGAAGGTTTTCTGCCGTGGCGGGATCAAAGGCTGGATCAAACGCGCAACCATTCATCTCGCAATATTTGACCGCATTGCGAAGCTTCGTGACAAAATTGCGGTAGCCTTCCACCCGTTCCTCGGACAATTTCACATCGCGTCCCTGCGCCGCCATGGCGGTCAGGGTAAAGCGCACGGCATCCGCGCCATATGTGTTGATCAGATCGAGCGGGTCCATGACATTGCCCTTGGACTTGGACATTTTCTGCCCCTTGGCATCACGGACAAGGGCGTGGATATAGACCGTTTTGAACGGCACATCGTCCATGAAGTGCAAGCCCATCATCATCATACGGGCAACCCAGAAGAAAATAATATCAAACCCCGTGACCAGAACATCGCCCGGGTAATAGCGGGCGACCTCCGGCACGTCATCGGGCCAGCCAAGCGTAGAAAACGGCCAGAGCGCGGAGGAAAACCACGTGTCCAGCACGTCCTCATCGCGAGCAATAATAATTTTTTTTACTATCCCATCCATCCATATGAATTCATGTTGAGATCCAATTTCAATCTCCACGTTATCGCCATAGTATTCCTTGGCCTCTTGAATGGCCTTTTCTTGGCTTTCCGAAACAAAAATTTTAATTTTTTGAACATTTGTTTCCCAATCTACTTCAAGCGCTGGGCCGTACCATGCGGGGATTTGATGCCCCCACCAGAGCTGGCGGGAGATACACCACGGCTGGATATTGCGCATCCATTCAAAATAGGTGTTTTCCCAGTTTTTCGGCACGAAGACGGTTTTGCCCGTTTCCACCGCTTCAATCGCGGGTTTTGCAAGAGTTGCGGCATCGCAATACCATTGCTCTGTCAAAAACGGCTCGATCACCACGCCGGAGCGATCCCCATAGGGCAGGCTGTTTTTGACATCCTCGACTCCGGTCAGCAATTCCATCTCTTCCAACTCGGCGAGAATCTTTTTACGCGCCTCGAACCGCTCCAGCCCCCAGTATTCGGGCGGAATATCGTCCCGCTCCACAATACAGGCGGTTTTGTCAAAAATATTGATCATGGGCAGGTTATGCCGTTTGCCCACCTCGAAATCGTTGAAGTCATGCGCGGGGGTGATTTTCACCGCGCCAGAGCCTTTTTCCGGATCGGAATATTCATCGGCAATAATGGGCACCAGCCGCGCCGTGAGGGGAACGGAAACGAATTTCCCGATTAACGCTTTATAGCGTTCATCATCTGGATGCACGGCAATCGCGGTATCGCCCAGCAGAGTTTCGGGCCGCGTAGTGGCCACGGTAATAAATTCTTCCTCTGCGCCCTCGATGGGGTAGCGGATATGCCACATCTGCCCCTTTTGCTCGCGCTGTTCGACCTCGACATCTGAAATGGCGGTTTGGAAATGCGGGTCCCAGTTCACAAGGCGAGAATCCTTGTAAATCAGCCCTTCCTTGTAGAGCTGGACAAACACCTTTGTGACGGCCTTGGACAGGCCTGCATCCATCGTGAAACGCTCCCGCGACCAATCGGGCGAGGCGCCAAGGCGTTTAAGCTGGTTCACAATCGTGCCACCCGATTCCGCCTTCCATGCCCAGACATGCTCCAGAAATTGTTCGCGGGTGAGATCGCGACTCCGAACAATCTGTTTTTCCGCCAGTTGTCGCTCCACCACCATTTGCGTAGCAATGCCGGCATGATCCGTCCCGGGTTGCCACAGCGCATCGCGCCCCCGCATACGGGCATAGCGCGTTAAAATATCCTGCAAACTCATATTCAGGGCATGCCCCATATGGAGCGAACCTGTCACATTGGGCGGCGGCATCATCACCGTAAAGGGCGTGGCGGCGCTGGACGGGTGACAGGCAAACGCGCCGGATTTTTCCCACTCGGCATAGTGCTGGATTTCAGTTTTTTTCTCGGACATGGCTTTTCGCACTGCAGTTTTTGGGTTGTATTAGGGAGCGTTGTAGCAGGAAGATGGAGGCTTTTGAAGAAAAATATGAGCCCTCAGTTTGTCATCCTGAGCAACGCGAAGGATCTCGTTTTGAGATTCTTCGGCTACGCCTCAGAATGACAAAAATTGTATGAAAATCAATCCCCGATCACGCGTTTTGAAACACGCTCCAGCTCCTCTTGAACTAATCGCTCTATCATAGAGGGGAGATGACGGTCCAGCCAGTCTCTTAGCATGGGCTTGAGCTCGCTCCGGACAATCTCCTCCAGCGTGATCCCGCCATATTCCACCGCCGTTTTGCGGGCCAGCTCCGAAAAGGCAGAAAACGCGGCGTCCTCTGCCATGTCTGTGAGCAGGGAATCAGACTCCACAGGGGCCGGCCTTGGCGGGAGTGGTGGTGGCGGTTTTTGCGGCGGCTGTGCGGGTGGGGGCGGTGTTTCCATGACGGGCTCTGGCTCTGGCGGCGGTGCGATAATCGGCACAGGTTCCTGCGGCAGGGCTTCCTGCATTTCCACGATAATTTCCGGTTCGGGCGCGATATCCTCCGGCACAAAAGCCGGCTCATCCTCCACACGGTCCTTCAGCTCGATCACATCATCATCATCACCGGACACAAAAGGATCGGCAACCGGCGCAGACGACGGCGCTTCAGGCTTTTCAGGTTCCCCCTGCGCGGTCGCGTCCACTTCGTCATCAGAAATAATCTGACGAATCGAGTTAAGGATTTCCTCAATGGAAAGTTCCTGATCTGCGTCTTGTTTAGCCATAAAATTCTTTTATCCGATAATCCCAATCACTTCACTGTCCACTATTGCACCCCGCTTGTCAAAGAGGCACCCCTGCTCTTTTTTCACCCTATCCACATAAGTTTTTAAAACGCAAGGAAGGCCGGCCTCGGAGACAGACCTTAAAACATAAAGGCCGGAGCAGGTGTAAAACCTGGCACGTAATGTGCGGCGGAATCAAAAAGCAGAGAAGACTTGTACGTCCCGTCATCATTGTTCTCGAAAAGCACCACAGTTCCGACCATGGCTTTGGGGGTTTTGAGAAGGGCCACCAGCCGCCCCTTCGGCGCCAGCTGGGAAAGAAGGTCCCTGGGAACCTCCGTGACCGCGCCATTGATCAAAATCCCGTCATACGGGCCAGCGTGTGGCGCCCCGTCCGTAAACTGCCCCTCAATGGCCACAATATTGGCATAGCCATATTCCTTGAAAATTTTTGCAGAACGGGCCCGCAACATTGCGGATTCCTCGATCATGACCACCGTGCTCACCAGAGACGACAGCAACGCAGAAGAATACCCCGCGCCCGCAATATCCAGCACGACATCGGTGGGCTGGGGTGCCAGCGCCTGAATCATTCTGGCCTGCACGAGAGGCTCCAGCAGAAAACGCCCCGCCTCAAGCGGCAGGGATTCATCCACACACGACACACCTTGCGCCGATTCCGGCACGAAGCGCTCACGGGGAACCGTCTCGAACGCCGCCAGCAAGGCCGGCAAAATCACACCGCCAGTATGAATCTGGCAGTCCACCATATTTTTGCGGGCTTTTTGAAAATCCATTATGCACACCGTTGTTGAAGGAGTTTGAATAAGCGCTTGTCTCATCTTTCATACCGCAAAGTTGCAGATTGCGCCAGCCTGATTTTATCTGTTTGCGCCGTTACTGCTGAGAGCTCGTTTCAGTGGAAGAAGGAGAAATCACAAGGGCCCCTTGATCAATCAAAGTTGCCACATTCTCCGTCAACCCCTTTGCGCCATTGAGTATGGCGATCTCTTGCCAAAAACTTCCCACCCCTGAACCATCCGTATCAATACTCAAGAATGTGTCGTCACCTATTGAAACAATCCGAATATAATCCGTCACCACTTGATTCACGGGGTCATAAATATCCAAAAATTTTGATATATTAATCCTATCCCCTTCGGATAAATTAAAGTCTGAGAGCGTGACTGGTTCAAAACTTCGTGAATTTTCAATTGGCTCCAACACAAAGATATCGGCCCCCAAACCACCAATCAGCGTATCAGCAAAACCCTTGGCATTGAGAATATCATCCCCATCCCCGCCATTCAGGACATCAACCCCAGAGTCTCCTGAAAGGATGTCCTTCCCCATACCTCCTCGCACTTCATTTTTATGGAATCCATAATTTGGGGGGACGTCTTTCGTTTGTCCCTCCGCCCAGCAATCTTCTGGAGAGTTACAAATACAAGGGCCGCTTTGGTACAAAGCATTTTTCTGAAAATGGACGTTCGAATTTTCCAAATCATACGTCAGCATTGTGCCGTCATCAAACACTATGCGCGGCACACGCTTGCCATCGGGCATATCTCGCGAAGGATTGGTCACATCAAGTTTGATGGTTTCGTTATTTGGAAGAATTATGTTTACAGCATAAGGTAAATTCATGGCCTTTTCATCCGTAATTTTAACCTCCTCCGGTTTAAAACCAGCAAGTAAGATAACATCTCCCCCCATCCCATTATCCTGAGACAATGTAAACAATTTGCCCTCCAGAGCAGTAACATCACCTGGATGAAAGATGTAAATATCGTGCCCTGCAGTCTGTGTTAGAAAATCCGTTAACCCCTCTTTTTCATTATATGAACTTCTTGCAGAGACCTTGTAGTGGAGAGTAAAGGAGCCTTCTACATCCCCTATCGCAAATCGCCCTTTATAACCCTGATAGTACGGATAGCCATACAGCGCCCCCAGCCCGCTTTGGAGTAGAAGTTCCGCGGACATTCCATCCAATATAATATGCCAAGACTCGTCATAGCGCATAAACCACTGAGGATTTTCAGGCGTGTCTTTCAAATGCGTCTGCAAAAATCTTTCTATAACCCCGAATTTTCGTGCATCAAAAACCCCGCCTCGACTATTCGGATCCACATTTTGTACCCCTGCCCACCGATACAAAATCTGTTCCATTTTATCCTGCAGATGAAAGGCCGGATCCACAAGCCTCGATAATGTTGGGGAAGAAAGCTCCTCCACCATTTTTCGCAAAATCTTATCCTGCGCCATCGCCTTACGCAAATCAGGCAAATTCCCATACCCCCGTATTTCAGGGATATTCGCATCCTCTACTTTCATGGGGGTGAAAAGCATATACTCCGAATTGACTTGATCGACCAAGAACCATGTCGCTTCAACCGTCCGGAACACACCATTTTGAATAAATGTGCCTTCCTGCTGAACCATAGCAGTCTCTGGCCCCCCGATCTCTTGAAACCTCTTTATAGGCAAGATTGATACTCGTAATCCCTGCCTGCGCCAGTGTCTGTATTTCATTTGCCTTACAGATCCCGTCCATCCTTGTGTCTGTCCAAACTTTAAGGCCGGCATATAATTTATCGGCAGAGGACATTCGTCCATCCTGATTGCTATCGAGTTGCCTGAGTTGATCAAACCCGTTTCGGACATTTTTTTGAAAAGGCTGACTACCAAACAATTCCCCACTATTGTCGATAATGCCGTTCCTGTTCCAGTCAAACGCTAAAAATCCATCCTCTGGACTCATCCATGAAGTTTGTTCGCTGAAACCGTCAGAGTCGACATCCCAGTAGACAGAACCAGGCCCATGGCCGTTTGTATAAGCAGTCCCATACGTCCCAAGATCCAGCACCAAAGCGCTTCCTGGTACCTTCGGCAAAGGAGCTTGTTGCAAAGCCCCCTGTGGCCACAATGTAAAAACGGGCAATATCATAGAAAACAATAAAACGTGTAAAATTCGTTTCATAAAGCACCCGTCCTTCGCAAAACCATGGATATCTATAGCAAAAGATAGGATTTATAACAATATCAAATGGATTTTCCGACAGAACCCCTCTTGTATTATCCCTTAAAATTGCACCTCAGGTGCATTGACTTCTTCGGGATTTTTCCCTAAATATTCCAGACGTTTTGACGAAAAGACAAGGTTGTGCGTGAGGCGCGGTGTCAGAACGGTTATGTAGAGGACTGCAAATCCTCGTAAGCGGGTTCGACTCCCGCCCGTGCCTCCAAATTTCCCCCTTTTTTGTACCGTTCGCAAAACTCCCTTGAAACCATGGCGATCCCGACTGGACTTGAACCAGCACCCCCTGCTTAGAAGAAAGTAGCTCTTGGAAATCACAGCTCCTCACTCTCCCTTATTTTAATAAAACATCAATATCTTAGAAAGAAACCTTAACCTCCCATTGGAGATTTAAAGGAAAAATGGTGCCGTTGAGAGGAATTGAACCTCCGACCCCATCATTACGAATGACGTGCTCTACCCCTGAGCTACAACGGCGCGAGATGTTATCTATCGCCTTGACGAAAAAAATGCAAGCCCATAAAACACTCTACGGCAAGAGCCGTTCCTGTTCTGCGGGACCGTACACCGCAACGGTATCGGGATTGCTCTCCGCCGGCGCAGGTCTCACGAGTGTACGCACCGGCACCAGCTTGTACCCCCGCGCCAACGCTTCGGGAATCCAAGCTTTCAGACCCGCTAGAGTGACCGCCTTGGGATGGCCAATCACAACGGCATACCCCTTCTGGCGGGCGACCTGCTCGGCCCGATGCAAAGCAGAGGCAACAAAGGCGGGCGTTTCCTGATGATCCAAAAATACATCCCGCCCGATCGCGGGAACACCGTAAGAGTGCGCCACCTGTTCCCCCACTGAATTTCCAATGGTTTTGGAGTCCACAAAGAACAGCCCCTTTTCCTTCAAACGGCGCATGACACACGCCATATCTTCTGCATTCTGTGTATAGCGGCTTCCCATATGGTTATTCATACCGATATACCCCTCGAACGCCGAAAAGGCCCGATCCAGCATAGCATCGCACTGGGCCGGATCCATCCCCGTCCGCAGGGCAATCGCCCCCGTATTGAGGGTCTTGTCCATGGGCTCCATGGGCATATGGATGATAACATCGTGCCCTTGCGCTCTGGCAAAACTGGCTAATCCGGCAATATCCTCCGCATACGGCAAAAGCGCCAGTGTCACAACAGAGGGCAGATTGACAACCTCGCGGGAATGTTTCCGGTCCATTCCAACATCGTCAATGATAATTGCAATCGCGGGGGTTCCCACAACCTTTTCCGAAGGAAGAGGTCCAGTCGCACCCATAGAGGTAGAGGACGGCACAGAAACCTTCTGCACCCCAAAGGGGCTCTTTTGAAAAGGCCCGTGAGGTATAGTTTTTTTCACCGTGGCAATCGAATCACCGGAAAAAACATCTTCCATCGCCAGCCATTCGAGGGTGTCTTCTTCCGTCAAGGGCACGGGCGCCCTTTTTGCTACACGAATCTCCTGTTTCGGAGGAGATTCAGACACAACAAGCCGTTTGGGCATATTCTGGTGCACCGGAACAGGGTCCACAAACACAAAGCGAACCAGCCCCATCAGAAGAATGGCAATCGTCAAAAATACGGCCCGACCCTTGGGATTGTGAAAACGCTTCATAGACGGAATCTTACACGCAAGCCCCCTCTCTCCACAAGTCGTTTATAGAGGCTTATAATCTTCTTGCGTTGGAAGCCCACAATGAGTCATAAAGGCAGACTATGATTGTTTTAATAGATAATTATGACAGTTTCACCTACAATCTTGTGCAGTATTTCGGGGATCTTGGGGTGGAAACGCAGGTATTTCGGAATGACAAGATTTCCGTGAACGCAGTCTTTGCCATGAACCCTGCGGGGCTGGTGATCTCGCCTGGCCCCAGTGATCCGGATCATGCGGGAATCTGCCTTGCACTGGTTAAAACCGCAGAACAGGAAAGCACGCCGCTGTTGGGGGTGTGCCTCGGACACCAGACACTCGGGCAGGCGCTAGGCGGAAAAATTGTCAAAACCACTCCCCTTCATGGAAAAACCTCCATTGTCTCCCATATCGGCAAAGGTCTTTTTGCGGGCCTTCCGCCTGCGTTCGAGGTGGCCCGTTATCATTCTCTTGTTATTGCACCGGAAAGCCTGCCCACCAGCCTTGAAGTCACAGCCCAGACCGGAGATGGCATTATCATGGGAGTGTCCCATAAGACAAAACCCCTCCACGGCGTGCAGTTTCACCCCGAGAGCATCGCCACCCAGCATGGCCACGCCATGCTCCGGAACTTTGTGAGCCTTTTGCCATGATGGAGCAAATGAAAATTTTGCTTGCAGGCGGAACGCTTTCCGAAGAGGACATGATCCTTGTCATGCGCCAGATTCTCAATGGCCGCGTGTCTGAAGACCGGATTTTCGATTTCCTGAACGCCTTTGGCGGACGGGACGAAACCATAGAGGAAATCACAGGGGCCGTCCGCGTAATGCGGGAACAGCTCGACCCCATCACCGCGCCCTATGGTACGATGGATTGCTGTGGCACCGGCGGGGATATGAGCGGCACGTACAATATCTCTACGGCCGTGGCCCTCGTGCTCGCGGGATGCGAAGTGCCTGTCGCCAAACACGGCAATCGGGCAGCCAGCTCCAAATCAGGCGCCGCCGATATTCTGGAAGCCCTCGGGGTCAATCTTAAACTCTCCAAAGGCGCTATCGAAACAGCCCTCAAACAATTTCATTTTGCTTTCCTCATGGCCCCTTACCATCACACCGGCTTGAAATATGTAGCCTCGGTGCGCAAAAAAATCGGACGCCGCACCATTTTCAATCTGCTGGGCCCTCTGGCCAATCCGGCGGGAGCCCGTCGCCAGCTCATCGGCGTTTACGATAAAAAACTCCTTGTGCCCTTTGCACAGGTCTTGAAAAATCTGGGGTCAAAAAAAGCCTGGATCGTGCACGGTACGGACGGGCTCGATGAAATCACAACAACTGGCCCCACCCATATCGCCATCCTGGATGACGAAGGCCACATCAGTGAAAGAACCCTGACGCCGGAGGATTTTGGCGTCCCCGTGACGACGCCGGAGAGCTTGAAAGGCGGGAATGCGGAAGAAAACGCCTCTGCATTGCGGGCCATTCTGGAAGGACAAAAATCCGCTTACCGGAACATTGTATGCGTCAACTCTGCGGCAGGGCTGGTGATGCACGGCAAAGCCCAAACCCTCGGAGAGGGGATGGAATTGGCAAAGAACGCGCTGGACAATGGCGCCGCCCGGCATGTCCTGAAAGATTACATCGCTTTTTCCCGTGAAATGCGCGAAACATCATAAGAGTTTTGAAACATGACCGATATTCTCGACACCATCTGCGCCCATAAAAAGCACCATATCGCGGCGCGCAAAGCGCTTTTGCCGCTGGCAGAGATCAAGGCGCTGGCGGCACTGCAAGCCCCGCCCAAAGGGTTTATCAAACACCTGAAAGAAAAAAACGCATCAGGACTGGCCCTGATCACAGAGATCAAAAAAGCCTCCCCCAGTAAAGGTGTTATTCGGGAGGATTTCAATCCGCTTGAAATCGCCCGCACCTACAAGGAAAACGGCGCCGCCTGCCTTTCTGTCCTGACGGACGAGCCTTTTTTTCAAGGCCACGATGATTTCCTGAAAGACATCAAATCCGCTTCCCTTCTGCCACTCCTGCGGAAAGATTTTATGCTGGACCCCTACCAGATTTTTGAGTCCCGTGCGCTGGGGGCCGATTGCATTCTGCTGATCATGTCAGCCCTGTCCGATCCACTGGCCAGACAGCTTTATGACTTTTCAAAAATGCTGGGGATGGATGTGCTGGTAGAAGTCCACAATACAGAAGAACTCGAAAGGGCCCTCGCCTTTTCGCCGGAGATGATTGGTGTAAACAACCGGAACCTGAAAACACTGACGGTGGATATCCAGACTTCTTTTGATCTGGTAAAACACATGCCGGATCATATTCTGAAAATATCAGAAAGTGGACTCTCAGAACACGAGACCTTGCTGGAACTGAAAAATGCGGGATACAGTGCTTTTCTCGTGGGAGAAAGCCTGATGCGACAAGCCGATATCGGCGCAGGTCTGCGAAATCTGCTAAAAAATAAGAACATTTAAATTCCTCTTGACACATAGGGCGAACTAAAGTAGAACAAAGAGTGTCTATTTTGTGGCATATTTTATCAATAGGAGAACATGCCGATGCTGACCAAGAAACAACGCGACCTGTTACTTTTTATCCATGAAAAAATGACGGCGGATGACATCCCCCCTTCTTTCGAGGAGATGAAGGACGCTTTGGGACTCAAATCCAAATCCGGCATCCACCGCTTAATCAGTGGCCTGGAGGAGCGCGGGTATATTGAGCGGCTCCCCCATCGGGCACGGGCGCTTGAAATCAAAAGACTGCCCGAAGGCCTGAAAAATAAAAAATCCGTTCTCCAAAACACACCCCTGCCCCCACCACAACCCAAATCTCCTGCGCAAGAAGCAAACGGGCTGGAACACATTCCCCTCTACGGCAAAATTGCCGCTGGCACCCCCATCGAAGCCATCAGGGACGAAGGCCAATACATTCAAATTCCTTCCGGCTTTGCAGGCCGTGGCGATCTTTATGCCCTGACGGTCGAGGGAGATTCAATGATCAATGCCGGTATTCATGATTCCGATGTGGTGATTATCCGGCGCTGTGATACAGCCGATAATGGAAGCATCATTGTCGCGCTAGTGGATGATATGGAGGTGACCTTGAAACGCCTGCGCAGGGCGGGCGGAAAAATTGTTCTGGAACCGGAAAACGATGACTACGAGCCTCGCATTCTGGAACCCCATCGCGTGACGATTCAAGGAACACTCGTCAGCCTTCTGCGGTCCTATCATTGACAAACAGCATTCGAGTCGTTTGGATTCAAGAATACTCCCGCAGGATTACGGCACCTGCCTTTTTTGGATATTCGCCACCCAAGGGCGCGCCCTCCGGTAGGATTCAACCGTTTCCAGCCGGATTTTGTCTCCCAGATACAGGGCCGTCACACCACTTTGCTTCAAAAATCTCCGGTCCAAAAGGGTCTTGTCATCACAGGCCTGCAGACGG
The DNA here is from genome assembly GCA_964348795.1 of uncultured Pseudobdellovibrionaceae bacterium. Lineage (GTDB taxonomy): Bacteria > Pseudomonadota > Alphaproteobacteria > Micavibrionales > Micavibrionaceae > JADLAT01. The sequence continues at coordinate 64,990 of CAYGDY010000001.1, read as the reverse complement.
GGCGCGTAAAAAGACACAATCACAATATCGGCCCAGACACATTCGGCCTGAAAAATATCTTCTTTTTTCGGAAAGGCGACCTTTACACCGTGCCGTTCCAGACGACACCCTTCCGCGCCACATTGCAAATCCTCCAACGCGCCTTCCTTGGGCCATTTCATGAATTCCTTGAGCGGATACCCAAAGGCTTTCAGCCAGTTTTCCCGCGTAAATTTGTCTTTGCGCCCGCTGGAGAAAGCCAGCGCACCCGTTGCAGTCCTCAGGGCCACAAGCTCACCCGTAGAGGACACAAGAATATCCGGCGCAGGCGCTGGTACAACACTGTAAAGACAGATTACAAGGGGCAAAAGAGCGCTCCACTTGCCCACCCCTTTCAGCAACACACAGATGAGAAACACCCCGCTGAACGACAGCAGGGTTATCAACGGCCATTGCTGAACGTGAAAGGTCGCTTGCTCCAGCCCCGCCACCGTGTGGGAGACCCACAAAATACCTGAAATTCCCCAGCCGACAATCCCCATCACAGGCCCTTCCCACCCCAGCGGCATGAGGAAAAACCCCAAAATAGCAAAAGGCATCACAACAAAGGCAAACAGGGGAATCGCCAGCACATTGGCCAAAAAACCATACAGAGGCAATTGCTGGAAATGATACAGAATAAAAGGCGCCGTCCCCAGCGTTGCGACAAGGGACGTCATGGCGATACCCAGAACATAAAGCCCCGCACGACGCAATGCGCCCCTGCCCTGCAACAACCACGGCGCCTTGTCTCGCAAAGCCTCGTAAAAGACGATCAGGGCTACCACGGCGGAATAGGAGAGCTGGAAACTCACACTCAAAAGGCTCTCGGGCGCCACCACAAAAATACATACCATAGAAAACGCCACCAGCCGCAGTGAAAAAGGATTGCGATCCAGCAGAATAGCCAGAAACACCAGTCCCATCATCAAAACAGAGCGAATAGTGGGAATCGTCATCCCCGAAATCAGCGTATAGAAAATCGCCACCAGCATCGCCACCAGCGCAGACCATTTCTTGGTGGAATGCCGCAGGGCAAAGGGCGGAATACAAGACAGCACAAAACGGACAACAAAAAAGACAAAGCCAAAAACCAGACTGATATGAAGCCCCGAAATCGAGAGCATATGCGCAAGACCGGAATCCCGAATAGCCTCCTGATCCACCTGCGGAATTGAAAGCTGGGTGCCTGTCACAAGCGCATTCAAAACAGAGGCGTTACGGGGCGCCATAATTCCGCCAATCCGCTCTGCGATAGTATAGCGTATCCCTTCAAAAACACTCAAAACAGAAAAAGCATCACGATTGGGCTCCGCCTGCACCTCCACCGACTTGTAGGCAAAGCCAACCGCCCCGATTCCCTGAAAAAACATATAGCGCTGATAGTCAAATCCAGAGGGTAAGGAAGGCGGCGCGGGAGGATTAAGACCCGCCAGCACACAGACCCTCTGCCCCACCGCCAGACTCTGACCCGCTCTGAACTTCAAACGCACCTTTCGGGGGGTGTCATCGGCAGGAATCTTTTCAAGCGTAACTCCACCCAAAACCCCGCGCACGCCCTTTTCATCAGGCAGATCTTCAAGCGTTTCTATCGTGCCACACAGGGTCACAGGCGCCATTTTCTTTTGCAGGACCGGTGTATAAACCTGCGCGGTCCGGAGCGTTGCAGACGCAAAGCCCCCCGCAAGACACACAGCCAGCAAAAAGACCGGCTGTAAGACGGCATGGCGCCGATACCAGCCCCACAGCAATGCAGAACAGAACAGCCCCCCAAATCCAACCCATAACGGTGGCTCAACAGGACACGCAAAATACAGGGCGATCCCCACGCCCATAAACACCGGAAACCAAAGAAAAATCTGGGCCTTTTGATAGACCAGCCCCTCAAGGACCGTACGCTGTAGTGTCAGGGCGTGACTTTTCTCCATGTCCAATCTTGCATCCCATGGCAATCCGGATTAAACCTTGTCCGTATCAAACCCCATAACCGCGAAAGTTACAATGCAGATTGTCACCCGTTTTCCGCCTTCCCCCACAGGCTTCATGCATATCGGTACCGCCCGAACCGCGATGTTCAACTGGCTGTACGCCCGAAAACACGGCGGAAAAATGCTTTTCCGGATCGAAGACACCGATCGCGCCCGCCACTCCGAGGAAGCGGTTGTTGCCCTTATCAATGCCATGACATGGCTGGAACTGGATTGGGACGGAGAGATCGTTTCCCAGTTTGAACAACGGGAACGCCATAAACAGGTTGCTCTTGACATGCTGGAAAAAGGGCTGGCCTACCGGTGCTATTGCACACCCGAAGAACTCGAAGCCATGCGGGAACGCGCCAAGGCGGAAGGCGCCCCCACATTTTATGATCGCAGATGGCGGGATCGTGACCCTCAAGACGCCCCTTCCGGCATAAAACCTGTGATCCGGATCAAGGCGCCTCTTGAGGGAACACAAACACTTCACGATCTGGTGCAGGGGGATGTCACGGTCAAAAATGATCAGCTCGATGATTTTGTCCTCCTGCGCGGGGACGAAACCCCCACCTACATGCTGTCGGTTGTTGTCGATGATGTCGACATGGGCGTGACACACATCATTCGCGGGGATGACCACCTGAACAATGCCTTCCGGCAGAATGTTATCTATGACGCGATGGGCTGGACTAAACCCGCTTATGCCCACCTACCGCTTATTCTAGGGCCCGATGGAAGCAAGATGTCCAAGCGCCATGGGGCGGCCAGTGTCGAGGAATACCGTGACATGGGGTATTTACCGGAAGCCGTACGCAATTACCTCCTGCGTCTGGGCTGGAGCCATGGAGACAACGAGATCATTTCAACCGCGCAAGCGCTGGAATGGTTCGATCTGGCGCATATCGGCCAGTCGCCCGCCCGATTCGATTTTGCCAAGCTGGAAAGTGTAAATGCGCACTACATAAAACAGGCGGACAACGCCCGCCTTGTCGATCTGTGCAAACCGTTTTACAAAAACAGACACGGCATTGAACCCGATGAGACGGCGCAAAATCGGATCATATGCGCCGCAGATGAATTAAAGTCCCGTGCGAATACTCTTTTACAATTCACTGATGAATCTGTTTTTTTTGCAAAAACACTTCCGTTTTCTTATGATGAAAAAGCGCGCGCCCTTCTGGATCAGCCCGCGCAGGCGCTTCTGAAAGCGCTTCTTGCACAGCTTGAAACACTCGATCCCTTTACCGCAGGGCCTCTTCAAACCCTATGCAAGACACTGGCCGATCAACACTGTGAAGGAAAACTGGGAAAAATCGCCATGCCCTTCCGTGCCGCCCTCACTGGCACCACCGTTTCACCCTCCATCTTCCATGCGGCAGAAATTCTCGGGAGAGCAGAAAGCTGTGCCCGTGTGTGCGCCGCAATAAATCGGCCTTGATTATCACCAAAACTTCCCTACAATGGATTCGGAAAGAGACAAGACTTTATAGGGTCATAGGACACACCGGATGAATAACGCAACACCACAACCAGCAAACCAGAAAAATTTTACACTCACAAACGACCAGACAGGCGAAAGCTGGAAACTGCCCGTTATGGATGGGGCTGTGGGCCCCAGCGTCATTGACGTGAGGAAGCTGTACAGCGATACGGGCCATTTCACTTTTGACCCCAGCTTCACCTCGACCGGAAGCTGTAAATCCCGCATCACCTATATTGATGGGGAAGAGGGTATTCTTATGCATCGGGGGTATACGATCGAGGAACTGGCAGAAAAAAGCAACTTTCTGGAAGTAGCACACCTCCTGCTCAACGGCGACCTCCCCGACCGTGCGCAAATGACGAAATTTGAACATGACATCACCTATCACACCATGGTGCATGAACAGATCCATTTCTTCTTCCGTGGTTTCCGGCGCGATGCGCACCCCATGGCCGTGATGTGCGGCGTCGTGGCGGCATTGTCGGCGTTCTATCATGACTCTCTCGATATCTGGGACCCCCAGCAACGCGAACTCTCCGCGCATCGCCTGATCGCCAAAATCCCTACATTGGCGGCCATGACCATGAAATATGCACTGGGCCAGCCCTTCATGTACCCCAGAAACGACCTCTCCTATGCCGAGAATTTTCTGTATATGTGTTTTGGCCTGCCAGCCGAGCCGTACGTCATCAACCCGATTCTGGCTGATGCCATGGATAAAATCCTGATCCTGCATGCGGATCACGAACAAAACGCCTCGACTTCAACGGTCCGTCTGGCCGGATCATCCCAAGCCAACCCGTTCGCCTGCATTGCCTCGGGCATTGCGTGTCTGTGGGGTCCTGCCCATGGTGGCGCCAATCAGGAAGTGCTGGAAATGCTCAACCAGATCGGGACAAAGGACCGGATCCCCGAATTTATAGAGCGAGCCAAGAACAAGGATGATCCGTTCCGTCTGATGGGCTTTGGGCACCGCGTTTATAAGAATTTTGATCCCCGCGCCGGTGTTTTGAAAAAAGCCTGCGACGAGGTTCTGGATGATCTTGGCATTTCCGATCCACATCTGGAACTGGCCAGAGAGCTGGAACGCATCGCGTTGGAAGACGACTATTTCATCGAACGCAAGCTCTTCCCGAATGTGGATTTTTATTCCGGTATTATCCTCAAGGCCATGGGTTTCCCGACCTCCATGTTTACGGTGTTGTTTGCCGTTGCACGGACAGTGGGCTGGATTTCGCAGTGGAAGGAAATGATCGAAGAGCCCTCCCTGCGGATTGGACGCCCCCGCCAGCTCTATACCGGCCCCGTCAAGCGTCCCTATATCCCGCTCAAGGACCGGATGTAGTGCTCTGCGAAGCGGCCAGCACAAAACGGGCCGCTTTTTCCGAAGGCGAAAGACCACCTTCGGGTTTCAAAAGATTTCCAATATTTCTCAGGGCTTCTTTTTGTGCTTGCCGGATTTCTGCCTTGCGCATCAGGGACAGGAGGGCGCGGGCAATATCCAGCGCATTACACTTCCCCTGTATACATTCCGGTACAATTTCGTCATCCATCATGATATTACCGAGATGGGCAAAGCGAACCCTCACCAAAAAACGCACAATAAGCGCCGTCAGGGGATTCATCTTATACGCAATCACATGGGGCACACCGGCATAGGCCAGCTCCAGCCCCACAGTCCCCGATACCGCCAAAGCAAAATCACACCCCACAAACGCATCCCACTTCCTCTCTTTTGTTACAATGAGAGAGACATTCGGCCCCAGCGGAGGGGTCATTTGAGAGACTTCATATTCCAAATGGGGCAAGGTTGGCACAATCACATGTAGATCGGGATAGCTCCGGCGCAACAAGGCGAGGACCTCTGTAAAGACAGGGGCATGGATGCTGATTTCTGATTCTCGGCTTCCCAAAAACACGCCGAGGCACAGATCCTCCGGTGCAAGCCCCAAAGATTCCCGAAACCCCGCCCTGTCAAATGTCGCAGGATCATTTTCCACGAGGGGGTGTCCAACAAAGAGGGCCTCCAGCCCTTCTTTTTCAAAATACGGCGGCTCGAAAGGAAACAGGCACATCATCCCGTCCAGAAAGCGCGCCAAGCGTTTGGCGCGCCTAGGCCGCCATGCCCAGACCGTAGGCGCCCCGTAGTGGATGATTTTTCCTTTGAAAATTCCGCGTTTTTTAAGGCGTTTTGCCACCTGAAAATTAAAATCCGGCAGATCAATCGTCACCAATACAGCAGGTTGTCGCTTTTCGATTTCCTCCACCAACGCCTGTATCAATTTCAACAGGCGCGGCAACTGGGCCACGATCTCCAGCAATCCCATGACACACAGATCACTCATAGGCAAAAGACTCACGAGTCCTTCCCGTGCCATCAGATCTCCGCCAACACCGGTCACAGAAACAGAATCACCCTCTGAGACGTTAATCTGCCGGATCAGCGAAGCCCCTAGGGAATCTCCCGAAGGCTCCCCCGCAATCATAAAAATTTCACGTGTCATATTTTTAAACCTTATTGCAGAACCTCAAACGACAATCCCCAGCACAAATATACCGTTGCGGTCCGCCAGCGCCATTGTCCGCTCTTTCTCGACGATGGAACTGGCACCCGCCTCAATCGCCACCCCTGACAGGCCCGATTGTATCATATGCTCTATCGTTTGTGGACCCATCGCGGGTAAATCCAGATCGGGATCCTGTCCGGTCTTGGAGAGCTTGACCAGCACACCACCCTGCACCCCTTGCCGCTTCAAACCGGCACAGCGCAAGATCAAGGCATCCGTGCCTTCTGCCGCCTCGATCCCCAGCACCATGCCGTTCTGGACAAGCACCGCCTGCCCCACATCCAGAGGCGCCAGCGCTTTCAGCACCGCAACGCCGCGCAGAATGTCAGCCCTGTCATGATCCTGCGGCATATGGCGCCCCAACACGCCTTCCGGAGTCAACAACTCGGGCATGAAGGCCTGAAAGCCGTGAATTTGAAACCCTTCTTTTTCCAGAAAAACACGCAAGGCCTTTAAAAACCCATCATCCCCCAGGGCCGACAATCCATATTTTGTAAAAAACTCCAGCGTCTTCCAATCGGGACGCAGCTCAGAAAGGGAGGGTCTGCGCATACCACCAATCATCACCAGATCCGATATGCCTTCCTGTTTCAGGCGTTTCAAAAGAGTACCCGTCCGACCCAGCCTGATCCAGAAATGATCGAGCCCCCTCAACGGTTCCAGATCTGTCTGACCCTTGAAAGCCACAATCAAAGGCTCCAGCCCGAGGGACAGACACGAACGGGCCAGCGCCGATGGCAACAGCCCGCGCCCCGCAATGATTGCTATTTTTTGGGGAAGCCCCCTTCCTGATTTCAAGCGGTTTTCTTCGCGGGCTGGCATAAGGGAAATTTCGTTTTGGCTTTGGCAAATTCCACGATCTTCATAACAGTTTCATCCTGCGCATAGTCTTGGAGAACCGTTTCAATCCGTTGCTCCAGCGTCCCCTCATTCCCGAAAAGCTGGTTGAAAGCACGCTGAAGGGCCCGTACTTCTTCCTTGTTAAAGCCCCGTCTCTCCAGACCGATCAGGTTCAGGCCCGCCAGAAAAGCCCGCTCACCTTTGACACGCCCATAGGGAATCACATCATTTTCCACGCCCGACATCCCGCCGATAATGGCATGCTCCCCGATCCGGATAAACTGGTGCACGGCAGAGAGGCCTCCAATAATCACATAATCTCCTACGTCCACATGGCCTGCCAAAGTTGCGTTATTGGCCATGATCACATGGTGTCCCACCCTGCAATCATGCGCGACATGGGACGACATCATAAACAAACCATGGTCCCCGATCCGTGTTTCCATCCCGCCATCTTTTGTCCCGGGATTCATCGTGACATATTCGCGGATCGTATTATGGGCCCCGATCAGCAAACGGGAGGGCTCGCCGGCATATTTCAGATCCTGTGGCGGGGTCCCGAGAGAGGCAAATGGATACACAATCGTTTCCTCGCCGATCTGCGTATGCCCCTCAATGACAACATGGGAAATCAGGCGCACACCAGACGCCAGAGAAACATGCGGACCAATCACGCAATAAGGCCCGATCCTGACGCTTGGATCCACATGGGCGCCTTGGGCAACAATGGCTGTAGGATGGATCATGTGTGACGTCATACGCAAAGCAATCCTTTTCTTTGAAAACTGTACGCCGGAAGCCCCTTCTCCCGCAAATCACGGTTTGTTGCACAACGTTACAGGAGATTTTAGCGATGCCCCGTCAGGTTTTATCCGTGATCATCGCACTGAAGGTCGCTTCAGCGCAAATTTTACCATCGACTTTGGCTTCCCCCTTGAATTTCCAGACACTGGCCCGCGATTGTATTTTTGTGACATGGATATGCAAAGAGTCACCAGGCGTCACAGGCCTGCGGAAACGGGCATTATCAATCGTCATGAAATACACAACCTTGCCTTCAGCCCGTTTTCCCATAGACTCCACAACCACCAGAGCGGCTGTTTGCGCCATCGCTTCCACAATCAAAACGCCCGGCATGACGGGATAAGACGGAAAATGGCCCATAAAATGCGGCTCGTTTATTGTAACATTCTTCAGCCCCACAGCCCGCTCCCCGGGCACGAGTTCCAGCACACGATCTACCAGTAAAATCGGGTAGCGATGCGGGATCATGGCCATGATGCGGTTGATATCGACAGGGCTTTGGGATGTCTCACTCATTCAAAATGGTTATCCTTGTGTTTTGTATTTTCAAGTCTTCCCATCCTTTTTAATCAAACGCTTGAGTAAAGCAACCTGTTTCATATATTGCTTCATAGGAATCGCGGGATATCCCATATATTCTTCACGGGAAGGCACATCACGCATGACACCGGACTGCGCGGCAATTCTCGCCCCCATGCCAATCCGTAAATGACCGGCAATCCCGACTTGCCCACCCAGCGCCACGAAATCTTCCAGTACGGTACTTCCCGAAACCCCCGCTTGCGCGACAATCACACAACCGCGACCGATTTTTGCATTATGGCCAATTTGCACCAGATTATCGATCCATGTGCCCTGCCCGATCACCGTATCGGGCCCTGCCCCGCGATCAATCGTGGTATTAGCCCCGATTTCCACATGACTCTCGATGATAACACGGCCCAGTTGCGGCACCTTGACGTGTCCCTTGGGATCAATCGCAAAGCCAAAACCATCCTGCCCGACCCGTACGCCGGTATAAAGGCGGACACCATCACCAATATGACAGTGGGACAGCGTTACATTCGCTCCGATCCGGCACTGTGCCCCGATCCGGACACGATCTCCGATCACCGTATTGGCTTCGATCCATGTCCCTTCACCGATCTGTGCGCCTTCACCGATCACCACACCCGCCTCGATCCGGCATCCCGCCGGAAGAGTCACAGACGGATCCACAACAGCCCGTTCGGACACAAAAGGCACTGGACGGGGTTCTGGATAAAAGGCCTGTGCGGCCAGAGCATAAGCCCTATAGGGCGCGGGATGGAGCAAAAGCTGGACATGTGGCGGCGCAAACGGCGCCATATCCGGATGCACGAAACACGCCCCCGCCCGTGTTTTCAAAAACTGGTCCTTGTATTTCGGATTATCCAGAAAGGACAAGATATCAGCCGTTGCCGTATCCAAAGGCCCCACATCCGTTACGCTCACCGAAGGATCACTGCCGGAGGCCAGTTGAGCCCCCGTAACATCGCAGAGCTCCGACAAACGAAATGCAGGGCGGGATTTTTTAAAAAAGTCAGAATCGGCCATTACTTGCTTCCAATATCCAGAGAAATATCTTTCACCGTCTTGTTCATACGGCGCAGGGTTTCTTCCGTGATATCGAGGGATTTTTCACCCGCGATCACATCCTTGCTGGAGATCACGAGATCATACCCCCGCTCATTGGCAATCGTCTGGACCACAACATAGAGCTGGTCCCGCAACGAGTCCATCGCCTTGCCCGAAGCCTCCTCCAACAGGCGCTTTTTCTCCTGAGCCGTTTTCCTGAGCGCAATCAAGTCCTCTTCATACGCCAGACGTTTTTGGGTGTACACCTCGTCCGAACCACCGGAAGGCGGGGCCGCCAGAGATTTTTCCTGCTGGCTCAGATCCTGTTCTGTCTTCGAGATTTCAGCCAGAAACCCTTCCCGTATTTTTTCCCGTTGTACTTGAATGCTTTTGGCCGCCTCGGACTGGGTTAAAATCCTGACAACATCAACGACAGCCACGGACGTACCCTTCTCTCCCGCCCACACGAAAGAGAATGGCAGGCAAACCAGCACACACAGGAAAAACATCACATAACGCATAGCCGCAGGGACCATTCCGACAGAAAGCCTCATCCTATAATACAAAACTAAAAGCGTGTTCCAAAGTTAAAGCGGAAAACTTCTGTTTCATCATACTCTTCCTTCACGAGCGCCTTGGCAACATCCCCGCGCACGGGACCAAAAGGCGAGCGCCAGGAAACACCCAGCCCCGCACTGACCCGCACACTCGAATTATCAAGGACTTCCGGCCCTGTGTCATCAACCTTGGACAAAGAGCCCGCATCAGTGAAGACATGCCCCAAAATCCCCATCTCATCCGGCAAACCCACAGGGAAGGAGGATTCCACCGTGCCTCGATAGAAATATTTTCCGCCCAGCGCATCGTCCGACAGGCTATCACGCGGCCCGATACCGGAATTTTTAAACCCTCTCAAAGTGGCCCCTCCCAGATAATAGCGCTCGTTAATGGCAACATTTTCATCTCCATAGCCTTCGATGGCCCCGACTTCTCCCAAAGCGTTAAGAACAACATCCTCGTAGACCGGATAGAAGTAAGACGTGCCGGTCTTCCCCGAAACATACTGGGAATCACCGCCCAGACCCGAAACTTCGGTATCAAGCCAGTACAGCAGGCCTTCACGGGGGAAAATCGTACTGTCCCTGCTGTCATACACTACGCGCTGTGACAAGGCGGAGGTATCGCGCTGACCTTCCTGCTCCTGTACAAAACGGGACGCATTGCTCTGCACGTTTTCGATCTCGTTACGCTCCACACGGTAACGCCAAGTCTGCCGCCAGCGTTCGGACAACGGATAGCCGAGACGGAGCGCTCCACCGGAACGTTTCTGGTCAAAAGAGCTTTCATCCTGCAAATCACGGGTCACATGGAAAAGGTCAAAGCCAGCTGACAAATCGCGGTCAAGGAAATAGGGCTCTGTAAAGGACAGATCGAACTCGGTCCGCTTTCCGGCAATGGTCGTTGCCAAAGACAAATCCTGTCCCTTCCCGAGCAGATTGCGTTCGCGTATCCGAAAATCCGCCAACGGCCCGTCACTGGTCGAAAAGCCGGCTCCAACCGAGAGCTCTCCGGTTGATTTTTCAACGACATTCACATCTAGAACTGTCTTGTCTGGCGCGGAACCTGGCTTTGTCTGGACTTCCACCGTTTCAAAATAATCAAGATTTTTGATGTTTTGCTCCGATTTCGCCAGCTTGGATTTATTGAACGGGTCCCCCTCCACAAGATCCATTTCGCGGCGGATCACCTTGTCCAGAGTCCGGACATTGCCATCGACATTGATCTGCTCTACGAACACGCGGGGGGTTTCATCAATATTAAACACCAGATCCACCGTACGGGCCTCGCGGTTCCTGTTCACTTCAGGACGAACATTCACAAAAGCGTAATTGCGGTCCCCCAGCGCACCGGTCATATGATCAATACTTTCCTGCACACGGTCCGCATCATACCATTCCCCTTCCGTGATATTGATTTCAGGGCGTAAAACAGAAGAATCAAAATTCTTGATCTGCGAATTGATAGAGACTTTCCCTACCTTGTAGCGGGCGCCCTCATCAAGGGTCACCGTCACGTAGAAACGGTCCCGATCTTCCGAAAGTTCAGCCACAGCGGATAAAATCTGGAAATCCGCATAGCCCTGCGAAAGATAGAAGCGTCTCAACAACTCCTGATCGTAATTCAAACGATCCGGATCATAGCGATCATCCGCCGTCAGGAAGCGGTACCATTGGGCTTCCTTGGTGCTGATTTCGCCTCGAAGGGTGCTGTCGTCATAATGTTTGTTCCCCACAAAACGGATGGACTCCACTTTTGTCACGGTGCCTTCCTTGATCTCGAAAACCAGATTCACGCGGTTTTGGTCCAGCTTGATAATCTTGGGCTCGACAGAAACAGAAAAGCGGCCATTCCGGCGATAGATCTCATACACACGGGCCACATCCGCCTGCACCTTCGTACGGGTAAAAACCTGGCGCGGGCGCATGGAAATCTCGGCTAGAAGCGCATCATCTTCCAGCTTTTCATTCCCCTCGAAGGCGATCTCGTTGATGATCGGGTTTTCAATCACCTTCACGACCAGCACATCACCCGTCTGGCTCATCGAAACATCCGCAAACAAGCCCGTTGAAAAGAGGTTTTTGATCCCTTTTTCCATGGTTTCACGGCTCAGAGGATCCCCCGCACTCACATCCATATAGGAGCGCACCGTCGCAGGCTCGATCCGCTCGGTGCCCTCGATCCTGATATCGCGCACCACAGACTCCGCGAAAGAAAGATGCGGAAATACAAGCAACACGAGAAGGAAAACTCCAAAAAAGCAATTAAGCTTTGACATATACCATACCTTTTGTGAATGCGTTTTTATTCTTGGGTTCATTATGCCGATTCCGGATGAAAAAACCAGCCATAATCGTAAAACATCCCCCATGCTACAACAGGAGTTGCACCACGTCGCTGAGATTGGCAAAGACCATTACACCAATCAGAAATGCCAGACCAATCCGGAAAGCGTATTCCTGAACCTGCTCCGGCACAGGCCGGCGCAAAATGGCCTCAAAGGCGTAAAACATCAAGTGCCCGCCATCAAGCATCGGAATGGGAAACAGATTGATCAGCCCCAGATTGATAGAAAGAAGGGCCGTAAACATAACCAATGCCGCCACCCCCTGCTTGGCCATATCGCCCGCCAGTGCACCGATCCGGATCATGCCGCCCAATTCGGAAGCACTGCGCGTCCCCATGACCATCTGCCCCAGCGCATCAAGAGTCCCCCGCGTCACTACCCATGCCTGTCGGAGAGCCACCTGCACAGCCTCCAAAGGATTGTAGTTCACAAAAGCATTGGCCTCCACATCCGCGAGGTACAGCACCGTATTTTCGGGATCTTTCAAGGATTGATTAAACAACTCCAAAGGAGCGGCAATCAAGACCTCAGGCCCTTTCTCTTCAGGCTTCTCAGCCTCTTTTGCCATCTGTTCCGGCGTTTTATGAAAGGTCAGACGCAATGCTTTTCCCATATTGAGCAACAGCGCCTGCCGCACGGCTTTGCTATCCGCATAGACCAGCCCGTTGATCGTTGCGATGGAGGAAATTTCAACCGCGTGGCGTGGACTGATCAACCCCAAAACCCCGATACTGTGTTTGAAACCAAACCGGTCCTCCTGCACTTCCAGATCCGGCGCGGCGTAAATATCAAGACGTTGACCGTCTCGTTCGACCACAAAATGTTTTTTGAGGTTGAGCGCAATCATGATCTCCCGCCGGATATCCTCGAAAGTGATCACGGGATTGCCTTCAATCGAAAGAATCTTGTCATGAGGCAGAAAACCATTCTTTTCCGCGCTCGACCCCGCAACGATGGCGGCGACAGATGGCGGCGTGACGGGCTGGCCATTCATGGCAAAAAGCGCCGCCATCAAAATCACGGCAAAAATATAGTTGATCGCAGGCCCTGCAAAGACAATCGCGGCCCGTTTCCAGAGTGCCTGCGCAAAAAACGCCGCGTTGCGCTCTTCGGGGGTCATGGGACGGGGCGGCTCCACACCGGCCTCATCTTCCACTATTTCAGAATGACCTGCGCTTGCGGGATCAACATCCCCGAACAGCTTGACATACCCGCCTAACGGCACAAGGGAAAACTTCCAGCGAGTCCCTCTTTTATCATAAAACCCCAACAATTCCTTTCCGAACCCGATGGAAAAGGTCTCGACCCGCACACCACACAGGCGCGCCACGATATAATGCCCCCATTCATGGACAAACACCAGAATACTCAGGACCAGCAAGAATGCGCCGCCATAGACCCAGACATTCCCGCCCATTGTCTGAAGCATTTCAATCATATTCATAAAATAACACCGCTTTCATTCTGTTACCATCACACCACAACCAAGACGGGCCCGCACAGCCTGACGGACGATACGATCCATATGCTCGACAGCCTCCAAGCTTTCAAGCGCACCCTCAGGGCACACCGCAAGCGCCGAATCTATTATGCGCATTATCCCGAGAAAATCGAGTGTATTCTTTAAAAAAGCCTCGACGGCGACCTCGTTCGCCGCATTCAGTACCAGACAAGCCATATGTCCGGCCTTAATACAATCGTACGCCCGTGTCAAAGCCGGAAATTTTTTACAATCCGGCGCCTCAAACGTCAGGTTTTGCAAAGTCTTAAGATCCAGCCTCTGTCCGGATGTCGCAATACGATCCGGCCACCCCAGCGCATGGGCAATCGGCGTACGCATATCGCTCGCCCCCATCTGCGCCAGAAAAGACCCGTCCACATACTCGACCATCGAATGCACAACAGATTGCGGATGCACCAGCACCTCAATTTTTTCAGGCGGCATGGCAAACAGCACATGCGCCTCAATAATCTCCAGCGCCTTGTTCATCATGGTCGCACTGTCGATCGAGATTTTTTGGCCCATCTCCCATGTGGGGTGATTCAAAGCCTGCTCCGGTGTAGCCTTGGCCATCTGCCCTGTTGTCCACGTCCGGAACGGCCCGCCCGAGGCCGTCAGGATAATCCGCGCTATGGTTTCGGGGCGATCAAAATCAAAGACCTGAAATACGGCGTTATGCTCGCTGTCGATCGGCAGAATGTGACAATTGTATTTTTGAGCCTGCGCCATCACCAGCGCGCCCGCCGCGACCAAAGGTTCTTTGTTGGCTATCGCAACCGCTTTGGAATATGCCATGGCGGACAAAAGCGGGGCCAATCCCGCCATACCGCTCATCCCTGCAACGGTGAGATCCGTATCCGGCTCCACAGCCTCGCACAACGCCGCCCGCCCGCTTCGCACCGTGGTTTTCGTGCCTTCCAGAAGGGTTTTGAGCGCCTGTTCCCGTTCAGGATTTCCTATAATGGCCGTTTGGGCTCCCAGCGCCACAGCCATTTGCGCCAGTTTTTGGACATTCTCCTGCGCCGTCACCGTTCGCACGGAAAACTTATCAGGATGCGCTCGCACAACATCCGCCGTACTCTGCCCGATCGAGCCCGTCACACCGAGGATGGAAAGGGATTTTTTTTTCATCTCAGAAAATAGAATAATAGAAAAAACAGTATGGCATTAGGCATCAGGGAATCAATCCGGTCCAAAATCCCTCCATGGCCTGGAATAAGCCGTCCCGTGTCTTTTACACCCGATTTGCGTTTTATAAGCGAGATCAATAAATCACCGCCTTGTCCGAAACAACCGATCAATGAACCCAAAATTACGCCAAAGGGAATCATGAAAAAAACCGAGTTCCCCAATTCTTGAAAAGATAGAAAGGCAAACCCAGATGATAGAACAATGTTTATTAAAACAGGCCCTAACACCGCCCCTGCAAACCCTGCCCATGTTTTATTCGGGCTGATATTTGGGGCCATCTTGGGACCCCCTATAAATTTACCCGCGAAATAGGCCCCGCTATCGCTCGCCCAGACCGATATCATGCAGAGCATAGTAGGTCCAAACCCAAACCATTCCCGCAAGAGATAATAACTCAGATAACTCGCCAGTATGTAAGCTACCCCCAGTGCCATCATCAGGCGTGGTTTTGGCATTTTCCGCGCCATCTCCCACCACTCATACAGCGTCATGCAAGCCGCCACGATCAAAAGTGCCGTAAACGTTTTTTGCCCTGTCCAGATGATCCAGAGCACAACGGGAATGAGCACCACAGCAGAGAGAAGCCGCGTCTTCAAACTTTTGAAATTGACCCCACCCACCTGTCGCTCTATCGCCTCGACTCTTGGACAGCCCCGAAGCGGCGGTCACGTTTTGAAAACTCCACCAGCGCTTTTTCCAGATCTTCCTTGGAGAAATCCGGCCACAGCGTGTCGGTAAACACAAATTCCGTATAGGCACATTGCCAGAGCAGAAAATTGCTGATCCTTTGCTCCCCGCTTGTACGGATCAGCAGATCGGGGTCCGGCAAACCCGCCGTCATCAAAAAGCCCGGAAACTGCGCCTCGATTGTGCTAAAATCCAGCTTCTGCCCGAGATGCGCATGGTGAATCCGCTGAACGGCATGGAGAATATCATTGCGCCCCCCGTAATTGAGTGCCATCACAACCGTCATTGCGGTGTTCTCTTCCGTCAGCGTTTCGGCGTTTTCAATCATCTTTACAATATCGGCCTCAAAGGCCGTACGATCCCCGATCACGCGCAAACGCACATTGTTTTTGTGGAGTTCTGCCGTCTCGCTCCTGAGATAATAGCGCAGGAGATTCATCAAGTCCTTGATTTCACTCTCCGGCCTGCTCCAGTTTTCGGAGGAAAAGCCAAACAAGGTGACATAAGAAACACCCAGCTCCCCCGCCGCCTTCACCACACGCCGGACAGCCTCTGCGCCCTGTTTATGACCCGCCGTACGCGGCAAACCACGCCCCTGCGCCCAGCGCCCGTTGCCGTCCATAATGATGGCAACATGGGCTGGAGTGTGGGAAGATTGGAGCGCCTGCTGGCTGAAGAACGTCACTTGAAATACACCTCTCAACAATCCCCTCTCCCTTGATTCCTCTCCCTGAAAGAAGAGGGAAAGAGGCGCATGCCTCAAAGAAGAGGGTAAAATTTTGTCCAATGTAGCAAAAAACTAAACCCGCATAATATCTTTTTCTTTATCGGCCAGCATCGTATCGATCTTTTTGATTGTCTCATCCGTGAGCTTCTGGACCTCCTCGGACAAGCGCTTCAAATCATCTTCCGTAATATTGGAATCTTTTTGCGCTTTCTTCAGGGCATCCATGGAATCACGGCGGACATTGCGCACAGACACCCGTGCGGCTTCGGCGTATTTTCCCGCCACTTTCTGGAGCTCCGTCCGGCGTTCCTGATTGAGATCGGGCACAGGCACGCGGATTGTACTCCCTTCCGGCATGGGATTGAGCCCTAATCCCGCCTCCCGAATGGCTTTTTCCGTAGCCTTCACAAGGCCCGTATCCCAGACCTGTACCGCCAGCATCCGCGGTTCCGGCACGGTCACAGTGCCCACCTGATTGAGCGGCATTTTACTGCCATAGGCCTCGACCATCACAGGGTCCAGCAAACTGGCCGAAGCCCTGCCCGTCCGCAAACCGCCAAATTCCTTGGTCAGCACATCCACCGCCCCATCCATCCGGCGCTTCACATCGTTTTTATCATAAGACATTATTTTTACCCTTCAGCTTCTTAATTCGTCACAATCGTGAATTTACCCTCGGAGGCCACAACCTTAGCAAAATTCCCCTTCTCTTTCACGGAGAAAACGATAATCGGGATATTGTTTTCCCGCGCCAAGGCAATGGCTGTCGCATCCATGACTTTCAAATCGCGGGTCAGGACCTCCATATAGCTGATATGGGGATAATGTTGGGCGCTAGGGTCCTTGTTGGGATCAGCCGAATACACCCCGTCCACCTTTGTGCCCTTGAAAATCGCGTCACAATCCATTTCCGAAGCCCTGAGCGCGCCGGCCGTATCGGTGGTGAAATAGGGGTTCCCCGTGCCCGCCGCAAAAATCACCACCCGTCCTTTCTCCATGTGGCGCATTGCCCGCCGCCGGATATAGGGCTCGCAGATTGAATCCATCCGAATGGCCGACATCACGCGCGTCTGCACTCCCATATGCTCCAATGCATTTTGCAGGGCCAGCGCGTTGATGACAATCCCCAGCATTCCCATATAATCCGCCGTAGTGCGGTCCATTCCCGTGGCCGCGCCCGACACACCGCGAAAAATATTGCCCGCGCCCACCACGACACAGACCTCTGTGCCCCGTGTCACGACCTCTTTGATATCCTCTGCCACACGATTCACGGTTGCGGGGTCAAGGCCATACTCCTTCTCCCCCATCAAAACCTCCCCCGACATTTTCAGCATCACACGTTTATACGTTTTCATATCCGCCACCGCCTGCTCTTCCGTTTTTTTCAAAGCCTTCACATTCATACTATCCACTCCCGCCAGATTATCAATACGCCCATAAAAAGACCCCCGCATTTCGCGGGGGGCTGATCGAAAGAATTTTAACCATTCACAACCTTGGCCACCTCTGCGGCGAAGTCCTGCTCCTCCTTCTCGATCCCGTCACCGAGCTGAAAACGCACAAAACCGGTCAGCTTGATCGGCGCACCAGCCTCTTTGCCGGATTTTTCAAGGAAGGCGGAAATTTTTGTTTCGTTATCCATCACGAAAATTTGCTCGAGCAAACAGACTTCCTCGTAATATTTGCGGATACGCCCCTCCAGCATTTTCTCTATAATATCAGCCGGCTTGCCTGTGGCCTTGGCTTGCTCGCGCAAAACATCTTTCTCGCGTTCCAACGCCGAAGCATCCACGCTGGAGACATCCAGAAACTGCGGGTTGGCGGCGGCCACATGCATCGCAATCTGTTTCCCGATCGCCTGCAAAGCACTTTCCGGTGCAGAAGATTCCAGCGCGACCAGAACCCCGATTTTGCCAGCCCCTTCCGCCAGCGCACCATGGATATATCCCACCACAGCCCCTTGCGAAACCGAAAGGGCGGACGAACGGCGCAATGTCATGTTTTCGCCGATCTTGGCAATCAGGTCCGTCAGTGTTTCCGCAACCGTCTTGCCATTTCCGAACGCTTGCGCGCCCAGTTCTTCCGCATTTTTTATGTCCAGCGCCTTGGTGGCGACCTGCGCCGCAAAACTCTGGAATTCCTCGTTGCGTGCCACAAAGTCCGTCTCGGAATTCACCTCTACCACCGCGCCTTTCAAGCCCCTTGTCGCCAGAACGATCAAACCTTCTGCCGCCGTCCGGCCCGATTTCTTGGCCGCCTTGGCCAGTCCTTTTTTACGGAGCCAATCCACCGCAGACTCGATATCACCCTTGTTTTCTACAAGAGCGTTTTTGGCATCCATCATGCCTGCACCGGTTTTTTCACGAAGTTCCTTGACGAGAGATGCTGTAATTTCAGCCATGTTGCGATCCTTTTCCTTTTTAATATCATACCATTCCTGCGCGAACAGGAATCCGTTAATTTCCGTGGCGTCCCGAATCCTTGCTTTCGCTGGGATAACGGGAGAGGGAGGCGGTTACGCCGTGGCCTGCTTCTTCAAGGCTTCGGCTTCCGACTCGGATTCCACAGATTCAAGCGCCTCCAAAGGCATATCGGCCTGGGACAGATCCACCTTCACATTCACTGCAGAGCCGGAATCCTTGCCATGGGCCAGCACTTCGGCCTGCAGACCATCAATGACGGCCTCCGCAAAAAGATTGCAAAGCAGATCAATCGCCCGCAACGCATCATCATTGCCAGGAATGATATAATCCACACCATCCGGACTGGCGTTGGAATCCACGATCGCAAAGACAGGAATACCGAGCTTGTTGGCTTCCTGCACAGCAATATCTTCCTTCGTGGTATCGATAATGAACAGCGCGTCTGGCTGGCCGCCCATATCCTTGATCCCGCCGATGGAAAGCTCCAGCTTTTCGCGCTCCCGTGTCAGCATCAGGATTTCCTTCTTGGTACGGAGGGCACTGGCCGCCGGATCGTTCAAAATGCTGTCCAGCTCCCGCAAGCGGTTGATGGAATGGGAAATCGTCTTCCAGTTTGTCATCATCCCACCAAGCCAGCGATGGTTCACATAGTACTGGCCACATCGTCTGGCAGTCTCGGCAATCTTGTCAGCCGCCTGATGCTTCGTGCCCACAAACAAAACCCGCCCACCATTGGCTACGATGTCGCGCATGGCCTTGAGCGCCGTGTTCAGCATCGGGGTCGTCTGTTGCAGATCAAGAATATGGATATTGTTCCGCACGCCGAAAATATACTGGCGCATTTTCGGGTTCCAGCGGCGTGTGTGGTGACCAAAGTGAACGCCCGCTTCGAGCAATTGACGCATGGAGAATTCTGGGAGTGCCATAGTTTTATGTCCTTTTCTTGTGTATAACAATATTAATCCGGTTGTTCCTCTGCAGGCCTTAGTTTTCCTCTTTTTACAAGGCAAACACCGGTGAAGGAACCTGCATGTGAAGTGTATTGCGCGCTTTCTACAGGGAAACCGCCCACATTGCAAGAAAAAAAATCTTTTTACGCTTCGGAAACTGCAAGTACAGCAGGATCGGTGCGGAGCTGGTTACGGGCCTGTGCGCCAAGCACCCATCGCCCGGGCAGGCGCAAATGGACCATTTTATCCTCGGTGAGCCGCACATACAGGTTAATCTGCGCGCCGTTATAGCTATCGTCCTCCAGCATGGCTTTGAGTGCACGAACCGGCCCAGATTGCGTCACGGTGATATCAATTGCCCTGATTTTCCCTTCCAGAGCAGACTCCAGAGGTTCAATTCTGGTGCAAGTGAACCGTATCTGATCCTCTTTTTGCTCCGCCTCCACCCCCACGAGTAACGCCTGTCCCGCTTCCAGAAAAGGCCGTGCCGCATGAAGCATCTCCGAAAACAGGGTCACTTCAAAGATTCCAGTCGGGTCGGAAAGCTGGAGAAACGCATATTTACTGCCCTTCTGGGACATTTTTTCCTGTTTTTTCATCAGCACGCCCGCCATCTGGAAGCGCGCCATGGGTTTGTTCTGGAGTTCGGCCTCCACACTCGCCACATTGGAGATCCGCAAATTTTCAAATTGTTTTTGGCGGCTCTGGAGCGGATGCGAAGACAGATAAAACCCCACGGCAGAGAACTCCCGTGCCAGTTGCTCCAGAGAGTCCCAATAAGGCGTTTCCGGCAAGGCTGGCAAGCCAAGCCCGCCGCCGCCCATATCATCCACCGTGCCAAACAACCCCCCCTGCCCCGATTGCTTTTCTTCCGCCAAAGCATGGGCATGACGCAAAATGATCTCGGATGACGCGGCCATTTGGGCGCGATTAGGGTTCAGCGTGTCAAAGGCCCCCGCACTAGCCAGTTGCTCAAATTGTCTTTTATTCAAACCTTTGGGATTAATTCTTCCAGAAAATTCTTCAAGAGATTTGAACGGTCCGTTTTCGGTGCGTTCGCGGATCAGATCCTCCATTGCACCTCCACCCACCCCCTTCAACGCCGCCAGCGCATAACGAATAGCCGGCCCCTCCACAGCGAAATCCGCAAAAGAGCGATTCACATCAGGAATCAAAAGCGCAACACCCATCCGGTCCAGATCCTGCTTGAAAACACTGAGCTTGTCGGTATTGCCAAGATCCAGCGTCATGGAAGCCGCCATGAATTCCAACGGATAATTTGCTTTCAACCACGCCGTCCAATATGCGATCAGCGCATAGGCCGCCGCATGGGACTTGTTAAATCCATACCCTGCAAACTTCTCAATCGTATCAAAAATTTCAGAGGCTTGTGCCGCAGGCACATTATTTTGGGCCCTGGCCCCGTCCACAAACATCTGGCGCTGGGCATCCATTTCTTCCTTGATTTTTTTTCCCATGGCACGACGGAGCAAATCCGCGCCCCCCAGCGTATAACCCGCAAGAACCTGCGCGGCCTGCATGACCTGTTCCTGATAGATCATAATGCCGTACGTGTCTTCCAAAAGCGGCTGAAGGACCGGATGCATATAATCCGCCTGCTCCCGTCCTTCCTTGACCGCCACATAGCGGGGAATATTATCCATCGGGCCGGGCCGGTACAGGGAAACCAGCGCGATAATATCATCAAAACGGTTTGGCTTAACCTTTCGCAGAACATCCCGCATACCAGCACTTTCGAGCTGGAACACCCCCACCGTATTCCCCGAGGCCATGAGCGCGTACGCCTTGGGATCATCAAGCGGAATATGGAGGATATCTATGGGTTTTTCGTGATGTGCATTGACCAGATCGACAGCCTTTTGAATGACTGTCATGGTTTTCAGGCCCAGAAAGTCGAATTTGACCAACCCTGCCTTTTCCACATATTTCATATTGAACTGCGTGGCAGGAATGTCCGAGCGCGGATCACGATAGAGCGGCACAAGGTCGTGGAGCGGCCGATCGGCAATCACTACGCCCGCCGCATGGGTCGAAGCATGGCGGTACAGCCCCTCCAGCTGGAGCGCAATATCTATGAGCTTTTTTTGCACCTCGTCCTTATGCCACTCCGCCCGCAGATCCGAATCGAAGTCCAGCGCCTCCTGCAAGGTCACGGGATTGGCCGGATTATTCGGAATCAGTTTGGCAATCCGGTCCACCTGCCCATAGGGCAGTTGAAGCACACGCCCCACATCCCTCACCACAGCACGAGCCTGTAATTTCCCGAAGGTGATAATCTGTGCCACCCGATCCTTGCCGTATTTTTGCTGTACGTACCGGATAACCTCATCCCGCCGTTCCTGACAAAAATCAATATCAAAGTCCGGCATAGACACCCGCTCCGGATTCAAAAAGCGTTCAAACAGCAAATTCAACGCCAACGGATCAAGATCTGTAATCTTAAGGGCCCACGCCACGACAGACCCCGCACCCGAGCCTCGTCCAGGCCCGACAGGAATCCCTTGTTCCTTGGCCCATTTTATAAAATCCGATACGATCAAAAAATAGCCTGGAAAACCCATAGAGTTGATAACATCCAGCTCAAACGCCAGACGTTCAAAATAGGGCGCAGGATTCGTGCCAGCGTCAACAAAATGGATCAAACGCCACTGCAGGCCGTCATGCGCCTCCGCCGAAAGTTCCTCGAATTCCGTGCGGCCTGCTTGAGTCGCATAGGCAGGCAAAATCGGATCAATCGCTTCCAGTAAATAAGAACAGCGTTGTGCAATCACAACAGTATTGGTCAGCGCCTCGGGAAGATCAGCAAAGAGCGCGCACATTTCAGCAGATGATTTGAAATAATGCTCCGGCGTCACCTTCCGGCGGTCTTCCTCCGTCACATAGCGCCCTTCGGAAATACACAGCAGGGCATCATGGGCCTCGTGCGCCTTGCGGTCCACAAAGTAGCAATCATTTGTTGCGACAAGCGGGATATCACGAGCATAAGCCAGCGCCAGCAGGGCCGCCTCCCGCTCGGCTTCTCCGGCGAGCCCATGACGTTGAAGCTCTATATACAAACGATCCCCGAAAAGGGCCTGCAAAGCCGACAACGCGGCTTCGGCCTTTTCCTGTTGTTTGTGTGAAAGATAATAATCCATCGGGCCGCTCGGCCCGCCCGTCAGACAGATCAGCCCGCCGGCATGCGCCGCCAGAGCCTCCGGTGAGATCAGCGCCCGCCCACCCGCCTCTTCCACCATATAAGCATCACTGAGCAAGCGACAGAGATTCCGGTAACCCGTTTCATTTTGCACGAGCAAAACAAGCTGATGCGGTTGCGGGCCATAGAGCACCTGCGCCCCTATAATGGGCTGAACGCCGGCCCCTGCGGCTTCGCCTGCAAATTCCAGCGCACCAAACATATTACTGGAATCCGTCACCGCCACGGCGGGCATGCCGTGCTTGACGCACAGCTTCACAAGATCCTTGATCTTGATCGCCCCCTCAGCAAGCGAATACGCCGAATGGACACGGAGATGGATAAAGGGACTCATGGGATGCAGGCTAGCAGAACTACAAGGCCCTGCGCCAGAGGCAAGGTACCCCCTTCCTGCGAATTTTTACGAAAGGGGATCCCGATCACAGGTTTCAAAGGCTAAGAGTGGACATGCTCAAACGCCAAAAGAGCTTGCGCGGATTCAGCAACAGAAATATTTAATTCAGGAAATTGGCCTCGTGAAACAGCCTCAACTGTATTAACGGGTAAGCGCCTTTTAAAATCTGCATTTTGAAATTGAGCGGTTAAAATTCCACTGGCATCTTGAACCACTAATTTTTCAAACGCCATAGGATGATTTTGGTATCCCGCAGGAATTTCTTTGTAGGACATGCATAATTCTCCCTAAAAAATGATTGTTTTAGAAGATAAGCAAATTCATAACAGCGTTGTCAAGGGAATATTCATATCACAAAAATTTATTGACATATATTTTTATTATGTTATTTAATGCTTTATTTTACACAATTTATACAAACGAAGGCACATCACATGGCATGGGACGTTATCCAAAGTATTAAAAACGCCTATTACACGGCTCTGGAAGATCTGGAAGGCAAAATGATCAAAAATCCGGAAGACTTGCAAACGGTTCGAGAAAATATGGCAGAAACCCTTCGGTTGCTTTCAAGACGGTCCGTATCAGAACAGGAGATCCTCCTTCTCGTGGCAGGGCTCCTGAAAAAAGCCCCCCTCAATCCCCTTGAAATTTCTTCAGAAAAAGTCAAAACGGCCCGAATTATCCATGAAAACGTCTCCCAAATGCTCAACACCATATGCGAAGAACATCCCAATCCGGACATAGAGAGGAATATTGCGAAAACAATCGTTTCGCATATTAACACCCAAGACAATATGAACGAAGTCCTGAAAACGCTCTGGCTGTACACCAGACGGACAGACCAGTTGCGCGCGCTTTTGGAAAAATCAACCCCCTTCAAGAAGGACAAAAAGATACTGAATAAGCCCGATCTTCATGTCCCATACATCCAAAATCCATGGATCCTGCCCTTAGGAAAATTTGAAGAAAATTTTATGATCGCTTTGGATCGTTTACTCGGCACAGAGACAATGAAACATGAAAAACCATTCCATTATTTCAAACGACAGATTGATCCAACCTACGTCATCCCCAAATTCCCGAAAGAAGCCTTTGAAAATTCTGCCAGAGTGCCTGTGGACATTACACCTAAAGCCGCTCCCAAGATCACATCCTCTCTCACAAACAGCGCACCAAAACTCCCGCAGGGACCTTCTATGGAAGAAATTGCAGACTTAAAAAACAGCCTTCAAAAACAACAAGACACTTTAAAAGAAAACCTCGCACTTTTTGACGATATGAGAGCCGAGGGAACATATCTTTTGAAAGAAAAAAACGATTTACTATCACACCACCCTGATAATACCACTTACAAACATTTAGAAACCCATGAAGATGTCATCGGACTCATGCACTGCACGCATGTGAGAAAAGAGACTGAAGCCCTTTTGGAAACCATAAAAATGCTTCTGAATCCGGAAAATACACCGACAGGAGAAGATCTCACGCGCACGCTCAACCAAAGCGAACATCTGAACGAAAAGCTTTTTCACAGGGCGGAGCAGATCGAAGAAGCCCTCATGACACTTCAAACAGAAGTTGTGATCCTCTCTGCTCCGACACAAAGAGAAGACATGGATTACATCCTCTAATCAAAGGGCAAAATGCGGCCGCCTTTGAGTTCAACCGCACGGTCCATCTGATCCGCCAGCGCCAGATTATGCGTCGCAATCAGCGCGCCGATATTGCGTTCCCGCACCTGTTTGAGCAAAATTTCAAACACCTCCGCCGAGGTTTCGGGGTCCAGATTCCCCGTGGGCTCATCCGCCAAAAGGAGTTTGGGATCATTCGCCAAGGCGCGGGCAATCGCGACCCGTTGCCGCTCCCCGCCTGAGAGCCGTGCGGGGCGATGCTCCAGCCTGTGCCCCAGCCCCAGACTTTCCAGCAGCCCCGCCGCCTTTTCCTTGGCCCGCGCCATGGGCATGCCCGCAATCACTTGCGGCAAGGCCACGTTTTCCAGAGCCGTAAATTCGGGCAGCAAATGATGGAACTGATACACAAATCCGATTGTAGAGAGCCGCGTATCCGTGCGCTCCTTCTCGCTCATCCCCTGCACGGCGCGCCCCGCGATGGTGATCTGCCCCGCAGTAGGCTTATCCAGCAACCCCGCCAGTTGCAAGAGCGTGGATTTCCCCGAGCCGCTCTGCCCGATCAAGGCACACAGCTCACCGCCGCTCAGACGAAAATCCAGATTTTTGAAAATGGTCAGGCTATTGCCCGCCTGCACAAAGGTTTTTTCCAGCCCCTTCAAGACCAGTAAATCATCATTCATACCGCAGCGCCTCCACAGGATCGAGTTTCGCCGCGCGCCAAGCCGGATAAATCGTAGCCAGAATAGAAAGCGTAAAGGCCATCACGATCACGGACACCACCTCGTGCCAGTCAATCACGGCGGGAAGTTTGGAGAGGAAATAAATTTCTGCCGAAAACAGCTCCGCGCCACTCAAACTCTGAATGGCTTCGCGAATAGTTTCGATATTGAGTGCAAAGGTAATCCCAAGTAATGCGCCAAACAGCGTTCCCAAAATCCCGATACTCGCGCCCGTCAGCATAAAAATCTTCATCATATTGGCGCGAGAAGCCCCCATGGTGCGTAAAATTGCAATATCCTGCCCCTTATCCTTCACCAGCATGATCATGGAGGAAATAATATTGAACGCGGCCACAAGAATAATCATGGTTAAAATCAGGAACATCACATTGCGCTCGACCTGCAGGGCATTGAAAAAACTCTGGTTCATATCGCGCCAGTCATAGACCCCCGCCTGCCCTTCCATCGCCAGAGAGACGGCCTTGCGGATTTCCGGCAATGTTTCAGGGTCTTTGAGGAAAATCTCCAGCGCCTTGACCGCGCCGTCCATCTGGAAAAACGTCTGCGCGGTATCGAGCGGCATAAACACAAAGCCGTTATTGTACTCGTACATCTCCACATCGAAGATAAACGCAATAGTATAGGCACGCTGGCGCGGCATGGAGCCAAACGGCGTGGATTTGACCTGCGGCGAGGTCAAGGTGATTTTATCGCCGGGCTGAAGACGGAGTTTTTCCGCCATCACCTTACCAATCGCCACCGTATTGCCGGTAAAATCTTCGAGCTTCCCAGCCTTGATAGAATTTCTGAGCAAGGGGCGATTGGTAAAATCCTCCCATGTAATGCCCCGCACCATCGCGCCATTGGCCACACCGCCGACCGAGACAAGCGCCTGACTCTCTATAATGGGTGTAATGCTGGCAATCCCTTCGATGGACTCAATTTTGGATTTCAAATACACATAATCGTACAAGGGACCTTCAAGGGAATAGACGCTCATATGCCCGTTTAACCCTAAAATTTTACTAAAGAGCTCTTGCCGGAATCCGTTCATCACAGACATCACAATGATGAGAGTCGCCACGCCCAGTAAAATCCCCGTGAAGGAAAATCCGGCAATGACGGAGACAAAGCCTTCCGCCTTTTTCGAGCGCAAATACCGCCACGCCACCAGTCGTTCAAAGGGGGAGAACATTGTCTAATACGCCTTTCCGATCAATACTGTTTTACCGTCATCGGCAAAGGGCATACAGCGCGTGGTAAGGCTGTACGTCTTCATAACACCCTCCAGCCTTGCATCATCCAGAACGGCCACAGGCACCTTGATAAAGCCCGTTTTATCGGCCTTGAAGAAAGCCTCAATATCGCCCACCGTTTTGCCTTCCGTAATGTTTGCGTCACGGAAAGTGCGGGAACGGGTCAAAAGCGTGTCATGTACCGCATCGAGCACACCGGATATTTCAGAAAGAAATTCAGAGAGTAAGAGTGTTTTCTTCGACTCACGTCCCAAGTCACGGCGCACAAAAGTGACCTGACCCTCTGCGGCTTCACGGGCCCCGATTTCCACCCGTACCGGCACACCCTTTTTCACGGCATCCCACATTTTGTCCGGTGTCCGGAGTTCTCGCGCATCCAGACGCACGCGAAGGCCTTGTTTTTTCAAAGCTGTCTGTAGAGCCTCACACGCAGTCATAACAGATTCCGCTGTCCCGTCATCCTTGGTCACAGGCAAAATCACAACCTGATAGGGCGCAATACGCGGCGGCATAATCATGCCATCATCATCCCCGTGCACCATAATGAGCGCGCCGATCATGCGCGTGGAAATCCCCCATGAGGTCGTGTACGCATATTCCTCGCCGCCGTCCTTGTTCTGGAATGTTATTCCGCTCGATTTTGCAAAATTTTGTCCCAAATCATGAGAGGTTCCCGCCTGCAAGGCTTTACCGTCCTGCATCATCGCCTCAATCGTAAAGGTTGCCACCGCGCCAGGAAAGCGTTCATCGGGCGTTTTTTCGCCCTTGATCACGGGCAAGGCCAGCACATTTTCGGCAAAATCAGCATAGGCATCGAGCATTTTAAGAGAATCTTCACGCGCTTCCTCCGCGCTGGCAAAGGCATTATGCCCCTCCTGCCACAAAAACTCGGAAGTCCGCAAAAACAGGCGGGTGCGCATTTCCCAGCGCATCACATTGCACCACTGGTTCAGCTTCATCGGCAAATCGCGATAGGATTGAATCCAGCGCGCCATCGCGTCCCCGATAATGGTTTCCGATGTCGGGCGGATCACATAGGGCTCCTCAAGTTTCCCACCGGGTTGCAAGCCCCCCTGCCCGTCGGCTTCGAGCCTGTGATGCGTCACAACGGCGCATTCCTTGGCGAACCCCTCGACATGCTGGGCTTCGCGCGCGATAAATTCCATGGGGATCAGGAGCGGGAAATAGGCATTCTCCACGCCATTCTCCTTAATGATACCGTCAAAAATCCGCTGGACATTCTCCCACACCGCAAAGCCATAGGGCTTGATAATCATGCAACCGCGTACGGGCGAGTTTTCAGCCATATCTGCGGCTTTGATGACCTGCTGGTACCACTCTGGAAAATTTTCGGCACGTGTGGGGGTAATGGCGGTCTTAGCGGGTTTGGTCATTTCAGAGTTTCCTTGTTTTTCAAGGAATTTACGACATCCGGCGCATCCTGTCTATCGTCCGGCGTCATAATTTTCTGAGGTTTAGCACACACCGCATAAGATTGCGCCGTGATATCCTGCCCGTTATATTGTACGTGTCCGTCTTGATAAACCACTAGAATGCCTATTTCCGGTTTCAGTTCAACCCCTTGCGGGAGCGGTATGTTCAACGCACTAAAATGTGCGACCAAATCAACCGTCACGGGAATTTCTACAATATCAGGCATGACAGGCACTTGCGGCGTTACATCAGCCGGCACAACAGGTTGGCCGTGTACGTCAACACCCGCCTTGTATTCCACGTCTTCGGACTTTTGATAAACCGGCAAGGAGCGACATAGCACCTCAAAAGCGCCGTCCTCCTGTTTTACGGGGGCCGCCAACCCGAAAGAGGGGCTCAGCAAAAGCACCAGAGAAAACACATTGAACACACGAAAAATCATTTCCGTCCCTCCTGCGCTGTATCTTCCGTAATCATGGCATTGGCCATCTCTCGAAAGCTGATAATATCGGCGGCAATCAGGCCATAAACCCCCAGCCAGATCAGAGCCGACAGCACAGTCGTCATCAGGACTTTACGCCACAAACGCGGATCATCGGGCTTGCCCGTCTCATCCCGCTTGAGACCAAAAGGCAGAACGGTAAAAATCGCCGTCCACCAGACCAGCAAAAACACGATAATGCCCGTGACGAGGTTCATAGCATTTAAATCCGCAACACATGCACCGTAGCTTTGGGCTTAATTCCGAAGAAATGCTGGCAGAACCGCCGGATTCCAATCCGCATTTCCTCAGCGATAAAATGATCATCCTGCCGCTCGTCATAATCCAGCTCGTCAAACAAATCAAGGATTTCATCCAGCAAACCTGCCTCGATATCCCGATCATCCGCATCCGCCGGATCAATCAACCCCACGGTTTCCAGTTTCGGTGTACTACACAATTCCCCGCGTCCGTCCACCGCCAGAGAAACATGCACTGCGCCCGTGAACTGGAGCTTGCGGCGCGCCACGATCGACTGGTGATCGGATTTGATAATCCGCTTCAAATCCACCGCCAGAACATCCGTCGGCACGTGATCCACAATCTCCGCCGTACCCTTGGAAAAACGAATGACGGAGCCATTGGAGGGCACAATCGTGCGCGGCACCTGGCACTCCAGCGCGAGCGCGGCATGCGCCTCGAGCTGTACCCGCTCCCCATGGACGGGCACAACCACGGCGGGCCTGATCCAGCTCAGCATTTCGGCAATTTCATCACGGCAGGGATGCCCCGACACGTGGATGATTTCCTTCGTATCACGCGGGGTGATGATCTGCACCCCCCCTGCGCTCAAATGGTTTTTAACCACATTGATATTTTTTTCATTACCTGGAATGGCGCGGGCCGAGTAAATCACGGTATCCCCGCGCCCCAGCTTCACGCCGCGAAAATCACCCCGTGCAATCTTGGACAGCGCGGCGCGGTATTCGCCTTGCGAACCTGTCACGATCATCACAACCTTGTCCGCTGGAAGCTGATGCAGTTCCTCCTCCTTCGCAAAGTCCGGCAAGCCCTTCAGATACCCGCAATCCACCGCGCACCCGATCATGCGGTGGAGCGAGCGGCCAATCACCACAACCTTACGCCCCGAGCTTTCCGCCGCCTTAACGATACTGCGCACACGGGCAATGTTGGAGGAAAACATCGTAATCGCGATTTTCCCCGTGCAATCCTTGAATACGGCTTCGAGCCCCTTTTCCACCGTGGCCTCGGACCCCGCCGTGCCGGGCACCTCAGCATTCGTGGAATCCCCAACATAGGCAATGACCCCTCTGTCCCCCGCCTCCTTGAAGAAATGCGGGTCGGTCGGCGCGCCCACCACGGGCGTGGGGTCCAAATTCCAGTCACCACTATGGACGATGCATCCGTCAGGCGTATCAATAATCAACGCGCACGCATCGGGCACGGAGTGTGACACGCCGACAAAGCGCACCTTGAAGTTACCGATATCGACCTGCTCCCCTGCCTTGACGATTTTGATCGGGGCACGCTGGATGTTCTTTTCCTTGAATTTCTCCCGCAAAATCGCCGCCGTAAAGGGGGTGGCGTAAATAGGCACACCAAAACGCTCCCACACATGGGCAATCGCGCCGATATGATCCTCATGCGCGTGGGTGATGATAAACGCCTTCAAATGCTCGCGGTGATCCTCGATAAACTGCGGATCAGGCAGGAGCAGATCAATCCCCGGGAAATTTTCATCCGCAAAGCCGATCCCGCAATCAATCGCCAGCATATCCCCGTGGGAGACATACACATTCAGGTTCACCCCGAATTGTTCCGCGCCACCCAAAGGGATAAAAAAGAGTGCTTTTTCGTCAAATATATCAGTTTTCGCCATTTTACTTGTTTTAGTGTTTGTTTTACTCGTCATGGTTTTCTTTCGTTTTTCTTTAAAAATGTTTTGTTTCTACTTCATCGAACACGTCATTCCGGACAAGCGCTACGAAGCCAAGCGTTCGATCCGGAATCCAAAATTTATACTGTGAGCGGCAAAGCCGCTCGCGTTGTCTGGATCCCGTTCGTGTGAATTTTGCTACGCAAAATACCAACGGGATGACGCGCTATAAAATTTCAGTACCTTTCATGTCCTTATACACACTTAGTAACCCCTTCAGGGTCAATTCTGGGTCAAACACATCCACAAAAGGCAGATCCTCGATAAATAATCCAGCCAGCCCACCTGTCGCGAGCACAAACAATTCATCGCCCCCCTGCTCTGCCTTGATCCGCGAAACCAGCCCCGAAACCAGCCCGATAGTCCCCCAATACAGGCCGGATTGCAGGGCTTCTCTTGTATTTTTTCCAATCACCCCTGCGGGTTTTTCAACAAATACCAAGGGGACCTGCGAAGCGGCTTTATGAAGCGCGGCTGAACAAAGGCCGCATCCCGCCGCAATCGCTCCACCAGCAAACGCCCCGCCTTTGTCTATCACATCAAACGTCGTGGCTGTACCAAAATCGATCACAAGCGCTGGTGTCCGGTAAAAAACTTTCACAGCCCACGCATTGACCAGCCTGTCGATTCCTACGGATTCCGGCTGATCCACAGCCATTGCCATCGGGATATGGTCTTTGGTCAGGATAAGGGGCCATACGCCAAAAACCGCCTGACAAAATGTCCGCAAGGCCCCTTCCGTCTCCGGCACCACAGAACCCACAATGACCCCCTGTATTTCTGGAACAGAAATCCCCGCATGGGTGCACAAGGGTGTGAAAAACGCCGCATACTCTTCCGCCAGCCTTGTACGCACGGTCTCCAGACGCCAGATATGCCGGAGTTTTTCGCCCTCATACAGAGCAAAAACCCCGTTTGTATTCCCCATATCAATGACGAGAAGCATCTTCACTCACCCTGTCCTTCAGCACCGGACAGAAACACCTCGCCCGCCGTTATGGTTTTTATCCCGCCTTCCTCCTGACAGAGAAGCAGATTTCCTGCGGGATCCAGCCCCTGAAATGTGCCTTTCATGATGTGTTGCCCCATCTTTACGGATAGTTCTGCACCCAAAGGGAGGCTCAAGGCAAGCCATTCCTTACGAATAACATCAAAACCATTGCGGTGCCATGCCGTATAAAGCTCTGAAAAATTCTCCAAGATATGCCCGATGCACGCCGCCCGCGCAAGTGGCACAGCGCTAAAATCCTGCACCGCTACCGTATTATCCAGTGGTGCAAGGCAAACATTGAGCCCCACCCCAACAATCAGCCACACAATATCGGGGCCCTGAAGTTCCGCCTCGATCAGGATTCCTGCGCATTTTTTCCCAGCCAGCAAGACATCGTTCGGCCATTTGAGGATAACATCCTCCGGATTCCGGACCAGAGCCCGCACCGCCCGCGCCAC
This sequence comes from uncultured Pseudobdellovibrionaceae bacterium, assembly GCA_964348795.1. Classification (GTDB taxonomy): domain Bacteria; phylum Pseudomonadota; class Alphaproteobacteria; order Micavibrionales; family Micavibrionaceae; genus JADLAT01. Next base: position 32,781 of record CAYGDY010000001.1, on the reverse strand, counting down.
GGCAAGACCCGCCAGAAGGGCCATCGGCCCGACAGCCTCCGCACGACACACCGGACGAAGCAAAAAAGAAAAAAATGCGTTCCCACTCTCCGAAACCCACACACGCCCGTGCCGCCCGCGCCCTTGTGTTTGCACCAGCGCTTCGATCACAAGGCCTTCGAGCGCGCCTTGCGCGGCCTTGTCCTTCACGACATCCTGCGTGGAAGGCAGGTGGGGGAACACATGATGTTCCCAGACTATGGCAGAACCTGTCATGTCCTAGAACAAAACAGAGGCGGCACTGATCGCCCCGTCCACCAGAAAGGAAGGCTTCAGGACAAACCCGAGCACAAACACAATCGAGATACACAGCACGGCACGGCGGGCGAAGGGCATCTCTCCATCAAACGGTTCTCCGGCTTCATCGAAAAACATGACCTTGATCACCCGCAGATAGTAAAACGCCGCTACAACCGATGTGAGCACACCAAACACCGCCAGCGCAAAATAGCCTTTTGCCACCAGCGCATTAAACACCAGCAGTTTTCCGAAAAATCCTGCGGCAGGCGGGATTCCGCTCATGGAAAACATCAAAAGACACAGACTATAAGCCAGCGCCGGAGAAGTCTTTGACAAACCGCTCAAATCCTTGATTTCCGAAAGCGCGAGCCCGTAACGCCGCATGGAGAGCACTACCGCAAACACCCCCGCCGTCATCAGCATGTATATCACCAGATAGACAATCACCGCCGAGGCACCCTCGGGTGTTCCCGCGACCAGCCCCAACAGCGCGTAGCCCATATTCCCGATCGAACTATAGGCCAAAAGACGTTTGAAATTATTCTGCGCGATGGCCGCAAACGCGCCCACCAGCATCGAAAGGACCGATAAAAAGATGATAATCTGAGTCCATTGGTCACTGAGTACCGCGAAGGGTTCAAACAACAGACGCATCAAAAGCCCGAAGGCGGCGATTTTCGGCACCATCGCAAAAAAAGCTGTCACTGTCGTAGGGGCCCCCTGATACACGTCCGGCGTCCACATATGGAACGGCGCGGCCGAAATCTTGAACGAGAGCCCCGCCAAGACAAAGACCAGTCCGAACGTGACCCCGAGCGGAACCACTGTCAACGGTTTGAGAGTCTCCGCAAAAAGCCCAAAATCCAGTGTGCCAGAAAATCCATACAGCAGGGAAATCCCGAACAGGAGCATCCCCGAAGACAAGGCCCCCAAAATAAAATACTTCACGCCCGCTTCGGCGGATTTCAAAGAGGAACGATGAAACGCCGCCAGCACATACAGGCTCAGGGATTGGAGTTCCAATCCCATATACAGACTCAGAAAATTATGCGCCGACAGCATGACCATCATCCCGATGCCGGATAAAATGACAAGAACGGGATATTCAAACCGCGCCATGCCCTCCTGTGATAAATACCGGAAGGACAGCGCAAGGGAAGCCGCCAATCCAGCCAGTACCACCAGTTTCATAAAGCCCGCGAAGCCATCCATCTTGAACATGCCGTTCATCACGACCTGTGCGTTCCACCCCACACCGAGCAGGCAAACAGCCGCAATCACACACGCCACGAGAGAGGCCGTAGAGACCACAGAAGTGGCCCCATGCCCCTGCACGGCCCCGACAATCAACAGCCCCATGGCGACAAGCGCGAGGAAAATTTCCGGTAACAACGGGATCAGATTGAAGTCCATCATCATGGCTGTGCTCCTTTCAGAAGCGTCTCGTCCGCAGAGGAGACCGCCCCCGCCACAGACAGCGCCTTGTGATGATGTGCCACAAAGCGCTCCACGGCGGGCCCGATCCGGTCCATCACAAGCGCAGGAAACACACCCAGCCAGAGCACCAGAAGAACCAGCACCCAGAGAATGCCCTGCTCCCGCATATTGAGATCCGGCATAGCCAGCGCGTCTTCATGGATCGGAGCCCCGAACACAACACGACGATACAGCATCAGCATATACACCGCGCCCAGCACCAGCCCCGTTGCGGCCAACACCGTCACCACCGTATTAACCTGAAACGCACCGAGCAGGACAAGAAATTCCCCGACAAAACCCGAGGTTCCAGGCAGGCCCACAGAGGCCAGCATTAAAATCATAAAGACCGTGGCATAACGCGGCATGTTTTTGACAATCCCTCCATAACGAGCAATCTCCCGCGAATGAAGGCGGTCATAGACCACCCCGACACACAGGAACAACGCACCCGAAATCAGGCCGTGACTGATCATCTGGAACAACGCACCCGACACCCCCTGCACGGTCATCGTGAAAATCCCGAGCGTAACAAAGCCCATATGAGCCACCGAAGAATAGGCAATCAGCTTCTTCATATCCGTCTGCACGAGCGCGATCAGGGAGGTTACAACAATAGCCGCAATACTCAAGCCGTAGATCATGGGGGTGAAAAAGAGCGTGGCCTCCGGCAACATCGGCACGGAAAAGCGCAGAAATCCGTACCCTCCCATTTTTAAAAGCACGCCAGCCAAAATCACGGAACCAGCTGTCGGAGCTTCCACATGCGCGTCAGGCAACCATGTATGCACCGGCCACATCGGCATTTTAACAGCAAAACTGGCAAAAAACGCGAGAAAAAGCCATATCTGGATATTCACCGGAATGGGAGTCTGGTCCGGAATAGTTGTCACATCCGTCCCCACATGCATCGCCAGCCACAACACACCAAGCAACATCAAAACAGACCCCAAAAGGGTATACAGAAAAAATTTGTAAGAGGCATACACGCGGCGTGGCCCACCCCACACCCCGATAATCAAGAACATCGGAATCAGGACGGCTTCAAAAAACACATAAAACAACACCGTGTCCAGAGCGCAAAACGTCCCGATCATGAAGCATTCCAAAACCAGAAAAGCGATCATATATTCCTTCACACGGATCTTCACCGTCCCCCATGTCGAGAGCAGACACAACGGTGTTAACAACGCCGAGAGCACAATAAAAAACAGCGATATCCCGTCTACCCCAAGGTGATAGGTCAGCTTAAGCGCTTTAAGCCAGTAACTTTGCTCTACAAACTGGTATCCCGTACCAGCCGGATCGAATTTCCACAGCATAAACAGAGCGAATCCCAGCGTAAACAAGGACGTGTACAGCGCCATATACTGGCTGTTCCTCGCAACATCTTCCGGTGCCCCGCGCACCAGAAAAATCAGGCACGCCCCCACGAGCGGCAAAAAAGTCAGGATGGTAAGAAGCGGAAAATCAATCATGCCCTAAATCCCCTCCTGCCCGAAACGAAAAAGGAACCACGTCAGAAACCCGATCACGGCGATCATCATCACAAAAGCATAATGATACACAAAGCCATTTTGAAACCGACTCAACATCCCTGCAAAGCGGCGCGATACGATTGCCGAACCATCAGGACCAAAACGGTCTACGAAGTTTCGGTCTACGCCCCAGAACACACGCCCGAGTCGTCCGGCATTGCGAACAAACACCCCATCGTAGAGGGGATCGAAAAACCATTTATTGAAAAAAAGCGTATGCAAAAGCGGGAACATCCGGACCATAAAGGCAGGCCCGCCCGTCCGGAACAGGTAAAACAGATACGCCAGACCAACCCCCAGAACCCCCGCCGCCAAGGGCGTGAATTTCACCCAGACCGGCACATGGTGCGCGGCCTCAATGACATCATGCCCTTCTGAAACTTTAATAGAATTCCCCCAAAATGTATGACGATCCAGATGTAGTTCACGCACCTCGCGCTCAGCAACAGTGAGTTTCGTAGAGATATCAACGACAACATGCTTTTCCCCCACAAACGGGCCATACAACATCATCCCTGAAAATATTGCGCCCAGAGCCAGCACAATCAATGGCAGGAGCATCACAGGCGGACTTTCATGCGCATGTTCCATCGTGTGATGATCCGCGCGCGGCGCGCCATGAAACGTCATCAAAATCAAGCGCCAGCTATAAAACGCCGTCATAAAAGCCGCCGAAATCGCCATCCAGAACGCAAAGGTGCCAAACCATGCATGCGCGGCAAAGGCCGATTCCAGCACAATATCCTTGGAGTAAAACCCTGCAAAGGGCGGAATTCCAGCCAAAGCCAGAGAACCGATCCACATCAAACCATATGTCAGGGGAATTTTCTTCCAGATCCCCCCCATCCTGCGCATATCCTGCTCGCCGTCCATGGCGTGGATCACTGAGCCCGCGCCAAGGAACAACAGCGCCTTGAAAAACGCATGGGTCACAAGATGAAACATCGCCGCGCCATAGGCCGAAACGCCAAGGGCAAAAAACATATACCCGAGCTGGCTCATGGTCGAATAAGCAATCACACGCTTGATATCGAACTGTGTCAGACCGATCGTGGCGGCGACAAAAGCCGTGCACGCCCCGACCACCGTAATCACCATCCGCGCATCAGGCGCGTATTCAAACACCGGCGACATGCGCGCCACCAGAAACACCCCCGCGGTCACCATTGTGGCGGCATGAATCAAGGCCGAAACGGGCGTGGGCCCCTCCATCGCATCGGGGAGCCACGTATGCAGACCGAGTTGGGCAGATTTCCCCATCGCTCCCATAAACAACAGCAAGCCAATCACCGTCAGCGCAGGCCAGGACTGCCCCAGAAAATGTATTGAAACACTGGATTTTTCCGGCACCTGTGAAAAAATAGCATCGAAATCAATCGTACCAAACACCACAAACAGCGCCATCAGCGCCAGCGCCAGTCCAAAGTCCCCCACACGATTGACAACGAACGCCTTTTGCGCGGCAATATTGGCAGAATCCTTGTGGTTCCAGAACCCGATCAACAGATAGGAGGCCAGCCCGACCCCCTCCCAGCCGAAAAAAAGCTGAAGCAGATTATCGGCCGTCACCAACATCAGCATGGCAAAGGTAAACAGGCTCAAATAGGCCATAAAGCGGCCCTTTGCAGGATCATGGCTCATATAGCCCACCGAATAGACATGCACACAGGCTGACACAATATTGATCACACACATCATGACCACAGACAGAGAATCAAGCCGAAGCGCCCAGTTCACGGCAAAATCACCCGACACAATCCACGGCGCCAGAAGGGTTGTATAACCATGCCCGTGCACCGCCACAGTAAAAAACAGCACGACAGACGCCACGGCGGCGCAAACAAGGCCCGCACACGTCACAGCCTGACACCCCGCATCCCCGATTTTTTTGCCAAAAAGCGCAGAACACAAAAAGCCGATAAGCGGGCAAAAAACTGCGACAAATTCCATACGCCTACCCCTTCATGCTCGAAATATCATCGACCGCAATCGAACCGTTATTCCTGAAAAACACAACAAGAATTGCAAGGCCAATGGCCGCTTCCGCCGCCGCGACGGTGAGAATAAACACTGTAAAGACTTGCCCCGCCAGATCCCCGAGATAGGCCGAAAACGCGACAAAATTGATGTTGACTGCTAACAGCATCAGCTCCACACACATCAAAATCACGATTACGTTCTTGCGGTTCAAAAACATACCGAACACCCCCAGCGTAAAGAGCAGGGCGCTCAGTGTCAGAAAATGAGACAAACCAATTTCAAACATGGTCTTACACCCCCGTCCGCGAAGCGATTTTCTGGATTTCCAGCACATCTTCGGGTCTACGGCGTTGCTGGTCTGCCACAGATTGGCGCCGCACGCCGGGCCTTGTACGATGCGTCAGAACAATCGCTCCCACCATCGCCACAAACAAAATCAGCCCCGCAAGCTGGAAGGGCAAAAAATAATCCGTATACAGCACAGCGCCCAGATCCACCGTATTTGTTTGTACAATACGCTTATAATCCTGCATATTATGACTAGGCGCAATTTGCCACCCTGCATACACAAACACCAATTCAGAAAACAACACACCACCCACACAAATCCCGAGAGGCACAAACTGCATCGCGCCCTTGCGCAAATCTGCAAAGCTGATATCCAGCATCATCACCACAAACAGGAACAGCACCGCCACCGCGCCCACATAGACAATCACGAGAATAAGCGCGATAAACTCGGCCCCCAACAAGACAAACAGCCCCGCCGCATTGAAAAACGCCAAGATCAAAAACAGAACGGAATGCACAGGGTTGCGCACCGTAATCACCATCAGGGCACTGAGTATCAACACACCAGCAAAAAGGTAAAAGGCCAAAGCCTGAATGATCATGGAAATTCTCTGTTCTTGCGTCCGTTCTGTTCTAGTCTTTTATCCCGCAGACCGCAAGGGTCCATCACGCCGTTTTCCCCTTTTATTTTCATTTGCTTTTTTTGTGTTTTTTTTCCATACTGGCACGAGGATTCTGTCCTGTCCCTGCGTATCTCTGCGCCACTTTTCCCTGTTTCCAAGAGATTTCATAGTGAACCCCATGCGATTAAAGGTTATCTCCGCCGTCTTGTGCGCCTTGTTCCTTTCAGCGCCGGTTATGGCGCAAGGGCTTCCTGAATCGGAAGAAGCACCGGATCTCCTCCAGTTTGCCATGGGCCATTACGATACGTTCGGGGATGACAAGGCTGTCGATTTTCGTATCGAATACCGCTCCGGCAAGCGGGTTCTTCTGAATACATTCCAGCCGTGGGGTGGCGCAGAGCTCACCTCCGATGCCTCGCTCTGGCTGGGCGGGGGCCTGCTGTATAACTGGAATATCGCGCCGGACTGGACCGTGACCCCGAGCATCGGCGCCGGAGTGTATTCCCAAGGGGAAAGCGATCTGGATCTGGGCTTCCCCATCGCATTCCGCACACAACTCGAAGTCTCCTATCAATACGAAAACGGAATCCGTATGGGCGGGCATCTGAGCCACCTGTCCAACGCAAATCTGGACGATCACAACCCGGGCACGGAAGTCATGGGTTTGTCCTTGGGGTATCCGTTTTAGCGATACGGCGCATCAGCGAGCAAGTTCGATGCGATCTGCGCCTCCCAACGATCCCCGTTGGCCAGAAGCTTGTCCTTGTTGTAATAGAGCTCTTCGCGGGTTTCCACGGCAAATTCAAAATTCGGCCCTTCAACAATCGCATCCACGGGGCAGGCTTCCTGACACAGCCCGCAATAGATACACTTGACCATATCGATATCATAGCGGGTCGTGCGGCGGGAGCCATCCTCTCGCGGCTCGGCCTCGATCGTGATAGCCAGCGCGGGACAGATCGCCTCGCACAGCTTGCACGCAATGCACCGCTCCTCGCCGTTCGGATAGCGGCGCAAGGCATGCTCCCCGCGAAAACGGGGCGAAATCGGCCCCTTCTCATGCGGGTAATTGATCGTCACGCGGGGCATGAAAAACATGTATTTGAGCGTCAAAGCAAACCCCTTGACGATCTCCACCAACAAAAACGAACGGGCCAGACTATTGAACATCTTTTCTTTCCATCAATTTGTGGGATCAAAGCCCAGAAAGTGTACTTCATTAGCCGTGTACCAAACAACAAGACTGGCAAAAGCCGCATACAGCATGAAAACCGTTACAGCCCTTATGAAGTATTTCACCCACTTTTTATCCTGCTGGTCTTCAAACAGAACCTGTAAACCCCGCATCATAATATACATACTGACTGCAAAAAACGTATAGTTCATGTCTTCTCCTATTTGGGCAACGCGTCAAAACTGATCAAAAGCCCCGCCGTCAGCACCACCCAGAACAACGTCAGAGGTAAAAAGACTTTCCAGCCCAGCCGCATCAATTGATCATACCGAAATCTCGGCAAAGTCGCCCGTGCCCAGATAAAATAGAACAACACCAGACAAACCTTCAGCGCAAACCAGACAATGCCAGGGATAAAGCCCAGAAAACTCATGCCAAAAGGCGGCAACCACCCTCCTAAAAACAGCACCACCGTAATCGCGCTCATCAAGATCATATTGGCGTATTCCCCCAAGAAAAACAGCGCAAAGGCCATGGCGGAATATTCCACCATAAACCCGCCTGTAATTTCCGACTCGCCCTCTGGCAGATCAAACGGGGCACGGTTGGTTTCCGCCAGAATGGAGATCAGAAACACCACCAGCATGGGAAACAGGAGCGCCTGCACCCACAAAGGACGCGGCGCCAGCACAATCTCCTGCAAATTCAAAGAACCCGTGACCAGCAACACGCATACGATAATCAGGCCCATCGACACCTCGTAGGACACCATCTGCGAGGCGGAACGCAGGCCGCCCAAAAATGCGTAACGGGAGTTGGAAGCCCAGCCTGCCATAATCACGCCGTACACCCCCATGGAGGAAATCGCGAACAGGTACAGCACGCCGACATTGATATTAGCCAGCACCCAGCCCTTATCAAAGGGAATGACCGCCCATGCCACCAGAGACAACGCAAACAACAGCATCGGCGCCATCAGGAAGACCACCTTGTTGGCGCCACTCGGAATAATCGTTTCCTTGGAGAACAGCTTTACACCATCGGCAATCGGCTGGAGCAAGCCAAAGGGGCCGACCATCATGGGGCCCTGACGGCGTTGCATCCCGCCCATCACCTTGCGCTCGGCATAGGTCAGATAGGCCACGGCCAGCAACAACCCCACAATCACAATCAAGGTATAGCACAGTGTCCAAGCCGTCCAAATTCCGTAAGTTTGCCAGAGTTCCATCATCGCAGATCATCCCGTGCGGATTACATACATACGCTGTGAATGTGAAGCCTTTCATCTGAAATGTAAACAGAAAATTGTATCACTCTTGCCCCCGACACGATTCCAGTTTTTCGTGCTCCAGCGCGTATGACTCGGGACTGTCGATCTGCGCATTGACCTTTTGCGCCGCGACAAGCACGTAATCCTGAATATAGAGCTTCACCGCCTCTTCCATCGCCTGCTTCATATGATCGAATTGATTCTGGACCCGCGCCCGCTTCACCGGAACCTGTTCGTAATATGCCAGCATGCGGGGCAAGTCTGTCTTGAGTTGCGCCATATAGCGCTCGAAACTGTCTTTGTTGGCCTGATGGTGACGCAATTCATGAGTCAAAATGACCTTGTAGGCACAACTGCCTTCCGGAATTTCCCTGGGAATTCGAATCAATGTCCGGTAGATCAGATTCACATCCACATCCTTGAACACAGGGCAGTAATAAGACCCATAACGGTCATAGGGCACGGAAAGCATCTGCATGCGGGAGGCTGAGGCCATCCCTCCCATAGCATAGCCCAGTGTCTGAAGCTCGTTGGCGCTCCAGACCTCCTGCATGCCGTTTTTTTTCAGCCAGTCCTGTTTACTGGCCTGCGTTTCGGCATTGATCTCCGCCAGAGTCTTGTCATGCAGGATAAAGGGCTCCGCCACCGTAATATTCAACAGAGCCCGCGTATGGATCGTCCTTTTGCGGGCTTCGCAATCCGGATTAGCCTGCACCCCCTGCCCCGTCAGAACACACAGCAGAAAAAAAAGGGAAAACCACCCCGTATTCCTGATAAAAAACACCATTTTTCTTTTCCCCTTTAGCAAGATGATCTTCATGGTACGCCACAATACCTCAAAAAAATATTGACAAAAAATTGATATTTTTATACTATTATTGAAATAAAAAATTCAAACAGGAGGGCTGGCAATATGGAGATATGGTTCAAAGGGGCTGGGAACGCGGGCTTGATGCCCATGCATTCCGGATTTAATACACGAAGCCACGGAAAAGATATCGAGGACCCCCCACATGTCGAAAGGCCTCTTCCCAAAATGCAAGCCGAACAGAGCACGCAGGCGCCCGTTCCAAAAGAAGACCCCCTCCTGGAACTCGCTTAAGCGGCCGCTTTTTTGGCGATAAACTGGCTCAGGTCAGGCTCGAAATAGTGAGGGCCTTTTAAAACCTTACCATCACCTTCCCGCCGGATGGGCTTGCCGTCCGCGCCCAGCTTTGACATGTTGGAGCGATGCACTTCGTCAAACGCGGCCTGCTTCACCCCGTGCAAGCCAAAAGACAAATACGCACCGTCCAGCACATATTGCAGATCCGTGAGCGCATCCAGCACTTCTACAATATCCCCAGAATCCAAAGCCTCGCGCAATTCGTCCAGCTCCTCCGCCAGCAAATTGATCCGGAGTTCATTGGTCTGCGCATCCGAAATATGTGGCTCCGATTTCACTGGCAAGCCGTACGTCTCATGAAATTCCTGTACTTGGATTAAAGTTGTTTTTTTCATTACATATCCTTTTGTTGTTTTCGTAACAATTATGATGCCTTTACCTTCATTGTAGCTGTAAAGGCTTTGAATATCCGCTCCCCCTTGTCATATGATTCTTTTTCATGGATTTCGAGCCAGATTAAGGCAGGGGCAGTACACTCCGTTGAACCACAAACAAGAGCCGTATCTGGATAACCGACAGGACGTACAGTTGATATGTATGTCCGTACCCTGCCCTTAGGTTTATGATGATCGCATCGCATAATAGCCATTAAATCCCCCTCAATAAATTTTTTCAAAACCGTCATTCCCGCGAAAGCGGGAATCCAGAAACACTGGAAAGCTCAAACTGGATGCCCGCCTGCGCGGGCATAACGATGTGTGAGCGTTTGCGAGTTTCACTCCGCCGCCTCCAGCAGTTTGGGTGTTTCAAAGCTTTCCGCGCAGTCCCGCATCGTCTGGGAGGCCCTGCAAATCGCGTTTGTGAGATAATAGCTCGAAAGCGGATTGCACAAAACCGCCTTCATATCGACAGGCCCCTTCGCGCCAAACACCTTCCAAGGCGCAGGCATAATCGTGTCGATTTGCCCCAGATGCGGAAATTCTTCCGCAATCCGTGCGCGCAACTGCACCGCCGTATCATAAGGCAACGTAGCATCGAATACGCCCGATAATTCCGCAGATAGCGCGCGCAGGATTTTCCAGTCCTCCCGCGCCTCCCCGACCGGCGAAGCGCCCTTGCGCGCCATCTGGGGTCGCCCTTCTGTATTCACATACAGCCCGTCTTTTTCGGTATAAGCACACCCTGGCAAAATGACGTCCGCCCGCTCTGCGCCCTGATCCCCGTGGTGCCCCTGATAGATCACAAAGGTCTGCCAGCCAATCTGGGCGCGCGCATCAAATTCATCCACGCCGAGCAGATACAGCGCCTTGATCAAACCATCTCGCGTCCCTTCCAAAATACCCCTGAAATCGCGTGCACCAGCCTCTTGCGGCACAAACCCGACATCCAGCGCGCCCACACGAGAAGCCGCACGGTGCAGGATGTTAAAACCATTCCAGCCCTCTTTGATAATCCCCTCTTTTTCCGCCAATTCACGCAAAAAAGCATGCACCGCCAGCCCATCTTCCCGTTCAAACACACCCGATCCGATCATCCACATCGGGCGTTCAAAAGATCTCCCGATCCCCCCTTTAACAATATTTTCAAGATCGGCCAAAGACGTCCCGACAGGGGTATACGCATAGCCCAGATCCACAGCCTTCCCGAGCAGTCCAACCGGCATCCCCCGCTCCAGAATATTTTTCCGGATTCTGGCATTGACCATTGTGGCTTCGTGACGGGGATTGGTCCCGATCAGCAACACCGCAGACGCCTGATCTATCCCCGCAAGCGTGGAATTAAACAGATATCCCGCCCGTGCCGATGGATCAAACAGCGCCCCATCTGTCCGGCAATCACGATGCGGGCTTCCCAGACGGGTCAGCAGATCCTTCAGTGCCACGACCGATTCCACATCGACCAGATCACCCACCAATCCTGCAATTTCGGAAGGTTGAACATCTTTCAATTTTTCGGCAATCACGCCAAAAGCCTGCTCCCACGTCGCCTCGACCAGCTTGCCCGTCTGCGCACTACGGACATAAGGCCTGTCCAGCCGATTGTTATGCAAGCCGTCACAGGCAAAGCGTGTCCGGTCGCCGATCCATTCCTCGTTCACATCCTCGTGCAGGCGCGGTAAAATCCGCATCACTTCGCGGCCCCGCACATCAATACGGATATTCGACCCCACGGCATCATGCACATCAATGGTTTCGGTTTTCGTCAACTCCCAAGGGCGCGCCCGAAACGCATAGGGCTTGGAGGTCAGCGCGCCCACGGGACACACATCGACCAGATTACCCGACAGCTCGGTTTTCACCAACTCGCCCACAAAGGTGCCAATTTCCGAATCTTCCCCGCGGTTCATCTGCCCCAGAACGGGCGTGCCCGCAATTTCCTCGGCAAAACGGACGCAGCGGGTGCAGTTGATACAGCGCGTCATGACCGTTTCAATAAGCGGCCCCAGATCCTTGTCCTTCACCGCGCGTTTGTTCTCATGAAAACGGGAGCGATCAAAGCCATAGCCCACGGCCTGATCCTGCAAATCGCACTCCCCGCCCTGATCGCAAATCGGGCAATCGAGCGGATGGTTGACCAGCATCATTTCCATCACCCCTTTTCGGGATTTTTGCACCATCGGCGAATCGGTTTTGACAACCATCCCCTCCCCGCACGCCATCGCGCAGGATGCCACGGGTTTGGGCGGCCCGCCCTCGACCTCGACCAGACACATCCGGCAATTCGCGGGCACGGAGAGCTTATCATGATAGCAAAAGCGGGGGACTTCGATCCCCAGCTGTTCCGCCGCCTGCAGGATGCTCGTCCCGCGCTCGACTTCGATTTCCATTCCGTTTATGGTGAGTTTTGGCATGTTTTATTACGATCCTGTTAGCAAGGATATTGAATTGTTTATCGCTTTCCTGTTTAATCCGCTCAAAGCGCAAGATCAATGATTAAATGGGAATACACTCAAACTTGTCCCCTTTGTGGGAGATTCCTTTAACCACCAAGACACAAAGACACGACCATCAACACTACACGTTGTCATCCCTGCGAAAGCAGGGATCTTTCCTAAATCAAAGTTAGTTCATAATTTTTGGGGATAGGCGCACGATACATATTGTGTATTTTTGCAAACTTGTGATAATTTAATGCGTTAACCCTAATAAGGAGAGGAACCATGGCTATGAAAGCTTTGATATACTCCCCAATCTGCGGAGCGGTTGTGCTACAAAACGCTGTGCGGTGACCTAAAAGGGGAGACACGGACAATTCCGAAGTTGGATTTTTTTGATAAGCACTCTCCACCTGACAAGACTGTTAGGAAGAACAACCTTTTGCAAAAAGAATCCCGCCAAAATGTTGTAGCATTTTGGTCTAATATTTTCGGATAAGGTCTTAAAAATCCTGGTCACTGCCATGACTCCGTTTTTTTACGGGCAGGTCATGTCTCAAGAGGATTTTAAACGTCCACACTTATTTCGTCGTCGGGAGGCACCTTAAAAAATCCAGAAAAGGGCTGGATTGCGTCGTGCGCCTGTAGGCACCCTTGCAATGACGTTTTTGCCCACCCTTCTGCCCTTCGTGTTTTTTCGTGTCCTTCGTGGTTCATTTTTTGGATACCTGCTTTCGCAGGGATGACAGGAAGGGAAGCGATATTGAACATAGCAATGAAACGTAAAAATGACAGAAAACACCACAAAACCACAAAAAAGGACTTGGTGTCTTGGTGTCTTGGTGGTTTAAATAACCGTCATCCTGAGCAACGCGAAGGATCTCGAAACAGATTCTTCGGCGTGCCTCGGCAATGACATAGAGTAAAAGCGTAACAAAGAGAAAAAACACGTATGACCCACCGGATTGAAATTCTCGCCCATGCCGATGACGGGCGCGCAAAAACACTGGAGCACCAGCTGAAAGCCTCGCACCCCGATAGTGCCGTACGCGTGGTGGATGTGTTTACGTCCGAAAACCCAGCCGCCGCCTCCCCCGCCTTTATCGCGAGCCTGACAAACCCCGTCACGCAAGCCGCCAACGCCCCCCTGCCCGCCTTTGACTACGCGCTGGAAATCGGCTTTTTGCCAGGGGTCACGGACAATATCGGGCATACGGCGAGCGAGCTTTTGGGGCTTTTGAATGCGGAGGGCGACAAGACCGTATACTCCTCCCGCCTCTATCTCCTCACCAGCAAGACGTTAAAAGAATCGGGTGTCAAAGCCCTTGCCAAGACACTGTCCAACAGCCTGATCCAGCGCGCCACAATCAAATCCGCCGCGCAATTTGCCCAAGACGGCGGCATGGGTATCACTTTGCCCAAGGTCAGCCTGCATAACACAGGCCAAGCAACGGACTCGGTCAATCTGGACGTGCCCGATACGGAGCTGGAAAACATCGGCAAGAACGGGATCGCAAACCCCGATGGATCGCGCCGCGGGCCTTTGGGGCTCTCGCTCTTGTACATGAAGGCCATTCAGGCGCATTTTAAATCTTTAAACCGCGCGCCCACCGACATCGAGCTGGAAACCCTCGCCCAGACATGGTCGGAGCATTGCAAACACACGATTTTCGCCTCCCCCATTGACGATATAAAGGATGGGCTCTACCGCCACTACATCAAACGCGCCACGCAGGACATCCGCGCACAAAAGGGCGAAAACGACATTTGCGTGTCCGTGTTTTCCGATAATGCGGGCGGGATTATCTTTGATGAAAACTATCTCATCACCGACAAGGTCGAAACCCACAATTCTCCGTCCGCCCTTGACCCCTTCGGCGGCGCGATTACGGGCATTGTGGGCGTGAACCGCGACTGCATCGGCTTTGGCATGGGCGCGAAACCCGTCATCAACCGCTATGGGTTTTGTCTGGCGCCTGTTAAAGCCTGTCATCCTGAGCAGAGCGAAGGATCTATGATTTCTGGAGATTCTTCGGCGTGGCCTCAGAATGACAAAAATCAATACTTCCGCGACTCCGCCCTTACGAACCCGATTCTCTCTCCCGAAACCATTATGAAAGGCGTAGTGGCGGGCGTGGAGGCCGGCGGCAACTGCTCCGGCATTCCTACACCGCAAGGTTTTGTCGTGTTTGACGATCGTTTTGTAGGAAAGCCACTTGTCTTTGTCGGCACAATCGGCCTGATCCCCCGCACCATTAACGGCAAGGACGGACACGTCAAAAAAGCGCAAGCGGGCGACGCCATCGTTATGGTCGGCGGACGCGTGGGGCGGGACGGTATCCACGGCGCGACGTTTTCCTCCGTGGCACTGGACGAAGGCTCCCCCGCCACGGCCGTGCAAATCGGCGACCCGATCACGCAGAAAAAAATGTCGGATGCGATTATCAAGGAACTGCGCCCTCTCGGCTGGTACAACGCCATCACGGATAACGGTGCTGGCGGGCTCTCCTCCTCCGTCGGAGAAATGGGCGAACAATCGGGCGGTTTCCATGTAAAGCTCGATAAAGTTCCCCTGAAATACCCGGGCATGTCCCCATGGGAAATCTGGATTTCAGAGAGTCAAGAGCGCATGACGCTGGCCGTACCGCCCGAAAATGTCAAAAAATTGATAGATTTTTTTGACAAACGCGGGGTCGAGGCAACCGCGATCGGAACGTACACCGACACAGGCCGCGCCCATATCACATGGTACGGGGACACCATCATGGATATGAGCATGGATTTCCTGCATGACGGTGTGCCGGAAACACCACTGACAAGCACTTTCACGCGCGGCGGCGAGGCAGAGCCCGTTTTCCCTCTCCCAATGCCCTGTCATCCTGAGCAGAGCGAAGGATCTGTGCGTTCTCGAGATTCTTCGGCTTCGCCTCAGAATGACATTTTAAACCATAACACCCTCCTTCTCCGCATGCTTTCCCGCCCGAATATCTGCTCCAAGGAATTTATCGCCACACAATATGACCACAACGTACAAGGCACTGCCGTGATGGGGCCGCTTCAGGGGCCAGGCCGCGTTTACGCCGAAACCTCTATCACACGTCCGGTTTTGACATCTCCCAAAGGGATTGTCCTGTCCCAAGGCCTGTTCCCGCGTTATAGCGACATCGACACGGGCGCGATGGCCGCCGCCGCCCTTGATATGGCCGTGCGTAACGCCGTCGCGGCGGGGGTGGATCTGAACCAACTCGCCTTGCTGGATAATTTCTGCTGGTGTTCGTCGGATGAACCCGAACGGCTGGGGCAGCTCAAACGCGCCGCCGAAATCATCTATGACATGGCGGTGAAATACGAAACGCCCTTTATCTCGGGCAAGGATTCCATGTTCAATGACTTCAAGGGCTTTGATACGAACGGAAACGCGGTGAAAATTTCCGCCCCGCCGACCTTGCTGATCTCCAGCATCGGGGTCATCCCGCATATTGATATGGCGATTGATCTCGCGCCTAAGGCCGTGGGCGATCTCGTCTATGTGCTCGGCGAGACAAAGGATGAATGCGGCGCGTCCGAATATTATGCCGAACGCGGCGTACTGGGCTCAAACGTGCCTGCCGTGAATGCCCATGAAAACCTGCGCCTTTACAAACTTTATGGGCGGGCGGTGCGGGCGCATCTCATTTCCTCCGCCTTGGCGGTCGGTATGGGCGGTCTCGGCGTGGCACTGGCAAAAAAGGCGATTGCGGGGCAAATGGGCATGGATATTGATTTATCCGCCCTCTGTCATCCTGAAACCCCGCAGGGGTTGAAGGATCTAGATTCTTCAGCGTCTGTGACGCTTCAGAATGACAAAGTCCTCTATTCTGAAAGCGCGGGGCGTATCCTTGTGACCGTTTCGCCACAGAACAAAGAGAAATTTGAAAAGACTTTCAAAGATTTATCATGCGTCTTTCATGCGGGACATGTGGCATACAGCACTAAACTCAACATAAAGAACATATTGAGCGTTGAAATTGATAAATTACATGAAGCATATAAAACGCCATTGAGGGGGTATTAATATGACAGCACGCGCCCTTATCCTCGCCGGTTACGGCCTGAATTGTGAAGAAGAAACTCTGCACGCGTTCGGGCATGTCGGAGCAGCGGGACAGGTCATCCATATCAATGACCTCATTGAAACCCCTCAAACGCTCGACACCGCACAAATCCTCGTTGTACCGGGCGGGTTTTCCTATGGCGACGATACAGGCTCTGGCAATGCCTTTGCGCAGAAAATGAAGCTCTCCCTCTGGGAGCCCCTCCTGAAATTCATCGCGCGCGATACGCTCACACTCGGCATTTGCAACGGGTGCCAGATTATCACCACTCTGGGGCTTGTCCCAGCCCTGAAACAACATTACGGCGTGCGCACCGTCGCGCTCTCCCACAACCTCACCGCCCGTTATCAATGCCGCTGGGTGGATTTACAGGTGAATACGGCCTCAAAATCACCGTGGTTAAAAAATATTGACCGCCTCCATATCCCCGTAGCCCACGGCGAGGGCCGCTTTATGATGGAACCCGAAACACTCGCAACTCTCGAAAAAAACAACCAGATCGCGGCGCAGTATATAAAGCCCAGCCCTTGTCATCCTGAGCAACGCGAAGGATCTCTTCTGGATTCTTCGGCTACGCCTCAGAATGACAATACATGGAAACTCGCAAACGGCACCTTCCCGCACAACCCCAACGGCTCCACAGCCGATATTGCCGGAATCACGGATGAAACAGGCCGCATTCTGGCCCTCATGCCCCATCCGGAGCGCGGGATGTTCACTTGGCAACGCGATGACTACATGGCCGCCAAAGACCGCGCCCAGCGCACCGGCACCCCCCTGCCCGAAGAAACGGACGGCATGGCACTGTTCAGGAATGCTGTTGGTTATTTCTCATAGCTTGGCATCAGAAAATCGGAAGACTTCAAAGCACCCTTATCTTTTACCGCTCCCTTCGTCGTATTTGAAGGCTGGCAATAGCTCTCCGGCATAAAAGCACTTCGTTTTACGTCTATAAAGTATAACGGCCAAACCTGTGTGACATGAGCAAATGTTTCCACACATCTTTTTTCCAGTTTCAAGGGAGTCGAGCTTGATACACTGTTATAACGGGTAATAGCCGTGCTCTCACCCTGTTCTGCTTGCGTCTGAGTCGACACGGGCGCTTCCTTAGCGCTTTTTGAGGCCTTCATCGTTTCTTTATATGGTATGACGTTACCCTCTCCATCGAGCTTTATGGCATTCCTGTTTCCTGAAAATTCTCCTTTTTCCTGCAGAGCAACAAGATCTATGTGTTTCTCATGAATATCGTATGTGCACGCCGTCTCCAATAGGAGAAGTCCGCTCAACAGGCCTTTTTGATAGGGTTTCATTTGTATTCCTTTCCTCGACGGATCTTTTTATTTCCAGAACCATACATACCTGTATATGATATGTCAATAACTATATCGGTCTTCAGAAAAATATTTTGACTTTAGCCACAAATCCTTTATAAAGCCCTCATTCCCGAGAAAGAGGTGGCTGTCAGGCCACCCGTTGAAAGGGTTCGTGGTGAACTGTTTCAAACCTGCTGGTCTATCGGGACAAAAAGCAAAAAAGGAGCCTCCTCATGAGCGGCAAGCGCTTGGAAAGTAAACATAAAATTGATCGTCGTTTGGGCCTGAACCTCTGGGGCCGGACGAAATCCCCCTTCAACACCCGCCAGACGGGCCCGGGTATGCACGGCGAGCGCAAAGGCAAGCGCTCCGACTACGGCACACAGCTCTTGGCCAAACAAAAGCTCAAGGGTTATTACGGCAATATCGGGGAAAAACAATTCCGGAAATATTATTATGAAGCCGACCGCCTGCGGGGCGATACGGGGCAAAACCTGATCGGCCTGCTGGAACGCCGTCTGGATGCGGTGATTTACCGCGCGATGATCGTGCCCACCGTCTTTGCGGCCCGCCAGTTCGTCAACCACAAACACGTGACCGTGAACGGCAAAGTGATCAACATTCCGTCCTATCTGGTGAAGGAAGGCGATGTGATCGAGGTCCGCGAGGGTGCCTCCCGCACTCTGCCCATGGTGATCGAGGCCCTGCAATCGTCCGAGCGCGAAGTGCCGGACTATATCGACATGGACAAAAAGGCGCTGAAACTGACTTACCTGCGCGTGCCCAAGATGGAAGACGTGCCCTATCCGGTGCAGATGGAACCCAATCTGGTGGTGGAATTTTATTCACGGTAAGCGTGAAGTTTCCAAAAACACAATGCAAAACGGGCCGATAAAGGCCCGTTTTTTGTGGTTATTGCCCTTTAAAAACATTTCGATTTGGTGCGGGTGGTCGGAGTCGAACCGACACATCCTTGCGGATACCAGATTTTGAGTCTGGCGCGTCTACCGATTCCACCACACCCGCACATCAATCAAGGTGCGCATAGAAGTAATGCCTCTGCATCAGAATTTCAAGCGCTTTATTGTCAAAGCCAGAAGAATGGCCTATGTTTTTCTCCATGACACAACACAATACTCTCTACGCCCTCCTCGCCTCCCTGCTGGAGCCGATGCTATTCCTCAAACTCACCACGGGTTTTGCGCTTTTCGCTCTCGCCATGGCGCTGGCCTCGGAAGGATTTTTAGGGCTGGAGCCCTGCAGGCTCTGTATTTACCAGCGCTGGCCTTATGCCGTGATTGTCCTGCTGGGGCTGATCGGATTGGCACGCCCGCGCCTTTCCCGTACGATAGCGGGCCTGACAGGCCTTGCGTTTTTGCTGAACAGCGCGATTGCCTTTTACCATACAGGCGTGGAGCGGCACTGGTGGACCTCCGCGGTCGAAGGGTGCGCAGTGCCGCATTTCGGCAACGAGCCCCAAAATTTTTTAGAGAACATCATGAGCACACCTGCAGGCCGATGTGATGAAATTCCTTGGGCGGATCCGCTTTTGGGGCTCTCCATGGCCAATTACAACGCGATGCTGTGTTTCGTGTTTTTCGTGTTGTCGGCCCTGTGCCTTTCGCGGTTACGAAATCCCGAGTAGCGATAGCCCCGCCATGACAGCGAGCATCATCACGCCGTGAAATACCACAAACCGCACCGCATCCTTACCGGAGCGCTTTTTACCAAAATCGAAGACATCCTTGAACATTTTTAAAACCTCATGACGGGGGAACAAGCCCTTTTGCTATGTCAAAACCATCGGAATGTCAAGGTTTTTAAGGGGAAAAAGAAAAACCGGACGAAAACCTCGTCCGGTTCTTGAAGGTCCTGCACAAGGCAGGCATAACGCTTATTTATTGGACAAGGTTGTCAGATATCCCACAACAACCATCCCCAGCATCACGTTCACGGTATAGGACAGATATACGCCAATCAGCGCAATCACAACGGCCATAATATCGCTCGTGAGTTTTTTGCCGGACAGCACCATACTGGACAAAATCAAAGTCCAGCCTGTGCCGATCATCGTATGAACAGAACCGCCATCAAAAAAGTTTCCGACAGTGCCGTCAATCACGCCCAGCGTCACCAGATAGTGACCCAGGAATGTGGAAAGCCCCACCAGCAAGACCGTATAGAATAAAAAGAACCCTACAGCCTGTGTGTGGGACCGTGTTTGTGCAAGATTTGTAATGTTTGTAAACATGACGTTCTCCTTTCAGTGCACCTGCTTGAAGCGAAATAATCTTCGCCTCCTTCTAACAGCCCCACTGTTCTTTTTGGCACATAAAACCGTGTTACACAGTAAAGCCGAAGTCTGATCTCTTACCTTTAATATACCATAAAATATGTTGTTTTATAAAGGTTTATGGAGCGTTTTTTATGTTGCACCACACCATAAAAATACACGGCACCCTCGGGGTTTTGAAAGAAAATACCCTGAACAAAATCAAGCCCTTGCGCAACAATATTGCGCAAGAATATTTCAAAAGTTAAAGAAAAAAATGTTGCGCTGTGTCACAGATTCTTTGGATTTTTACGCAGGCCTATGCATTGGTTGGCGCACGCTCTTCACTATGAGGTAGCAATAAAGAAGCAAGAGCGCGTTTTCTGAAATCCTCTTGCTTTGCCATGTTATCATACCCCGAGGCGAACAACCTCACAAGGGATGCGGAATCACGTGCCGTGTATTGTGACTGGAGTATTTCCGACAACAAAGTCGCATACGCACCCTCATCCTTCAGATCTTCTATAAAGTTTTCCATCATCTGGCCGGAAATCTCTTCCGGAAGGGATTCCATGAATCGTATCGTGCGCGTGGGAGCAACCTGCAACATCCTCTGGAGAGACGCATTGTCAACGCATTGCGGCACCATTTCGGGATCCAGTGTTTCCAAAAGTTCAACCAAAGCGTTGCAGACCTGCGGCAAAGCCCTCTCATTCCGGCCATCAAACTCCAGCAGTTTGGGAATAATCTTGCTTGTATCGCCATGATGATGTGATAAAGAAACATCACGGGACAAAATTTCTACAGCAAAAACGGCACGTTCAGCACCGTCCTTGACAAACGCCGTAACGGCCTGCACTTCCTTGAGCCCTGCCCCGTCCCGAGCAATATCCGCCATCAAATCAATAACCTGCATGGCATCCTGATTGGAACAACTGGCATTCTTAAATTCTTCCCTTGTTATCGTCACAGCCACACCTCCGTTATAAGCAATGAATACTGTTCTTAACAAACCACATAAAGCGCCGTCAACAAAAAAATTACGACAAAACGTTTTGTAAAAACGCCAGACCAGAATCCAGACCCGTCTGGTCAATCGAATGCGGAAGGAACGGTACAACATGCCCCGTGACAGAAAAACCCTGTGCGGTCAAAACACCGCGCGCCATATCATACGCCTCTACGGGCACGACATCGTCCATTTCCCCATGCACCAGATGAACGGGGAGCTTGTGGATATGAGGCGCGCAGAGCCCCTCTCCGCCCAACAGCGCACCGGAATACCCCACCACGCCAGCGAGGGAGGCCTTATAACGCGGGGCCACATACAGGCTCATCATCGTGCCTTGGGAAAACCCGACCAGCGCCAGACGAGAAGGCGCAAGGCCAAAACGCGCCAACTGCTCCCCGATAAACACCCCCAGAGCTGGCGCGGAATGCTCCGCCCCTTTCAACATCACATGCGGATCACGATTTTGAAGCGAAAACCACTGATATGCGTTCGGATAACCGGCTGGCACCATATCGCAAGGCGCCGGCGCGTCAGGTGATACAAAGACCGTATCGGGCAAGCCCTTAGCCCAGAGCGGCACAAGCGAGATCAAATCCTGCCCATTCGAGCCCAACCCATGCAAAAACATCACCATACTCTGGGGCGCGCCCCCACTCAAAGGAAGGGTTTCATAAAACTTCAGGATTCTCTGAATCTGTGTCATAAAGGGCTTTTAACACGGAAAAAACTTTTGCACAAAACGCTTTTTGAAACGACAGCTTGAAGCGGTGGAGAGATCCCTTAAAAAATCTCAAGAATGCCCCGAAGGCTCAAAAACCGCTTGATCACCCAGCGCAGGTTTGGTTTGTAGTGCGTGAATCTTTCCCTGCCCTTCCCCCGTGCCAGCCTTTGTGGATTTCACAAAAGCTCCACTCACACTGGCATTAAGGCGAACAATATGTTTATCAGAATCTGGAATAAAACGAACCTTCATGCGAGGCTTCCTTTTTATAGGTAAAATGCAAGATCAGGGTATGGTTTATATTTCTCTCCGCAAAAAATCAAGAAAAATTTTCAATAACAGACCCCTCCTTACAGACTACGCCGAAAAATCTCCAGCCCCTGCGCCAGATCCGCAATCAAATCCTCTGTATTTTCCAGACCGACCTGAAACCTTAAAAGCGCCCCTTTGGCGGTCCACGGCACGGCTGTTCGCTGTTTTTCCAGATATTGCGGCTGGAGCAGGCTTTCATACCCCCCCCAAGAAGAACCAATCGGAAACAGTTTCAGGGACTCAACAAACGCCGTAACAGCGGCCTTTGATGCTGTTTCCGGCAAGCGAATTGTTACAAGCCCGTTACAGCCCGAAAAATCCCGTTTCCACAGGGCGTGATCCGGATGACTTTCCAGCGCCGGATGATACACCTGCGCCACCCCCTCTTGTCCCTCCAGCCAGCGCGCAATCCGGAGTGCCCGCGCCCCGGCCTCCCGCATCCGGACCGGCAGGGTCTTCATGCCCCGAAGCGCCAAAGACATTTCCTCTGACCCCCCGCACACGCCCAAATCCTTGGCTGTTTTCTGGATGGTTTTGAAATGAGCTTCCGATCCCGCCACCACGGCGCCCAGCATCACATCCGAATGCCCGCCAATATACTTCGTGGCAGACACAATGCTGACATCCACCCCATGCGCCAAGGGCTGATATAAAATGCCGCTCGCCCATGAATTATCCAGCAAGGTCACAAGGCCGTGTGTTTTGGCCACAGCCACAATCGCGGGCACATCCTGAACATCAAACGTCGCAGAACCTGGCGATTCCATGTAGATCGCACGTGTTTCCGGCTTGATAAGCGCAGAAATCCTACCCCCCACATGCGGATCATAATACTGCACCTCCACCCCCATACGGCGCAAAACATTGTCACAAAACATACGGGCAGGCGGATAGAGACTATCCACCATCAATACATGATCCCCCGCTTTTACAAACGCCAACAGCGCCGTGGTAATCGCCGACAAACCCGAAGGCGCATGAATGGCGTTATACCCACCCTCCAGCTCTGTCATCACGCCGGTAAACACATCACTCAGCGGCGTAGCATAGCGCCCGTACCGGTACACATGATCGGGATTTTCATACGCCGCCAGCGAGGGGTATAAAATGGTGGAAGCCCTGACAATCGGGGGATTCACTACACCGTGATAGCTCGCCGGATCGTACCCTGCATGCAAAAGCTGTGTGTCACGCCCCCCCTTGGTATTTTTCGTCATGGTTTTTTATACTCTCTGTCATGTTTCAGTGCCGGAATCGCCATCCGTGCCTTTTGCACCGCCATCATATCAAGATCGGCTATGATAAAGCCAGTCTCTTGCCCTGCTTCCGCTAAAATCTCCCCCCAAGGCCCTATAATCATCGCATGCCCGTACGTCTTGCGTCCGCCATCATGTTCACCCGTCTGGGCAGGCGCCACCACAAACGAACCTGTTTCTATAGCGCGGGCTCTCAGCAACACTTCCCAGTGTGCCTGCCCCGTGGGAACGGTAAAGGCGGCAGGCACGCTCAAAATCTGCGCTCCCGCCTTGGCCAACTCACGATACAAATACGCAAAGCGCACATCGTAACAAATACTCAGACCCAACCGCACGCCCTCCATCTCTGCAACCACAGCGCAGGTTCCCGCCCTATTATCCTTGCTTTCGTTATAAAACTCCTCCCGCGAGAGCTGGACATCGAACATATGGATTTTATCGTACGTGGCCGCCAGCCTTCCATCGGGCGAAAACAGGTGCGAACGGTTGGCCAATTGTGTTTCGCTCACCTTCACCCCCAGCGAGCCAATCAGAAGCCAAATCCCGAGTTCTTCCGCCAGTCTTGCAAAAAACGGAATAACAGGATGCGTTTCTGCCGATCCCGCCTGCGCGAGCCTGTCCGCGGCTTTACGACGCATCACATCGGTATTTTCAGGGGTCGCCACAAACCGCGCGCCTTGCGCCACAGCAGACCGGATCAAGCCTTCCGCCTGCTTCAGGTTTTCGGATATCTCAGGCCCGCTGGTCATCTGGATGCAGGCTGTTTTGAGTGTAAAATTATTTATCACTTCAAATATTTCTCCTGCCTACATTCCCTACAGTCAAATTCCTCTTCCTCGTCACCCCCGCACTCTGAGCTTGGCTTGCGCAAAACGCTCACGGGATGACACGAGCTCTCACACATTCATTACGCTCCCACCAAAAGCCCGTCCAGCTTTCCTTCGGCCTCCAGCGCATGAATATCATCACACCCGCCGATTAAACGATCATTGATAAAAATCTGGGGCACCGTGCGAGAGCCGCCCGTCCGCTCGATCATCTTGGCCCGCGCACCCTCATCACCCGTGATATCATAGCCCACATACGGCACCCCCTTGGAGTCCAGCAGCTTGCGTGCCCGCACGCAATAGGGGCAGGTTGTCCAGTAATAGATTTCAACTTTTGCCATATGCTACTCCTTCAAAACACGTGCCAGTGTCAGAACATATACGGCTTTCACCCCGCCCTTCAAGAGGGTTCTGGCGCATTCCTTCACCGTAGCCCCTGTTGTATAGACATCATCGACCAAAATTACGGTTTGCCCTGAAAGGATAGAAACCCGCTTCGGGTGCAGAGCAAACGCTTTTTTAACATTGGTCTGCCGCTCTCCCGCCTTCAAATGCCCTTGGGAGGGGGTCGCCCGCACACGGCGTAGACCATCCAGCATCAGCCGCAAGCCCGTTTCCCGTGCCAGCGCCTGCGCGATCAGCGCCGACTGGTTATACCGGCGGGCGGCGAGCCGGAACGGATGGAGCGGCACGGGGACAAGGATCCCGCCTTGCGTAAAAATATCCACCCCCGCCTGCTTCAGCCATGGCGCAAAAGCCTGCACAGCATGGGTTTTATCCCCGTGCTTGAACCCCAGAACCAGCCCCTTGCTGGCCTCGTTGTATTTCAAGGCAGAACGCGCCTGCACAAAAGGCGGGGAATCGTCCAGACACGCCCCGCAGAGCGTGCCTGCCTCGATCTCGAACGAAAACGGAAAGCCACAGAGAGCGCATTGCGGATCCCCGATAAAATCCAGCCCCGCCCAGACCTTTGGAGCCAGCATCCCCTGCCGGTCTACAATCACGCCACTCCCCACACAGCGCGGGGGAAGGATTGTATCAATCAGTTGCGTTATAAACTGTCTGGAATCCATGGGGAATGTATGAGCTTCCAAAGCCTTTTTGTACAGCCCCATAACACCAATATATTTCCCGTCATCCCGTTGCGCATCCAAAGGCCCCCCGCACTCTCAGCTTGGCTTTCGCCAAGCGGCGGGGGTGACGATCCTGTGTATCATTCTTAGGGGGGGTGACACACGCCGGATATTTTCCTTTTCAAAGCCCGCTAAACCTTATAAATAAAGGGGCATGAGTGATCTGGAAGCCCAAGCCCAAGCCTATATCGAGCGCCGTAATACCCTGCTCAAGGATATTTCGCCCGATATGATCCGCAAGGCGTGGTTTACCCTCTCCCACCTGTTGATTGACGATAACGCCACCGTTATCGACATGGGGTGCGATGATGGCACCATGACCTATGCCATGGCCGCCATGAAACCCAAAATCACCTTTCTAGGGCTCGACAAGAACAAACGCCTGATTAGCAAAGCCAAGGAATCTTACAAACTCCCCAATCTGGATTTTAAAATCGGGGATGTTTCAGGCACAATTTTTGAAGACGAATCCGTGGATGCGATTATCAATTCCTACATCTTGCACGAAGTGTACTCCCATTCCCGCTATAACGAACGGGTGGTGCGCGACACCTTGAACACCCACTTCAAAATGCTGAAAAAAGGCGGGGTCATGTTCATCCGCGACTACGCCAGCCCACCGGCCGATGAATTCGTCCTGATGGAAATGCCGGACACTCCCAGCATGGGCGATGATATTATCAACCTGTCCGAGCCCGATCTCCTCGTCTGGTACGCCGAACATGCCCGCCCAAAGCAAGATGCCGGATGCGGCGGGTTTTTTCTTGAAGAACTGCCAGAGCGTTACCCCCGCACCCGTCTGTTCCATCTGCCCCATAAATGGGCCTATGAATTTGCCCTGCGCAAAGATGACCGGACGAACTGGGAAACAACACTTCCCCTTGAATATACCTTTTTCACCGTACAGGATTTCCGGAAA
Source organism: uncultured Pseudobdellovibrionaceae bacterium (assembly GCA_964348795.1). Taxonomy (GTDB): domain Bacteria; phylum Pseudomonadota; class Alphaproteobacteria; order Micavibrionales; family Micavibrionaceae; genus JADLAT01. The sequence goes on along the minus strand of CAYGDY010000001.1, from coordinate 6,311 downwards.
GAACTTCAGGCGCTGGGGGCCCGCGTCCAGTATTCCGGTCCTTTCTGGGACGAGGATTTTGTCGAGAAAAACTTTGAAGGCAAATTTCGCCTCTATGAAGAAAACGGGCACCCGCTCGGCAACCCGCCGACCTGTTTTCTGGCCGTGGCATATAAACTGCCCGAACGCAGAAGCCTGAACATCGAGGAACGCCGCCCATCCATCAGCACCGCCAACCATTTGAAAATCACCGCCATGCGGGATAACAATACCGGCGAGATTGTCGATGTCGTCAGCCGTGAACTGGACCTCACAGAAATCATCCCCTACCGCATCAACGAAAACGGCAGACTCAAAGTCTATCTCCATGACGGGATGGCACGCAGTATTGCCAATGCCGTGCCGCGTGGCGGCATGAATATCGACGGGCGGCGCTGGTCCGGTCACATGATCGAAGCCCTGTGTGTGGATGCAAATGCCATGATGGACCTCAAGATTCTGGATCACAAGCACACGGTCTTGTTCTCACGCGACCATATCGGCCTGAAGCCCAAAGCCGGAGAAATTATTGAAAAAGGACCCGATTATTACCCTTCCCCCGATTATATCGATGAAAAAATCCATACCTATTATCTGCATGTCGAGGAAAACAGGAATGCATTCCAGCCCAAAAGCTATGTAGAGTCCGAAAAGTTCCAGGGCAAAGGTCAAATCCGCGAGATGGATGCCCAGCAGGTTTTGAATGCCATTACGGTGGGCATGATTCCCAATGCACGGCTGGAGCTCCAGATTCTGACCTTATTCCAGCATCTGAGAATCAAGCCTGAAACATGGTCCGACAAACATCTGGCCTTGCAGGTCTCCCAGATCAATCAAAAGATCGATTCCAAAACCATTTTGGATATGCTGGGCACAAAGGATGACCGCTTCAAGGATATCAAGGGGACGGGGGGACAGCTCCGCGCCGTGCATTCGCTCTTCGTCGAGGAAGGGCAAAGTCGGGGCGCGATTTCAGGGCTTTCCTCGGAAAGCATTGACTTCATTGTCCATGACGGCAAAACCATCAATACGGCCGTCGTCCTGCCCCTGACGAAGGATCTCAAAGGGCATGTCCATGCGGGAATCGTGATGAAACACCTGCCGATCCCGCAACGGCACGAGGGCAACGGCCTGACCATTTCCGCCCCGAGTTTCAACATTCCGCCGGAGGTGACGGATATCCGCCTGCTCAAGAAATTCATTGCCGATGAATTCGGAATTGCCCCTGCCAAGGTTATCAAATTGGGAGAGAGCTATTTCTCCCATCTTGGGATCACGCCGCACCGGATTTATCCCTTTGCCGTGGCGTCTCCACCAGAGACCATGAAATACAGTGAAGCCAAATTCCTGCCCTTTTACCAGCTCATGCTGTTAAAACGACTCCTGTCCAAGGAACCGCATTTCATGATGGCTATTGCCCGCGCCTATCAGTATTTCCACGAGGACCTGCGCCTCGATGCCAAATTGCAGGTGAAGGAAATCGTGAAACAGCGCTTTGAAGGCCTCCAGCCCGACTGGTCCCTGCCCTTAACCTATTCCTCTCTGGAAAGCCTGAAATCAAAGCCTCCTGTGGATCCGGTCCCTGCGATTGCCTTGCCATCTCCGGATAAAACACCCGAAGAAACAAAAAACAAGTATCAGCCCACAGGCCCGAAAAAGCACATCCCGTTTCACGGCACCACGCCGGACAGCGCCCCGAAAAACATTCCGCAACGGGTCATCCCCGATTATTCCGCTGAAGACCTCGGGGATGATGTACAAGACTACGAAGCCGAACTCGAAGCCTTTTTAGACAGTGTCGAAAATCACGTCCTGCCCAAACCCGAACCCGAACGATGGTAACCCCGCCCTGTCTTTTCGATAGCACATTCAGAGCACGGGCACAGGCCCGAAGCCAGACAGCCTTCGCGGCTCACGCCTTTTTGTTTGACTGGACGGAGCGTGAACTTCTTTCCCGCCTGCAGGATATCAAACGAACGTTTCAAACAGTTTTACTAAACGGCAACCGTACTGCCGGACATCTGGAACACTCTTTTCCCGATCTGCGTACAAAACAATTTATCCCCTTTGAAAACACGGAAATTCTGGATACGCCGGACGCTCCTTCTGATCTGGTATTGAGTATCCTTGATCTCCACGCCCGCAACGATCTGCCAGGCGCCCTGATCCAGCTCCGCAAGAGCCTGAAACCCGACGGCCTCTTCCTCGGGGCGCTGTTTGGCGGAGAAACACTCCATGAACTGCGCGCCAGCCTGATGCATACAGAACTCGCCCGCAAAGATGGTGTATCGCCACGCGTCTTCCCCTTTGCCGACAAACAGCAAATGGGGACACTCCTCCAGCGCGCGGGCTTTGCCTTGCCAGTGGTGGATTCCGAGATTGTGCGCGTGACATACGACACACCCTTCAAGCTCCTGCATGACTTACGCGGGATGGGGGAAAATAACGCGCTTTTTGCGCGCGACAAACGCTTTGTCGGAAAAGATTTTTTTTCCGATATGGCGGCACACTATCAAAACCATTTCAGTGAACCCGATGGACGCATTCGCGCCACGTTTGAAATCATCTTTCTGCTTGGCTGGGCACCGCATGACAGCCAGCCCAAGCCCCTCCCCCGTGGCAGTGCCACGCGGAACCTGTCGGAGATTTTATGACGACCGTGACCCTGATTCCCGTTCTGCGGGACAATTACTGCTACATTCTCGAAACACCGGACGGGGCCTGCGTGGTCATCGATGCAGGAGAGGCCGATCCTGTCATCGCATATCTGGAACGCCGGCATCTCATCCCTGCCTTTATCCTCAACACGCATCACCACGGGGATCATACAGCAGGCAATTCCGCCTTGCAGGCCCGTTATGCCTGCGATATCTACGGACCGGAAAAAGAGCTTCGGCAGATTCCAAGCCTGACCAAAACACTCAAGGACAAAGACATCTTGCCTCTGGGTATGCAAGAGAACATCCATATCATAGAAACTTCGGGCCATACACAGGGCGCCTTATGTTATCACCTGCCCGCCTCGCACATCCTGTTTACAGGAGATACACTTTTTTCCATGGGATGCGGGCGGCTGATGGGCGGCACCGCAGAGCAATTCTGGCAAAGTCTCCAAAAAATTTCTGCCCTGCCAGACGAAACATTGATCTATTGCGGGCATGAATACACCCAAAACAACGGGGCCTTTGGCCTGCATATCGAACCCGATAATCCCGACATCCAGCGCAGAATGCAGGAGGTCGAACACTTAAGAGCCCAAGGAAAACCCACGCTCCCCGTCACGCTCGGGATGGAAAAGAAAACAAATGTGTTCCTCAGGGCCGAAAGCGCAGTGCGCTTTGCACAGCTCCGGCACGAAAAAGACGGGTTTTAGGACATACAAATGAAAGAGGCTCAGCCCCCTCTTTCGTCATTGCGAGGCAAAGCCGAAACAATCCAGAAAAAACAAAAAATGGATTGCCGCGCTCCCTTCGGTCGCTCGCAATGACGATAAATGGAAAAGCTTGGTGTCTTGGTGGTTCAAAATCTCTTTGTCATCCTGAGTGAAACGAAGGATCCCGAAACACATGAGATCCTTCGGGCTTCGCCCTCAGGATGACTAGCGTAAAAGACTCTTACCTTTCTGAGGAGAGGGCAGGGAGTGACACACAAGCCCTTCTCAAGAATTCCCGCCACCGCTTTCCTGCGTGGAGGGGCCGCCCCGACGGGGAATGGTGCCCCCGCCCCGACGGCGCATATTATTGTTGTTATTATTCATCCGTGGCGGACGCTGTTCAAAACCACCTTCGAGATTCCCGATATCATCACCATCCTCATGATCCGGCGGCGCCTGATGGCGCCCCCGCGCATCACGGTGCGGCGGTATAGGAATAGGCTTTTGTGCCATTTGCTTGCGTTCACTGACCGCGAGTTCAATTTCAACACGTGAAGCCACCTTTCGCAGTTCATGCACAGCATCCTGCAAGGCCTCGCGGGCTGTACTGTCTTGTTCATTGGCGCGCCATGCGGCATAGCTTGTAAAGCAATCCTGTGCGCATTCCTTCAAGCGTTCTTCGATTTCGTCCATAGCCATTTATCCTTTATCATGTAAAAATCCCGCCCCACCCTAGCGCCCCCTGCCACAAAGCGCAAGGGTGATGATGTTTTGATAAAACACCATAACGTATTTCAAAAATACATTGACATAACAAAAAAACTGTTTAAAAGTTCCAAAATACACAAAAAGTTATTTCTGAATTGAAATGGAGACATATGATATGAATAAAACAACAAAAGCCGCCCTTCTTGGGGCATGGCTCGCCACCTCTACATACTATATACATGAACAAGGAGGTATGGACGAGCTTATATGGCATGGTGGGACGACAGCACTAGGAACAATGGGTGCCCTAGCCTTTGAGAAATCCATAATATCGCGCACTGCAATAGGTTCCGCTCTTATCCCGGCATTCACTCTTTCAAACAATATACGCAATAGAGTTTGCATAAATATGGATCCTGCTCTCATTCAGTCTGCGCAAGATACAAAGATCCAAAAGGAAGGAATCTTATATGGCCGTTCTCCACTCGCAAACACCGCAAAAAACATTGTAACCAAGGCATTTTTGGAAAAGGCTCAAGCACTAGACATCTCCCCATCGTCCTTAGAAGATGTTTATCAACGAGCAGATGATCTCAGAGAGAACCCCAACACATCGGTCAGTGTTGACTTTGCTGGAAGAACACTCAACATCCCAGCCAGAACCCCCGCAGAGGGAATCACCCTTTTCTGGCACAACAAAGAAACCCAAATCTGTGTCTGGGACGTTGCTAACGCGCTAAAAGACGGAATCATCGATGGCCCCAAAACGGTCAAAGAAATTCAGGACGCATGGACGATACAAATCGAAAACGCCAGTTACTACTACCATTACACAGGCCCACAATAGAGCTGAACGGGTGATCCGATCCACCCTACTCATTCCCGAACACGGTGTTGAGTTGCTGGGTTACCCGAATAAAGGTGGTGCGCTTGGAAATTTCCTTGAGTTTCTTGGCCCCGACATAGGTACAGCTCGACCGCAGGCCGCCTAAAATCCCCTGCAACGTCTGTGATACCGGTCCGCGGTAAGGCACACGCACCGTTTTACCTTCGGACGCGCGGTATTCCGCTACACCGCCCTTGTGCTTTTTCATCGCGGTGTCGCTACTCATCCCATAGAACTGGAGATACGTCTTGCCGCCCTCCTCCACAATCTCCTGCTCGGATTCGTCATGGCCGGCCAGCATGCCGCCCAGCATCACAAAATCTGCCCCGCCCCCAAACGCCTTGGCCAGATCGCCAGGCACCGTACAGCCACCATCGGCGCAGATCACGCCGCCCAGCCCATGCGCCGCATCCGCGCACTCAATAATCGCCGAGAGTTGCGGATAGCCCACGCCTGTCATTTTGCGGGTGGTGCACACACTGCCCGGGCCAATCCCGACCTTCACCACATCCACGCCCGCCAGAACCAACTCCTCCACCATTTCACCTGTCACGACATTCCCCGCCATAATCGTGGCCTTTGGCATTTTTTCGCGCATTTTCTTCACGAATCCCACAAAATGCTCGCTATAGCCATTGGCCACGTCAATGCAGATTTTATCGGGATCAAAGCCCTTCTTGACAAAAGTCTCGAGCTTTTCTTCGTCCTCCTTGAGCATCCCGATGGAATACCACACCGAGTCCGCACCATGTTCCGTATAAAACGCCTCCAGCGCCTCCAGCGGATAATGCTTGTGAAGCGCCACCGTTAGGCCCCCGCCATTCTCCATAAAGGCCTTGGCCATAGAGAACGTCCCCACAGAATCCATGTTGGCCCCGATAATGGGAATCCCGTTCAATGTTTTACCGCTCCATTTGAAAACAAATTCGCGCGACAGCTCCACCGCCTTCCGGCTGGACAAGGTCGAGCGCTTGGGGCGGATCAACACATCCTTGAAATCCAGTTTGACGTCTTCTTCAATGCGCATCGTGAATATCCTGTTACTGTTATGATTTAAAAAAGAGGGCGGCGGCCGCCTGAGAGGCTTTTTTCTTTTCGATATCGGCCTGCACCCTGCGAATTTCCCCTTCCAGATCGACAATATACTCCGCCAGCTCCTGCACGGACAACTCTGTCAAATTTCTGGGAAACGGGGCAGTTTTAGGCTTGGGCAGATCATCGGCAAACATGGGCAAAACGATACCGCCAAAACCCTTGAAAATCAATCATCACTTTGAAATCCTTCCTTTGCCCCCTCTCCCCTCTGGGGAGAGGGGGCAAAGGAAG